>DATJWO010000041.1:0-432948 GCA_035501155.1 Bryobacteraceae bacterium
GCAGCCTTGTCGTGGCTGCGGCCGCAGCCACCGCCGAAAGTCTGGAGGCCGGCGCCCTCGCACCCGAGCTGGTGGACGCTTTTGAACGCCTGATCGGGGACGGTGCCAAGCGCGACCCCGGATGCAAAGCTCTGACCGCGATCGCGCGGGCATTGATCCAACTCGACGACCCGGCCGCGAAGGTCTATTTCGCAGGCATCCGGCATGTCCAACGAGAAGGCAGCTTCGGTCCCCCGGTGGATGCGGCTGCGGCACTGCGAGGGTTGTGCGCGCGCGGGCTGGCGCGGATGGGCCATCCCGACGCACTGCTGGAATGCGTGACGCTGCTGGCCGACCCGGAAGTTACCGCGCGGGCCGGAGCGATCCAAGCAATCGCCGAAGCCGGAAGGCCTGAAGGTGTGTTGCTTCTGCGGCTGAAAGCGCTGCTGGGCGATCGCGAGGATGAGATCCTGGGCGAGTGCTTGAGCGCGCTGCTCGCGTTGGACCCCGCGCCATCGGTCGAGTTCGCGGCGAAGTTTCTCGATTCGCATTCCGAAGTTGTCAGCGAGCAGGCCGCGTTGGCGTTGGGTGAGTCGCGCTTGCCGGCGGCGTTCGAGGTGTTGCGGCAGGTTTGGGAGCGCGGCGGGGCCAGCGAGCAACGGCGAACGCTTCTGGTCGCGATCGCGATGCTGCGCAGCGACGAAGCGGTGGAATTCCTGATCAGCAGGCTGAGCGAGGAGAGCGGGCCAGTGGCGGCGGACGCGCTGGCCGGATTGACCCTTTACGCGCGTGACGAAGCGGTGCGCCGACGGGTCGAGGAGATCGTGCGCGAGCGCAATGAGCCTGCGCTCGAAGCTGCGTTCGCCCGCGAATTTCGCAAGAAACATCAAGATACGGGAGCTCCTCTCCAGTAGACTGGATCGAGATGGCCTGCACGAAGCGTCTGAAAAAGATCCAGCCGGCTCTGGCGTATGCGGCCAGGCATCTGGATGAAGACGTATCGCTCGCGGCGCTGGCTAAGCAGACGGGCTTATCGGCGTTCCACTTGCAGCGCGTGTTTGCTGAGACCGTCGGCGAGTCCCCCAAGCAGCTCACCTTGCGGCTCCGGCTGGAGCGGGCGGCGGCGCTCCTGCTGACGAGCGACGACACCGTGCTGGATATTGCGCTCGCGTGCGGGTTTCAGAGCCACGAAGTGTTCATCCGGGCCTTTCGCAAGCGCTTTGAGATGGCGCCGCGCGCTTACCGCGAGCGTGGATTCAGCCAGCAGACCAATGGAGATCAGGCAAGCGGACATGCCGCACTGGTGGCGCAAGTCGGGCCGTGCGTCGATTTGTATCACATTCAAGACGAAGATCAACCTCGGAGGCACTCGGTGGAATATTCGATTACGAAAAAAGAACTGGCGGCTCAGCCCGCTCTCGTGATGAAGCGGCGGGTGAAGCGAGCCGAGATCGCGCAAGCGCTGGGAGAGATGTTCGGCCGCGTTTATCAATTGATGCAAGCGAAAGGGATCGCGCTCGCCGGAGCGCCCTTTGCCCGTTATTTCGACTGGGGGCCGGGGATGACGACCATGGAGGCGGGTTTTCCGGTTGCATCGCCTGCCGCCGAAGCGGGCGACCCTGAAGTAGCTGCGGTGATGTTGCCGGGCGGGCCGGCGGCCGTCACCATGCACTGCGGACCCTACGACACGCTATCGCAAGCGCACGCCGCAATTCACATTTGGACGGAGGCTCAGGGCTTAGCGCCTTACGGAGCGCCTTGGGAATCTTACATTACCGATCCCAGCCAGTTTCCGGATCCCAAGGACTGGAAGACCGAGGTCGTTTGGCCGCTAACGAAATAGCGGGTTAGTCTTCCACGACGGCGATCTTGAGGTCTTCGAGGAAGCGCTGGTCCTGCTCGGTGAAGCAGATGTCCAGATCCGCGGGCCCGTCGGCCGCGACGTCACGCCGCGCGCTCTTCATCGCGGTGAGCGCCACTGTGGTTTCCAGAAGCAGGCACACGTCGTAGCCGGCACCCTTCATGTCGCCGACAATGGACGCGATCCGGTCCGACTCGGAGACAGCCTCATTAATCGCCTTCTCCAGCTCTTGAATCAGGTCCTTCATTTCGGATTCCATGTCCGCTTCTCCTTCGTCCGCCTTCTTTTGGAGCATTTGGAGTACCAGGCTGAAGGGGACGTGAAACTAAATAGTTACGCGGAGACGCGTTGCGCAGGCGGACAGAATGTCCATGGCACGACAGGAAAAACTGTCTGGCCCAGTAGTACTAGTGCGAAAGAGAGGGCTGCCGTTCGCCCGGCTTGGGCCGGCGCATGATAAAGGGCAGCGGGGCCAGGCAGGCAATGATGATGGACATCACGAAGAAGCTGTTTTTGAAACTCAGCGCGTTGGCCTGGCTTTGCACGACGTAATAGGCCATGGCCATGGCCTTCTTGGCGGCCGTCGCGGCGTCGTAACCTTGCGACATGAACATACCGGTCAGGCCGTTCAAGAACTGCTGGAAGTTGGAATCGCTGCTGGAGGTGTGCGACGCCATGGCCACCAGGTGGGTCTGGTTCTGGCGCGTCAGGAACACGCTCAGCATGGATGTGCCGATGCTGCCGCCGATGTTGCGCATGAAGCTGGAGATGCCGGATACCTGGTTGTTCTTCTCGCGCGGAACGCCGATGTAGTTGAGCGTCGTGATGGGGATGAAGATCAGCGGCATGAAAATCACCTGGAACATGCGCAGCAGGACGATGGTGGTGAAGTCGATCTGCAGGTAGATGTTGGTCATCAGGCGCAAGGCGAACGACGTTCCCAGGAAGCCAATGCAGATCAGCAAGCGGGGGTCGACTTTCGTTGCGGTAAGCCGGCCTGCCACCACCATCATGAACATGAGCACAAAGCCCGCGGGAGAGAGCGCCATGCCGGCCAGCTCGGCCGTGTAGCCGAGACTGCTTTGCAGGAACTCCGGAATCAGCACCGTGGACCCGAACAATACCATGCCCAAAACAAAGGAGAACGAGACGGCGGTTCCGAAGTTGCGGTTCTTGAGCAGGCGCACGTCCACGATCGGGTTGGGAGCGTACCACTCCCACAGAAAGAACGCCGCCAGCGTCGGAATGCCGATCATGAACAGCGTGGTGATCATGCGCGAAGAGAACCAGTCGGACTCCTGGCCTTTGTCCAGCACGAACTGGAAGCAGGCGATGCCAATAACCAGCAGGGAAAGACCGATGTAGTCGACCTTGATTCCGCCACGCTTCTCCGATTTCAACCATGGTGGATCTTCCACCAGGCGGCTGGTGAAGAACAGCGAGAGCAGGCCGACCGGGAGGTTGATGAAGAAAATCCAGTGCCAGTTGATGTTGTCGGTGATCCAGCCACCCAGCGTGGGACCGATGGCTGGAGCGAAAACCACGGCCATGCCGTAAACCGAGAACGCCTGGCCGCGCTTTTCGAGCGGAAACGTGTCGGCGAGGATCGCCTGCTCGGAAGGCTGTAAGCCGCCGCCGCCTGCTCCCTGCAAAATGCGGGCGACGATGAGGAACGGTAGATTGGGCGCGATGCCGCAGAGGAACGACGAGCAGGTAAAGAGTATGACGCAAGTCATGTAGAAGCGCTTGCGTCCGAAGATGGTGGAGAGCCAGGCCGAAGCGGGAAGCACAATGGCGGCCGAAACCAGATAGCTGGTGAGAATCCAGATGGCTTCGTCGTAGGTGGCGCCGAGCGAGCCCGCGATGTGCGGCAGCGAGACATTGGCGATGGAAGAATCCAGCACTTCCATGAAGGTGGCCAGCGTGACCGTGAGCGCGACCGCCCAGGGGTTGTGCGAAGGCTTCCAATCGCGATGTGAGACTGCGGGATTCAAATCAGCCTCCGATGCGGACCTCGGGTTCGACGGACATGCCGGGGCGCAGCCGGTCCAGGCCCTTCTGATCCGGCTTGAAGCGGATGCGGACGGGGATGCGCTGCACCACCTTGACGTAGTTGCCGGTGGCGTTCTCGGGAGGCAGGACGCTGGCGATGGCGCCCGTGCTGCCGCCGATGTTTTCCACGTAGCCGCTGAAGTCCTGCTGGAGAGCGTCGACATGAATGGTGGCGGGCTGTCCGGCGTGGATGTTGCGCAGCTGCGTTTCTTTGAAGTTGGCGGTCACCCAGACGTCGCCTACCTGGGCGATGAGGAGCAGCTGCTGGCCTGCGTTGATGTGCGCGCCCACTTCGGCCGAGCGCCTTAGGACGATGCCCGCCACCGGCGACACGATCTTGGTGTAGCTGAGCTTCAGTTCGGCCTGCTCCACCTGCGTGCCGGCGGTGAGTTCGCTGGCCTGCTGCGATTTGACGTTGGCCTGGCGGATGGCCACCTGGCCCGGTGCGTTGCTGCGGAGCTGCGCCAAGCGGCTCTTGGCCTGCTGGAGCTGCGCTCTGCGCTGATCGACGGTGCGTCCTGCCGCTGCAAGCGACGCTTTGGCGGCCAGGACCGCGGCGGCTTGCGCCTTGGCCGTGGCGGCCACCTGATCGTACTCCTGCTGCGAGACTTCCTCGCTCTTAACCAGCATCGTATAGCGGGCCAGATCGGATTGCGCGCGGGCATTATTCGCTTCGGCTTCGGTGACGCGCGCGGCGGAGGACTCCTGGTCGCGTTGAGCCGCACCGAGCGCGGCCTCGGCATTGGCGACGTCGGCTTCGCCACCCTGAATATTGGTGCTGTTCTCGATTTCCGTGATGGGCACGTTGAGTTGCGGCGCCGCGACCATACTGCGGGCCTGGGCCAGTTGGGCGCGAGCCTGGTCCAGCGCCACCTGGAAGTCGCGCGGATCGAGATCCACCAGCGGATCGCCGGCCTTGACGATTTGATTGTTGTCCACGTAGACGCGCGTGATGGTGCCGTCGACGCGCGAGCTGATGGGGTTCAGATGCGCGTCCACCTGGGCGTCATCGGTGGTCTCGAATTGCCGCGCCTGCAGCCAGTAATACAAACCTGCGCCACCGGCGGTTAAGAGGATGAGGAAGAATACGATGAAGGCCTTATTGCGGCCCTTGGGGCGCGGCGCTTCGATCCTTTTTTCGACGAACCCGACTTTTTCGTCTTGCGCGTTCATGGAGCATTCCCCTTTAAAAGATTGGGCAGATCGGCTTCCGCTTCGCCCATGGCGCGGGCGAGCGAAAGGCGCGCCAAGTCAAAAGCGAACAGACTGGAGATATAGTCGCCTTCCGCGCCGGCTACCTGCTCCTGGGCTTGCACTACTTCAACGGTGGTGGTTACGCCCGCGTTGAACCGGTCTCGAGCCTGGCGCAAGGTATCGTTGGCGAGGTTCCGGCTGCTGTCTGCTAGACGAACCTGGCCGATCGCGGTATTAAGCTCGATGATCGCCGTGCGAACTTGGGCCTCGACGCTGCCGCGCAGATCCGCCAGTTCCGATTGCCGCTGGTGCAGGGTGGCCTCGGCCTGTTCAATGTCGGCCTTCACGCGGCCGCCCTGGAATACCGGGAAGTTCACCGTTCCCGCCACGGTGAATACACCATGCGCGGCGATGGGGCTGGAGCCGAGCACGCCATAATCGCCATTCAATGAAACGGTTGGCATGTTTTCCGCGCGGGCAGCGGCCAGGATTCGCTGGGCGGCCTTCACCTGCGCATCGGCGGCCTGAAGATCCCAGCGCTTCTGGAATGCCTGCTGCGCGGCCGTCGCGGGATCCGGAACGGCTGGGGGATTGAAGGCGAGTGGGTCGCTCAGAATCAGTTCACGATCCAGCGGGAGGCCGGTGAGGCGCGCTAGCACGAGCTTCTGTTTGCTGAGATCCGATTCGAAAGCGCTCAGGCGCTGTTCCTGCGCCTGCAACTCCACCAACGTTCGCGTCACTTCAATGCGCGCGTTGGTGCCGGCCTGCCTGCGGGCCTCGGCCTGTTGATTCACGGCCCGGGCGTTGGCCACCTGCGCGCGCTGGGATTCGACTCTCGCCGCGGTGGCGACCGTTTGCAGGTAACTCCCGGCCACAGCCTGGACCACCAGCTCGCGAGCGTCGCGCGCGGACAACTGGGAGGCGTGTTCGGTGTCCTTGGTAGCCTGCCAGTTGCGGCGCTGCGTGAGGTCCCAGACCGTCTGGCTGAAGTTACCCTGCAAGTTGGAAGTGCCGAAAGGCCCGACGACGGTGGGAATCGAGAAATTGAGGCCTGGCGGCGTCTTGAACTGGAAGCCGAAAGCCGCGAGGTTGATCTGGTTGCTGGTCTGCGTGGCGCTGATGGAAACATAGGGCAGCAGGGCGCTCAAGGCGTGCAGGCGTTCGGCTTCAGAGACTCGCGTTGCGTCTCCGGAGGTAAGAATGCCGAGGTTGGCGGACAGGCCGAATTTCACGGCATCGGCCAGTGCGAGCGTGATGGCGCCCGCGGGAACGTTCGCCGCAGGCACGCTTCCCTGATAGCCGCCCGAAACTTGAACTGAACCGGTTAGGGTATCGTTGCCGCCGCCGCCGGGGATCGTAGTCAGGGGCGTCGCCACGGATCCGGCCTGGCCGCCGCGGCCGGACAAAGGCAACTGGCGCGCCGGCGTTGGCGGCGGAGGCGCGGCGGAGAATTGCGCCCAAGCCACCGGGAGCGCCAGGGAGAATACAAGCAGAGCGCGGGATAAATGGGGCACGTCTCCCAATTTAACATATGCATACTTGCATGCATATAATGTAGGAGGCATGACGACGGCCGCTTCGAAGACACGCGCGGAGCCCACCAAGCACCAACGGAGAACCGAGGCGACGCGCCGCGCGCTCATCGAAGCCGCGCGCCGCATTTTTGCGCGGGACGGATTTGAAGCTTCGCGGATTGAGGACATCGCCGCGGCCACCGGCCACACCCGCGGCGCGTTCTACGCCCACTTTGCCAGCAAGGAAGATCTGTTCTTCGCGCTGTTCGAGCAGGAATCCGGCCAGCAGATGATCATGCTGCGCCACGCCCTGGAACAGTGCAGCAACGCGGAAGCCCGCCTGAAAGCGCTGCGCGAATTCTACGTCCAGCGCGCCGGCGATAGGCAGTGGGTGATGCTGACGCTGGAGTTCAAGCTCTTCGCGCTACGCCATCCTCGGCTTCGTGCAAAGCTGGCGCGAACGCACCGGCGCATCCGCGAATCACTCAAGCTGGAAACGATTCGCAGCATGATTCCCAGCCTGCTGAACGGCAAACCGGAGTCGCGCTCGATGCGCCGCACCGCGCTCGAAGCCGTGCTCAATGGTCTGGTGCTGGAACACGCCTACGACGCCGAGACCATCTCCGAGGCGCAGGTGACATCCGTGTTAGGGCAGATCTTCGACGTGCTGATGCCCGGCAAGTAGCACTGGCCTGTCATCATTTCGTAACGCAAGTCGTGCTTGTCTATCGATATAGTAGAGGAGTTATGGAGCTGACGAAATCTGTCTCACGGCGCGATTGGATCGCGGGCGCAATCGGCGCGGCGGGAGTTTTGGCACTACCGCTCGGTGGGGCAAATGGAATCAAAATCGGCATGATCCCCGACGCCGGCGCGACGCAAGTTTCCATCGAGGAAAAAGCACCGCTGCGGGACTATCTGGCGAAAGCGACCGGCACATCCGTGGACTTGATCATCCCCACAAACTACAACGCCACCGTGGAAGCTCTGGGCAACGGCTCGCTGGACTTCGCCTATTTGGGCGCGCTGACGTACGTGAAGGCGCACCAGCGGTACGGTGTACTGCCTTTAGTGCAACGCGCGGCCGACAAGAATTTCCATTCGCTATTCATCACGCAATCCGGCTCGGCGATCCATAAGGTGGCGGATTGCAAAGGCAAGCGCTTCGCGTTCGGCGACATCAACTCCACCAGCGGCCATCTGATCCCGCACCAGGAACTCATGAAGGCGGGCGTGAATCCCGATCACGACCTCCAATTCCGCTTCACCGGCAGCCATAGCGCGACGGCCAAGGCGGTGGAAGGAGGGGCGTCTGACGCAGGCGCCCTGGATGAAACGGTGTTTCATTCGATGGTGATGGAAGGCAAAGTGGACGGCAGCAAGGTTCGCGTCTTCCACACGTCGCCGCCATTCGTGGACTACGTTTGGGTGGCGCGCAAGGATGTCGGCGCCGCGCAGCGGGAATCGCTCGCCAAGGCCTTTTTGTCCTTGAAAGAAGGCAAGGACGACGCGATTTTGAACATCCTGCGGGGCAAGGATTTCGTCCGCGCCGACGACGCCGAGTATTCCAACATCCGCAAAATTGCGGCCGAATTGAAGATGCTTTAGGCTAGTCGCTATCTTGCCTGACGTTCGCGCTGCGCTGGAAATCCGCGATCTGGTGGTTCGTTTCGGGGAGCACACCGTGCTGCACGGAGTGTCCTTTCAGGCCCGGCGCGGAGAACGCGTCGCGGTCCTGGGGCCAAGTGGAACAGGCAAGACGACATTGTTTCGCACGATCAACGGCTTCGCGTCCGCGGCATCCGGCAGTGTGCTGGTGGACGGCGTGGAAGTGACGCGACTGCGCGGGCGCGCGTTGCGGGCCATGCGCAGCCAGATTGGCGTGGTCTCGCAGCGCCACGACCTGGTGGATAATCTCGCGGTTCATCAGAACGTGATGGCGGGCGCGCTGGGGCGATGGTCGAGCGCGCGGGCGCTGCGCTTCCTGGTCTGGCCGCTCGCGTCGGAGCTGGACGAAGCGCAAGCGGCATTGCGGCGCGTCGGTTTGGAACACAAGCTGCGCGCGAGCACGTCGAGTCTTTCGGGCGGAGAGCACCAACGGGTAGCGATTGCGCGGGCGCTGGTGCAGGACCCGGTTCTCCTGCTGGCCGACGAGCCAGTGGCCTCGCTCGATCCGGCGCTCGCCCATCAAACGTTGGAGCTGCTGTGCCGGCTGGCGGAAGAAAGCGGCGTGACGCTGCTGTGCTCGCTGCACCAGCCGCATCTGGCCGAGCATTACTTCAACCGCGTAATTGAGATGCGCGGCGGGCAGATCGCAAGCGAGCACAGAGGCGAGAGCCGGCTGGATACTCCGGAACTCTATCCTGCCTTGGGCGAGGGAATCTGACGGTGGGATTGGGGGCCTTATTCACGTTGTTGAAGCAGTTCTTTCCGCCGGAATTTTCGCTGCATTATTTGAAAGCCGCCATGACGCCGCTCGAGCAGACCATCCAGATGGCGGCGGGCGGGATTTTGATTGCCGTCGTGGTGGGAATGCTGACGGGGCTGTGGGTCGGTGCGGGGCTGCCTGGCGGCCGCTGGGTCTACGCCGCACTGGCGAGCGTGCGTTCGGTTCCGGATCTGACGCTGGGCATCTTGTGCGTTGTGGTGGTGGGCATCGGCCCGGCGGCGGGCATGCTGGCGTTGGCGATCTTCTATAGCGCGGCAGTCGGCAAGATTTTCGCCGACCTGTTCCGCTCCGCCGATCGCGAGCCGGTGCGCGCGTTGCAGGCCACGGGCGCGAGCCGCCTATCGGTCGCGCTGTTCGGATTGTTACCGCTGCGGTCGAAAGACATTCTGAGCTACGGTTCCTACGAATTCGAGAGCGCGGTACGCTGTTCGGTGATCGTCGGAGCGGTCGGCGGCGGCGGAATCGGCACAGAGCTGGTGGGAACCATCAACGCGCTCGACTTCCGGCGGGCGTCCACCGTGATCCTGTTGCTGATCGCGCTCATCGCGGTGATCGACTTCGGAGCGCGTTGGATCAAGAAAAAGCCCGCGATCCTGGTGGCGGTCTTCCCGCTGGCTGTTCTGGCTTTCTGGCAAGATCGGCCGGGTATGCTGGCGTTCTCGCATTCGGTTTCGACGATCGCCGGGATGCTGCCGCCGAAGCTTCCACACGATGCGGTTCTGACGCTGCCTAAGGTGTTGCTGGAAACCTTGGAGATCGCCGTCGGCGGAACGTTCTTCGCCATGGTTGGCGCGCTCCCGTTGGGCCTGGCGGCGGCGCGCAACTTTGTCCCGCCGTTCATCTCGCTTCCCGTGCGCCGGCTGCTGGAGTCGCTGCGCGCCATCCCGGAATTGGTTTGGGGGCTGGTGTTGGTCAGTGTCATCGGCACGGGTCCGGAAGCCGGCGTGATCGCGCTAGCACTGCACGGCACCGGATCGTTGGGGCGCTTGTACGCCGAATCATTCGAAAATATTCGACCGAAGCCTGTGCAGGCCATGGCGGCGACGGGAGCACGGCCGGTGGCGACCGCGGGCTTCGCTTACGTGCCCTTAGCGCTGGCTCCCATCACGGTTCATTCGCTGTTCCGCCTGGAATGGAACGTGCGTGCGGCGACCATCGTCGGTGTGATCGGCGCGGGCGGAATCGGCCAGGCGCTGTACAACGCGCAGCAGTTGTTCTTTTATCAGCAGATGATGGCCTATATCGCGATTACGTGGGTCATTGTGGCAGCAGTCGATTTCTTCAGCAGCCGATTCCGCTCGGATATGGGCCTGATGGAGCGCTACGCGTGAGCGCGCGTCCACGCGTGGTGATCACGCAGCAGGTGTTCCCGGAAACGCTCGAATTGCTCGCGCCCCACGCGGACGTGATTGTGGGCGAGGCGCGCGACGCCGATGCGCTGATGGTTTTCATGCCGGATTCGTTGGATGAAGAGTTCCTGAGGGCGTGCCCGAGCCTGAAAATCGTCGCCGCGGCGCTCAAGGGTTTTGATAATTTCGACGTGGATGCGTGCACGCGGCTCGGCATATGGTTCACCATCGTGCCCGACTTGCTGACCGAACCGACGGCGGAGCTAGCCCTGGCGCTGATGCTTGGGCTCGCGCGCAACGTGTCGGCGGGAGACCGGCTGATTCGCAGCGGCCAGTTCGAAGGCTGGCGGCCGGTTCTTTATGGGACTGGCATCGCGGGCAGCACGGTCGGTCTGATTGGTTTGGGCGCGGTGGGCCGTGCTTTGGCGATGCTACTTCGGGGATTCTCTTGCAAACTGCAGCACCACGATGCGGCCGCGGACGGATCGGTAGAGCTGGACGCACTTCTGGCTTCCAGTGATTTTGTGCTTCCGCTGCTTCCGCTCACCGCTACGACGTTCCATTTGTTAGACCGGGAGAAGCTGGCTCGGATGAAGCGCGGCAGCTATCTCGTTAACGTGAGCCGGGGGTCGGTGGTCGACGAAGAAGCTGTTGCCGACGCGCTGGAGCGCGGTCACCTGGCAGGCTACGCCGCCGACACGTTCGAAATGGAAGACTGGGCGCGCAGCGACCGGCCGCGAGCGATCGCGCCGCGCCTGCTGCGCTTGACGGATCGGACTTTGTTCACGCCGCATCTGGGCTCCGCCGTCGCCTCCGCGCGCCGTGCGATCGAGCGCGCCGCGGCCGAAAATATCCTGCAAGCCCTGCGCGGGGAGCGTCCCGACGGCGCCATCAATGATCCGTCACCAGCGCGGGCCAGTTGACAATCACGGTTAGGGGCGCAGGCTGCTCCGGTGGGGCCTGCACCAGGAAGCGCTGGCCGTCAGCGGTGACGTCGTAGGGGATGAAATTGATGGTCGGCGTCGGCAGCGGAAACAACTCATGCGGCGCGGACGGCTCGACAGAGTCCGCGCGAAGCTTCAGATCCACCGCCATCAATTTGTCGTCCAGCGAAACGTAAAATACTTCGCGGCCGCCGGGCCCCCATCTCGGGAAACGGCCTCCACCGGCCGAAATCTGGAACTTCCCATGCGGTGCCGGGAAAGCCTGAACGTAAACTTCCGGCTGGCCCGATTCGTTCGATTCATAAGCTACCCACCGGGGATCGGGTTCCGGCAAGAACTGGCCGTCTGTGTTCACGAAGGGATTGTCCAGATAGCGCTTGGGCTCGCCCGCTGCCTCGCCCTCCGGCGTTACCGGCAGAATCCAGATGTTCAGCGGAGGTGTTGAAATCCCTTCTTCGTAGAGAACGAAATGTCCATCCCGCGACCAACTGGTCGGCAATTGGAGCCCAGTGGACTTCAACACACGCTGCTCGTCTCCGGCGCCGCTCGAGTCCTTGCGAAACATCCCATCCGCGGTACGAAACAGCAGCACTCGGCCGTCGGGAGACCAAACCGGATCCCAATGACCATTGTGGCTAAATGTGAACCGGGTGGCGACGTTGCGCGCCACATCGAGGAGCCAGAGATCGGAACGCGTTGGATTGCCGATTGCCGCAGCCACGCGGCGTCCCTCGGGCGAGATGCGGAACATGACGTAATCGTTAGGTTCCCCCAGGGTTCCAAGCGGCTTTCCTTCCCGATCGAGCCAAGTGAGTTGGTTCGAGCCGCTCGTGGAGTACAACAGCAGCCCGTTGGAGGAAGCCGAGACGTTCATTCGTCCTGTGATGGCAGACCTGCCAGCAGGATCCGCCACAGGCTGAGGCTCACCGGAGAGCTTCAGATGGATGGGATCGAATGGCTGCGCCACGAGCGTGGACCCGCGCATCCACAGCAGGTAGCCGGAAGCGTAAAGCGCGTTCGAATCCACGTTGACCAGCCGGACGCGCCGGTTGGGGTCCGCGAGTGAAGCCGCATAGACGCCACCCCGATCGGCCTGGTTGGTCTGGACCAAATATAAGACATTGCCGCCGGGAAGCACTTGCGGCCAGTAGTGCGCGGCATCGCCGGAGGCGAATTGGGTCAGCCGGGATACGGTGCCGCCGGACGCAGGCACTTGCATCAACCAGGTTCCCAAGGCCGCGAAAATGATGCGGCCGTCGCTGGTCCATGCGCCGCCGCGCCCCAGGCCAAGATCACAGATTGCCGTCGGCGGGCCTCCCGCGAGGTCGACACGGTGCAGTTTGCCCTCCGCGAAAAATCCGATGGACTTGCTATCGGGCGACCAGAAGGGAGAATAGGCGCCTTCGGTTCCAGCCAACAGGCGGGCTGTGGTTCCGTCCAGTGTTCGCACCCAGAGGCCGCTTTTGTCGCCCGCCGTTGCGACGTACGCCACCGTCATACCGTCGGGCGAAATGGCCAGGCCGCCCGAACCGGCACCCAGCGTGAATCGGCCGTGCGGCGGAGGATCGATGTCGAAGTGCAGCGCGCGTTCGGCCGCGTGTGGCTGCAGCAAGTGAAACAGAACCCAGCCGCCCGCCGCGCCGATGACGAGCGCCACGGCGACGGCCGTCCACCATCCGGCCCGTGCGCGCGCGGATGCGCCGGCGGGTTGCGCCAGCGCCCAGGCCAAAGCCCGCTTGGTTTCGACTGCCGTTTGAAACCGTTGGCCGGGATCTTTCGCGAGACACGTTTTAACGACGCGCTCCAGCGCGGGCGAGACCGGCAGCGGCGCCGGCTCTTTGTCCAGAATGGCCGCGATGATAGTTGCGGCGTTCGGCCCGTCGAATGGCCGGCGGCCCGTGAGCATTTCGTACAACACGCATCCGAACGAGAATAAATCGCTCCGGGCGTCGGCTTCCTTGCCCTGCAATTGCTCGGGCGACATGTATTGCAGCGTGCCGATAATCTGGCCCTCGCCGGTGATGGCCTGCGTCAGTGTGGCATCGGTTTCCTTTAGCGGGCCGCCTTGTTTCGCTAGGCCGAAGTCCAGCAGCTTGATGCCTTGGCTGGTGACGAGAATGTTGCCCGGCTTCAGATCGCGATGCGTGATTCCCTTCTGGTGTGCGGCGTCCAGAGCGTCCAGGATCTGGTTGGCGTATTCAGCTGCTTTCTCCAAGCTAAGCGGGCCTTGGAGCGGCTCGCCCTCGACGTACTCCATGACCAGATAATTCGGGCCGACGTCGTAAATCTGGCAAATATGGGGATGATTCAGCGCGGCGACCGCGCGGGCCTCGCGCTCAAAGCGCTCGCTGAACTCTTGCTTGGAGGTCTTGACGGCGACGATGCGATCCAGCCGCGTGTCGCGCGCTTTCCAGACTTCGCCGGTGCCGCCGGAGCCGAGCAGAGAGAGGATTTCATAGGCGCCCAGTCTGTCGCCCGCGGAAAGCGGCATATCATAAGCAGTCTACCCTTTTCTTACTTCGCGGCAGGCCGGCCTGCCAGCGCCAGTTCACGAGCGCTCTCGATTCGAACGCGCCCGTATGGGGAGAGGTCAGCCATGCGCTTCAGGTAGGGAAGCGCGGCATCGCCGAAGGCGTTGTGCAGAGCGAAAGGAAGACCGGCCAGCTCGTGCTCTTGCGTCCGGCCGTCGGAGCGTTGAAGGGCGAGTTGCGCGAGCTTGGGCAGATCTGCCGGCTGTTTCAGCCAAGCCAGCGCGATCACAGCTTGTTCGAAGCCCACGTGGCGATTGACTAGGTCCCACAGCAGGTCACGCGCGCGAGCATCGTGGGCTTGGCCGATGGCGGATACATAATCGTTGACCGTTTGTGGATCAGATTGGGCGAAATGATCGGCGGCGCGGATCAGCGCGTCTTCGGCGCGGGCTCGCAGGGGCGCGCTCACTCGCGAATCGGATGCCAAAACAATGCGGGAGATCGCTCGCAGTGCGCCCAGCGTCAGGACCTGGGAATCCGATTGCAGGAACGGAATCGAAACCTCGGCCATTTGGGCCGCGTGATCCGGGGCAAAATGAGTCAGGTACTCAATGGTGACATCGCTGGGACCGTTAACGCGCAATAGGTCCCAAGCCGCGGCTGCGGCCTGCGGCTTCGGCCAGTAAGTCAGGCCGTACATGGCGTATTCGCGGACGATTCTGTCGGGGTGGTACAGGTAGCCGGTCAGAATCGCGAGCGACTGTTCGTCCGGTATGCCGAGGAGGTCCGGTAGGAAGTCGCTGAGCAGATCCGCTGCACTGGTGGGCGCGTGGGCGCTCAGATCCGCGAGCCACTGCGGGCGGTCGCCGGCGCCGGCGGGGAGAATTTCGATGCGTGTCCAATCGGTGCTGACGGGCGGCGCCTGCGAACCTGGACTACTCTCGATCAGGCGGACTTCGTAGGTGCCCGGCTGATCGAAGCGGTATTGCAAGTGAAGCGGAATCCTTCCTTTGAAGTGGGGCTCGCTGGACAACGCGATAGAGCCGCAAATATTGCCCGCGATCACAATGCCCATGAACGCCTGCGACGCTAGATCGGCAATGCGAGGGAGCAGCTTCCCATCACGTCTAACCTCAATCTCGTTGCAGCCGAACGCCGCCGGGAAAATCATGAACGGATAGCGAAGCGATGGCTCGTGCTCATAGGGCAGCTTCACTCGCAGCCACACCGGCATGCCTACTCGAGCCCTAGCTTCCAACGACAGCGTGGTCGTCTCAATCCCGAGGGGAACCGCGACCGGCCGGCTGGACTGCCCGTGATAAACGACGCGCAACTCCGCCGTGCCCTGGATCGGCGTTTCCTGCGGAACCTTGAAATTGATTTGCCCGCCGGAGACGTACAGCAGGCCGGCCGGATTCCCGCCGACCCATACCTGCGTGTCGCAAAGCTCCTTGGGATAGATCAGCGTCTCCAGGGCAGACTGTGTCGGCCGCAGCGGACTGGGCGCCTCGTGGTTCTGCGGATCAGCGTGGCCTTCGCAGCCACCTGTGGGACCCAGATTCGCTCCATAAATGGAAAAGAACATCCCGGGCGCCAGGGGCGCCGGACGGTTGCCGAGCTGCACGTGCGCGGCTTCGAAGGTCGGTATACCTTGTCCGAGCGCCGCCGCTACGAAGGTGGCACACAACATGGATACAGCAAAATCGCGCCACATCATTAGAGCTTTTGACGCCACCGTGCGCCCGCAAGTTCCCCCTCACAAACTCCCTCAGTGCGTCATCGCGTACACGATGTAATTCACGCCAATGCGAATGCCGAGCGCGGAATATCGCTCGGGGTACTGAGGCGCGTCGGCCCATTCCCAGGAATCGCCCAAATCGGAATTCTGCGTGATGGCCACCATCAACCGGCCCTTATCGTCGAAAATTCCCTTCCAGTGCGCCACTCTCCCGTCGTTCTGGTAGCCGCGGCCATGCAGGCCCCACGCGCCGGGCACCTGGTAGCGATCATCCAGATCGTAAATCGTATGGAAGATCGGATTGGTGTTTTCGAGCTCCACCGCCTGTCGATCCGGAAACACACGCCGCATGCTGTCCCAGAACACGGCCCACTCGGGCGTTCCCCAGAAATCGTCGGCCATGAAAAATCCGCCGCGCAGCAGATAATCACGCAGTTTGCGCGCCTGGGTGTCGGTGAGCTGCCATTCGCCGGGACGCACTGCGTAGAGCCACGGCCAGTTGTACACGTCGTCGCCGTCGTCCAGATTGACGGGCTGCTCGGCGGAGCGCGCGTCGATGCGCGTCAGCCGGCGCAGCGCGAGCAGAAAGTGGCGGTCGGCGCGCGGATAATCCTGCGTCCAGCTCGACATGCCTTCGGCCCATCGCGGACCGGCCCGGTCGAACATCGCAGTTGGAGCCGGCGGATACATCAGGCGCGCGAAGGCAAACTCGGTTTTGACGTTGTAGCCGGGCGGCAGTTCGAACTCTTCGTACTCAATACCTGGGTATTGCCGGAAAGGGCGCTGAAACGCGTACAGCGAGCCGAACAGGGCGAGACCGCCCGCCACCAGCCACGACGATTGCCGGAAAGTCATGTGGCCGCGCTCTCAAATCGAGAATAACATTCGCGCCTTTTCGCGAAGATAGACCGGCAGTGCGCGCCGCAGCATCGCGCTCCTGAATTGTTTGTGCGTGATGGAACCGGTGGCGTAGCGTGCCAGCACATCGGCCAGCGCCGGATGACGGCTTGCAGCGCGAATCACGCGATCGATGCGCTCGGGGTCCGAAAGCAGCAGCTTCTGCAGCCGCACGCTGTGCCGCAGTTCGTCGCCGATCTCGCTTCTCCAGGCTCGCTCGTAGCTGGAAAGCGGAGCGCCAGTGCGTAGAGCAGCGATCGCAGCGCGTGCTGCGTGATCACCGCTGACCATGGCGTAGTAGATGCCCTCAGCCGTCAGCGCATTGACGAATCCACCTGCATCTCCCGAGAGTAGAACGCGCTCGCCGTACGTACGCGGCAGTGGGCCGGAGATGGGCAGCGGGAACGCGCGGAAATTGTTGGGATTCGACGCGCCTGCCAGGAGCCCTTTCGCAGTCAGGTCTTCAACGAAGGCTTTGTGATGCGCGTAGTGGCCTCCGCGCAAATGGGAAAGGTAGTAATCCAGCTTGAATCCGATGCCCGCATTCAGGTGGCTCGTCTTGGGGAACACGTACCCGTAGCCGTAGTGACTGCGGATGCGGTAGTAGATGTACATCCGGTCGCGCTCCGCGGTGCTTAATTCCTGGTAGGGCGTCTCCTCCATCATGTCGATGGCGTATTGGTCCTGCACGCTGCCGCTGCGCAGCCCGGAAACACGCGCGACAACGCTATTAGCTCCGTCGCAGCCGATGACCAACCGCGCTTGGTACTCATTGTCATCGGTACCGACGCTTACATGATCCGGATGAACGGTCACTTTCCGAGCCATTGCGGTTGCCGCTTCCACGCGTGTGCGCGCCAGCGAGAACAGAAGATTGTCGAACTCGCATCGTCGGATCATCAGGTAGAGCGCGCTGTCTGACCGGTAATCGACGGCGTCGCCGGACGGCGATTCGAAATAGACCTTGTTGACTCGGTTGACCGGGATCGCGGCCAGGGCGTCGTGCAAATAAGGAAAGCGGCTGAGCACGCGCGCGCTGATCCCGCCACCGCACGGCTTATCGCGTGGAAAGGAGCTTTTGTCGAGCAGTAGCGTGGAAACGCCGGCTTCGCCCAGCATCCGAGCCGCTGTGGCGCCCGCCGGCCCCGCACCCACCACGATGACGTCGAACGCCGTCATTCCATCGATTGTACTGGCGATTGCAGCGGCGCGCGGCTGTGCCGGGCGATAGAATAAGAACGTGGGATTTTTGCGGTATTTCACCACTCTGATCGTGACCACCAGTGCGTTCGCACAGATGCCGATCTTTCCGCTCAAGGATGTGCGAGCCGGCCAGCACGGCATCGGCAAGACAGTCTTCTCAGGCAACAAGATTGACGAATTCCAGGTGGAGATCCTGGGTGTACTCGAAAACGTCGGTCCCCGGCAGTCCGTGATCCTGGCGCGTCTCTCCGGTGGACCGCTGGATAAGACCGGCGTCATGCAGGGGATGAGCGGTAGTCCAGTGTACATCGATGGCCGCCTCGCAGGCGCCGTGGCGCTGGCGTTCAATTTCGCCAAAGAGCCCATCGCTGGAATCCGGCCGATCGAGGAAATGTTGGCGGTCGGCGAACAGGCCGCCGTGAAAGAGAAAGAGCCCGTCGTCGCTCGGGCCTACCCGCGCGAAGTGCCGTTCGCGCCCGCATCCTCCGGCGCCGGAGCGCTCTCCACTAACCTGGTTCAAATCGCCACCCCAGTCTCCTTCAGCGGATTTACATCCTCGACGCTGGAGCATTTCGCACCTGAGTTGAAGAAGCTGGGCCTGGAGCCCCGGCAGGGCGTTTCGAGCGGCGGCAAGCTGCCACCCAAGCTGGGCAGCCCGGCGGCGCTGCGGCCCGGTGACATGATCGCAGTCGAATTGCTCTCGGGCGACTTGAGCATCGGCGCGGAAGGCACCGTCACCGCCGTGGACGGCAAACAGATCTATGCCTTCGGACATCAATTCATGTCGGCGGGAAACACAGAACTACCGTTTGCGCGCGCCGAAGTGCTGGCGCTGCTGCCGAATCTATCGTCTTCCTTCAAGATTTCGTCGCCCTTGGAGTGGATGGGCACCATCACGCAGGACCGCAGCACGAGCATCTTTGGCGAGTTGGGGCGCAAGGCCGACACCGTCCCGCTCGCGATCACGATGAAAGACGGGCGTCGCTCGCCGCTCGTGTACCACATGCAGATGGTTCAGGATCGCGTGCTGTCGCCCTATATCGTGCAGATGGCGGTGTATTCGGCCATCGATGCTACAGAACGAACGCTCGGCTTGGGCAGCTACACGGTGCGCGGCGGCATCGAGTTTCAGCGCGGCATCCCGCCGCTCAAGCTGGACAATACCTTCGCGGGCGACTTCAACGTTCCGGCGCAGGCATCGCTCGGCGTCGCTTCGCCGATCGCTTCCGTCTTGGGCGCGGGTTTCGACAAGCTGAAGATCAAGGACATCACGCTGGCGATCGAGGCGTCCGAGCGCAAGCGCATGCTCCAGGTGGACCAGGTGGTCGCTTCGCCCGGCAAAGTCCGGCCGGGTGATTCGGTCGACCTGTACGTCACGTTTACCGGTGAAAATGGCGCCGAGTTACAGAAGACCGTGCGTTATCGCGTCCCGGTGGGCGCGCCCGCAGGTCCGTTGAGTTTCACGGTCTCTGACGGCTCCTTGTCGAATGCGCTGGACTATCAGCAAATGGCCGCCACTGTTGCGAAAAGCCCGACGCAGCTTGTCTCGTTCCTGAACAATCTCAGGCCGAATACGAATGCCTACGTGCGTGTGTGGCGCACCGATCCGGCGTTCCAGGTGCAAGGCGACGACTTGCCCGATCCTCCGCCATCGGTGGGCCTGATCCTCGCTCGCGCACAGGCGGCGCAGGGCGCGTTGATGCCGCGCGGATCGAAGATCGACGAACTGCAGATCGATACCGGCAACGTCGTCGTGACAGGAACGAAGACCGCGCAGGTGGAAGTGAAGGAATGAAGTTGTTTTTCAAGTTCGGCGCTCCTTGTCTGGCTCTCGCGGCTCTGATGACGCCGTTGTGGTCCGCCACCACGGCCACTTGGGAGATGAATACCTACCAGGATTTCCTGAAGGGCCGTTTTCAAGGTGTTTCGCTCGATCGCGACGGCCGTTTGCTGCTGGCGCCGAAACTGGAGACGGTCTTTTCCTCCGGCCAGCCCACGATCTGGAGCATCGCGCAGGCTGCTGACGGGTCCATCTACGCCGGAACGGGCCATCGCGGGCGCGTGTATCGCATCAGTCCATCAGGCACCGGGACGCTTGTGTGGACTTCTGACGAACCCGAAGTCTTCGCCGTGGCGCTGGATGCTTCGGGCACGCTCTATGCGGCCACGTCGCCCAGCGGCAAGGTTTATCGTATCGAAAACGGCAAGGCTATTGAATTTTTCGCGCCTAAGGCGAAATACATCTGGTCGCTGGTCTTCGCGAAGGACGGAAGCCTGTTTGTGGGTACGGGCGAGCCCGGAAACATTTATCGCGTCGACAGGACGGGAAAGCCGGAGGTCTTTTATGAGACCGGCCAATCGCACGTAACCGCGCTCGCGTTCGATGCGCACGGCAACGTGCTGGCCGGCACGGAACCGAACGGTCTTCTCTACCGCATCAGCGGCCAGAACAAAGCCTTCGTGTTATATAACGCGAGTCTGCCGGAGATCCGCTCGATTGTTCCGATGCCCGATGGGACTGTGTACGCCGCCGCCTTGGGTGGATCCATCGCCAACCGCAACACGCCTTTGACCACGTCGCTCTCCTCGTCATCCGGCGCCATCGTCACGGCTCCGGCCATGTCCATCACCGTTACGGACTCGGCGGATTCCTCGACCAACACCCAAGCCGAAACTGACATCAAGCCCACGGCGGGCGCGTCCAGGGCTACCGCGCAGCCACTGCAACAGACCACCGCGACGGCAACCAGCGCGCTAACCGAGATTCCCGGCGTCGAAAAATCCGCTGTGTATCGCATCAATCCGGACGACACCGTCGAAACGCTCTGGAGCTCCAAGGAAGAAAATGTTTACAGTATGCTGGCGCAGCCCGGCGGCGGTCTGATATTCGCCACTGATGCGCAGGGCCGCATCTACCGGTTGAGCCCGGATCGCAAGGCCACACTGATCGTCGAGACCCAGCAAGGCGAGGCGACACGGCTGCTCGAATCGCCCAACGGTCTGGTGGCCGCTACCGGCGATGTAGGCAAACTTTTCCGTTTGTCTGCCTCTGAAGGCGCGAGCGGAACCTACCAGTCGCCCGTGCACGATTCGGGCAGCGTGGCGCGTTGGGGCCGCCTTAGTTGGCGCACGACGGGCGGCAAGGCGCAATTCTCGACGCGAACGGGCAACTCGTCGCGGCCCGACGCTACCTGGAGCGATTGGTCGGAGCCGCTGACGGACCCGCAAGATTCCATCATCCGCAGCCCCAATGCGCGCTACATCCAATGGCGCGCGAAGTTGGAAGGCGCGGGAGCGGCCGTCGAGAACGTCAGCCTCGCTTACCTGCCGCAGAACAATCCGCCGGTGGTGCGCAGCATCAACGTAACGATGCAGGCGGGCGCCGGAGCCGCGCAGAAAGCCGCGGCCTCCAGCTCCACCGCCGCGGCGTACAGCATCACCGTCACCGACACCGGCGATACCTCCACGCCAGCTGGAACACCCACAAACGCCCTCTCGCACGGTTCCGGTTCGCAGATGCAAATCACTTGGCAGGCCGACGATCCCGATGGCGACCGCCTGGTCTACTCCGTCTATTTCCGCGGCGAGGACGAGCGCGAATGGAAGCTGCTGCGCACGAACATCGCGGAAAATTCTCTGCTGCTGGATGGCGATGTTCTGGCCGACGGCCGCTACTATTTCCGCGTAGTGGCTTCCGACCGGCCATCGAACGCCGCGGCTGCCGCCCGCACGGACGAGCTGGTCAGCACGCCGGTGCTGATCGACAACACGCCGCCCGAAGTGGTGCTCAAGGCGACACAGCGCAACGATGATCGCGTAGAAGTGGACGCCGAGGTCGCGGACAAAACTTCACCCCTACGCCGCTTCGAGTATTCGCTCGACGCCGGCCCGTGGTCGCCCGTGGAGGCTGCCGACGGCGTTACGGATTCGCCGCACGAGCAGTATCACATTGTGCTCGATCACCTGCACCCCGGCGAGCACCTGCTGGTAGTCCGCGCCTACGACTCGGCGAACAACGCCGGCTTGGCCAAAGTCGTCATTCACTAAACTGAGCCGCGACCCGTGAGGGAGCGGATGCTACCATGGCTGTTTCATGCCGATCTACCAGGTCGTGGTGCTCTCCGTTGTTCAAGCGCTCACCGAATTCCTCCCCATCAGCAGCACGGCGCACCTGGTATTGGTCCCCTGGTTGTTCGGCTGGAAAGACGCCGGGCTGACTTTCGACGTCGCGCTTCACGCGGGCACCTTGGTCGCCATCCTGATCTACTTCTGGAAAGATTGGGTCCAGATCATCGGCCAGGGCATTGGCTTCAATTGGGGCAGCGATCCCCAGCTCCGAAAGAATCCCGGCCTGCTATGGCTGCTGGCCGTCGCTTCCATTCCCATTGGCATCGTTGGATTGTTATTCGACAAACAAGCCGACACGACCTGGCGTCAGCCCTACTTGATCGGCGCGATGCTGATCATCGTGGGCATTGTGATCTGGATGGCCGAACGCCGCCG
Source organism: Bryobacteraceae bacterium (assembly GCA_035501155.1). Classification (GTDB taxonomy): domain Bacteria; phylum Acidobacteriota; class Terriglobia; order Bryobacterales; family Bryobacteraceae; genus Palsa-89. The sequence goes on from DATJWO010000041.1 coordinate 22,155, forward strand.
CATCGGCGACAAATCCATGGAAAGGACCGGCTGGGCGGACGGAATCGTGGTCGGAATCGCTCAGGCCTTCGCGGTGATCCCCGGTGTCTCGCGCAGCGGATCCACAATTAGCGCCGGCCTGTTCCGCGACATGACCCGCGAAACCGCGGCCCGCTTTTCGTTCCTGCTCGCCACGCCCGCCATCGCTGCCGCTGTGGCCAAGAAAGCGTATGACGTGCACAAATCCGGTGGCCTGCCGGCGGAAATGAAAGTTCCGATCGCGCTCGGAATCGTGCTCACCGGAATCCTGGGCGCCATCGTCATCGCTTTCTTCCTCCGCTACCTGCGCCACCGCAGCCTGATGCCCTTCGTTTACTACCGCATCATTTTTGGCATAATAGTAATCGCTCTGGCTGCATTTTTCCGCTTCACAGCGGGATGAGAATTTTAGGACCGACGCGCTTCCACCGTCTAAACGAAGCCGGGGGATTAGTGTTCCTGTTCGCAGGACTCTTCTTCATCCTGAGCCTCATCTCGTATCATGCGCACGATCCGTCCTGGAATTCGGCCACCGGCGCGATTCATGCAAACAATCTGACGGGCCTGGCCGGCTCGTATACCGCGGACTTCTGTTTCCAATTGCTCGGCCTCAGCGCCTTCAGCCTGCCAGTTCTGTTGTGGATGCTGGCCTGGAAATGGATTCGCTCGGCGCCGATTCAAGCCGCTACCGTGAAGGTGTTGGGCTCGTTGCTGCTGTTCTTGAGCCTGTCGACCGGGCTTTCGATCTGGCACGTCTGGCAGCCTTGGAACGGGGCTTTCTCGGCTGGCGGCGTCATCGGGATTCTGATCGCCGCTTCGCTGGTGTCTTCGCTGAACCTGACTGGAACGGTTCTCCTGACGGCGATCTGCCTGATCCTGTCTCTGTATCTGGTGTCGAGGTTCTCCATGTCCACCGTGGCGTGGATGTTCGCTGGCCCTCTCGCTTTCTTCGGGCGCATGAATCAGCGCTGGACGAATTGGCGCAGCGCGCGGATGGAAGCGGCACGCGAACGTGCCGAGCGCCGCGCGCAACGTAGAGCCGACGCATTGGCCGCGAGAGCCGCCCGGGAACCGGTCGTCGAACCGGCAATTCCGGTTGTGGACGCAGCGGAACCCGCGCCCGTTCCGGAGCCGTACGCCACGCCCGAAGCGGAGCCCGAACACTTAGAAATCCCGATCCATACTCTCGACTTCGAGGCACGTCAGGCAGCCGCGGAGCCCGCGCCCTGGGAGGCTCCCATACGCGAGCCCGAACCGGAGCCGCAAGTCCCAGTCCGCTCTCGCGAACCCAAGCCAATAATGGCCGAGGCAGTCGAACATCCCGAATACCGCCTGCCGGCCACCGAGCTGCTCAACGAAATCCCCGCTCGCAGCGGCTACGATTCTCTGGAACTGAAGGAAATCGCCGGCCGCATCAAGTCCAAGTTCGAAGAGTTCAACGTGCACGGCGCCGTGGTGCAGATCAATCCCGGGCCAGTAGTCACGACGTTCGAATTCAAGCCCGAGGCGGGCGTGAAGTACAGCCGCATCACAACGCTCACCGAAGACTTGTGCCTGGGCCTGCAAGCCGAATCCATCCTGATCGAGCGCATCCCGGGCAAACCCACCGTCGGCATCGAAGTTCCCAACTCGCGGCGCGAGGTGATCAGTCTGCGCCAGATTCTCGAATCGGAAGAATTCGCCGATTCGCATTCGCGCCTCACCATCTGCCTGGGCAAGGACATTAGCGGGCGCATCAAAGTGGCCGCGCTCGAGTCGATGCCGCACCTGTTGATCGCCGGCTCAACCGGCGCAGGCAAGAGCGTGATGCTCAATTCGATGATCATGTCCATCCTCTACAAAGCCACGCCCGACGAGGTGCGCATGATCCTGGTGGATCCGAAGCGCCTGGAAATGGGCCTGTACGAGGGGATTCCGCACCTGCTGACGCCCGTGATCACCGACGCTAAAAAGGCCACCAACGCGCTGCGCAACGCGGTGCTCGAAATGGAGCGGCGCTTGAAGCTGCTCGCGGGCCACGGCGTGCGCAACATCGATCAGTTCAACAAGAAAGTGCGCCAGCTCATGAATGAGCCGCGCAGCCTCTTCGAAGAAGAAGAGCCGGTGGATGAAGATCTCAAGCCGCTGCCATACATCCTGGTGGTGATCGACGAATTGGCCGACTTGATGATGGTGGAGCGCGGCAACGTGGAAGAAGCCGTGACGCGACTGGCGCAGATGGCCCGCGCCGTCGGCATGCACCTGGTGCTCGCGACGCAGCGGCCCAGCGTGGACGTCATCACGGGTTTGATCAAGGCAAATTTCCCATCGCGCATCAGCTTCCGCGTGGCCACGCGCGTGGACTCGCGCACGGTGCTGGACGTGATGGGCGCCGAGCACCTCCTCGGCAAGGGCGATATGCTGTTCCTGCCGCCTGGTTCCTCCCGACTCACCCGCGTGCACGGCGCGTTTGTCACCGAGGCCGAAATCAATCGCGTGGTCGAATTCTGGAAAGGCCAGGCGCGGCCGGAATACGATCAGACCTTCCTGCAAGCGCCGCCCGCCGATGAAGAAGAGGTCGAAGGAGCGGAGTTTGAAGGGGCCGACGATCCTGCGTATACCGACGCCGTGCGCGTGGTCTTGGAAATGGGCAAAGCGTCAACATCGACCTTGCAGCGCCGCTTGCGCCTGGGCTACGGCCGCGCCGCCCGCATCCTCGACATGATGCAGCGCGAGGGCATCATCGGCCCACCCGACGGCAGCAAGCCGCGCGAAGTGCTGAAGCGCCCGGACTGGCTGGAAGAAGTCGAGAACCAGCTGCGCTAGCGTCTAGGATGATGCCGGCCCGTTTAGCGCCTTCAGCTGCGGCGCCGCGGGCAGAGCCAGCGGGTCCTTCGGCATCACGATCCAGGCCACGATGTAAGAAATGACGCCGAACAAGGGAAGTGGCCACACGCTGACTACCAGCCAGAGAACGCGGACCAGCGTCACGTCTACGTTGAAATAGCGCGCGAAGCCGGCGCACACGCCCGCAATCTTGGCCTCGCTCATCGGGCGGCTCAGCCGTTCCGCGGTCCTCGGCAGCGGCGCGCCCCGGCCCGTCGCAACACCGCATTCGGGGCAAAACTTGTCCTGATCTCTCAACTGAACGCCACATTTCGTGCAAAACATCGACGTTGACCTCTTAATAAACCTACGCTCCAGGAGCGCGTTTTGTTCCGTACGAAACTTTGCCCAGAATGGCCGGTTTTCGCGCGCCGGTAGCGGACGGCAGGTTACCCGCGCGCTGTTGGTGCGTCTGGTACGCCAGCACCGCGAACAGGATCGCCTCCTTCGCGTCGGGATCAATGCCAAACTCGGCGGAAGTCGTGACCTTGGGGCGTAGGAGCGCGCGCAGCCGGTCCATCAGATAGAGATTGTGCGATCCGCCGCCGGAGACGATCACCTCCTGCGTCGCGGGATAGCGTTCCACGGCCAGCGCGATGGTGCGTGCCGTCAACTCGGCCGCAGTACCGATGTCGATGCCGGTACGCTCGATGAACTCCGCGCCGAATTGCTCGCGCCCGCAGGATTTCGGCGGCTGGCGATGGTAATAAGGATCGGCCAGCAACTCGCCGAGCAGAACGGTGTTCACGCGTCCGACGCGGGCGCGGTCGCCGTTGCGGTCAAAGGGCGGTGCGAGCGCGTCCATGACCATATTGCCCGGCCCGGTATCGAACGCAATCACATCATCCGGAGCCGCGTTTGCGGGAATCACGGTGACATTGGCAATCCCGCCGACGTTCAGCGCGATGCGGGCGCGCTCGGGATGCCGGAAAAGCTGATAGTCGAGGAACGGAACCAGCGGCGCGCCCTGGCCGCCCGCTGCGACATCGGCAGCGCGAAAGTCCGCGATCGTTTCAATCCCCGTCCGCTCGGCGATCACGGCCGCCTCGCCGATTTGCATCGTGCTTGCCACCTTGCGGCCTAAGAACTCCACCCGCTGCCCTTCGTGAAAGATGGTCTGGCCGTGCGAGCCGATCAGGTCGATGGTCTCGAGTGGAACGCCGGTGCGCGTCAAAGCTTCCGCAAAAAGCTCGCCCAGCAGGAAGTTCAGCCGCGCGATCGTCGCCGTGTGCGTATTAGCGTTGGAAACCGAGAGAATCGCTTCGCGGACATCCCCTGGATAGGGCACGGTAGCCGCTGCGACCACCTGGATGCTCTCGCCGATATCTACTACCACGACATCGATCCCATCGGCCGATGTCCCGCTAATCAGACCAGCAACCCTCAACGCTTCAGCTCCCGCTGCAGCTCGTTCAGCAACTGCAGCGCATCGATCGGCCGCAGCTCATCCACCTTCAAATTGCGGATGCGCTCGGCGATCTGGTAATTCACCGGCTCGAACAGCTGGATCTGCGTCGGCCCCGCCGCGTGCGGCGTCAATTCCTCCGTGACGGCCTGCTCGGAACGCTCATGCAGCGACAGAATCTCCCGCGCGCGCTCAATCACGGAAACCGGCAGCCCGGCGAGCCGCGCCACTTCGATACCATAGCTGCGATCCGCCCGTCCCGGCTCCACTTTGCGTAAGAAAATTACCTGATCGCCTGCTTCCTTCACCGAAACGTGTAGGTTCACAACCCCCGGCAACTGCCCAGCCAACTCCGTCAACTCGTGATAATGCGTCGCAAAAAGCGTACGCGCGCGAATGCGTTGGTGCAAGTGCTCGACCACCGCCCATGCCAGCGCCAGCCCGTCATAGGTGGCGGTCCCGCGGCCAATTTCATCCAGCACCACCAGGCTGCGCGGCGTCGCCGTGTTCAGAATCACGGCCGTCTCGGTCATCTCCACCATGAACGTCGAGCGCCCGCGCGCCAGGTTGTCCGCCGCGCCGATGCGCGTGAACACGCGATCTACGATGCTGAGCGTCGCCGAGTCCGCCGGCACGAACGATCCCATCTGCGCCAGAATTACGATGGCCGCCGCTTGCCGCAGATACGTCGACTTGCCGCCCATATTCGGCCCTGTAATCACCGCGATGAACTGTGACTCTGCGTCGAAGTACAGATCGTTGGGGATGAAGCGCATCGCCTCCTTTTCGGTGAGCTTCTCGATCACTGGATGCCGTCCCGCCACGATGCGAATCTCGCCCGAATCGGAAAAACGCGGCCGCACGTAGCGATTCTCGGCCGTTACCTGCGCCAGCGCGCACGTAACATCCAGCTCGGCGACGGCCGACGCGGTCTGCCGGATGCGCCCCGCATGCTGAGCCGCGAACAGACGCAGTTCCTGGAAGATCTCGCGCTCCAGAGCCAGGATCTTTTCTTCCGCGTCCAGCACCTTGCTTTCCAGGTCCTTCAGTTCCGGCGTCGTGAAACGCTCCGCGTTCACCAGCGTCTGCTTGCGCTCATAATCCGACGGTGCGAGATGCAGGTTCGCCTTCGACACTTCGATGTAATAGCCGAAAACATTGTTGAAGCGGACTTTCAGCGACTGAATTCCCGTCCGCGCGCGCTCCCGCAGCTCAATCTGCGCGATGTACTGCCGGCTGTTGCGGCTGATGTCGCGTAGTTCGTCGAGCTCTGCATGAAATCCCGCGCGGATCGTTCCGCCGTCGGCTAAATTCGCGGGCGGCTCCTCGGCAATCGCGGTCAGAATGCGGTCGCGCAGCTCAGGGATCTCGTCCAACTCGCCGGCGACTCCTCGCAAGCGCGCGGCCTGGAACGCGCTCACGTGTTCCTTGATCTTCGGCGCCAGCGCCAGCGACCGTCCCAGCGCCAGTAACTCCCGCGGCCCCGCCGTACCGAGCGTCAGCTTGGCCAGCAGCCGTTCGAGATCCAGCACACCGCCGAGCAGTCTGCGAATCTCCGACCTCGCAATCGTCGCGCCCAAAACTTCCTCAACTGCATCCAGCCGCGCTTCGATCTCCTCGAGCTGCAAGCACGGCCGCAGCAGACGATTGCGCAGCATCCTCCCGCCCATGCCCGTGCACGTCTGATCCAGCACATGAATGAGCGTCGACTCCCTTGTCTCGCCCGCGAACAATGGCTCCAGCAGTTCCAGATTCCGCACCGTCACCGAATCCAGGATCATGGCGTCGGACCGGTCGTAGAACGAAGGCCGGTCCAGATGATCCAGCGCCGATTTCTGCGTCTCGCGCAAATAGTGCAGTACCGCGCCAGCCGCGGAAACTGCCAGCGCCTTGCCGCCCAAACCGCAGCCGTCCAGTGTCAGCAGATGGAAATGCTCGCGTAGCGCGCGATCGGCGTAGTCCAAACTGAAGATCCAGTCGTCCAGCGCCGTGCGCAGCCCCGGCACATCGGTCACCGATTCGGCAGCCAGCACCTCGCGTACGTTCAGATTCTCCAGCGCCGCGTTCACTTCGCCCGTATCCAGCTCCGTGGCGCGAAATTCGCCCGTCGAAACATCCACGTACGCGATCCCCGCCCGGCTCCCATTGCGGCACACCGCCGCCAGATAGTTATTCTCGTGCGAGCGTAGGAGCGACGATTCGGTGGCAGTGCCCGGCGTCACCACGCGCGTCAGTTCCCGCCTTACTAACTTCTTGCCCGGCCCCGGCTCCTCCATCTGGTCGCACACCGCCACCCGGTAGCCCTTCTGAATGAGCCGCGCCAGATAGCCTTCGGCCGAATGATACGGCACGCCGCACATGGGAATGGCCTGCCCTTTTTCCTTGCTGCGCGAGGTGAGCGTGATTTCGAGCTCGCGCGCAGCCGTCACGGCGTCCTCGTAGAACAGCTCGTAGAAATCGCCCAGCCGGAACATCAGCAGCGTATTGGGAACCTGCTGCTTGATTGCGTGGTACTGCCGCATCAGCGGCGTGGAGGGGGAGGCTTGGCCGTCGGCGGCCTCAGGCATAGAGTCCGCGCGTCTGCATGGCGCTTGCGACGCGATCGATGGCCAGCATGTACGCCGCCAGCCGGTTGTGGACCTTGTGCTTGTCTGCGAAGCCCACCACGTCGTTGAAGCTGTTTACCATGATCTCTTCCAGACGCCCGTTCACCAATTGCTCGTTCCAGAAGAAGCCCTGCCGGTCCTGCACCCATTCAAAGTAAGACACCGTGACCCCGCCCGCATTGGCGAGAATGTCCGGCAGCACGAAGATCTTCTTTTCGGCGAGCACCGCGTCGGCTTCCGACGTGGTGGGCCCGTTCGCGCCCTCGCAGATGATCTTGGCCTTGATACGGTCGGCGATGGCCGTCGTGATGACGTTTTCCTTCGCTGCGGGCAGCAGAACGTCGCAATCCAGCAAAAATGCCGCGTCGCGATCCATGTCCTCGGCCTCGGCAAAGCCCGTAATCGAGCCGGTCTCCTGGCGATGCTTCATGAGCGCTTCGATGTCCAGGCCGTTCTTGTTGTAAACCGCGCCATCGTACTCGATGATGCAAATGATCTTGAACCCGGATCGCGCCATCAGCCGCGCCGACATGCCGCCCACATTGCCGAAGCCTTGAATCACCACGCGCGTGTCCGCCGGATTCAGGCCATAGCGGCGCAGCGCTTGCATGGTGACGATCATGCAACCGCGTCCGGTGGCTTCCGTGCGCCCGCGCGACCCGCCCAGCGCGAACGGCTTCCCCGTCACCACTGCCGTCACCGTCTGGCGCTTGTGCATCGAATACGTGTCCATGATCCAAGCCATGGTTTGCGGGTTGGTATTGATGTCCGGGGCCGGAACATCGCGTTCGGGACCAATGATGTCCATGATCTCGGAGGTATAGCGCCGCGTGATGCGCTCCAGTTCGCCGGGCGAGAGCAGATCCGGATCGCAAATTACCCCGCCCTTGCCGCCGCCAAAGGGGATGTTCACCACCGCGCACTTCCACGTCATCCAGGCGGCCAGCGCCCGCACCTCATCCAGAGTGACGTCCGGCGCGAAGCGAATCCCGCCCTTGGAGGGGCCGCGCACGATGGAATGCTGGACGCGGTAGCCCGTGAAAACCTCCAGGCGCCCGTCGTCGAGTTGGATCGGAATGGCGACCTTCAGCTCCAGCGCCGCGGTGCGAAGGATCTTTCGCAGGCCTTCGTCCAGGCCCAGCAGCTCGGCGGCCTCGTTGAAACGCGCCTCGGCGGAGACCCACGGATTCGTTTCCTTCTCGGAAATCGGAATCGCTTCCAGAATCATTCGGCTTGCCTCCAGCTACATTGTAGCTTCACGGTTCGGGCGGCAAGGCCGGGCGAAGCATGAAACGGTTTGGCGAAGCAGGAGTCTAACCACCGAATGTCTGCTCCAGGTCTCCAATCCGGGCGGTGCCCCACGCGGGAAGGCGCCAGGCATTGGCGGGGCCGTCTGAAAGCCGCCAAGCTGCGGGTCTTGCGAATCCTGCGAATACCGGCCGAAGAACCCGAAATCACCATCGAGGATGACCTCACCGACGCAGACATCCAGGTCTACGAAGATCCACTATTTACGCTGATTACCGTGAAGGGCCGCCCCATTTATATCCATCGTTAGCCCCGCGTGACTCGCGCCGTGCACAATCAGCCTGTGTCCTGGCTTACAAGCCGCTAGAATAAGAGCAGTGCTTCTCCGCGTGCACTTCTTCCCGGGGTTGGTGTTGCTCGTCTGCGGCCTCGGCATCCAGTTCTATTTCGTCCGCCGGCTCATTGAAGCCCATGGGCGCCAGAGTATCGTCATGGCCGGTGCGGGCGTGTCCACCATCGTCCTCGCGCTGGGCTACCTGTTGAATTTCCAACGCGTGCTCCTGCTCTTTCCCGTCGGCTGGTCCACTTGGGTGGAATGCGCGGCGCTAGTGGAGACCGTCTGGCTGATCGCGCTGTTTCTGGCATGGCGACTCTGGCGCAGATCCGCCGAATTCCGCCCAGACCGCCGTGCTTTCTTGCGAACGGCCGGCGCAGGACTGGGCGTTGCGCCTCTGATCGCCGGCGGAGTTGGAGTCATCGGCCGCAACCGGTTCCGCCTCACCGAAGTCGATGTGCCGATCCCCAATCTTCCCCAGGCTTTGCAAAACCTGCGCATCGTCCAAATCACCGACATCCACCTCAGCCTTTTTCTGAGCGAGCGCGAATTTGCTCGCGCCATCGACATGGCCAACGAAACGCGCGCCGACCTCGCTTTGGTCACCGGCGATCTCATCACCCGGCGCGGCGATCCGTTGGATGCCTGTCTGCGTCAACTCGCGCGCTTGCGGGCCGAAGCGGGCGTGCTCGGCTGTCTGGGCAATCACGAAGTCTACGCCGAGGTCCAGGATTACGTCACCGAGCAGGGCCGCCGAATCGGAATCGACTTCCTGCGCTCGCAATCGAAACTTCTGCGCTTCCGCGGCGCGGCGCTCAATTTCGCGGGCGTAGACTATCAAAGAATGGGATCGCACTACCTGCGCGGCGCGGAACGCCTCATCGCGCCCGGCGCCGTTAACGTCCTGCTGTCACACAATCCGGACGTTTTTCCCGTCGCGGCCGCGCAGGGTTACGATCTCACCATCGCCGGCCACACCCACGGCGGACAGGTGAACGTCGAGATTCTCGACCAGCACTTGGACGTCGCCCGCTTCTTTACTCCCTTTGTGCGCGGCCTCTACCGCCGCGGCGCATCGTCCGTTTATGTCTCGTCGGGGCTGGGAACCATCGGTGTTCCGGTTCGCCTCGGCGCGCCCGCCGAGGTCTCGCTCCTTCGCCTGTGCGCTACCTGATCCTGAGCGACATCCACGGCAACTGGGAAGCCCTCCAGGGCGTGCTCGCCCGCGCCGGCTCCGGCTACGAGCGCGTCGTCTGCTGCGGCGACGTGGTCGGCTACGGCGCGGATCCGGATGCCGTCACCGAGTGGGTACGCAACAACGTGAACGCCATCGTGCGCGGCAATCACGACAAGGTGTGCGCAGGGCTGGAGGACATGGAGTGGTTCAATCCCGTCGCGCAGGCCTCCGCAGTATGGACCCAGAGCGTCATGAAGCCCGACAACCTCGGGTATCTGCGCGATCTCATCAAAGGGCCCGAGCGTGTCAACGGCTTTCAGATTCTGCACGGGTCGCCGCTGGATGAAGACGAATATGTCGTCTCCGAGCAGGACGTAGCTCAGGTGGCGCCCTACCTGGAGTGCGATGTCTCATTCTTCGGACACACGCACGTGCAGGGCGCGTTCCTCTGTCATCGCAACGGCGTCAAGCTCTTACGCAGTGCGCAAGGTGATGCGGAGATGGGCATCGAACTGGAGCCCGACGCCGCTTATTTGATTAATCCCGGCTCCGTCGGACAGCCGCGGGACGGCGATCCTCGCGCCGCCTACGCCTTCTATGAGCCCAAAGAGCGCCTGGTGACGCTGTGCCGCGCCGAGTACGACGTGCAGTCGGCGCAGCGCAAAATCTTTGAGGCCGGCCTGCCCGAACTGCTCGCGCTTCGCCTGGAAGCCGGAATCTGACGTATCATCTACCCAAAGGAGCCCGGATGGCGAGCCCGCATCACGAACAGGACCACGATCACGCACACCAGGCCGTTCCGTCCGATCTCGCGCTGCGCGTGAAAGCGCTCGAATCGTTGCTGGTGGAGAAAGGCCTGGTCGACCCGGCCGCGTTGGATGCCCTGATCGACGCCTACCAGCACAAGGTCGGCCCTCGCAATGGCGCCCGCGTTGTCGCGCGGGCCTGGACGGATCCGGCATTTAAGCAACGTCTGCTCGACGACGGCACGGCCGCGGTCGCCGAATTCGGCTATGGCAGCCATCAAGGCGAATATCTGAGAGTCGTCGAAAACACCCCCAGGGTGCACAACTTCATCGTTTGCACGCTGTGCTCTTGCTATCCCTGGCCTCTGCTCGGGCTGCCGCCGGTCTGGTACAAATCTGCCGCCTATCGCTCGCGCGCGGTCATTGATCCCCGCGGCGTGTTGCGCGAGTTCGGTACCACGGTCGCCGGTGATGTGGAAGTGCGCGTGTGGGACAGCACCGCTGAAGTGCGCTACCTGGTGCTGCCCGAGCGTCCGGCCGGCGCCGAAGGGCTCGGCGAAGATGAACTGGCTGCGCTGGTGACGCGCGATGCCATGGTCGGGGTCGCAAAAGTTACCTTGCCCGGAGCGTCGTCGTGAACGGTGTGCACGACATGGGCGGTATGCACGGCATGGGCCCGATTCAATACGAAAAGGACGAGCCGGTGTTTCACGAGCGCTGGGAAGCGCTCACCTTGGCCATGAACGTCGCGATGCGGCGGTGGAACAAGTGGAACATTGATGCGTCGCGCTACGAGATCGAGCGCATTCCGCCCGCCGAATACCTGCGCATGAGCTACTACGAGAAGTGGCACGTCCGCCTGGTAGAGCTTCTGGTCCAAACCGAAATGGTGACCCGGGCCGAGATCGACACCGGCCGGCCCTCGACTGGCTCGGCCAAATCAACTCCTCCTCTGATGGCGGAGATGGTCCCGGCGATCGCCGCCGAGTGGTCGGTCGCCGCCGCTCGCGACGTCTCCTCGCCGCCCCGCTTCCAGACGGGCCAGCCGGTGCGCGCTCGTAACATGCATCCTATTGGTCATACAAGGCTTCCGCGGTACGCCCGGGGTAAAGCCGGGGTCATCCACCGCAACCACGGTGGCTTCGTTTTTCCGGATTCGAATGCTCACGGTAACGGTGAGAAGCCCCAGCATCTCTACTCCGTGCGATTCTCCGCGCGCGAATTGTGGGGCGCCGAAGTCTCCGACCGTGATGCAGTTTACATAGATCTTTGGGACGATCATCTTGAACCAGCCTGACTCGACTCCCAATCCCGACCGCCTGTCCGCTCTTCCCGACTTGCCGCGCGACACCGGCGGCCCCGTCTTTGCCGAACCTTGGCAAGCCCAGGCTTTTGCGCTGGCTGTCAAACTGTCCGAACAGGGACACTTTACCTGGAAGGAATGGGCGGAAGCGCTGGCTCGCGAACTGAAGGCTGCTGCCGACCGGGGCGAGCCCGACGACGGCTCGCATTACTACGAACACTGGCTGGCGGCACTGGAGCGCCTGGTAGCCGAAAAAGGCCTGGCCGGTCCGGTGGCGCTACTGGCTCGCAAGGAGGCCTGGGCGGATGCTTACCGGCACACGCCGCACGGCAAACCGGTTGAATTGGGGTCTTGAGCGGGCGCTATACTATACTGAAGTTAGACCCACCGTTTTCTAGTAGGAGTCCTCTGGCATGTTTGATTTATTCCGTAGCAGGGCGAAATTGGTGCGTATCTTCCTGGGCGCGTTGCTTACCATCGTCGCGCTTTCGATGCTGGTGTATCTGATCCCAGGCTATGGCACTCCCACCGTGGATACCGGCGATCAGGTGGTTGCCCAAATCGGCAAAACCGAGGTCACGGTGCCCGACATCGAACAGGCCCTCCGCAATCAGTTTCAGGGCCGGCAAATGCCGGCAGGTCTAGCCGCCACGTTTATTCCCCAATTGGTGGAGCAGGCCATTGCCGACCGCGCGGTCGCATATGAAGCCCAACAACTGGGCTTCCGCGTCTCGGACCACGCTCTGGCCGACGCGCTTCGCTCGATGCCCTTCGGCACGTTGCCGCCGGACCAGTATCAACAGACGGTGGAGCAGCAAACCGGAATGAGCGTGCCTGAGTTTGAGAATAACGTTCGGCTCACGATGTACGAGAATTCGCTGGGGATGCTCGGCAGCGAGGGCGTAATCGTTACTCCCGCGCAGGTAGAGGCCGAATTCCACAACCGCAACGACAAAATCAAGATCGACTACATTGGATTCGACGCCTCTAAGCTGGCTGCCGACGTCAAGCCTACCCCGGAGGAACTACAGGCCTTCTTCAACGCCAACAAGAGCGGCTTCCAGATCTCCGAGTCCCGCAGCGTGCAGATGATTGTCGCCGATCAGGCCAAGGTCGGTGAATCCATCCAGATTTCCGACGCCCAGCTCCAAAGCTATTACAACGCTCACCGCGACGAATACCGCACGCCGGAGCGCGTTCATGCCCGCCACATCCTTCTGAGCACCGCGAACAAGCCTAAGGACGAAGTTCCCAAGATCCAGGCTCAGGCGGAAGATCTGCTGAAGAAAATCAAAGCGGGCGGCGACTTTGCCGACCTCGCCAAAAAGTACTCCCAAGACCCCGGTTCCGCCGTGAAGGGCGGCGATCTGGGATGGATCGTGCGCGGCCAGACGGTGAAGAACTTTGAGGATGCCGCGTTTACGCTGAAACCCAAAGAAATCAGCAACGTGATCAGCACCGAATACGGCTTCCACATTATCCAAGTCCTGGAGAAGGAGTCGGCGCACACGCAGACTCTGGATGAAGTCAAGAGCCAGATTCTGACGACGCTGCGGAATCAGTCGGTCAACGAAAAGATGCAGGAGCTGGCTGATCAGGCGCACGCGCAGTTGGCGAAAGCGCCCCAAAACGCGCAGCAGATCGCCAATCAGTTGAACCTAAGTTTCGTGACGTCGGACAAATTCGTGGCTGGAGCCCTGGTCCCGGGCATTGGAGTGGATCCGCAACTCAACTCTACGCTGGTGTCCATGAAGGCGGGAGAAGTAAGCCCGGTGCTGCAATCCGGTAACAAGCTGGTCGTCGCCGTGGTGACGGCGATCCATCCGCCGCGCCAGGCGGAATTCAGCGAAGTGGAAAGCCAGGTTCGGCAGAAATACGGTCAGGTGATGTCGGTCGGGATCGCCAAGCAGAAGCTGAACAAGGCCGTCGAGCTGCTTAAGCAGAACGGAGGCGATCTCAATGCCATTGCGAAAGCCGTGGGATTGACCGTCACCAGCACGGACTTCTTCCCCCACACCGGCGCGGCTGAAGGCATTGGATCCGCCAGCTTCCTCGGCAAGTCTTTTTACCTGCCAGTGGGCTCAACCTTCGGCCCCATCAACGTCGGAACGCAGTCCATCATCGGCAAGATCACCGGCCGCCAGGACGCCGACATGTCCAAGCTGCCTCAAGAGCGCGACCAGATTGTCTTTCAATTGAAGTCTAAGATGGCGCAGGACAGGCAGAGCCTGCTGCAGGACAGCATTCTCACTCAGCTCATCCGGCAAGGCAAAGTCAAGATCCATCAGGACGTGATTAATCGCCTGATCGCGCAGTACAAGAGCTAAAGAACCAGCGGGCATGATTCACACCCTGCTGGATTTCCTGCGGACGCTCACCACGCCCGAGCGACTGATCCATCTGCTTTCTACGGTGTTGACCGGCTGGCTGGGTTACGGCACGCTGGCCGCGATCGTGTTCGCGGAGACCGGACTGCTGGTGGGCTTTTTCCTACCCGGCGATTCCTTGATGTTCACCATCGGCGTCGTAGCGGGAGCCGGTGAACTGAACCTGCTGGTCATCATGCTGCTGCTGATGTGCGCGTGCCTCGCTGGAGATTGGTGCGGCTACCAGCTTGGAAAGCGCGCCGGTCCGGCGATCTTCCATCGCCCCGACTCGCGCTTCTTCAAGCAGGAGTACCTGCAACGCACCAAGGCGTTTTACGAAAAGCACGGCGGCAAAACGATCATCTACGCGAAGTTCGTTCCCATCGTCCGCACGTTCGCGCCCTTTGTCGCGGGCGTTGGCCGGATGCATTATCCGCGATTCCTGTCCTTTGACGTTTTCGGAGCCGTGGGCTGGGTCGCTTCGACTACGGTGCTCGGCTACCTGTTGGGAGAGGTCCCGCTGGTCCGGCGCAACTTCGAGAAGTTCGTGCTCCTGATCATCTTCCTGTCGCTGCTGCCTGTGTTCATTCACGCTATACGGGCGAAGCTGCAGAGCAAACCGCAGCTACAGCCTACCGAGTAAACGCTCCAGCGCCGCTCGCACTACCGGGTCGCGCTGCTCTTCCACCTCGTCTCCCTTGGCGACTCCCAGGGCTTGGTTGAAGATCTCCTGCTTCACGCGGCTCTGCACCCAATCGCGCTCCTGTGCCCATTCGCCCACCGAGGGCTGAATGTCACGCTGGCCGGCGTATACTTGAAAGTCTTCGAGAATCGACGGAGTAACATCGAACGAATCGGTGATCTTGTGGTCCTGGATGAACTGAGTGGCGAAGGACGTGACCACACCGCTGGCGTCCAGCGCTACTCGCAGGCGCGAAGGCGCTTCCGGCAGGACCACCGTGTCCGGTTGAATGCCGCCACCGCCGGTCACCGTGCGTCCTGAATCGGTATGATACTCGGCGGTCTGCTGCTCGATGGCCAGGTGGCCGCTCGCTAGTGGCTTTTGAATCGACCGGCCGCTGGGCGTGTAGTAGAAGGCCGTGGTCAGCGCCAGCGCTGTGTTCCCAGCCAGCGAAAATACGTTCTGCACCAGGCCCTTGCCGTAGCTGGGCTCGCCCAGGACCGCGGCGCGATCGTGGTCCTGCAAGGCGCCGGTCAGGATCTCGGCCGCACTCGCGGTCTTGCCGTTCACCAGCACCGCTATCGGAAACGAGTAGGGCTCCGCCGTCTTGGGCACTTCAACAGACTGGTCCTGGATGCTGCGCCCCTTCACGCTGAGCAGCTTCTGCCCGGGCTTAAGGAAATAGGCCGCCGATTCGAGCGCCGTTTGCACTACCCCGCCGGGGTTGTCGCGCAGGTCCAGCACCAGGCCTTTCATGCTGGCGCCGCCCAGCTTTTCGATGGCGTCCTTGAGCTGCCGCGCGGTTTGCGGATCGAAGCCATTCACGCGGATGTAGCCGATGCCGGGCCGCAGCAGAAAGGCACGGTCCACACTGGGCGAGTCCAGCAGCTCGGGATCCAGCACGAATTCGAGCGGCCGCGCATTGCCGGGCCGGCGGACGATCAGCTGCGCGCGGTGCTGGTGCGATTCGCCGAGGTACTCCACGATCTGGTTGAACTCCAGCCGAGCCAGCGCCACCCCGTTCACCGCCACGATGTCGTCGCCCGGCTGGAGACCGGCCTTGGACGAAGGCGACCCTGGGAGCGCTTGCAGCACGGTGACGCGGCCCGGCAGGACCGACACGATGGTGCCGAAGCCCTTGCGCTCCGAGTTCTCCATCTGCTTGAGCTGCTCGTTCTGGTCCGGATCGAAGAAAATGGAATGCGGATCCAGTTGCCGCAGCATGTTGGGAATCGCGCCCTGATAGATGGCCTGCTGGGTATTCACCGGATCGGCGGCATGCTCTTCCACGACTGACAGCAGCTCGGTGAAGCGCTTGATCGCGCTGTCCAGGTCCGCCGTATTGGGCGGCGCTGCGAACAGAAATAGAAGCGGTAAGACCATTACCTCGAATACCGCAGACGCTTCCTGGCCTCGTGCCGTTCCATCGCCAGCTCGATCAGGCGATCAATGAGCTGAGGCATCGGAAGCCCCGAATGTTCCCACATCTTAGGGTACATGCTGATGGACGTGAACCCGGGTATGGTGTTGATCTCGTTGATGTAGAGTTTCCCGGTCTCGCTTTCCAGCAGGAAGTCGACGCGCGCCATGCCTTCGCACTCGACGGCGCGGTAGCATTGCACCGCCAGCAGCCGCAATTCGGCCGTTTGTTCGGTAGAAAGATTGGCAGGGATCACTGTTTGCGCCTGATCCAGTTCGTATTTATCCTCGTAATCGTAGAACTCGCGTGAGGGCAGAATCTCGCAGGGGGCCGAAGCAACCGGTTTGTCGTTGCCGAGCACGGCGCACTCGAACTCGCGGCCGGTGATGCCGCGCTCCACGATCACCTTGCGGTCATAGGAACTGGCCAGTTCGATCGCGGCGGTCAAGTCCTCACCGTTATGCACCTTCGAGATGCCGACGGACGATCCAAGGTTGGCGGGTTTGACGAACATCGGGAATCCGAATGGGATGCTCCAACGTCCGTCACAGGGAACCACAACATGTTCCACCACCGGCAAGCCGCAGGAGGAGGCGACGCGCTTCATCAAATCCTTGTCCATAGAAAGCGAGGACGCCAGCACGCCCGCGCCGACGTAAGGAAGGTCCGCCAGCTCCAGCAGCCCCTGCACGGTGCCATCCTCGCCGAAAGTTCCGTGTAAAACCGGGAACACCACATCGATTCCGGGATTTCCGTCAGGCTCCGGCAGGATCGGCCCGGGGCTCCATTTACCTTCCTTCGAAATGATGTAGTGGAGCACCTCGTACTTGCCGGGATCCATCGCATCGATGACGGATCGGGCTGAACGCAAGGAAATCTCATGTTCGCCGCTGCGCCCGCCATAAATCACCGCAACCCGCGTTTTCATTGCCGCTACAAAATCCTCTTTCCCATAGCTGACAGGACGAGTTCCACCGCCAGGATCGCCGTCCGGTTCGCCTCGTCAATCACTGGATTCACCTCCACGACCTCCAGCGACGTCATCTGCCCCGTATCGCCTAGCATTTCCATCGCCAGATGCGCCTCGCGGTAGGTAATGCCGCCGCGCACGGGCGTGCCAACGCCGGGGGCCTCGCGGGGATCAACGGCATCCATGTCGAATGAGACGTGAAATCCGGCCGTTCCGTCACTGGCGACGTGGATGGCGTCCGCGATGACCGCCCGCATGCCGCGCTCGTCGATGTCGCGCATCGTAAAGGCATGTACCCCAGATTCCTGTACAATCCCGCGCTCCCGGCCGTCCACGGAACGTACTCCTACCAGGGCGACACGCCTGGGATCTACCTTCGGTGAGTAGCCGAAAATACCCGTCAGTTCGGCTGGTCCGATACCAACGCAGCAGGCCAGCGGCATTCCGTGAACATTGCCGCTCGGGCTGGTGTCCGGCGTGTTCATGTCGGTGTGAGCATCGATCCAGATCAGGCCCATTTCCTTGCTCTGGCGGCGGAAGTAGTGCGACACTCCGGAAACCGTGCCGACGGCCACTGAATGGTCGCCTCCTAGCACCAGCGGAAACCCGCCGGAGCCGATAACCTTCTCTACCAGCTCGGCCAGGCGGGTGCAGGTATCGGTAATCTGGGGCAGATACTTGGCGCGCGGATGGCCTTCCGGATGGCTCTCCGGCTGGATCACGGGAACGTTGCCGAGGTCTTCGACCTGATAACCCAGCTCGCTGAGGCGGCCGTTGAGATTCGCCACGCGGATGGCGGACGGGCCCATGTCGACGCCGCGGCGTCCGGCCCCGAGATCGAGGGGCGCGCCGAGGATCGCGATGTTGTGCTGGGGCATTGGCTACGGCCGGGTCCGGTACAACATCCGCGGGAAGGCGATCGTCTCGCGGATGTGTTCCAGGCCGCACATCCAGGCCACAAAGCGCTCGATGCCCATGCCGAAACCGCCGTGCGGAACACTGCCGTACTTGCGGAGGTCGAGATACCACTCAAACGCTTCGCGTGGCAGATTGTGTTCCTCAAGGCGCTTGAGCAGCAGATCGAGATCATGGATGCGCTGGCCGCCGCCGATGATCTCTCCGTAGCCTTCCGGCGCGATGACGTCGACGCCCAATGCCAGCTCGGGGCGCTCGGCGTCGGGCTGGAAGTAAAACGCCTTCACCTGCGTCGGGTAGCGGTCCACCATCAGCGGCCGGTCCAGGCCCTCGGTGATCATGGTTTCGTCGGCGGCGCCGAAGTCCCCGCCCCACTGGATTTCGCTGCCCTTGCTCTGCAGCACTTTGACGGCGTCGTCGTAATTCGTGCGCGGGAACGGCGCTTTCACGGTTTCGAGCTTGCTGACGTCGCGCTCCAGGTCGGCCAGTTCGGTACGGCGGTTCTCGAGCACGCGGCCGACGACGTAAACCACCATCTCTTCAGCCACCTGCTTGACGTCTTCCAGCGTGGCGTACGCCATTTCCGGCTCGACCATCCAGAACTCGGTGAGATGGCGCCGCGTTTTCGATTTTTCAGCGCGGAACGTCGGTCCGAAGCAATACACCTTGCCGAACGCCATGGCGTCGGCTTCGTTATAGAGCTGTCCGGACTGCGTGAGATAGACCTTCTCGTCCTCGAAGTAGTTCACTTCGAACAACGTCGTGGTGCCTTCACAAGCCGCTGGCGTAAAGATGGGCGTATCCACCAAAGTGAAGCCGTGCGTATCGAAATACTCGCGGACCGCGCGGATCACTTCGTGGCGCACGCGGATGACAGCGTGCTGGCGCTTGCTGCGCAACCACAGATGGCGATGATCCATCAGGAAATCGGTACCGTGCTCTTTGGGAGTGATGGGATACGGGTCCGATTCCGGGACGCGCTGGACAATTTCAGCGCCTTCCACGTCCAGCTCGTAACCGCCGTGCGCGCGTGGTTCGGCGCGCAACTTGCCCCGCACGATCACGGACGACTCCTGAGTGAGGTTCTTGAGCGACTCAAACAACGCCTCGTCCAAATTGGCCTTCACGGCCACGCACTGAATGATGCCGGTGCCGTCGCGCAGCAGCGGGAACACGATCTTGCCGGACTTGCGGAGGTTGTAAAGCCATCCGGCGATCTCGACAGCTTCGCCGGCGTGCCGCCCGGCGTCCTCGATGCGAATGCGGGCGTAGGCCATCAAATGGATTCCAGCTTCTCGAAGATCTGCTTCACGGTGTCGAGCGACTGGGGCAGCGGGAATTCGGGATAGTCGCGCAATTCGAGCAGCGCCGGGCAGCCGTCCGGCAGCGACCGCAGCAGCGTCATGGTCTCGGCCCAATCGATGGTTCCGGCGGGAGAGAAGAACGGCCAGAGGTGGCTGTCATCCGAGCCATTGTTGTCGTGCAGGTGGGTGGAGCGGATGCGGCCTTTCAGGATCGTGAAGGCCGCGGCGACCCCCTCGTTCATGTTCGCGTGCCCGACGTCCAGGCAGAAGTTCATCTTCAGGTGGGTCTGATCGAGGAAATTGACCAGGCGCCCGGCGCTGGAAAGTTGGTTGGGAATGTTCTCGAGCAGTACTTCCACGCCGCGCTCGCGCGCGAACAGATTCAATTCTTCGAGCGCGGTGAAAGCGGATTCGATCTTACGCTCGTCGTATTCCTCCTCGGAAACGCCCAGGTGTTGGATCAAATAGCGGAACGGAACAACTTCGGCGATATCCACGGCTCGCTTGATCTCGTCAAGCACCTCCAAACGCTTCGATTTCACCGGTTCGGTGAGATTGAGATGGGCGTTCGGACCCGAGCGGCCCCACATATCGTCGCTATACATGGGCGAATGCAACGAGTGCAGCTTCAGCTCGGAGTCGCGGAACCAGTGTCCGAGTTCGTTGATTTGCGCGCGATCCCGGTAATCCAGATGCTGCCGCGCGCAGAAAATTTCCACGGCAGGCACGCCGGCCTGCCGGACCTTGTCCAGCCAAACGGTGGTCAAGCGATGGTTCACGAGCAGGTGCGTCGAGAGAACGTGATTCATTCGGGATCGTCTTCCTGGGTCTTCCCTCAGTATCCTTCGGCCTTGGCGTTGCCACGCCCATCGGCGCCGCCCTCCAGCCAGCCATCGTCGTCGAGAATCGCTTCTACGCGCGCCACCCCCTGCCCGGGCGCATACTCAGAGACTTTGTATCCCATGGCGCGCAGGAGACTGATTGTATCCGGAGAAATGCCCTGCTCTACATACAGCACGTCCGGCATCCATTGATGATGAAAGCGCGGCCAGTCTACCGCATCCTGGACGTTCATGTGAAAGTCGACCACGTTCAGGATCACTTGCAGCACGCCATTGGGAATGCGCGATCCGCCGGGGGCACCCAGGACCAGAAACGGTTTGCCGCCGCGCAGCAGGATGGTCGGAACCATGGACGAGACCGGGCGCTTGGACGGTTGGATGGCGTTGGCTTCGCCTTGAATCAGGTGGAAGAGGTTTTCCGAGCCGGGCTTCGCCGCGAAATCGTCCATCTCATCGTTGAGCAGGAATCCCAGGCCCGGAACCGTCACCGCGCTGCCATACCCGTTGTTCAAGGTGTACGTGACGGCGACGGCGTTTCCTTGGTTATCCACGATGTCGTAGTGCGTGGTTTCCGTGCTTTCGTAGACTTTCAGGTTCCCGGGGCGGATCTGACCGCGAGGCGTGGCGTGCTGCGGATCGATGCTGGCGCGGCGGTTGGCGAGATAGCGCGGATCGAGCAGCTTCTTCACGGGAACCGTGACGAAATCCGGGTCGCCGAAGTACTCGCTGCGGTCGGCGTACGCGCGGCGCATCACCTCGGCGACGTAATGGATGGACGCCGCCGAGCCGGCACCGGTTTTCTCGTAGCCTGAGCCTTCCAGCATCCCGAGCATTTCGAGGATCCCGACGCCGCCCGCGCTGGGTGGAGGCGCAGTCAGAATTTCATAGTTGTGGTAGCGCCCGTGCAACGGCTGGCGCTCCACGGCCTGGTAGGCTTTCAAATCGGCCAGAGTGATCAAGCCGCCGTGGGCCGCCATCGCAGCGGCGAGCTTGTGGGCGGTTTCGCCTTCGTAGAAGTCACTGGCGCCATGATCGCGGATACGTCGAAGCGTCGCCGCCAGTTCCGGCTGGATAAACTTTTCGCCGTAATGCGCCGCCATGAAGATGCGTTTGGACTCAGGGAACTGCGCCAGACGTTGGCTGTCCTGCTTTAGCGACTGCTCAAAGCTGTAGGAGACGGGGAAACCGCCTGAAGCGAGCGTGATCGCGGGTTCCAGCAGTTCCGCCCAAGACGTGTGTCCGTATTTCTGGTGAGCCAGTTCGAAGCCTCGGACGGTTCCGGGAACGCCGGAGGCTCGCCATCCAATCAGGCTGTCCGGTGTCAGCTTGCCCTGCGAGTCCAGATACATATTGCGAGTGGCCTTGAGGGGCGCCTTCTCGCGAAAGTCGATGAAAGTAGTGCGCCCATCGGCAAAGCGCGCCAGCAGGAAGCCGCCGCCGCCGATGTTGCCGGCGTAAGGATACGTGACCGCGAGCGCGAACCCAACCGCTACGGCCGCGTCAATGGCATTTCCGCCCGACTTGAGAACGGCCCGGCCGACGTCCGCGGCGATCGGCTCCTGCGCCACCACCATGCCATGGCGCGCGCGCACCGGTTGGCGCGCCGTCAGGCTGGCAGCCAGCAACAACGCACAGGCGACCTTGGTTCGCATCCGTATTTCGATTCTACCGTGGCGCGAGCGATGGATCGAGCTACGCCGTTGAGAGCTGATGCCTCCGCGCGCGATGGTATTGCGCCAGCGCCTCGTTGGCCGCGACGATGGTCGCAAGCTCCGTTGCAACGCGCTCCAAAGCTGCGCCGGGGACCACCGAATACAGCTCATCGTCGCCGAGATCGGTGTAAATGCGGTTGCCAATGCATCCGGCGCTGGTCACCACGCCGTGCGCGAGCGCCGCCGGAATCGCCATGCACGTCGGGCGCGTCAGGAGCTGCATCGTAGATCCGACACCTGCGCGGCCGGCAGCTTCTTCGAGCAGCATGAGCTTACCGGGTTGGGCTGCAAACAGCACGACATCCGGGTCGACCGGGGTGTCACCGAGCGGAGCGAACACGATGTTCTTCGGCGTCTCCTGAAGAACGGGGATTCCGGGCACTTCCTCCATCTTCAGATAGCCGAGGCCTGTCATGGTCTGGAGGATTTCCGGGAGCTCATTGGTGCGGTTCTCCGGCAAGGGGATCTTGTGCGTGTGCGCGCCGACAGGGCAATTGTAGTGATCGGACGGCACGGTCGAGAACACGCGGCCATGCGCCGCCAGCCGCCAGAAGCTGCAGCCGGAGGGTTCCGAACCGGAGAACGTTTCCACGCCGGTGGGAGCTTCCGCCCGCAGGCAGACGGCGACCGGCCGCCGGGTCAAGTAAAGAATGCGGTGGAACTCTCTTTCGAGCATTTTGTAGTCGGGCATGGTTTCTCTTATCTTGGCACGTGTCAGAATCAAAAAGGTGTCTTCCGCCGCCAACACGCTGACCGCTCGCCAATTCTTCTCCCGCCAGGGCGTGCTGTCGAAATGGCATCCGCGCTACGAGTTCCGCGCCGGCCAGCTCGAAATGGCCGAAGCCGTGGAGGCCGCACTGGCGGACAAAAAGAGCCTGCTGGTGGACGCCGGAACGGGCACCGGCAAGACGCTCGCCTACCTGGTGCCCGCGATTCTTTCGGGCAAACGCGTGGTGGTTTCCACCGGAACGAAGAATCTGCAAGAGCAGCTTTTCTTCAAGGACGTTCCATTCCTGCAGCGGCATTTTGAGCGGCCGTTGCAGGTGTGCTACATGAAGGGGCGCAACAACTTCGCCTGCCGCCAGAAGATCTACGATGCCGACCGGGAGCCCATTCTGAGCGGTCTGGAGGAGATCGCCGACTTTCAAACGATTCGTGAATGGGAGAAGACGACAAGCACGGGCGACCGCGCGGAAATCAAGACGCTGCCCGAGTCGAGCACGGCCTGGCAGAAGATCGACGCCCGGCGCGAGCTGTGCACCGGCCAGAAGTGCCAGCAGTTCGAGCGCTGCTTTATTACCGAAATGCACCGCCGCGCGCACGAGAGCGACATCATCATCGTGAATCACCATCTGTTCTTCGCCGACCTGGCCGTGAAGGACGACGATTTCGCCGGCATCATTCCAGATTACGCGGCGGTGGTGTTTGACGAAGCGCACGAGATCGAGGATGTCGCGGGGAAATATTTCGGCCTGGGTGTGAGCAACTACCAGGTCCAGGAGCTGGTGCGTGACATCGCGTCCGTCTCGCGCGCCAAACAGTTCGGCTCGGGCGAGTTAGACCGCATCCTGGACACGTTGGATGATCGCTCACAGCAGTTCTTCGCGCTGTTTGGGGAAACCGAGGGACGCGTGGCGTTCAAGGGCCACACCGCGTTTTTCGAGCAGCACGAGGACGCCTACGAAGACGTGCAGCGCGCGCTCGAACTCATCGGCACGCACCTGCAACTGGTGAAAAGCGCACCCGACGAAGTGATCCCGCTGTTCCGGCGGACGCAGGAACTGCAGCAGCGGTTGGCGCTGTGGAGCAAAGGCGACGACCGATCCTACGTCTATTGGGTGGAGCGGCGGGGCCGTGGCGTGTTCCTGCAGGCCACGCCCATCGATGTTTCCTCGATTTTGGAAGAGAAGCTGTTCGAGAAGCTAGACACGGTCATCCTGACCTCGGCCACGCTCGCGGTGGGGGGCACGTTCGAATTCGCCGAGCACCGGTTGGGGATCCGGCATGCCCGGTCATTGGTGGTGCCGAGCCACTTCGACTACTCCAAACAGGCGCTGCTGTATGTTCCGCAACAATTGCCCGATCCCCGCACACCCGCCTTTACGCGCGCCGCGGGCGAGGAAATCACGCGCATCCTCAGCCACACCGAGGGCCGTGCTTTTGTCCTGTTCACCAGCTACCAGCAGATGCGCCAGGTCTACGATCGTGTCTCGCTCGAAATCGACTACCCGACGCTGCTGCAAGGCACCGGACCGCGCAGCGCTCTGCTAGATGAGTTCCGCGCCACGCCGCACTGCGTCCTGTTCGCCACGTCCTCGTTCTGGCAGGGCGTGGACGTGCAGGGCGAGCAATTGAGCTGCGTCATCATCGACAAGCTGCCGTTCGCCGTGCCGAGCGACCCGGTGGTGGAAGCGCGCATCGAACGTATCCGCGAAGAAGGCGGCAATCCGTTCTACGACTACCAGATCCCTCAGGCCGCGCTGGCCTTGAAGCAGGGCTTCGGACGTCTGATTCGCAGCAAGACCGACCGCGGCGTGCTGGTTTTGCTGGATAATCGTATTACGAAGCAGAGGTACGGGCAGGTGTTCTTCGACAGCCTCCCGGATTACCGTTTCACCACGAAACTGAGCGACGTAGAGAAATTTTTCCATGTTTGAAGTCACTGTAGAACAGACCTTCGCCGCCGGGCACGCCCTGCGGGACTACAAAGGCGGGTGCGAGAACGTGCACGGCCATAACTACCGCGTGCGCGTGACCGTGCAGGGCGACCAGCTCGACCGCGCCGGACTGCTGGTGGACTTCCTGGACCTGAATCAGTTGATCAGCGGAGCTGTGGCATATCTGGATCACCGCTTCATCAACGATCTGCCGCCGTTCGACGAGATGAACCCTTCGGCAGAAAACATGGCCAAGTATTTCTTCGATCGGTTGAGCACCGGCCTGAAAAACGAGGTTCCGGTGCGGATCTCGGAAGTGAGAGTCTGGGAGACCGACACTACTTCGGCCGTGTATCGCCCGTAAGGGCTAGCGGCCGAAAAAGTCGGCGTTGGTCTTGGCGAAGTTGGACCACTTCTCGGGCAGGTCGTCCAGCGCGAAGATGGCCGACACCGGGCAAACCGGTACGCACGCGCCGCAATCGATGCACTCCACCGGATCGATGTAGAGCATGTTTTGCTCGCCGAAGTTCGCTTCGTCCTTCTTTGGATGGATGCAATCCACCGGGCAGGCGTCGACGCACGCCGTGTCCTTGGTACCGATGCATGGTTCTGCGATAACGTAAGCCATTTGATCTCCAGAGCACGGCCAGCAGCCGGACCGCGCGGTGAGTAAGCCTCATTATAGCGCGAGGCCGTTTCCCGGCCGCACGGGGGGTGTCGAAACGCTTGATTTCAAGGCCAGATGGAAGAAATCCGGGGGCGGCGCGCCATGCTATGCTTCCCACAGATGGCCACCAGGGCGCAGATCACGGCCGAGCAGTACCTGCATATGACGTTCGAGCATGACGCCGAGTTCGTGCACGGCGAGATTGTCGAGCGCAGCATGCCAGACTATATCCACGGAAGAATCCAGTTCCTGTTATCGCTGGCGTTCGGACGTCTGACTCCGTCCCGCAGCTTGTACCCGTGTCTTGAGGTGCGAATGAGGGTGGAGCCGGAGGTCTACCGCATTCCCGATGTAGCAGTGTTTGCCACTCCGCCACAGACTACGGTTCCCGATTCACCGCCCCTGCTGGTGATCGAAATCCTTTCCAAAGACGACCGCTATCACGATCTCATGGAAAAGCTGGAGGAATACCGCATCTGGGGCGTGGCCAACATCTGGGTGGTCGATCCACTGGCCAAGCGATTCTCCGTGTACACCGAGCTGGGCCTACAAAACGTCTCCTCACTTACTTTGCCGGACTACTCGTTCCAATTAACGCCATCGGAGCTTTTTGGCGATCTTTAACCAGAAACCAAAAACGACGAAAGAGATTCCAACCACATGATTCCCAAAGTGCGCAAGGCAGTCTTCCCGGCCGCAGGCCTGGGCACGCGCTTCCTGCCCGCCACCAAGGCGCAACCCAAGGAGATGCTGCCGCTGGTGGACAAGCCACTCATCCAATACGGAGTGGAGGAAGCCATTCACTCGGGTATTCAGAACATCATCATCGTGACCGGGCGCGGCAAGACCGCCATCGAAGACCATTTCGATGTCAGCTTCGAACTGGAACAAACGCTGGAAGCCAAAGGCAAGAAAGAGCTGCTGAAAATCGTGCGGGATGTCTCCGACATGATCGACATCGCCTACGTCCGGCAGAAGGAAGCGCTCGGGCTGGGCGACGCGGTGCATCGCGCCAAGGACCTGGTCGGCGAGGAGCCATTTGCCGTGGTGCTCTCCGACGACGTGATCGACGCCGAGATTCCTTGCCTCCGGCAGCTTCTGGACGTATATGAGTTTTACAGCGCATCGGTTGTGGCTCTGATGGAAGTTCCGGGTGATGCGATCTCGGCCTATGGCGCGGTGGACGCCGAGCCGGTGTCGCACAATTCCGGGAAAGACCGGCTGTTTCGCATTCGCAACCTGGTGGAGAAACCGAAGCCGGGGGAAGCGCCATCGAATCTCGCGATCATCGGCCGGTATGTCCTGACCCCCGAAGTTTTCCAATCCATCGAATCCATCGAACCGGGCAGCGGGGGCGAAATCCAGCTTACCGACGCGCTCAAGCACCTGCTCCGCAACCGTCCCATTTATGGATACCGCTTCGAGGGCACGCGCTACGACGCCGGCGACAAGCTGGGCTTTTTGAAGGCCACCGTCGAGTTCGCCCTGCGCCGCTACGATCTCGGCGGCCCGTTCCGCGAATACCTGCAACAGATGAAGCTGTGACGCGCCCGGCAGATGAGCCGACTGAAAGACAAAATTGCAATCGTCACCGGTGCGAGCCGCGGCATCGGGAAAGCTGTGGCCGGAGCCTTCGCGCGTGAAGGCGCGCTGGTCGTGATTTGCGGACGCCAGCAGGAGACGCTCAACGAAGTCGCCGCGGAGCTGCGCGGAATGGCCGGCAGCGTCGCACCGCTGGCCTGCCATGTGGGGCGCACCGAGGATCTGGAACGCCTGGTGGAGTTCACGATAGGCGAATACGGGCGCATCGACATCCTGGTCAACAACGCCGCCACTAATATCGCGCAGGGGCCGGCCGTCGAAATGACCGACGCCCAGTTCGACAAGATGGTGGACGTGAATCTGAAGAGCGCGTACCGGCTGACGCGTCTGGTCGCGCCCGGCATGTGCGCGCGCGGCTGGGGGTCGATTATCAACGTCGCGTCCATCGCCGGCATCCGCCCGCAGTTTCATAGCCTGCTGTACAGCATGACCAAGGCCGCGCTGATCATGATGACGCAATCCTACGCGGTGGAACTCGGCCCCCACGGCGTGCGCGTGAATGCGATTGCTCCGGGCCTGGTGGAGACCCGCTTGAGCGAGTACTACTGGAAAGACGAGCCGCGGCTTCAGCAGCTCATGTCGATCCAGCCCATCAAGCACCTGGGGCAGCCGCCCGAGATTGCCGAAGTGGCGGTGATGCTTGCCAGCGGCGAGTCGTCCTATCTGACCGGCCAGACCATTATCGTCGACGGCGGCCGCTTGTTATCCTCGATGTAGATGCTCCGGAAGCTGATACCGGCGGGCTTGGTGGCGGTCGCGGCAGTGGCGGCCGTGGTCACCGACGTGGAGCAGGCGATGTCGAAGGGGAACTTCCCGCTGGCCGAAGCTCTGGTGCAAAACTATCGCGCGCACCTCGGCGTCACGCCGGAGTATCTGGAGGCCCTATCCTGGCTGGCGCGCGGCCAGCTCTACACCCGGCAGTTTGACAAAGCCGAAGCGAACGCTCAGGAGACCGAGCGTCTGGCGCTCGCGGAGTTGAAGAAACGGCCGCTCGACGCCGAACCGCATCTGCCCCTCGCACTCGGCGCCGCCCTCGAGGTCGAAGCCGAACTGATGATGGTCCAAGGCCGGCGCGGCGATGCATTGGATTTTCTGCGGCAGCAACTGGCCACCTACCGTGCTACGTCCATCCGGACCCGGATTC
Organism: Bryobacteraceae bacterium; assembly: GCA_035501155.1. Taxonomy (GTDB): domain Bacteria; phylum Acidobacteriota; class Terriglobia; order Bryobacterales; family Bryobacteraceae; genus Palsa-89. The sequence continues at coordinate 50,138 of DATJWO010000041.1, forward strand.
AGAAGAATATCAACCTGCTGACGCTGGAGGGCAAGCCCGCGCCCGCGCTGGAGGAGCGGTCGTACCTGGGAGCCAAGCCGGTCCCTCTGCTCGCCCTACGCGGCAAGCCGGTCCTGTTGTTCTTCTGGGCGCACTGGTGTCCGGACTGCAAGCAGGAAGAGCACATCCTGGCGGAGCTTCGGAAGGAGTACAAAGGTCTGGTCATTGTTGCTCCGACACAGCACTACGGTTATGTGGCCAAGGGCGAGGAAGCCGGCCCCGCCGAAGAGCTGAAGTACATCGACCAGATCCGCCATCAATACTACGCGGACTTGCTGGATTTGCCCGCGCCGGTTAGCGAAGCCAACTTCCGCAACTACGGCGCCAGCACGACGCCCACGCTGGTGCTGATCGACCGCCGCGGCATCGTGCGCCTGTACCATCCGGGTGCGATGACGATCGATGAATTGCGCGCGGCGTTGAACCACATCGGCTGAAACCAGCTCCAACAGGCAATAAAAAAGGCCCCGATCTCTCGGGGCCGTTTGCATGAACCCTAAACTGACTGCGAGCCCTCTCGGGGCGCCAACACTATTTCTTCTTCTTGGCGGGCGCTTTCTTCGCGGCCTTCTTCGCAGCCTTCTTTGTTGCGTTCTTCATCGATTGATTCTCCCTAACATCAGATTTGCGATCGTTGGATCGCAGTGTGATTCATATATAAGGTTCTTTGAGGCGAAAGTCAAGAAAAAAATGCACATCGGACCCCTCCGTACCGGCCGCGGAGGCCCTCGTAGGCCGCAAAACCATTTCTATGTGAGATTGTTCTCAGATTCGCCGCGTCAAAACCGCGTGATTTTGTTCTTGCCCGCCGCCCAACCGCGCGCTACGATCGGACCAAATGGCCTTGCGCCCCGCATCTGCCGCCTTCGCGCTGCTCGCGGCCTCACTCGCGCTTGCCGGTTGCGCGAAGAAACACCGCGTCACCGCGACGCTCCCTGCGCCTCCGCAGATTCGCTCCGGCGAGACGGGGTTAGCCAGTTGGTACGGACATCCTTATGATGGCCGGCCCGCCGCCGATGGCGAGATCTACGACATGGAGCAGCTCACAGCGGCGCACCGCACGCTTCCGTTCGGCACTTGGGTGCGTGTGGTCAATCTCACGAACGACAAGACCGTGGACGTCCGCATCATCGACCGCGGTCCCTTCGTGGATGGACGCATCATCGATCTGTCGCACGCCGCGGCGCAGGCCATCGGCCTCATCGGACCCGGCGTTGCGCGGGTTCGCCTGGACGTCCTCTCGGTGCCGGCTGCGGGCGCCGGTTGGTTCGGTGTGCAAGCGGGCGCATTCCGGGACCGGGACCGGGCCGAGCGCGTCCGCGACGCACTCGACCACGAGTACGGGCCCGCCCGCCTGGTCCTACGTCCGGGGAATCCTTCGCTTTGGCGCGTGCTGGTGGGACGCGAACCATCCGAGCAAGCCGCCGCGGCGCTCGCGGCTAAGGTCCGGCAGGAAACGGGTACCTGCTTTGTGGTACGGCTGGACGCCTCTGCTTCAGTGCGTCCAGCAACTGCAGACCCGGCCACTGCGGAGTCTCAACCGTAGAACCACGCTCGGGTTTTCGCCTCAGCGGCGGCCTGCCCACCCTACGAGCCGTACTAATGCGCCCCCCACAAATGAGGTGGCCGCGACACCGCAAATGATCCCCGCATTCAACACCCTGGGGTGTTGCTGAAAAACTAAAGTCCTCGTAGAGTTTATCAAGGTACTAGACACTATATTCCCGAAGGACGCCGATCCAAGGAAAAAGAATGGTAGCCCAAGCCGAACAGCACCCTCCTCCGCTCCTGGTAGGGCAGTCTCCCAGACTCCGCAACATTCTTCGCATGGTGGAAAAGCTCGGCCGTTGCCGCTGGCCCGTCCTGCTGCTCGGAGAGACGGGTACCGGCAAGGAAGTAGTCGCGCGCTCCATCTACAATCAGACTCCGGTAGGGCCTTTCGTGACCATCGACTGTTCTTCGCTGGTGGGCCCGCTGATGGAGAGCGAGTTGTTCGGACACGTCAAGGGCGCCTTCACCGGGGCGGCCGGCGCAAAGACGGGGCTGATCGAGACGGCCAATGAGGGCACTGCCTTTTTCGACGAGATTGGAGAGCTGCCGCTCGATCTGCAAGCGAAATTACTGCGCGTGCTTCAGGAGAAGGAATTCCGGCCGGTTGGCTCCCTAACACAGCGGCGTTCGGACTTCCGCGTGATCGCGGCTACCAACCGCGACTTGGCCAAAGAGGTTGAGAAAGGCACGTTCCGCCGCGATCTGTTCTACCGGCTCAATGTCGTCAACATGCGGCTGGCTCCGCTGCGGGACCGCAAGGAAGACATTCCGGCGCTAATCGCGCATTTCCTCGGCCGGCATGGCAGGGGCCATACCCTGACCCAGGAGACGCTCGAGGCCATGCTCTCCTACGACTGGCCGGGCAACGTTCGCGAGCTGGAAAACTGCATACAACACATGGTGGCCATCAACTCCGGCCCGCTGCTGCATGCCGCCGAGCTGCCTTCCATGCTCCAGAATCATTTGATCGCGCGTAAAGCGCAGTTCTTGTCCGCCGCGGTGGGCTCGCATCCCCTGGCCAAGCCCCCTGGAGAAGCCCCGGCGCACGAGCATCGCACTATGGCCGAACGCCCGCCCATTGTTCCGCTGACACAGATGGAACGCCAGGCGATCCTCAACGCGCTGGAATACACCAAAGGCGACCGCGCCATCGCCGCCAACCTGCTGGGCATCGGGCGCACCACCCTGTATCGCAAGCTGAAGGAATACCAACTCGCTGTCTAAAAGCCGGCGATGCGGCCCACAAAGCTTGATAAGAAAGTCTCCCGCCGCGCACTATCACGGCGAGTGACTGACTCCAAGATTCTAAAACTCCTGCTGGTGGAAGACGACCTCGACGATGAGCAGCTTCTGTGCGAGGCGCTCATCGAGATTGAAGAGAACCGCCTCTGGTGCAACTGGCGCACGTCCACCATCGTGCAGGTCGAACAGCTCTCGGATGCGCTGGATTGTTTGCGCCAGGGCTCCTTCGACGCGATCCTGCTGAACCTGAGCTTGCCCGACAGCCCGGCCCTGCTGGACACGTTTCTGGAAATCAGCGCCGCCGTCAAAGGCGCACCCATCGTGATCCTGGCCGATGAAGACGATCCGCACCTGGCCAACCGGTTATTGCGAGATGGCGCGCAAGACATCCTGATAAAGAGCGAGCTGGAGTGCGCGCTGCTGGCCCGGACCGTGCGGCACTCGATTGAACGCCAACGCAGAGCCCAGGCTCTCGGCGCTTCGCCTTTTGTGGACGACCTCACGGGTGTGCTCACCCCGCAGGGCTTTGTCACCATCGCGGACCACTATGCCCAGCTCTCACGGCGCAGCCGGACGGATTTGCTTCTGGCCTCCCTGGAAATCTCCGCGCCGCCGGCGAATACGCAAGAGGACCGCGAAGCGCGCGAGTTGCTGCTGGCTCACGCAGGCGAAGTGCTGCGCGGTGCGTTCGAGCCGCCCGCGCTGATCGGCCGGCTGGAGCGCTCGCGGTTCAGCGTCATCACCGCGGGGCTTACCTCAACCACCGCCAGAGCCCTTCTAGACCGCTGCGCCGCGGACATCGAAGCCTCGGGCAGTCGCGGCGGCAGGCAAATCGTCACCGTGCGGGCTTCAGTGAATACCCTCTCATCGAAGGACCGCTTGGAGGAGATCCTCACGACTCAGCCCGACATGCGCCTGCGGCTGAAACCCGTTATGCTGGCAGATTGAAAATCGCCCTCGATGCAACCTACAGCCTGGGCCAGAACCTCTCGGGTCTGGGAGTCTACTCGAAGGAAATCCTGAACGGACTTGCGCGGGCGCATCCGGAGGTCCGCTTCCTGTTCTGCTACCGGCCTCACCGCCTCCTGCCATCGTTTGCGCACCGGATTCCATCTAACGCCGGCCGCAGGATTTTGTGGAAGAGCGCGCCGGCCTCGGCCGATCTATTTCACGCCTTGAACCAGCGCGTGGAGTCACGGCACGCCCGCACCGTGGTTACCTTCCACGACCTGTTCGTCATGACCGGGGAGTACTCTACGCCTGAGTTTCGCGAGCGCTTCACGTCGCAGGCGCGCGCCGCCGCCGAACGTTCCGACCGAATCATCGCCGTTTCGCACTTCACCGCGCAGCAGGTAGAGCAGCACCTGCAGGTCGATCCCGGCCGCATCCGTGTGGTGCCGCACGGCGTCCGGCCCATTGCGCCATCGGCTGCGGCGCCCGCCAGGGAACGCATGATTCTGTTCATCGGCGCTATACAGCGGCGCAAGAACATTGTCCGGCTGGTGCGAGCTTTCGAGGAGACGGAACCCGGGTGGAAACTGGTGCTGGCGGGCTCCTACGGCTATGGCTCGATGGAGGCGCTGGCGCGAATCGAAACCAGCACCCGGAAGGAGGACATCCAGGTACTGGGCTACGTCAGCGACGCCGCGCTGGAGGAACTTTACCGGCGCGCGTCCGTGTTTGCTTTTCCATCACTCGACGAAGGCTTCGGCATGCCGCTCTTGGACGCAATGGCGCGCGGGGTTCCGGTTTTGACATCGAACCGCTCGGCCATGCCGGAGGTGGTTGCAGACGCGGCCCTGCTGGTAGACCCGCTGGATGTGCAAAGCATCACGGAAGGATTGCGCCGCGTCACCGGAGATGCCGCACTACGAGCGGAACTGATCGCCAAAGGGATCACACGCAGCGCACAATTTACTTGGGAGAAGGCGGTCGAACGGACCTGGAGTGTCTATGAGGAGCTATTCGCTTAGTTAGCTCTTGTCTTCGTCAATTGCAATCTTCAGAGCTTTGAGAAATTTCTGATCCTGCGAAGTCAACTTGATCTTGCCAGTGGATTCGAACTTGCGCTTGGGCGGCGCTTCGGTCTCCGCCTCGGCTTCCCCGTCCTCGGATTCGTACTCGGAAGATTCGTCGCGCTTGTTGAACCCGATCGTGGCTTCGAGCACCAGGAAAACATCGTACCCCGCTCGCTTGATCTCCCCGATGGCGGCCGCGATGCGGTCAGAGTCTGAGAGCGATTCATTGATCGCGTTGCCTAGTTCCTGCATCAGCTCTTTTAGTTTTTCTTCCACGCCACGCCCCTTTCTCCGTCGGGCACCTTCAGCATATCACGCTACCTTCCTGATGTTTAGCAAGCAAAGAGAGTTTCATTCAAAATGAAAGTGGGCTCACAGTTCGATTTCGCTCTCACATTCTCTATCGGCGGAATTCGTAATCCCAGTAGCAACTAGCGCTTGCCCGCCAATGCGGAGGAGCAAGGCCGTCCCCCATGTCGGCTACACTAGTACTAAGGCCATGTTCTCCCTGGCGAAGAAGTTCCTCGGCCACGTGCTGCCCGGCGTGATCCGTCCCATCCACATCCTGTGGAACCAGATGATCGGCTTCGTTTTCATTGTTTTGGCCGTTGTTTTCGGAGCCCGGCTCGCACGCGGCCACGAACCCGTCGGACTGGAGCTGGTGGGCGGCGTCTTTGTCCTTTTGATTGCGTGGTTTGGAGTTTCGTCGTTCTGGAAAGCGCGCAAAATCTCCAAGTCATGACCGACCCGGCCGAGCTTCCGGGGAACCACCCATTCACCCGGGGAATTTACCCTGATATGTACCGTGGCCGGCTCTGGACCATGCGCCAGTATGCCGGATTCGGCACTGCCGAGGAAAGTAACCGCCGCTACCGCTACCTGCTTTCGCAAGGCATTACGGGGCTCTCCGTCGCCTTCGATCTTCCCACCCAAATGGGGATGGATTCGGACTGTTCTCTGGCGTCGGGCGAGGTGGGACGCGTTGGCGTCGCGATCTGCTCGCTGGCCGACATGGAGCGTTTGTTCGAAGGGATCCGCCTAGCCGACGTCACCACGTCGATGACCATCAACTCGACCGCCGCGATTCTGCTGAGCCTCTACGTGCTGGTGGCGCGCGGACAGGGCGCGGATCTGCGCAAACTATCCGGCACCATCCAGAACGACATCCTGAAGGAATACATCGCGCGCGGAACTTACATCTATCCGCCCCGGCCTGCGATGCGCATCATCACGGATCTTTTTGCCTGGGCGGCGCGCGAGCTGCCGGAATGGAACACAATTTCGATCAGCGGATACCACATCCGCGAGGCTGGTTCGACGGCGGTTCAGGAAGTGGCTTTCACGCTGGTCAACGCGATCGCCTACATCAGTGCGGCGGTCGACGCGGGCTTGCAGGTGGATTCTTTCGCGCCGCGGCTGTCATTCTTCTTCAACGCGCATAACAATTTCCTGGAAGAGATCGCGAAGTTCCGCGCCGCGCGGCGTTTATATGCGGCGATCATGCGCGAGCGTTTTGGTGCGCACAATCCGCGTTCAATGATGCTGCGTTTTCATGCGCAGACGGCGGGTTCAACACTGACCGCCCAGCAACCCGACGTGAACGTCGTGCGTGTTTCCATGCAGGCGCTGGCGGCGGTACTGGGAGGCGCGCAGTCGCTGCATACCAACAGCAAGGACGAGGCGCTGGGCCTGCCCACCGAGGAGGCGGCGAGGCTAGCGCTGCGCACGCAGCAGATCATCGCGCACGAAAGCGGGGTGACCAACACGGCCGATCCATTCGGCGGCAGTCATGTGATCGAGAAGCTGACGGATGAAATCGAGCGTGGCGCGCGCGAGTACATCGACCGTATCGACGCCATGGGCGGGACGCTGGCGGCTATCGAGAACGGTTTCATTCAGAATGAAATTCAGAACGCGGCGTACGCTTATCAGCAGACTGTCGAGCGCGGCGAGGCTATTGTTGTAGGCGTGAACAAATTCCAGCAGCCGGAGAAGGAGCCGCCGCAAGCATTCCGCATCGATCCGGAGCTGGAGAAGCAGCAGGTGGCGCGGCTGCGGGAATTACGCGCATCGCGCAGTGCGGCGTCCGTGGCCGAGCGGCTCGACGCGCTCGAAAACGCGGCCCGATCCAGCGACAACCTGATGCCGCACATCCTGGCCTGCTCGGAAGCCTACGCGACGGTCGGCGAAATCTCCGACCGGCTGCGAGCGGTCTTCGGCGAGTACCGGGAACGCTAAACAAAAACTTCTTGAGTCCCCGCGAGCTTTGTGGGAGACTAATCTCCCAAAGGAGAATGGCATGAAACGTTACCTCGGCCCCGTTGCCGCGCTACTACTCGCGAACCTTTTTCCTGTGGCGAAGGCCGCCACCAACCAATCGGCGGATGATCAAATCGCCGAAGCCGTCCAGCCCTTGCCGGAGGATCTGCGCGCTGGCGCCACCGTCGTCACCTACGACGCCGCAACCGGCGAACGACACGTGCTTCGCCAGGGAACCAACACGATCGAGTGCGAGCCCAGGAACCCGGACGACGGATTCATCCGCTGCTACAGCAACACCCGCACGCCGCGGCGCGAAATGGAAGCAAAGTTGAAAGCGCAGAAGAAATCCAATGAAGAGATCCGGGATGCGGTGCACGCTGCGATCAAAGACGGCACGCTGAAAGTCCCGCCCTTTGGAACCATGTCCTACCGGCTAGCCACCAAAGACGGCCCGATCAAGCGGCTCTGGGTGATGTCGGTACCCTACGCGACGCCAGAGTCGGTTGGCGTCTCGACCACCAGCCAGCGGGACGCCGCGCTCAAGGGTCACGGTCTGCCCTGGCTGATGCTCGCGGGCACGCCAGACGCCCACGTGATGATCCCGATCAACTGAGAGCGGTTATTCGCCGCCTTTGATGTAGGAATATCCGGCTTCCTGTTTGCGGACCAGTTCGGCCACGCCCGAGTCCACTTGTGTCGCGAACGGAAACAGGTCTTCGGTTTTGACCTTCATCGCGCGCATTGTGTTCTGGCAAGCGGCCAGCATCACGCCCTTGTCTGCTTCGGCCTTCAGCCGGTCGGCATAAGCGGAGTTGTTCTTCAAGAGCATGGTCAGGCCTTTGCCGAAGAACACCACTTCCACCTGGACGCCCTCGCCGCCGAAAATCTTCTGGACGTTGTCGACGTTGTGAAAGAGCTGGTCCCATCCGGAGGGCGCGGGCGCGTTCAATTCGAACACGACCTTATGCTTAGGGCTCGACGCGGTCTGGGGACTCTGCGAAAAGACTGGAAGCGCCGCAGCAGTCAGGAAAGCAGTCAAGAGCAGAATGTGTTTAGTCATAGGATTGCGCGCAGATTATTTCTGTACCTCGGAATCTTTCATCGCGCTCCATTCCGAGAACGAGCCGTCGTACATGTGCGTGTCGTAGCCCAGGTACTTCAGCGTGAAATAGGATTGCGACGCCTGCATACCGGTATTGCAATAGGTCACCACCGGGCGGTCCGGCGTGACGCCAAGCTTCTCGTACAGCTTGCGCAGATCGGCCTCGGGCAGCAGGGTCATGTCGCTTTTGCTGGTCTGGGTCTGCATCCAGAAAACATTGGCGGCGCCGGGGATGTGGCCGGGGCGCGGGATTTCGGCATTGGCCGCATTGGCGCCATTGAAATCCGCGGCGGGCCGGGCGTCCACGAGGACGGCTGACGCGGCTTGCCCGTTGGTGTCGGCGAACGACAGATCCTTCACCGCGTTATAGTGCACCACCACATCCGGTCGCAAGCGCAGCGTCAGATGTCCTTGTTTCTCCGGCGGCGCTTCTTTGCTGAGCGGCCGCGACTCGGCCTTCCACTTGGGGAGCCCGCCATCCAGCAGCGCCACCGCATCGCCGTGGCCCATATAATCCAGCGTGAAATACGCGCGCGTCGCCGGGAGCACCGAAGCGTCGCCGTACAGGATCACGCGCGAATCGTCGGAAACGCCCAGGCGCTCGAACAAGCTCTCGAGCGTCGCTGCGGGCGGCAGCTCGTTCAACAGCCCGTCGCGCTTCACGACGACGTCTCCTAACGCCAGGAAGCGGGCGCCCGGGATGTGGCCGGCATCGTACTCGGTTCGGTCGCGCGACACCTCCACGATGACGACTTTCGAATCGTTCAGATGGTCCGCGAGCCAGCCGGTGGACACCAGCATGTTGCTGCGCACGGCGGGAGCGGCAGCGGCGAGAAGAGGGAGCAGAAGTAGGGACCCGATAGTTCGCATTGGTTCACTTGGCTTTCTTTAGACTCTTATAGTAGGCTTCGATCGGTTGGAACGGCCCGAACTGGTGTTGCTCGGGCGAAAAGGAATCGGCATAGGGGCCGTAGCTCGCGTCCGCCGGCTTCTTGGTGCGGTCGGGAAAGTCGCGATCCAGATTCGCCATGTGCGGCCGGGGTTGGGAATTGATGTACGCCGCGACGTCGAAAGCCTGATCGTCGGTCAGATCGGCCTTGCCCAGCGGCATGCGCGCCTTGATAAAGCGCGCAGCGGTAAGCACGCGATGCATGCCCGCGCCGTCGTTGAAGCTATATGGGCCCCACAGCGGCGGAAAGGCGTAGCCGTGGAGCGGATTGGCCGTGGCGAGCAAACCCAAGCCGTCGGAGCCGTGACAGCGCGCGCAATGCTCGTCAAACACCTGCTTGCCGGCTTTGAGATCGGCCGCGCGGTTGGGAGTTTTGAACGCCGGCGGCTCCTTCGCCTTCAGAAGACTTGCTCCCATGGCGGCGTCGCGCGCGCCCAGCGACCGGATGTAGGCGGCCATGGCGATCATCTCCGGGCTGTTGCGCGCGAGCGCCTTTCCATTGAGACTGCGCTGCATGCACTCGTTGACGCGATCTTCGATATCGGTGGTGCTGGCGGTGCGCGGGGAGAACCGCGGGTAGTGCTGCGTTGCCGGAAGAAGGGCCAAAGTGCCCGGCTCTGTGCCTGTGCCCAGGTGGCAGGAGCCGCACGCCATCCGGCTTCCCGTGAAGCGCATTTTGGGATCGGGATTATCGGGGCCCAGGTACTCGGAGGTCTGCGCGATCAGGCGCTCGCCGTATTCTTCGGTGGCGATGGCCGGCACGCTGGTGCTGGAGGCGGCCGATCGCCGCGGCCCGAGTGTCAACGTGGCTGCGATGGTGATGGCTCCGACGGCGCAGCAGGCCAGGAGCACTGGCAGCATGCCGCCGCGCTGGCTGCGTGATTCGGGTTCACTCATGCGGATCTACCTCCCCGGGTCCAGAACCGCCGCACCGGACATGATCATAGCTTTGCACATTCGCCTGGAAGCGGTATTTGGGCCGCTCGATCCAGTGGCGCAGGTCCGGCCGCGCAAGCCACACAGCGAAGAACATCGCGGCGAACACGACAGCGGCCAGGACGATGACGTCGGTGATCATTGCGCACCCTGGAAGAAGCTGCGGACGTAGTAAGCCACGGCGGTAAGCTCGGCCTCGTTGAGCCGCCCGGTCCAGGGCGCCATTTTCGTGCCTTCGACGCCGTTGCGCAGGGCGCGAAGGCTTTCGGCCACGCTGGGCCGGCCGCCGCGAAAGTCGGCCGGAGCCACTGCCAACTCGCCCACCGCTGATCCGTCTCCGCCGCCGTGATCGCCATGACACTGCGTGCAGTTGGCCGCATAGACTTTGGCGCCGAGGTCGAGGATGTCCTGGGGAAGCGTGGGTTCCTGTTGGGACACGTGCAGCGCGCGAACCGCCTGCGCGATGGAGGCGAGGTCGTCTGCGGAAAAATCCCGCCAGCCCTGCATCGCCGTGCTCGCGACGCCGTTCCACAGAACAGAGCTCAGGCGGTCCACTGTGTACTCATGCCCGGCAAGATTGGTGGGCTTTGGATGCAGCCCGGCGGCCCCAGGCCCATCGGCCTCGCCGCGCGATCCGTGGCAGCCGGAGCAGTTGTGGGCGTAAAGCTCGCGGCCGCGATCCAGATCGCCGGTAGCGGCCAGTTTCGGCGCGGCGCCTTGGCGGAGCGCGCGAGCAGGGCTCGTGTCGAGCGCGCCATGGAACGCCATTTGCGCCATTTCATCGGTTGGGCAATTGCACCCCACGCGGGCGTGCGCCTCGCCCTCCGGCCCGGCCAGTTCCCGCGCGCGCCCCAGGCTGCCCAGATAAGCGACCAGATCGCGCGCTTCCTGGCGCGGGCGGTCGGCGGAACCGTCGAACAGTGAAGGGTAGGCCGGCATCACCGAGTCCGGCACCAGTGAACGCGGCTCATAGAGGTGCGAGAGCTGCCAGTCCTCGGAGCGGTTGGCGCCTTCGCGCGAAAGATCCGGACCAATACGGCGCGTGCCCCAAAGGTGCGGATAATCGAAACGAGTTTCCCAAGCCAGCGTGGGCGCGCCGAAACGAGCCATATCGGCATGCAGGTAACGAATCTGCTGGGAGTGGCAATAGGCGCAGCCCTCGCGGCTGTAGATCGCGCGGCCGCGCTGCTCACTCACGCTAAGGCCCAGCGGATGCGGCGGCGACATCTTGCGAGTCTCGTCTTCCAGCACGCGGCCCGGCCAGACGCCGAGCAGCGCCACTGACATCGCGAAAAACAACACGCCGCACACGCTCGCCACCACATACGACATGCGAAGGAAGCGTCCGCCGTTCACGAAGCCTCCGATGCCACCGGCGCCAGGCGTGGCGCGATTTCCTGAACCGGCTCCAAGCCGATGGTCTTTTCGACTGCTTGCAGTCCCGCGCCGCGGGGGCCGGTTGTAAGACCGAGGAGCAGCGCGATAAACCCGGCCGCGATGGGAATCGCCGAACCAGTTCGAACGATCCAGTAAGGCCTCGCCGCCCGCACCGAATCGAGCCACGGCGCCGCCGATTGCCACAGCCGGGCTTCGACAATCCCCGCGATGGTAAGATCCGTCACCATCAGGATCACGCCTGCGAACAACAGCCAGTAAGCCCACTCGAAGGCGCGGGCGTTGTAGCGGGCCCAGGGAATCCGCTGCCACACGTGCGCTAGGCCGCCCGCCGCCGCGAAGGTCGCGAATCCGAGCATGGCCAGATGCGAGTGCCCGATCACCCAGTCGGAAAAGTGAATCGCCTGGTTGACTGCCATTTGCGCCTGAATGGAGCCCTGGATGCTAACCACCAGATAGAAGATCGTACTCATCGAAACAAAGCGCAGCGCCACATCGCGCGGGAAGACGCCGGAGCCACGCAGCGACAGCAGCAGATTGGTCACGACAATGATCACGTCCACGCCCAGCAGCGCTGAGGCGGTGATCGCGCCGATCTGTGCGTTCATCGGAATCACGGAAAAGATGTAATGGTGCGTGCCGTTGAGCGGGTACAAGAAGAACAGCAGCCAGAAGCCGAGTATCGAAAGGAAGTGGCTGAAGATGGGCCGGCGCGTTGCCGCGGGGATTACGAAGTAGATGATGGCCAGCGCCAGGGGCGTCACGTAGAGGCCGACGGCGTCATGAATCCACAAGCCGCTAAAAGCCGCGCCGCGCGCTCCCGGCACCAGTTCCGGCACGAAGTTGCCCATCGGATATGCCAGCAGGGTGAAGATGAGCGCCCCGATGACGTACCAACTGGAGACATAGAGATCCTCCAGACCCTTCCAGAAAAACGGCGGCAGAAACTGGATAATGGACAGCGCGAGAGCAAGGACGACGAACACGTCGATCACGACGGGAAACTCGGCCCACTCCAAGGGCTGGCTGAATCCGGCCAGCACCAGCACCCAGCCCGGCGCGACCACCGCGAAATTCCATAGTCCGAACAGCCAATGGCCCAGGCGCGCGCTGGTAACGCGGCGCCCGGTGAGCAGCGGCACAGCGTGATAGAGAAACGCAAAAAATGCGTTGCCGAGCCAGCCCAGCAGGATGCCCTGGGTGTGGTCGTAGCGCAGGCGGCCCCAACTAAGCCATACATGGTTCGCCGCGAGATCCGGAATCAACAGCTCCAGTGACACCAGGATCCCGAACGTCACCGCGATCAGCAGCGTGACGATGGCGGCCAGTCCGTGTGCATAAACCAGGCGCATCTCCACCAAAGGCGTGCCGGCAGCCGGGTTCGCGCTCGCGCTCATGGACACAACCAGATAGTGTAATCGAAGCCTTCCCAGGAAATGCGGCTATCATGAGGAGACCAAGGAGGACATTGTGAAAAAAACGATTGTTGCCGCTGGCCTGTTGGCGCTCGCCGCCGTGCTCGCGGTCTTCTCGCAGGCGCCCAGCACTCCGAAATACCAGGCCGTCTTTCAGTTGACGGAACCGCAGGGCGAAGCATGGGATATGATGGTGGCGCACGTAACCAATCTTCAGAAAGCACTCGGAAAGGATAATGTCCAGGTTGAGGTCGTGTTTTTCGGGCCAGGACTTAACATGATTCTGAAGAAGAACTCGGCCTATGAGGAGCGTTTGAAACAACTGGCCGACAATGGTGTCACGCTGGCGGCTTGCCAGAACGCGATGCGCTTTCTCAACGTGAAGACGGAAGATCTGTTTCCCTTCACCACACAGGTCGATTCCGGCGTGGCGGAGCTGGTGCGCAAGCAAAAGGCCGGCTGGCAGTACATTCACTAGCCGGTGCCGGGGCTCCTGGCTCAATTTACTGTCTCATTTTGAAACCGTTAACACAGCAGCGCATCTCATCCAGCATGGGTCCCTCGCATGTGGTGCGCGCTTGGTCCAAGATACTGAAAGGACAGCGACCGGCGCTTTCGATCGAAATTACTTCTAAATGTCCGCTTCACTGTCCAGGCTGTTACGCCTATGAAGACGATCATCTGGGCAACGGTGTAACGTTGAATACAATCACCGACTACACCGGCGACGAATTGGTGCGCGGCGTCCTCGACTTAGTCGACCGCCTTCGCCCCTTGCACCTGTCGATCGTCGGCGGCGATCCGCTGGTACGCTACCGCGAACTGGAATTACTGATGCCGCAATTGCTGTTGCGGGGACTTCACGTGCAGGTGGTCACGAGCGCCTTCCGGCCGCTACCGGAAAGTTGGAAGGGCCTGGCACAGTTGAACGTCTCGGTCTCCATTGACGGGCTGCAAGCCGAACACGACGTGCGCCGCACGCCAGCCACTTACGACCGCATCCTGAAAAACATTTCCGGGCATAGCATCACAGTTCACTGCACCATCACCGCGCCGATGATGCAGCGTCCGGGCTATTTGCGCGAGTTTCTGGAGTTCTGGACGCCGCAGCCGGAGATTCGCCGCGTCTGGTTCAGCTTCTTTACCCCGCAGGTGGGCGACGAGCGGCCCGAGATACTTCGGCCCGACGAGCGGCGGCGCGCGATCGCCGAGCTGAGGGCGTTGCGCCGGGATTTTCCGAAGCTGGACATGAGCGATGTGCTGATCCGCCAGTTCGCGTCGCCTCCGAAAAGTCCGGAGAAGTGCGTTTTCGCCCAGACTACCGAAACCGTCTCCGCGGATCTGAAAACCAGAATCACGCCGTGCCAGTTCGGCGGTAATCCAGACTGCGCTTCGTGCGGCTGCATGGCTTCCATGGGTCTAGCCGCCGTCGCCGATCATCGGCTGGCAGGGGTGCTACCGGTGGGAGCGATCTTCCGCGCGTCACTAGCCATCGGCAGAATGCTCACTGACCCGGTCGCAGCTCCGGCGCCCACCAGCGAATTGCGTGTGTTGCAATAGAACGCCGAGTTGCTGAGGCAAATTGCCGAGCCGGAGGTTCCATAGCTCGACGAAACGTTCAGCCTGGAGTGCGTTCATGAAATCGGCGTGAGCCCGCCAGCCTTCTTGATCCTCCAGGGTCCGCGCGTGCTGCCAGGCCGGTCCGCGGGTGCGAATCACGGCAAGCAGCCGCGGCGTCTCAGTCGTCATGGTTGCGGATCGCTTCTGCTTCCGCCATCGACTTGTCCTTCTGCACCTTGGAGTACTGCTTACGCCCGGCCGCTAGGTTCGATTGGCGCGTCGCTTCCGAGTCCACGGCGAACATCGAGATTTGCTGTTTGAGGTTCTGCCCCTGGCAGCGAGGACATGCGGTTGGCGGGGAGTTGTGAAGCACCAGCGCTTCAAAAACTTCTCCGCAATCCGCGCACGCGTAGTCGTACAAAGGCACCGCCGTCTCCTTTCGAATCTCTCTTCTACTTTACAATCGATGAAAAGGCCGTATGAAAACCACCCGCAGAAGCTTTCTCCAGGCGGCCGCCGTAGCGGCCGGAGTTGGCGGTGTTCGCGCAGCTTCCACTATGCAGACGATCCAGACCTCAGTCCTCAACATTGCCTACGAAGAGCAGGGCGACCCGCGCGGTTTTCCGGTGGTGCTCCTGCACGGATTCCCTGACGACGCGCACGCCTGGGACCATGTGGCGCCGCCGCTGGCGCAAGCCGGTTATCGCGTGCTGATCCCTTACCTGCGCGGCTACGGACAGACGCGCTTCCGCGATCCCGCCGCGCCACGGATGGCCGAACAGGCGGCCATCGGCCAGGATGTGCTGGATTTCGCCGATGCACTCAAACTGCCGCGCATCGCGCTGGCCGGATACGATTGGGGCGGACGCGCGGGGGCCATCATGGCGGCGCTGCACCCGGAACGCGTGCGCGCCGCTGCCTTCCTGGGCGGCTACTTGATCCAAAACACGCTCGCCCCTCCCCGGCCCGCGCCCCCCAAAGTGGAGCGCGAGTTCTGGTATCAGTGGTATTTCAACACCGAGCGCGGACGCCTGGGGCTGGCGCAGTATCGCCGCAGCTTGTGCCGGTTGCTGTGGCAGACATGGTCGCCCGGATGGAACTTCAGCGACGAAGAATACGATCGCACCGCGCCGTCGTTTGATAATCCCGACTTCGTCGACGTGGTGATTCACTCCTACCGGCATCGCAACGGTAACGCGCCGGGCGAGGAGCGCTTCAAAGAAATGGAGCGGAAGCTGGCGGAGCATCCCCCCGTCCAGGCACCCACTGTGCTGCTCTACGGCGCCACCGATGCTCTGGTGCACGCGGGCCCAGCCGAGACGCCGGCCGAGCGCGCCGTGTTTCCCGCGCTGGTTGCCCGGCGCGTCATCCAGGGCGGCGGGCATTTTCTGCCGCGTGAGAAGCCGGAAGCAGTTGTGGCCGCGCTGTTGGAAGCGTTGGCGGCGTCTCGCTAGAGCGGCGTCACAGCGTCGTGGATGAAAGCCCCGGCCAAAACCTTGGCCAACTGCGAGGGACGGACCGGCTTCGTCATCCAGGAATGTACGCCCGTGCTGAAGTGCAAGTCCGGGTCCCCGCGCAATCCGAGCGGAGCCAGAACCACCGCCTTGGTCGCGCAGCCGAGATTGGATTCGATCGCTGCCTGATAGGACTGCCAAAGGCGATGATCCACCAGCACGATGTCGAACGGGTCGCGGGTTCTTTTCAGCGCGGCCAGAAGTTCGCTCCCGGTCGAGGCTGTTTCATGCTGGATCCTAGCCGCCGCGAGCATTTCGCTGGTGATCCGCCGGCTCAAGGGCTGTGGATCGGCGATCAGGATTCGCTTGCCTGACGCCGAGATCCGCTCTGCGTCGTCCGATTCGGCGTGCACCGGTAGCCGCAAGCTAAACCAGAACGTCGAGCCCTGGTCCAACGTGCTCTTCAAGCCGATCTGGCCTCCCATCAGGTGCACCAGTTCCTTGCTGATGGCCAGTCCCAGGCCCGTCCCGCCGAACCGCCGCGTGATGGACATATCCGCTTGTGTGAACTTGCCGAACAAGCTGGTTTGCATGTCTTCGGGAATGCCGATGCCGGTATCCTCCACGCTGATGCGAATCAGGGATGCGCCTGCCGAACGCTCCCCGGATTCCACCGTGATCAACACATGCCCGCGAGACGTGAACTTGACGGCGTTGCCCGCCAGGTTCAGCAGGACCTGCCGGATGCGCCCTCCATCTCCCATCAAAGACCGTGGCGCGCCGGAGGCCCACCGCACCGCCAGCTCA
The DNA here is from genome assembly GCA_035501155.1 of Bryobacteraceae bacterium. Taxonomy (GTDB): domain Bacteria; phylum Acidobacteriota; class Terriglobia; order Bryobacterales; family Bryobacteraceae; genus Palsa-89. The sequence goes on from DATJWO010000041.1 coordinate 66,868, forward strand.
ATCCCCTTCTCCGCGGCCCGCGGCGCCAACAGGTCCGCAACTCCGCCGACCAGCGGTTCCAGCTCGAAGGGGGCGGATTCGATCTGCAGTTTGCCCGCCTCGATTCTCGAAAAATCGAGAACATCGTTCAGAATCGTCAAGAGTGATTCGGCTGAACTGTGCGCGGTCTGCGCCAGGTCCCGCTGCTCTTCGGTCAGCGGGCTGTCCAATAACAAGGCCGTCATTCCCATCACGCCGTTCATGGGCGTGCGGATCTCATGGCTCATGTTGGCTAGAAACTCGGACTTTGCGCGGTTGGCGGCGTCAGCCTGATGCAAGGCGCGCGCCAGCTCCCTTGTGCGTTCCGCCGCCAGCGACGCGGCGCGTTTGCCGGTGGACTGCAGGCTCGCCACCAGCCCGGCCATCATCAGCGAAAGCAGCGCAGCGCAGCCCGCCACCCACGCCGACGGCGTTTTGCTTTCGAAGGGAAACCGCGGTGTGCGATTCCACCCAAGCGTCCAGACATTACCGGCAAGCTGCAGCTTGGTGACGCGCGCGAATCCCGAAGCGCTGGGCCGGTTCGACGAAAACATCAGGCTGCCCGAATCCGTTCCGCCGTCGAAAGCCGACAACGCCACCGTGCCCTGCGCTGGGAGCAAGGCGGACTCAAAGAACGCATTCGCGCCGAAGGAAACGGCCACCCAAGCGAGGAAAGCCTTCCGGCGTTCCTCCAGCGTCGTGACCGGCGCTCCAGCGCGGTAAACCGGAGTGAACAACAACATACCGTTTCCCGGCGCCGGAGCGGCGCCGTCTTTACCGTGCAGGACCAGGCTCCTGGTCAGGGTTGGCTGGCCGCTGTCGCGTGCCCTGAGTGCCGCAGTGCGGCGGCGCGATTCGGTAGCCAAATCCATGCCCAGCACGTGTCCCGCAGAATCTGGCGGCTCCGCGTACGCCACCACAAAGTGCTCGGGGTCGTTTGGCGGCGCCAGTTCGTCGGCCGGAATCGGCAGCACAGTGAAGTCCGGCGCGTGGTCCCTCCGGCGCGCGGACGTAAAGCTTTCTAGTTGTCCGTCGGGCACTGGCAGCACCGCTTCCACTGCTCTCGTGCCCGGGTATTGCGCTCGTAGGTCCAGCAACTCGGCGTAATGATGCCAGTTCTCGCTGTTGAGATGATCGGAGGTAGACACCAACCCGGCCGCTCCACGCAATACGTTCTGATAGACCGCGAGATTGTTGCTGATTTCGCTTTCGGTCGACATGATCAGCCGGTCCAGATGCACTTCGTCATCACGGACTCTCTCATGATCGAGCGATGAATACAGCCAGCCGCTCAGTGCCCAGCCTGCGATAAGAACCGCTGCCGGAGCGAAGAGGTTCCCAGTCACCCGCAGCGCGCCCAGTACAACTCCAGTGAGCGAAACCGCGATGAGAAACACATCCAGGTTCTGCAGGTTCGCCGTTAAGGTTCCACCGGAGAACACACCGGCGTCAAGGCGCGTCGCCCAGACCGCGGACAAGGCAACCACGAGCGCGGAGAGGCGCGATGCAAACGGTCCAAGCCACGCAGCCGCAACCAGAATCAGGAAGAAGGACCAAAAGAGCAGATAAGAGGTTTCCGGCCGGAAAAAGATGAAGAAGCAGGCTGCGCCCACCAGGCCGGCGAAGGCGGTTGTTTCCGCGCCGAGAACCCAATTGATGCGCTCGCGCTGTTTGACCAGAGCTTTCGCGGCAGCCAGGCAGACCGGGAGCACGGTGAGCAGCCCCAAAGCGTCTCCGAGCCACCAGCGTTCCACTGTCGCGGCCCACTGGCTCGCTGGAAGCACGCCGCCAATCACTTCTGTTGCGGGACCGATGCCCGCCGACGTCACTGGTACAAGGATGCCCGCCAAGATAACCGTGGCCAAGTCCTCGAAGTGCCCCAGTTGTTCGGCGTATCGGCCGACGAACCGGAAGACCCAGATGCCAGTCCAGGCGCGAGCGACTCCCGCGATGGCTGTGCCGACGCAGACCAGCCCGGGTTGATGCCGTTCGAAGCCATTGACCATGTAAGACAGCAGGAGGACCGGCCAATAGCGGACGCCGAAGATCAGCATCGATCCCAATCCGAACGCTGCCACTGGCCACACCGGCGCCATTTGCGCGTCGCCGTCCAGCGCCATATGCCCTAGCCTGACTATGCCCACATGCACAAGAAAGAGAATCAGCGCGACTAGCGGATACGGAAGCTTGCGGATGAAGTTGCCGCCAAAATAGGCCGGGTCATCCAGATGCGAGGGTTCGCGAGGAGAGAGATTGCGCAGAAGCCCGGTCCAGCCGGGCCAAAGAGGCGAAGTCGGCATCCTGGATTGAAGACGGTCCTCTTGCAACTTCGGCTAAGGAGGAGCAAAACTGTAGGCCTAAGGCGGGATGGCGGCTAAGAAGGGGGCCTTAGATAGATGCCGAGCTTACTTGTTGTTGCCGCCCACAAAGTGCACGGCGCTTTTCTCGTTTTCCTGGCAAATAAACTCAATCAAGTCCGTATTGAGCATGATCTTGTGCGTGATCTTGACGGTCCAGGGCTTTGTGTACGCCTTGGGGTCTTCAACAGTGACCTCGATCTCCAAGGTGCCGTAATTCACGCGCCGGAAGCGCTCGATCATCTTGCCCGTGCTGGTAAGCGGGCTGCCCTCGACGTCCAGCCAGACATCGTCGCGGAACCCGCCGGTTTCCACCACCAGCGTGTCGCCGTCCCAGTGTCCGATCGAATACGCATACCACCACGGCTCCGCATCATTACTTGGAAGAGCGCGGCCGTCCATGAAGATCTGCCGCACGCCGGCCTGGGCCTCATACAAGATCACGATGAGCTTGGGCGTCTGGATAATCTTGCGTGGCTGCGGGTGCGTATGCAGTTGCATCAGGCCGAGCGGCAGGCAATGGGCGTCGGGATTGTCCTTATTGTTATTCGCCATGCGATGCTTTCTGAGATCCGCCGCCCAGGGCGTGTAAGGCAGACCACCGATGGTCGAGCCGATATCGAAGAACTGATTCGCTCCTGGCGGACGTGGGCCAAGTCCGGTGCCACCGGAGGCTGCCGTACCGGAAGGCGGCGCCGGGGCGACGCCAGCCGACCCAATGATGATGCCGGTCTTACTGGGAGCGGGCGGGCGCCGGAATCCAAGGAACTCCCAGATGCCTGATAGATCCGGGTGACCATCGGCTGTTCGCGGAACGGGCCCCTCCAGGTTTGGCTTGCCGTCGGGCGTGCGAGGGACGCCGGGCGTCGGGTAATCGGGCCACTGCGCCAGGAGTGTTCCCGGGATCGCCGCGAGAAACATCGCGACTGCGAAGGCCTTCATGATTTATCTAGCTTACCTCGACGGCCGTGGGAACGCTCCAAAATGGCCATTCCAGCGAGGTGGTGGTTCGCGTAAACTGGAGTGAACCAAAGGCACCGTGCCGGGTATACGGGCAGAGCCATGAAGCCAGCCTTGATGATCGGATTCCTGCTGACGGTCGCCGTCTTCGCGCAGGAGTCAACGCCGCGGGCAAGCATGCAACAGCTCATGCTGGATCTGATTCACCCGGCTTCGAACGACATTGTGCTGTTCGTCAATCGCGGCGGGTCGAAGGACGACGCGGACTGGGCCGCCGTGCGCAGTAGCGCGTTGACGCTCGCGGAGTCGAGTACGCTGCTCACCGAGCGCGGCCGCGCGCGCGATCAAGGGGACTGGGCGAAGGACGCCAGGCTACTCAGTGATGCCGGGGCCGCCGCGTATAAGGCCGCGCAAGCCAAAGACCTCGCCGCGCTCGCCGCCGTCACGGATTCGCTGGATGCATCCTGCACCACCTGCCACAAACAATTCCGGCCGAACGTATTTCCCCGGGAAGGAGGGTCGAAATGAGTTACTCCCGCAGAAACTTCCTGAAAGCCGCGGGGTCCGGCGTCGTCCTGACCGCCGTGGGAGGCGAAACTGTCTTTCTCGCATCCGCCGCTCCGGCTCTTCCCTCGCCGATGACCCGGGAGAAGTCGCCGTTCCTCATCAACGGCAAGCAATTCGTCGCCGAATACGAAGCGCGAACCACGTTGTGGGAAGTGATCGCGGTGAAGGCCGGCCTCACTGGCACCAACCGGAGCTGCAACAAGGCCAGTTGCGGCGCGTGCAGCGTGCTGGTGGATGGCACGCCCGTCTATTCCTGCCACACCTTGGCTACCGAAGCCGCCGGCAAGAAGATCCTCACCATCGAAGGCATCGGAGACGAAAAGAATTTACATCCGCTCCAGCGCATCGCCCACACGCGCGTGGCGGCTGATTGCGGCTTCTGCACCGCGGGATGGATGGTGACGGCGAAAGGGCTGCTTGACAAGAACGCCAATCCCTCGGCCGACGATGTGAAAGCCGCGCTGGCGGGCCATATCTGCCGCTGCGCCGCGTATCCGAATATCATCCGCGCGGTGATGGACTGCGCCGCCGAACTGCGCGGGAGCAAGGCCGCAATCGAACCGGCGGCCGAATCGATCATTCACATCAAGATGCCCATGGTCCGCGATTACACCACCAGCGGCGGGCATCTGGCAGGCGACGAAGTCACCGAAGAAGGGAACGTCATCACCAAAAAATGGCAGGGCTACCCGCCGGAAAACCTCAATGTGGTGGGCAAGCCGATTCCGCCGGTCCCCGAAGTGGCGGTTCCGAGATTCACTGGCAAAGCGCAATACGCGAGCCGCGTGTGGTTTCCGGACATGCTCTACGTGAAGTTCCTCACGTCGCCACATCCGCACGCGCGTGTCAGGGACATCGATATTTCCGCCGCTGAGAAGATGCCGGGCGTGAAGTCCATCCTGACTTACAAGAATGCGCCCAAGCCGAAAGGCCCGGCCCCCGCGGGCTTGCGAGCCATGCCCGAAGCGCTTCCCCAGGAACTTAATCTTCAGGGCGAGGCCGTCGCGCTGGTCGCCGCCGAGACCGAAGACCAAGCCGAAGACGCCGCCGCCGCGATCCGCGTCGACTACGAAGTGCTGCCCTTCGCTTCTACACTGAAAGACACCATGGCGCCCGATGCGGCCGACCTCCGCGGAGGCAAAGGCAATCTTCTGCGGCACGCCGATTCGCCCGCTAAATACCCCCAGGCAACCTGGGCCGCCGAGCAAGGCGACATCGACAAAGGATTCGCCGAAGCCGACATCGTCAAGGAGTTCACCTATCCCTTCGCCGGCGCGGTTTCGGTTCCCATGCAGCCGAGCGGCAGCGTTGCGAAATGGGACGGCGACCGGCTCACCATGTGGGGCATGGGTCAGGGCATTTATCCGGCGCGGAAGGGCCTGGCAAGTGCGCTGGGCATCGATCCGTCGAAGATCCGGTTCATCAACAAATGGAACGGCTCTACCTTTGGCGCCGCGCGTATGTCGGCCGAACGATTCTATCCACTGATCGCGCACATGGCGCAAGTAACGGGCAGGCCTGTGAAAGTCATGCTGCCCAAGGATCAGGAACTAGCGCAGTTGGTCATCAAGCCCGAGACCATCACCAGATTCAAAGTGGGCGCGAAGAAAGACGGACGCATCATCGCGATTGAACACACCGTCTACGTGAGTGTCGGCGAACTGGAGTTCGGCGTACACGCCGACGGCCCCGGCAACGCGTTCAACCAGCTGGAACTCTACACGTCGCACGTCCCAAACTGGCGCTCGCTGTGGTGCGCCTACCGCACCAACGCCCCGCGTCCCGGGCCGTCGCGTAGCCACATCCAGCAGGAAACCAAGTGGTCCTGGGAAAACATGATGGACGAGATGGCGGACGCGGTGGGCAAGGATCCGGTCGAGTTCCGCATGCTGCACATCACGCGGATCTCGCCCACGGACACGCGACATCCGTACGAGTCGTTCGCTTCCGTCGAAGTGCTGCAGGAAGGGGCCAAGGCCTTCGGATGGACGAAGCGCAATCCCACTGCCGGCGGCAATCCCGGAAGATTCAAGCGTGGATTCGGTCTCGGCATGTCGCAGCATCACGGCGGTCTGATGGGCTATCACGAAGGCGAGGAGCCGTTCGCGCGCCTGGCCGCGGCGCCCGGCGCGAGCATCTTCACTGCCGAATTGGAACTGGGGACAGACGGATACGTCACCATGAAGGTCGCGCTGCCAGACAGTGGATCGAACAACGCCACTGCGCTGGCGCATCTGACGGCGGAGATGCTCGGCTTCACGACGCGCGATCGGATTCGCCTGGATTGGGGTGATAGCGACATCGCGCCTTCGAGCGATGAATGGTACGGCGGCAGAACCGTCACCATGCAGGGCGCGGCCATCTGCAGCGCCGCCGACAAGTTGCGCAAGGATCTGTTGGCGCGCGCCGCCGCGGATTTGCACTTGAGCGCCGAATCGCTCGAGATACGCGACGGCGTGATCGCAGCGAAAGACAATCCTGCGAAACGCGTCACCTTCGCCGCCCTGGCTAAGCACAACAACGGCGCCATCCGCCTGACGGGTCGCGGCGTTTCCGGCGGTGAACGAGGACGTTCCAACAAAGGCGTTGGCGCGTGCTTCGCCGAAGTCGAGGTCGACACCTGGACCGGCAACTGGCGTTTCATCCGCGCGGTCTACTCGCACGACACCGGACTGGTGATCAACCCGCTGGTGGCCGAAGCCGACATGGTCGGGTCGCTGGTGGAAAGCACGCAGGTCACCACCGACGCGATTCCATGGGACCGCGAATTTCCCGGCACGCGGCACTACAGCGTCGGCTATCTGAGCTACCGGCTGCCCACCATAATGGACGTGCCCGAGCAAACGCAGATCTACATCGACAGCCTGGAGCCGCGCTGGTTTTACGGCATCAAAGGCTTCAGTGAAACCACCATCGGCGCGGTTCCGGGAGCCATCTCAAACGCCATCTACAACGCCTGCGGCGTGCGCATTCGCGAGCATCCCATCACGCGCGAAAAAATTATGGCCGGCCTCAAAGCGAGGCGCGTATGAAGAAGATCTCTATCTACCGGCCCACCAGTGTCGACGAAGCGATGCAGATTCTGTCGCAACACGGCAAGCAAGCGGGCGTTTACGCCGGCGGCACGGACCTTCTGGTACGCCTCAAGAACCGGCTGGAGCAAGCGCCTACATATCTGGTCGACATTAAGCGCATCGACAATCTCCGTTACATCAAGGACGACGGGCAGGGAGGAGTTCAGATCGGCGCGGCCACGAAACTCGCCGAGATGGCGGATTCCGAGCTCCTGCAGAAGCGGTATCCGATGCTGGTCGAGGCCGTCCACAAGATCTCGTCTCCGGAGCTGCGCAACGTTTCGACGCTCGGCGGCGACTTGCTGCAGGAAGTCTGGTGCCAGTATCTGCGCGGCGGCTATTCGTGCTGGCGCAACGGCGGCCATCTCTGCTACGGCGCAATTGGCGACAACAGCTACTATCATTCGGCGATGGGCGGGCGCCTTTGTTACGCCGTCTATCCCGGCGATGCGGCCGTTGCGCTGATTCCTTTCGATGCTCGCGTAAAACTGGCCACGCCATCCGGGCCGAAGGAGCTGACGCTAGAACAACTCGTGCCCGGCGATCTGCTGGTCGATGGACGCATCCAGTCGCACGTCGTGCGCTTCAACGAGATTCTCACGGAGGTCATTCTCCCGCCGCCGAAGCCGGGCCTGCGGGCGTCGTTCGAGAAGCTGCGGCCGCGCGGCGTATGGGACTTCGCGATGGCGTCGCTCGCACTCCGCCTCGATGTTCGCGACAACACCATCGAAGATTCGCGCGTGGTCTTTGGCGGAATCGCCGGGAAACCATTACGGGAACACGCAGTCGAAAACTTCCTTCGCGGTAAGACGCTGAGTGCGGACTTGGGCAATCAGGCCGCCACCATTGCGCTCGCCAACGCCGCACCGCTCAAGTACAACGCCACCAAGATCGACATGGCTAAAGGCCTGTTGGCATCCGGCGTCGCGAAGCTCAATGGAGCCGCTTAAGGCCGTCCTGTTCGAGCCGGTCGGCTGCCTTGCCGAGTTCCCGCCGGAACCGTTTCACGAGATCGCCGTCAGACTCTACGGCCGCAAAGGTAGGGCGAGCAAATCCGCCAGCCGGTCTTACTGGCATCTGCTCAACCTAATGGAAACCTCCGCCGGCGGCTCCATCGAAGCACAGGAAATCGAGGCCGCGGACGGCGCGAGCGTTTACGAAGACGTACTCCCCGCGCTCGCGGAACTCGGAACCATGGGTGTCCTTTGCATAATCACGACTTCGTTGTCGAACGCTGCGGCCGCCCGCTTCCTGGAAAAATGCCCGCACGAATTCGACGCCGTCTGGACCCGTGAGAACGCCCACGGCATCAAAGCCGCGCCGCTGGCCCGGGCGCTGGAAGCGGCGTGTCTCGCGCCCGACAACGCGATGTTCCTAACCGATACCGCGGAAGGCCTGCACGTTGCGAAAGGCGTGGGCATCAACGCCGTGCTGATGATGAACGACCCGGACGAGGCCATGCGACTGGCTCTCCGCGATCCCTCCGGAGGCATCGTCTCGCTGCACGAATTGCCGGATTTCGTCCGCCTGGTGGCCGCGCAAAACGCACGAGCCTTTATTTAACGGTCTCCAGGCCCTCGGGACACGCGAACTCGCGCAGTTCGTCTTTGCCCGCGCCCGCCTTGCGATACTGCTTCACGGTCTCCCAGGGCTGGTTCAGCGCTTTTGGATCGGTTACGGTGATGTGGTCCTCCAGCAAACCGGGGCTGACGAAACGAATGCGTTCGTGAACGGTCATCTCGTCGCTGTGCGGCGTGAAGCCTTCAATGAATGTGTCGTCGCGCAGCGCAATGGTATCCACCACCAGCGTGTCGCCTTCCCAGTGGCCGGTGGAATACCCGGCGTAAGTCGGATCATCCAGCACCTTCTGCGTCGGCTTGCGCCCGTCCAGATACACGCGCCGCAGCGCATCGTTCAGCTCGCTGAAGAAGGTGATCTTATCCTTGGTCTGCATCACCTCCATGCCGTAAGCCATGCTCATCATTGCGGGCATGCCCGGTGGGAGGCATCGCGCGACCGGGTCGTATTCCGACGAACCGGCAACCCGCGACTTGCTGATCATTTCCCACTTGGCGAGATACTCCGGCTTGAGCGAAGGCTCGTCGGGCCTGCGTCCGCGCGAACCATCGGAGAGCGGCGCAGACGCCGTGGGACGTGCAGGCGGTCCGCCTTTTTTGTCCGCGCCTGCGCGCGGGCCTCCTCGGAAATTGCCAAACGGATTAAGAGGATAGTAGACGCCGGAAAAATCGGGCAGCGTGGAATTCGTAGCACTCTGCGCGGGAATCGCGAGAACAGCCGCGATCAGGCTCAGCAGGAATATCTTGCAGTGCGTCATGGCATCAGACCTCTACTCGGTTGGCGGCGGCGCGTTGGGCAGGATCGTCCCGTCCGCTTTCGTGACACGCGCGATCAGGCCATTATTCGACCCGTCCTTGGCCGGGCTGAAATCAACCGTGAGCGTCTCGCCGGGCATAATGGACTTCCTGCTCCATCCGGCACGCAGCAAAACTCCCGGCGGGCGTCCTTCCAAGGACCATTCCACCTGTTTGCCGTTGTCGTCGACCGTCATGATGATCCACGTGTGCGGGTTAGACCACCGGAACTCCTTGACCACACCTTTGACGGTGATGACTTTTGTCACATAAAACGCGACGTTGCTGTGATGGGCCAGCGCCGGCGGAGTTTGTAAAAGCGCCGCGCCGAGAATAGCGGCAATTGCGGCCGCACGTACTTTCATGCTACGGACCTCCTAGACTTCTCTGTGCAGCATATCACTCCAGCGCGAATGTCACACGCATCCCCGCTCTTTGCTTGACTCTGCTTCCCACGGCGTGCCGTGGCTTACTCGGGACGAACGATGGGCATGACGATCTCGTGGGTGCAGCTCTCCGCGGCGTCGGGAATGGTTCGTATCGTTTACGAACTCGAGCGGGGCAGGATCAGTTCGGGAACGACTCCCTGGATGCCTTCGTCGCGGCTGCGCTTTGCTCAAACATTTCTCTCACGTTGATGAACCACCCAAATGGCCCGCACGCGTTCGATTTACTGGATGACAGCGACGCGTCACACGAAATCGTGGCTGCGATCCTTGCGTTTCTTCGCGCGAAGCTGTCCGTGTGATTAGATCTTCGGTGCTGGCAAGTGGCCCAGAACGCGCTCGACGCTCACTCCCAGCTCCAGCAACGCGCGGTCCGCACCGGATGAACCATCCAGCTCCACCGCGACCGGCAGCCCGCCCGAAGTCAGTCCCGCCGGTAACACCAGGCCCGGTAGTCCCGCGGTACTGCCGGGCGCGATGTTGCGAGCCACGGCTCTCTCAAACGGGATCTTCCTAGTTCCAACCATGATCTCGCTGTCCTCGCCGATCCGCGGCGGCGGCACCATCGTCGCCGGGAAGATGATCGCCGCGACGCCAGCCTTCGCGAAATAGTCCTTATAGGTCTCGCGGAGTTTGGGCAAGTGTACATCGACAATGGTCCTGTAAGCGGCGTCGGTCACAAAGCCAGAGCCGCCCGGAAGCACGTCGTGCACGAAGTCGCGCTTCACGTCGGCGCTCATTTGCGCCACCAATTGGTCAAATGTGACGCCAGTTTCGTAATCGGCCAGGTACTTGGGCAGGGCATAACGCGCATCGTGATTCTGCACCTGATTCGTGATCAGGCCGACCAGGCGCGCCAGATCCGGCACCGGGGCCTCAAGCAGTTCGACTCCGGCGTCCTGCAGCTTGCGCAGAGCTTCGCTGGTGATGCGCTCCACTTCAGGGTCCAAATCGGCGAACCAATAGCTGCGATCCACGCCGAGCTTGACTCCTTTGAGCTGAGGCGGTGCGAGCGTAGTCGCATCGTTGGCCGCGACCGAATCGAACAACGCCAGATCCGCCACCGATCGCGCGTGCGGCCCAACCTGGTCGAAGAGTGGCGAGATGGGCGCCGTGCCCATAGTTGGAAATCGTCCCGTCGTCGGACGAAAGCCCGCAATGCCGCACATGGCGGCGGGCACGCGAATCGATCCCTCGGTGTCTTCGGCCACGCCCAGCGGAGCCATTCGTGCCGCGATCGCAGCCCCGGTCCCGCCGCTGCTTCCTCCCGGAATCCGAGTTGTGTCGTACGGATTGTGAACCGGCCCGAAAGCGTGGTTGTTGCTGGTCCAGCCAAACGACAGCTCGTGGAGATTGGTCTTGCCCAGCACGATCGCGCCGGCATCGCGCAGCCTGCTGACGATGGGCGCGTCGTCCTTCGGGTGGAAGTTGCGCAGTGCCGGAGTACCCGCTGTGGTCGGATAATCCTTGGTATTGATGCTGTCTTTGATCGGGATCGGCAGTCCGTGAAGCGGGCCGAGCTTTGCGCCGGAACGCCGTTTCTGATCCGCCGCGCGCGCCGCTTCCAGCACCCGGTCCGGGACCAGCGTGATGAAGGCGTTGAGCCGGTCTCCGCGCGCGCATTGTGCCAGCAGCGCTGAAGCGTACTGCTCGGCCGTGAAATCCCCGCGCTGAAGCGCAGCAACGGCGTCGACCGCCGAAAACTGGATCATCTCCGCGGGCGTCCACGAAGGCCTCTCCGCGCGCCGGTTGCATCCAACGGCGGACGCAATGGCCGCAGCCACGAAACCGCGCCGGGACAGGCGAAACCCGCAAATAGCTGACGTTTCAATAATCTCTACTATAACCCGCAAGCCCGCGAAACGAGCGAAATGACAAAACGAACCCAACCTGTATACAATCATTTGAGTCCCTCTAACGAGTGCACCGTTCGGCGGCTTCGCCGGACTCCAGAACGAACTGAGGAAGGTCCCATGAAACGAATCCAACGGACGGCCTGCGCCGCAGGGCTGTTCCCCGTGTTAATGGTGCTGGCAAGCGCGCCCGCGAGAGCCCAGGTGAACCTGGACGGCGTGTGGAACAACCTGCAGATCCTGCATGAAGATGAGCCGGAGCGCCTGCCCGGCCCCGAATTGGGCGACTACCTCGGCATTCCCATCAACGACGCCGACCGCCATCGTGGCGACGCCTGGGACGCTTCGCTTATCACGCTGCCCGAATACCAGTGCCGTGTGCATCCCTCCGACTACGCGCCCAGCTTCGCGGGCATCCGCATCTGGCAGGAGTTCGACCGGGACACGCAGAAGCTCGTCGCCATCCACATTCATCATTTCGCCTGGGGCACCGAGCGCACCATCTGGATGGACGGCCGTCCGCATCCGCCCGATTACGCGCTGCACACCGGCATGGGCTTTTCCACGGGTAAGTGGGAAGGCGACACGCTGGCCGTCTACACTACGCATTTGAAGGAAGGATGGATCCGCCGCAACGGAATCGCCCGCAGCGACCGAGCCACGTTCACCGAGCACTTCATCCGGCACGGCGAAAACCTCACCCTGATGACCGTCATCCGCGATCCGGCGTATCTCACCGAGCCGATGATCCGTACGCGCGATTACGTGTATGAAATCGGCGGCCAGATCGCCCCGTATCCTTGCGAGAGCGTGGAGGAGGTCATCCGGCCCAAAGGCAAGATTCCGCATCATCTGCCCGGCACCAATCCGTTCCTCACGGAGTTCGCCACCAAGCACGGCATTCCTCAGGAAGCGGCGCGCGGCGGGGCTGACACCATGTATCCCGAATACCAGTACAAGATTCGCGCGGAAGCAGCGGCCATCGCCGCGAAGATGGCTTCGTCGTCAAAGTGAGCGAGACGCGGAAATGAGAGACACGCGCATGAACACGAAAAGATTCCTGACCCTGCTGGCTGCAACCACCGGCCTCGCCTGCGCCCAGCAGACTCGCAATTTTGACAACGTGCAGGTGCACGTTCTGCCGGTGCAGGGCAACGTCTACATGCTGGTGGGTGCGGGCAGCAATGTCGCCGTGCAGGTGGGCAAGGACGGCGTCCTGATCGTCGACACCGAGTTTGCGCCCATGGCCGACAAGATTCTGGCCGCCATCCGCACGCTTTCCAACGGGCCAATCCGCTACATCATCAACACGCATTATCACGGCGACCATACCGGCGGCAATGAGAAGCTGCGTGCGGCCGGCAGCACCATCGCCGGCGCGAACGTCGCGGGCGATCTGAAGGACGCCGCGGTCGGCGCGCAGATCATCGCGCACAACAACGTGCTGAACCGCATGAGCGCGCCAACAGGAGCACAGGCGCCCTCGCCCGAAGGCGGCTGGCCGACGGATACCTACTTGGGCGATCAGAAGAAGCTGTGGTTCAACGGCGAAGGCGTGGACATCATCCATCCATCCAACGCGCACACCGACGGCGACAGCATCGTTTACTTCAAACGGTCCGACGTCATCGCCACCGGCGATATCTTCACCACCACCAATTACCCGGTGATCGATGTCGCGGCGGGCGGCAGCATTAACGGCATCGTCGACGCGCTGCAGCGCATCGTCGACATGATCATCCCAGTGTACGGCCAGGAAGGCGGCACCTACGTGATCCCGGGCCATGGCCGCTTGTGCGATTTCGGCGACGTGCTGAACTACCGCGAAATGACCATCATCATTCGCGATCGCATTCAGGACATGATCAACAAGGGCATGACGCTGGAGCAGGTGAAGGCCGCGCGTCCGACGGTGGACTACGATCCGCTGTACGGCTCGACCACCGGCTTCTGGACCACCGACAAGTTCGTCGAGGCAGTCTACACCACCCTCAAGAAGAAATAGCAGGAGACCGAGATGAAGAAGACATTTCTATTCGCCGCAGTTTCGTTGGCCTTGCCCATCGCGGTCTTCGCGCAGTTTCCCGGCGGTCCGCCGCCCGGCCCTCCCCGGCCTGCCAAAGCCATTGCACCCATTGATCTCACCGGATATTGGGTTTCGATCGTCAGCGAAGACTGGCGCTTTCGCATGATCTCCGCGCCGAAGGGCGATTTCGCCGGCGTTCCGCTGAATCCGGAAGGCGTGAAAGCGGGTAACCAATGGGACCCCGCCAAAGACGAAGCATCGGGCGACATCTGTAAGGCTTACGGCGCGGTCGGCGTGATGCGCCTGCCGACGCGCCTGCACATCACCTGGCAGGACGATCAAACCCTCAAGATTGAAGCCGACAACGGCACGCAGACGCGTCTGCTGCACTTCCGCGGAACACCCGGCGGCCCGCCTTCGCTTCAGGGCTACTCGGCCGCGCAGTGGCTTGGGCCCGCGGGCGGCGTCGGATATTTTGGAACCGCGTTCGATCCCACCAGGGGCGGCTCGCTCGTGGTGACGACGACGAACCTGCTGCCTGGCTACATCCGCCGTAACGGAGCGCCGTACAGCGAGCGCACCAAGATGACCGAATACTTCGACGTCATCAAGGAGCCCGAAGCTGATTGGATCGTGCTGAAGACGATCATCGACGATCCCAAGTACCTGTTCCGGACGATGATTTACAGCACGCATTTCCGCAAGCAGCCGGATGCGGCGGGGTGGAATCCGCAGCCCTGCTACGCGCGCTAAGCGCTTTCAATTGCCGGCCGAGCCTTCTGGTCGAATCCCGGCTATCCAAAAGTGTATTCCTTGCACGAACACGGTCGCGCTGATCTGCTCGCCGGGCCGCAGCTTTTGATATTCGCTGTCTGCTTTCACCGGGTATTGCATGGTCATCGAGTCCATCCAACCTTCGATCTTCTGTCCGTTGATCGTAGCGGTGTGGTCTTGAGGATTGAGGCTCACTACTCGCCCATGTAGTTGGTACTGTTTGATGGGAAGATTGCTGGCTTCTTGCTGGTGCTGGCAGGCGCACAAGCTGATCAGGCCAATCAGGAACATTGCCGCTAGAAGTGATTTAGGAAAGCTCATTGGAACACACGCGCTCCGTGTCACCTCTATGGTATCGCCCAACCTTCTCCGTGTTCGAAAACCTTGAATCCAACCGAAGGATGGAAGCCGAGCATGTGGTCGACGAAGCGGTTGGCGTCCGGCGTCTGGTCGGCGAATGTGCCGTAGTGCATGGGCACGAGCCACCGGGCGCGCACATCCTCTGCGAGCTGGGCGGCCTGCGCGACGTCGAAGTTGCCTTCGCCCGCGACCGGCAGCAGCGCCACCGTAACGTTGTAAGGCCGCAGCCGCCCGACGATGCCTTCGTACATGTGGCAATCGCCAGCGTGGTAGATGGTGCAGTTGCCGAAGCGGATCAAGTAGCCCAAATGCGGGTAGCCGCCGAGCGGCGTCCAGTCCAGCTCCGGATGCGCGGACGGCACTGAATACACGCGCCCGTAAGGCCCGTTCTTGAAGAACTCGACGCGCAGATCGGAGTCCGTAGTGGTCATGCGATCCAATGGAATGCCGAGCGAGCAAGCGAATTCCGCGGTGCTCTTCGGCAGCACGACTTTGGCGCGCGGCGATGCCTTCAACATCGCGGGCACGCTCGCGGGATCCATGTGCGAAGGATGCGCGTGCGTGCACAGGATGAGGTCGGCGTTGGTGACCTCCTGGGGGACCAGCGGCGAGGCATGCCGGCGAGCCCGGCCCGCCGGCGTGGAAAGGCAAGGATCGACGTAGAAGACGATGTCCTGAAACTTCACCGCGAAGCCGCAGTGCCCCAGCCACCACAGCACGGGCGAATCGGCTTCGGTTTCCTCAATGGCGCGGATCAGACTGGTCATTCGGCGGCAGCCCTTTCGAGTCGATCGCAAATCGCCGCCCATTCTTCGCCCGCCGGCGGTCTCTCAATCGCGATCCAGTCCCATCCTTCCGAGTCGGCTTGATGCAGACGCTCGTACAACACGGCTGCGTATTCGCGTGGATTGTCCGGCATCGAAATGCAAATGCCGCGGCCGGTGCGCGGAAGCTGGCCGCGCTCCACCAGGATCAGCCGCGTCTTGGGGCTATAGTGCTTCCGATGCAATCCCGGCGAAGGATGCGCCCCTTCCGCGGCCGATTGCAGCCCTTGAACTGGCCCGATAACGTCTTCGATTTCCGCCTTCGTCACCATGCCCGGTCTCAACAATACCGCGTCCGGGCCGGCGAGGGAAAGCACAGTGGATTCGATTCCCACGGTCGTTCGCCCGCCATCCAGTACCATCGCCACGCGACTGCCCATGGACCGGCGGACGTGCCCGGCCGTCGTGGGCGAAAGTCCGCGAAATGGATTCGCGCTGGGGGCGGCGATGGGGAGGCCCGCCTCTTTGATCAACGCCAGAGCGATCCGGTGATTGGGCACGCGAATGCCCACGGTATCCAAACCGGCGGTCAGCCGGTCCGGCACATGCCGCTGCTTGGGCAGCACCAGCGTCAGCGGACCCGGCCAGAACCTACGCGCCAGCTTCTCAGCCTTCTCCGGCCACTCGCGCACCAGGCTGCGCGCCATCTCGATCGAACCCACGTGCACGATGAGCGGGCTTTCCGGTGGGCGGCCTTTGGCGGCGTAGATCTTCTCGATCGCTGCCGGGTCCAGCGCGTTCGCGCCCAGGCCATACACGGTTTCGGTAGGGAACGCCACCAGCTCACCGGCGCGGATCAACGCGGCGGCGCGGGCAATCTCGGATGCCTCACTCAGGCAGGTCCTCCTTCCCGTCGCCTGAGACTTTGCCCGTGTGTTTGTAGACCAGGAAAGCGTGCATCAGACGGTCCAGGTCGCCGTCCAGCACACGGTCCACGTCGCCGATGGCGAGCTTGGTCCGGTGGTCTTTGATGAGGCGGTAGGGCGCCAGGACGTAGCTGCGGATCTGGCTGCCGAAGTTGATGTCGAGCTTGGAATCTTCCAGCTTGTCCTGCTCCACGCGCTTCTTCTGCATTTCGTATTCGTATAGGCGGGCGCGGAGCTGCTTGATGGCGCTGGCACGGTTCTTGTGCTGCGATCGCTCGTTCTGGCACTGCACCACGATGCCCGTTGGAATGTGCGTCATGCGCACGGCCGATTCCGTCCGGTTGACGTGCTGGCCGCCCGCGCCCGACGCCCGGAACACGTCGACGCGCAGATCTTCGGGCTTGATGTCGATGTTGATGTCGTCTTCGATCTGCGGATAGACAAATACGGACGCGAATGAGGTATGCCGGCGCGCGTTGGCATCGAAGGGCGAGATGCGCACCAGCCGGTGAACGCCGATCTCGGATTGCAGCAGCCCGTAGGCGTTCTCGCCGTTGATTTCGAGCGTGGCGGATTTGATGCCCGCGCCTTCGCCCTCCAGCCGGTCGGTCACGACAGCCTGAAGATTATGGCGCTCGGCCCACCGCAGATACATGCGCAGCAGCATCTCGGCCCAGTCCTGGCTCTCGGTGCCGCCCGCTCCGGGATGGATGGCCATGATGGCGCTCTTGGAGTCGTTCGGGCCGGAGAGGAGCATTTGCGTCTCCAGCGCTTCCAGGCGCTCGGAAAAACGCTGGATCTCGCGCTCCAGATCGGCCGAGACGTCTTCGCCTTCGCGGCCCAGCTCAAACAGCGTGTCCAGGTCGGAGGTCAGGCGCGAGACTTCAGCCTCGCTGGCGATGGCCTCCTCCAGCCGCTTGCGGTCCTGCATCGTCTTTTGGGCTTTTTCGGAAGCCTGGCTCCAGAAATCCGAGCCGGAGATTTCCTGCTCGATCTTGGCTAGTTGTGCTCTTTTGCCAGGTGCGTCAAAGATAGCTCCGCACAGCGTCGGCCTGCTGGCGGAGCGAAGCGTACTCTCTTTCCTGTTCTTCGAGGGTCATGAAACCTTATTCTAGCAGGGCACTCAAATCCAGCACCTGCCCGCGCGGGCCCACGTTCCAGCACTGAGTTCGGCCGATGACCTCGTGGACGCCGGCCGCTTCGTGGATGTGGCCGCAGTAGAAATATCGCGGCTGGTAGCGATCGATGAAGTCGCGGATGGCGGTGCTTCCGAAGTGCTTGCCCTCGCCCGCGCGATCGAGCTTGGTGCCCTTCGGCGGCGTGTGGCAGATCAGGATCAACGGATCGAGGGGCGCGAACGCCTCCAGGCGGCGGGCCAGTTCCTCTTCCGTGTATTCGCCCGGCGTGTTGAATGGCGTGGGGTTCGAATAACCCAGGCCGGCGACGTGAAACTTTCCAACACGAATGCTCTGGCCGTGGAAGTTGTGGAAGCCCCGCTCGGCGCAAAGTTTGGCGATATCCGCTTCCGACTCGTGATTGCCCGGCAGCACGTACATGCGATCGCCCCGCTTTTGGAGGATGGGCCCCAGCTCGTCCAGGCCGCGCCCCCAATTTGCAAGATCGCCGTCGGCGAAGTAATAGTCGGCGTCAACCGCCATCAACGATTCCAGCGCGGACTTCCTGCCATGGATATCGGAGAAGATCAGCAGCTTCATTCCAACGAGGGTAGCAAGGCGAGCGGCGGGGTCAGGACGATGTCACCGGCTGTTGCGCGCAGGGACACCATTTCAGTAGTGCGCGCTCGATTGCCGCCGGCGATACGGGCTTGGCGATGTAATCGTCCATGCCGGCTGTCAGGCATTCTTCGCGTGTGCCGGCGATGGCATGCGCGGTCAGCGCCACGATGGGGACGTGCGATCCATCGCGCTCGCGCGCGCGGATCTGCCGCGTGGCCTCGTATCCATCGGTTCCCGGCATGCCGCAGTCCATGAAAATAAGATCGTAAGCAAAGCAGCTCGCCAGGCGCGCCGCCTCGGCGCCGTCGGCCGCTACGTCCACGTGGCAGCCGCACTTTTCCAGCAGCCGCACGCCGATCTTCTGATTCACTAGGTTGTCTTCCGCCAGCAGCACCCGGCGGCGGGAGGCGCACAGCTGCTCGGTCAGGGCGGCGAGGGACTCGGCGCCGGGATCCGCCGGAGGGCACTCTTCGCCCGCGACCGCCAGCCGGAGACTCAGCACGAAAGTCGTGCCGCGTCCCACTTCGCTGGAGACGGTCAGAGAAGCGTGCATCAGGTCCGCCAGACGCTGCGAGATGGCCAGCCCGAGCCCCGTTCCCTGGTGTTTCTTGCTCGTCGAAGAATCCACCTGCGTGAATGCGTGGAATAAACGCGGCAAGTCCTCGGCGCGGATTCCCGCTCCCGTGTCGGCCACCGAGATCGAGAATGTCACCTGCCCATCCACTGGTTCGGAGTCGGCCAGACGCAGCGTCACCTGCCCGTGATCAGTGAATTTGATCGCATTCCCAAGCAGATTCAGCAGTACTTGACGCAGGCGCCCCGCGTCTCCACGCACACAACAGTGTTTCGCATCCGTCTGGAAAACATAGCGCAGACCTTTGGCGCCAGCTTGCGGCGCCATCAGTTCGCCAATTTCCTGGAGGCAGGTGACCATATCGAAGGGAGCGAGTTCCAGCTCCATCTTGCCAGCCTCGATCTTCGAGAAATCCAGAACGTCATTGACGATGCGCAGCAGCGCGCTGGTGGATTTTCGGATGGTCTCGGCATATTCGCGTTGTTCCTCGGCCAGCGCCGTATCCAGCAGCAGGCTGCTCATGCCGAGGATACCGTTCATGGGCGTCCGGATTTCGTGGCTCATGTTGGCGAGGAACTGGCTCTTGGCATGGCTGGCGTTTTCGGCCTCGGTTTTGGCGCGCTCCAACTCCCGTGCGTGCTGGAGCGCCTGGGCTTCGGCCTGCTTCCGGTCGCTGATGTCGCGCGCTACCGCCAACACGGCGAGCGTCCTGCGATAATCAAACAAGCAGGAGCTGATCTCCACCGGCAGTTCTTTGCCGTCTTTTCGTACGTGAGCCGATTCGATCAGGGATTGCCCTCGCTCCAGCAATTGAGCCAGCCGCGCCGGCTGCAACTCCCGGAACGCGGGCGAATCGATGTCGTCTACCGTCATCTGCATCAGTTCTTCCCGGCTGTATCCCAAGCGTTGACACGCTACCTGGTTCACCTCCAGGAGGCGGCCCTTCAGGTCCATGATGAAGATGGCGTCATTGGCGGCGTCGAACAGGGCGCGAAACTCCATGGCGGACTGCCGCAGCGCTTCTTCGGCGCGCGAGTGGTCCGCGTCGCGCCGATGCCCTTCGATCCCGTGAGACAAGTCGCCCGCGAGCTCATCCAGCAGCATCAACTCTTCGGCGCCAAAGGCATCCGGTTCGGAGGCGTAAATCGCCAAGGCGCCGATCGTCACACCTTCACAGCGGAGAGGGAGCGCAATCAGCGATTTGTATCCATAACGTGCGGCGCTCTCCCTCCAGGGCTCGAAGGCCGGATCGGCGGCCGCATCGTTGCACAGCATGATTTTTCCGGCGCGGATGCAATTACCGATCGGGCCCCGGCCGCAGGACTCATCTCCCCAGGTGACATTGAGCGAATCCACGTATGTGGTGTCGGAGCCCGCACAGGCCGCGGTCAGAATGGACTTCCGTTCGTCGTTCGCGGCAAACCCGATCCAAGCCAGCGGATAGCCGCCGGCTCGCGTAACCGCCGCGCAAACGGCGCGAAACAACGTGGCCTCGTCCCGCGAGCGTATGAGGGCCTGGTTACTGGCCGAGAGCACCTGCAAGGCCCGAGCCGCGCGCCGGAGCTCCTGATCGGCGCGTTTCCGCTCGCTGATATCGCGGATGATGCTTTGCCGGAACTTGCGCCCCTGCAAATCCACCACGCGCGAACTGACTTCCACCGCGAAGGGCGACCCGTCCTTGCGCCGGTGCACGCTCTCGAACAGAAGCCAGCCCTGCTCCATGGTCTTCCGCCCCCGGTCGTCCACGTTGGGCCATTGCGAGATGTCAATCAGCTCGGCGAGCGGGAGTCCGGCCAGTTCCGCCAAGTTGTAGCCATAAGCGGCCGCGGCG
The DNA here is from genome assembly GCA_035501155.1 of Bryobacteraceae bacterium. GTDB lineage: Bacteria > Acidobacteriota > Terriglobia > Bryobacterales > Bryobacteraceae > Palsa-89. Next base: position 87,506 of record DATJWO010000041.1, read on the forward strand.
CGATCGTTGGCTTGCACGATTCGATCATCCGGGCCGATCAACAGAACGATATCGTTCACGCAACTGCTCAGATGAGCGTAGCGTTCCGCGAGAACACCCCGCTCCAACTCCGCCTGATGCTGGCGCCGGTAAAAGCGGCTCCTTTGCAGATGCCAGAAGAGGCCGAACGTGGCCAGGCAGCCCGCAAGAAGTAGTCCAACGGCTAGCGCGATCAGGTGCGAACGCTGGCGTAGCGGCGAGTAAATCTCGTCCGCATCCACTTTGGCGATCAGCGCCCAAGGTGTCCCCGGTACCTGCCGCAGCGCCGCCAGCACCGGCACGCCTCGATAGTCCACGCCCCGCCGGATGCCCGCTGCGCCGCGCGCCGGATCGCCCACCGGAATGTCGGCCTCCACCGGAAGCGTCATCTCCAGCGCAGCCCCTTGCCGGAAGCGCAGTTTGCTCAAATAGCGATCCCGATTGCCCTCGCGGCGCACCAGCAGAGCTTCCGCCGTCGGGCTCGTGCCGGGCCAGGCCTGCACCAGAGTATTCAGAAACTCGGCCGCGGCGACGCGCAAGACGACCACGTTGCCATTGAGAGCACCTCCGGGACTCACTACCGGGGCGGCAAAGTCGACGACCACGGTTCCGGCTGCTTCATGCAGATCCGACATTGCCACGGCTCGCGTCTGAACCGCACGCGCGACCAGCCGAACCGTTTCCGTCGTTATCGGAAGAGCATACTCGGCCGCCGAGTTGAGAACTGTCCCGTCTGCGTCGAAGAGCGAGATCTCAGTGTATCCGCCGTGCTGGCAGAAACTCTCCAGCCAATTTTGCAACCGGGATTGGCTCTGCACTCCGGCCGGCGCGGCAACAATCGGGTCGGCCGCCAGAAGAGCCGTATCCGCGGTACGTTCCTTGAGCCATGAGCGGATCTGCTGAACCTTCAGATCCGCGATCGCCGATAGCTGGCTGTCAATTTGCGCTTCCATGCTTCGGCGCTGCGATTCATAGTAGGCGCTCCCCGCGGCGAGGATGCCCGCACAGAGCAACGTCAAAATCATGGGCAGCGCGACGTTCGGCCGGGGAGACTCTGGGCGAAGGCGTGACACGGATATGCCCACGTGAGACTCATCGGCCGGACCGGCCAAGGTTTGAACCGCTGGTACTACGTGCCTTTTTCTTACTGCGCGCTCGTCGACGGCGCCGTGGTTGCCGCCGGCCTGGGAACGTCATGCAGGCACAACACCGGGGTTGAGCGCGTTCAGCTGCGCCCCTGCGAAAGTTCTGTGCGCCTGGGAGCTACTGCGTGGACTTGCCGGACGCCGCTAGATTCGGCTCCCACAGAACTTCCGGCACGCCCAGCACGTGATTCGCCCAACGGCTCCAGACAAAGTACGCGTCGCTCAGACGATTCAGATACTGGATCGCCTCCGGCGGGATGGATTCCTCGCGCGCCAGGGTCACCGCCAGCCGTTCAGCGCGCCGGCAGATGGTGCGGCAGGCGTGCAGTTCCGTATTCAGACGCGAGCCGCCGGGCAGCACGAAGGAACGCAAGGGCTCCAACTCCACGTTCATGCTATCAATCTCCATTTCGAGCTGCTGCACTTCGGCCTCGGTGATGCGCGCCTGCTTGGGATGCACATCCTCCGGCCGCGTGGCCAGGATCGAGCCCAGGTTGAACAGTTCGTGCTGGACGCGGCGCAAAATTGCAGCCAGATCGGGCACTGCTTCCGCGGCCGAGATATGGGCCATGCCGGTGAAAGCATTCAGCTCGTCGATTGTGCCGTAGCAGGCGATTCGCAGCGAGTCCTTGGGCACGCGCTGCCCGCCCGCCAAGTGAGTTTCGCCGCCGTCGCCGGTCTTGGTGTAGATGCGGTTCAGCGCGATCCGCGGTTCGTCATACTTGGGCTTGGACATGGCTCACTCCAGTTCCATTGTGCCGCAGAAGCGTCCGCCGTCGGCCAACGTTACAAAACGTTAGAACGAATTGGCGGAAATCGCGGCGCATTCTCGCTGTAATATCAAGAGAATCCACGGGGAGGCTAATGCCCGAAATCAAACATCTTGTTGTCCTGATGCTCGAGAACCGTTCCTTCGATCACATGCTGGGCTGGCTGCAGAGTCCGAACTATCCAATCGACGGCGTGGACGGCACGCAGTTCAACCTGGACGCCAATAATAAGCAGGTCTTCGTGACCAAGGATGCGGGCTATTCGGGTGATTACGATCCGGACGTCGCGCACGACTTCCTGGATGTGAACCAACAGATTTTCGGGACTCGGAACATTCAACCCGGCACCCAGCCCAAGCCGACGATGGCCGGATTCGTGAAGAATTACGGCTTCGTGTCCGGGAGCATCGACAAGTCGCATCACGTGATGAAGTGTTTCGACCCGCAAAAAATACCCGTGCTCACCACGCTGGCGCAGCAATACGCCGTTTGCACGCGCTGGTTCGCGTCCATACCCGGGCCCACTCTGCCCAATCGCGCCTACGCGCATGCTGCCACCTCGGTGGGCCACGTGGACATGACCATTAACTGGTGGAAGGTGAGCAAGACGATTTACGAGTTGCTGGTGGATCACGGCTTCACGGCCAAGATTTACTACACCGACTCGACCATCGCGCTCACTTATGGCGGAATGATCGACCGGCAGAACGAGTTCTTCGTTCCGGACTTCAGCCTCTTCTACGACGACTGCCGCAACAACAATCTGCCCAACTATTGTTTTCTTGAGCCGCGCTACAACGCCACCACCGGCGACGATCCGATCGCCGCCAGCGACCAGCATCCCGACCACGACGTCGCCGAAGGAGAGACGCTCATTCACGACGTGTATAACGCGATCCGCTCGAATCCCCAGACCTGGGACAGCACGCTGCTCGTGATCGTGTATGACGAGCACGGCGGGTTGTTCGACCATATTCCCCCGCCGGCGACGGTGAGCCCGGACAACATCAACACATCCCCGCCGAATCCTCCCTTTGCCTTCGACCGGCTGGGCGTGCGCGTGCCGGCGATTCTAATCTCGCCTTATATCGATGCAGGCACGATCATCAACGACCGGATCTTCGACCATGCCTCGCTCGCCGCCACCGCGCAGCAAATCTTCCTGGGAGAAGGGTGGCGCAACGGCGGACTGACCGCACGCGACCGGCAGGCCAATACGTTCGAAGGCGTCGTGACGCGGGCTGTCGCGCGAGCCGCGAACGAGGTGGACATCACCGGGAAACACAATCAGGCTATCCAGGGGCGCACTCTGACCATGGCTGATCGGGCCATCCAGCAGGCCGCGATGCCGCTGTCCGATCACCAACAGGCGCTGATGCAAGTCATGATGTCGGCGGCCTCCCTGTCCACGGCGAACATGACGCAGGCCCAGGCATCCGCCTTCAACGCCGGAGTGAAGTCCGTGATTCATCCGCCCATGGTCAAGAAGGCTGGCGGCTAGGCAGCCGAAAGGAACCCTCATGATCAAAAGATGCCTTGTCGCGGCCGGTATTTGCGCGCTCCTCGCGCCGCTCGCCTGGGCCAACGAGTGGGACATGGAGAAGGACCAGTTCAACGCCAGTTGTTCCAGCTTGTTCACCAGTTTTGCGGGCATCGGCAGTTGCGGGGGCTTCCTGTTCAACGGGGGCAAGCCGGTGCGCCTGACCATTCCTTCCAGCGTCGTGCCGGGCGGCGGCACGGCATTCGGCGTGATGTACGCCCAGCCGATCGACATTACCGACTGGACCGACAGCAACCTCACCATATCCGCCGGCAGTTCGCTGCGCGAGTTCTGGTTCGCCGACGCGGCGCTGAGCTTCTTCCACCGCAGGTGGGGCGGCGCTTGGAACACCGCGCGCGACCGGAACCGGTTCCGGGCTTATGCCCATGCCAAAGGTCTGCCACTGATGCCCTTTTACGGCGTCGGACCTGATACAGCGCGTTCGGATCTTGTGGACTTTGGCGAGCGCCAGCTTTCGGCCGGCATCGACGCGTTCATCCCGCTGAAATCGTGGCTGGCGGTGGGTGGCGCGTTAGAATACGTCGCGCCGCGGATCAACGGCATCAGCGATCCTTCCGTGCGTTCGATTGATACCTTTTATTCGGAAGCCACGGCGCCGGGACTCCTCAGCCAGCCGAATTTCGCGCACTACCGCATCTTCGCGCAGCCGCGTCGCGAGTGGAAATGGACGAAATTCTATTCTCAGACCGCCTACGATTTCTACCAGGACACCGATACTGGCCGGTATTCATTCCGCAAATTCCGCGCGGACGTGATGCAGACGATTTATCCCGAACGGAAAACTGAGTCGACCAACGGCGGAAAAGGCACGCGCTCGCAGCCGAATTTCGACAGCGTGCTGTACATCTTCGGCCGCTTCACGTCGGAGCAAACCTCGGCAGGCAATGTCGTGCCGTTCTACATGCAGGAGACCATCGGCGGGTCGGATATCGACAACATCGCCGCGCTGCGCGGGTTCCAGGATTACCGTTTTCGCGGACCGGACCTGTTCGTGATCCAGACGCAGTACGAGCGCCGGCTGCTGCCTCCGGCGAAACCTGGCGCACAGTCGTCGACCATCCGCAAGATTGCCGGCGCGCTCGGCATCATGGCCTTTTATGACACCGGCGAAGTGGCCGTGAAGGCCAGCGATCTGAGTTTTTCGAACCTGCGCCACAGCTTCGGCTTCGGCATGACGCTATGGAGCGGCGAGCGCGTCTGGTTCCGCGCCTACGTCGGCCTAGGCAGCGGCGAAGGCGCGCACTCGTTCTTCGGCGTGAGCGATCCGTCCACGCAGTTGCTGCATCCTTGAGAATTTGCGCGATTAATTCTTGACGGTTAGGGTGTCAGTGTCAACAGCTTTTTTGCCGGTGACCCCTTGCAGTCCCGTGAGAACGCCTCGATAGTCGCTTTTGTCGCATTGGATGGCAAGCCCGCCCTTCTTATCGCCATCAGCCCATGTCAACCCCACGAAATGCTTCTTGGATTTGGTTAAGGCCATCAACGCGCCTATCCCAAAGCTGACGACAGCTAGCCCAATAGCGGCGCCAACCCGTCGATGTACATCCTGCCCATAGCTGATCTCGGTTACCGCGGAGACGGGGATCGCGATGACGTCCTTCTTGTCCTTCACGAACCGGATCTGTTTCGTGTCCATGTAGAGCTTCAGTTCGTTTCCAGTCTTGAGGTCCTGGACTGATCCTCCATCGTATTTAACTTTATAGCTGTTATCGCCCGCATAAATCGCATACGGGAAGGAAAGGGACAAAAGAATAGCGACCGCTTGTTTCCAAGGCTTCATGGGATTCGTTGGATGTTATCACACCAAAGAGCATGCATGTGGAGAAATTCCGCAGAGTGACGCTCTTAGCTCTCAATAGTTCAGCCCCACTAGTCCGGCAGACTACCCAGTTTCTCGCGTGAAGACAGCTCCAGTTGCGTTCCACCCCCCGCTGGCATAGCATCAAGAAACGCGGCTATGCTCTCGAACCGGCGTCCGGCGGCGCATCGCGCCCCGCGCCTGCCGAGGTACCCACTATGACCAATCTCAAACCCGTAGATGTCGTGATCGTCGGCGGCGGCTGGACCGGCCTCGCGATGGCCAAGGAAATCGTCACCCGCACTTCGGCCAATGTCGTCGCGCTCGAGCGCGGCCAGCCCCGCGGCTTGGCCGAGTACGCGATGGACATGGACGAGCTCGACTACAACATCCGGCTGCGCATGATGCAGAACATCGCCGAAGAGACCGTCACGCATCGCCACTCGCCCAGCGAAACCGCGGTTCCCGTGCGCCAGTACGGCTCCTTCCATCCCGGCACCGGCGTCGGCGGCGCGGGCGAGCATTGGACCGGTATGTGCTTCCGTTTTCTGCCTAGCGTCTTCACCCTGCGCACGCATCTCACCGAAAAGCACGGCGCCGCGCGCCTGCCCGCGGATCTCGCCGTAAAGGACTGGGGCGTCACCTACGAGGAGCTCGAGCCGCACTACTGGTACGCCGAACAAATGATGGGCGTCAGCGGCAAGGCCGGCAACCTGCGCGGCAAGCTGATCGACGGCGGAAACATCTTCGAATCGCCGCGCATGCACGAATACCCCACGCCTGCGCTGAAGCATTCTCAAGCGTCGCACCTGTTCGAAGAAGCGGCGCGCAAGCTGGGCTATCATCCTTATCCCACGCCCGCGGCCAACCTGAGCCAGAACTACACCAATCCCGACGGCGTCTCGCGCGCGGCCTGTGCCTATTGCTCTTATTGCTCGCGCTTCGGCTGCATGATCGGCGCCAAGGCACAGCCCACCAACACGCTGCTGCCCGTTCTGCGCAAGCATAAGAGCTTCGAACTGCGCACCGGAAGTTGGGTGCACCGCATCGTGCATGAAAACGGGCGCGCCACCGGAGTCCAGTTCACCGACGCTGAGGGCAACGAATTCTTCCAGCCCGCCGAAACCGTCCTCCTCTGTTCCTTTACCTTGAACAATAACCGGCTGCTTTTGCTCTCCAAAATCGGCACGCAGTACGATCCGGCAACGCAAAAAGGAACGCTCGGCCGCTACCTCACGCATCAGGTGGAAGGCGGCATTCGCATTTATTTCGACAAGCCGCTGAACCTGTTCATGGGCGCCGGATCGCTCGGCAGCCGCTTCTCCGACTTCGACGGCGACAACAATCTCCCCGGCAACGACGGTCTGCTGCGCTACGGCATGTTGAGCATGAATGGCAATGGCAACCTGCCCATCGGTTCCTTCGGCAACATCCCTCCGGGCGAGGCGAAATCCAATTGGGGCGCGGACTGGAAGGCCGCCGCACTCCGCTGGAACGACCGCGCCACGCAGCTCAATTTATACGGCGAGCACATGTCCTACCGCCAAAACCACATCGACCTGGATCCCACCTACACCGACAAATTCGGCGATCCGCTGCTGCGCTTCACGCTCGATTGGACCGAGCACGAGCACAAGCAGCGCGAGTTCGCCTACGATCTGGCGGCCAAAGTCGCGCCCGCCATGGGCGCCAAGGTCGATTCGCGGCGCCCCTCGCGCGCAAAATACAACGTCATCAATTACCAGAGCACCCACATCCAAGGCGGCGTCGTGATGGGAACTTCGCCGGAGACGAGCGTCGTGAACCGCTATCTCCAGCATTGGGACATGCCGAATCTCTGGGTCATCGGGGCCTCGTCGTTCCCGCAGACTGCCGCCGGCAATCCGACGCTCACCGTGATGGCCGTCACCTACTGGGCCGCCGACGCGCTGATCAACAACTATATGAAGCATCCCGGGAGGCTCCCATGAAACGCCGCGAATTTCTCACCATCCCCGCCGGCGCACTGGGCGGCGCGCTGATGTACACGTTGGCGCGCGAGCCATTCCGGCTCCAGGCGCAGGACGGCCACGTCAAAGTGCCGCTGCGCTTCTTCACCGAAGCCGAGGCCCGCGTCATCGCCGCTGCCTGCGAGCGCATCTTCCCCAGTGACGCGAGCGGTCCCGGCGCCAAGGAAGCCGGTGTGGTCATTTACATTGACCGCCAGCTCGCCGGACCCTATGGCGCGGACAAGTATCGCTACACCAAAGGACCGTGGGTCCAGTCCGTACCCGAACACGGCTATCAGGGCAAAGCCAATCCGCGCGAGACGTATAAAGACGGCATCGCGAAGCTCGGCGCCAACTTCGCGGAGCTTCCAGAAGCCGACCAGATCGCCAAGCTCCAGTCCGTCGAGAAGACGCACTTCTTCGCGCTCTTGCGCGCCCACACCATCGAAGGCATGTTCTCCGACCCCATGCACGGCGGCAACGCCGGCCTGATCGGCTGGCAGCTCATCGGCTACCCCGGTCCGCGCATGAGCTACAAAGAAGATGTCGATAAGCATTTCGGCGAAGTCTACCGGCCCAAGCCGGCCAGCCTGGAGCAGATCACGCACCGCAAGCCGCGGCCCTGGGAAGACGAGAAAGCCTAGGGGAAAACCGGAATTTCCCCTTAAGATACGCCCCTTTTCTGTCGATAGTCCAATTGGACATGCTTGCGCACACACTCGACAGTGAAGCCCGACTGAACCGTTTCAACCGCCTGATGCAGGAGCTGATCCGCGGCAATATGAACCGCAACACGTTCCAGCCGTGGGAGATAGAGATTTTGCTCGATATCGAAACCTGTCAGCTTAGCAACGGCGTGAAGCGCGAAACCCTCCGCCGCTATCACAAGGCGGTGCAGCGCGCCATGGAAAAAGGCGCCGTGCCCACCCCGTTCCCGCTTTCCGAATACCTCAGCAACAAGAAGTCAGCCGTTAAGCGCACCGCGTAAGGTATCCTGAAGGTCGAAGGAGACTCGCATGGGTTGCGGTAACGGGACACCAGGTCCGCAAATCGAAGAACAGAAAAGCGGAGGCCACATGGTCTTCTGCGTCAAGTTTCAGCGCGAGATGCCGGGGCTGGACGAAGTCCCGTTTGACAATCACCCGCTGGGCCAGCGGATTTACGAAAACGTCTCCAAGGAAGCCTGGAAGATGTGGCTCGAGCAGATGAAGATGATCATGAACGAGTACCGGCTCAACCTGGGTACGAAAGAGGCTCAGGAATTTCTGCTCAAACAGATGGAAGACTATTTCTTCGGCGAAGGTGCGGCGCTTCCGCCCGGATACGTGCCGCCGAAAGCGAAGAATTAAACCACCGGTAGCGCGGCGCCGATCTCAAAGCAGAGCTGCTGGTGCGCCGTGCGCAGAGCGGCTTCCGCGGCCTCAGGCGAATTGCCACGCGCAAAAATAAATCCCAAATAGCTGTTGCCTTCGGGGAGGGGAATCAGTTTCTGCCCCTGCTTCGCGGTGATGATCACGTCCTCGATGCCCGGCGTCGCAAGGGCGGCTTCCAGGCCTTCCACGTCCACGTAGATTCCTTCGCGCGGAATCGGGATCATCATCACACCGGCAGCGTCCGTTGGCATCGCGATACGAGTGACGTCTTCGCCGGCAGCGTGACGCAGGATCAGCTCTTCGAGTCCCGGCAGGACGCGCGCGCACAACCCGCCGATCGGCCGCGCCGCCACTTCCAGCATCCAGACGCCGCGCGGGTTCACGCGCATCTCGGCATGGATCGGGCCGTGAGTGAGGCCAAGAGCGCGAATGGCTGTTTCCGTGGTCCGCACCATCTCGCGCTGCACCGCCGCGTTCCCGCGCGACGGCGTGACGTAGATCGTTTCTTCGAAGAATGGGCCATCCAGCGGATCGGGCTTGTCGAACAGCGCCAGCACACGCAGCCGCCCATTGGTCAGAATGCCCTCCAACGCGAACTCGCGGCCTTCGATGAAGGTCTCCACTTGCAGGAATTGGTCCTGGTCTTCGTGCAGCCGCGCGATGTCGGGGTCGCGCAAAAGCGTTTCAATCCGGCGGAATGCCGCGATGAATTCGCCGGCGTTGTTGGCGCGGATCACCCCCCGGCTAGCGGATAATCCGAGTGGCTTAAGCACGCAGGGATAACGCGCGGTCCTTGCGGGTTCCTCCGGTCCATCGGAAAGCGGGACCCGCCGATACTCTGGAACCAATAGACCGGCGAGCCGAAATCGTTCGCGCCCGAGAAACTTGTTGCGCGCCGCCTGCACTGAGTCCGCCGAATTGTAGGGGATGCCCATGCGCTGCGCGGCCAGAGCTGCGATGTAAGCCGGACGGTCGCCCACCGCGACGATGCCGCACACGCTCGTTTGCGCGACCAATGCTGCCGCCGCACCGTCCGGATCTTCAAAGCGCAGCGCGACTGCCCGGTCGCCCCAGGGATCGTCGAGCACATGGCAGCGGTCGGTGGCCAGCGTCAGATCGTAGCCCAACCGCGCGGCGGTTTCGGCGAACACGCGCGTCTGATAGCCGGTGGTCGCGCCGATCAACAGCAGGCGCGTGCGGTCGCTCATGCCCTTATTATGAAGGACCCGCGCAAACCGCTAATGCTGTCTGTGTTCTTCTCTCGGTTGCGGCGGCCTCACGTTATGCTGCTCGGGCCTGGGTTGCGGCTGAGCGTGCGCGACAAATCCGCGTGGTGCTTGTTGTCTAACTTCCGGATGAGGCTGAGGCGCGGGACGCGGAGCCGGTCTCGCCTCGGGGCGTACTTGAGGAGAGGGACGTTGCGGCGCGGGCCGCTGCGGAGCGTGTTCAACCGGGGCCGCCTGCCGCTGTCTGAACGCCCGGTTCTGCTCCGGCGCAACACGTTTCTCGGGAAATGGCTGCGGCTTGGGATGCTGTATCGGCTGCGCCGCCGAACGGTTTTCCGGAGCTCGAGTAGCCTGGAGCGGTCCATGCTGGTTCGGCCGCTCCTGCCGCGCTGGGGTTTGCGCGACGGGCCGCTGCTCTGCTCGCCGCACTGCGGGCGTCGGCGCTGCCGGGGCTCGATAGGTGGTGGCCAGCGGACGCGTAGCTGTCAGAGCCGAGGGGTTTCCGTGATTCACCGCGGCGAACTGTGCGCGATTCGCGGCCGCCTGCCGCGAATGCTGTACCTGAGCGCCAACCGGGGGTGTGCGCTGGCTTGTCGCCACGGCCAATTCCTGCCGCGTAGGCCGTGCGGTGATTCCGCCGCGCCCGCCGTTGTAGCTCACGCGGCTGTGGAAGCCAACGGCCACCTGGTAGTTATAAACGTTATGAAGGACCGCCGGGTCAACGTTGGTCACCGCGCGGTTATAAAACAGATGGCCGTGATTCCAATAGGCGCCATAATAGCCGCGGCCCGTGTACCCGCAGCCGTAGTCGATGCCGCCATAGAAGCCGATGTGGGGAGCCCAATAGCCCACGTGCCATAGATAGACTCCATTGGCGAAGCCCCACCACGGCGGCGTCCACAGCGCGCCGATGTACGGGGCCAGAACCCAAGCGCCAGGCACCCAATAATAACCGCCAAAACCATAAGCCCAGTAACCGGGCGTCCAGACATAATCGGGGCCGGGACAAGGAGGCTGTTCGTAAACGGGAAGAGGCGGCGGCGCTTCCGTCACTCGGACGGGCGGTTGATCGTAGTCAGCGTTTTCGTACTGCGCAGTGTTGTAAGAAGCACTGGCAGCCGGAGCGTAACGCTGCCCGGTAGAACTTGGAGTCACCGAAGCGAGGTTGCCGTTGGCGGGATTCCCACTGATGTCGCTCGCAGCCTGATCCTTATTACACCCAACGAGGGCCGCGGCGAGGATCAGCGGAGTAACAATCGAGAAACCTCTGAAATTTTTGCATATCCCCACGGTTCATTTCCTCCCATGGAAGGAAATAAGCACGGCGCATGCCACCGCGGGATGTTACAGCTGCAGTGGTCAGCTCCCGGGCTGGACGCAGATGCCCGCGCCGTCGAAAGAGAAGTTGGAGCCGACGCTGACAGTGAGGTTGGATTGAACGACATTGGCGCCGGGAGGAAGCGTAGTCGTATCGACGCACGGTGGCAAGCCGGCCGGCGCTGGCGGTACTACGAAATTGATTTGATAAAGGCCGATGAACCCCGCGGTCGCACCGGTAAACAAAGGAGGACCCAGTTCCCACAGCGTGAGCCCGATACCCTCTCCAGTCGGGACTGGAGGCGGCTTGGTAGCCAGCGCATTCGGCCGGTAATCAAAGTCGATCGAGAAGACGGTCTGTGTGGGCGACGCCGCGGGTGCTGGCTTTCCCGTGGTGAGCGGCGGATTGGTCTCACCAAGTCCGGTCGCATAGGCCACCAGTTCCTCGCCGCTGCTGGCGGGTTTCGTTGCGCTGACCATCGTTCCATCCGCGTGCGTAATCATCGGTGCGCAAGGCAGGCCGCCATTATTCAAGCTGACCGGGTTTCCTATGAAGACATCGCACTGCGTCAGAAAATGCACCTGGTCGGCCAGCGGCTGCACGCCGAGCGGCCCACTGGAGACGCCATGGATGCTGACGGTGATGTAACCGGATGGAAGTAACGGGTTCGCGCACAAAGGGCACAAGGTTTGGATGCCATAGGGAATCTGCACCGTAATGCCGCGGATGGTTGCCGCGCACGTTTCGCCCGGCACGGCGCAGATGGCCTGCACGTTTAGAACCGGCATTGGAATGTCCGAATTCTGATGAAAGACGGCGGAAACATCGGAGACCGAAGGCGCCGGACCGGAGATATTCTGCACAAACAGTGAGATGATTTGACCGGGCGCGACTGGAAGTGGCGTCGGAGAAGAATAGCCAGCCGCACCGATTACCGGTTGCGCGGTTGCATAAGCCGCTAAGACCAGAGCGCAGAAAAGGATTCGCATCAAGGGCACACTCCTGAAGCAAGCCGGACGCGATATGTCTATTCTAGAACGCCACCTTCGGTACGGCGCGCGCGCCGGGCTCGGTCTTGAAGTAGGCGTCGTTGCGCTCAAAGTGGAACATCGATGCGGCGATATTGTTGGGGAACAACGCGATGTCGGTGTTGTAGCGCTGCACGGTCTCGTTGTACTTACGGCGCTCGACGGCGATGCGGTTCTCGGTGCCGGCCAGCTCGTCCTGCAGGCGGAGGAAATTCTCGTTGGACTTCAATTGCGGATAATTCTCCACGACCACCAGCAACCGGCTGAGTGCGCCATCCAACTGCGTGTTGGCCTGGATCTTTTCAGAAGGAGTCCGCGCGCCGCCCAAAGCCGCTCGTGCGTCCGTGACTTCTTTGATCACCGCCTGCTCCTGCTTGGCGAAACCCTTCACGGTTTCGACCAGGTTCGGGATCAGGTCGGAGCGGCGCTGCAGCGCGACGTCCACCTGCGACCAGGCCGCGTTCACCGACTCGCGCTCGGTGACCAGCGTGTTCCGCGCGCCCATGGCCCAACCGAACGTCACCAAGCCAATCAAAACCAAAACCCCGATGACGGCTAATGCGATTTTCATGAGAACCTCATTTCTCGAGTGCGTCCACGTGCGCCACCAACGCCTCGATCTGCTTCAGATAATTTGCAAACAGCGTCTCCGGCTCGACATCTTCGGCGTGTTTCGCCTCGTCGCGAATGGCGAGCAGCGTGTCGAACGGCGCGCCATCCACGCCGATGGCGGATAAGTGGTGCGCCACCTCATGCTTGCCATGCCAGACGGGCAGGCCGGATACCAGCAGCGCGTGCCGCGACAGAACCAGGAACGTGGATACTGATTCGACCATGAGCCGCAGCAGCGCCTGTTTGTCCGAGAGCACACCGGCCGCTTTCTGACGAAGACGCAAAAGCTTGGCGCGCAGTTCCATTTCCACCTGCGCCCGGTAAAACGTCTTGTCGATCACCAGATCCTTTACCACATCCGGGCCGAACAAAACGCGCCGCCGCTCCTGCATGTCGTGAAATTCAATGGGAAAACAGTCGGTCGAGTTGCGTAACTCCTCTTCGCTGAGCAATAGCGGCGACGGGTTGCCTTGCTTGCGCCACCATTCGAAGATCGGCTCCGACGCCCTCAGTTCAGCCGGTGTTACGCGGGTGAGCACGCAGAGCACATTCAAATCGGAAGCCTTGTGATGATGGCTGCTACCCGCCGCCGAGCCGTACAGAACGACGGAGACCAAGTGATCGCGCTGGGCTTCGCGCAGACGATCGACCAATTCCTGGAGCGTTTTTTCCATGGATTACCAGCCGCCGGAAGCGCCGCCGCCGCCCGAGTCGCCTCCTCCGAATCCGCCAAATCCTCCGCCGCCACCGCCGCCGGAGTCATAGCCGCCGAAGCCACCACCGCCCCAGCCGCCGCCTCGTCCGCCGCGTCCTAATAGATTACCGAGAATCATTCCAGCCAAGAAACCGCCCCCGCCGCCTCCACCCGCCCGAAGCAGGAACAGAAGAGCAAAGATGCCGATGATGATGACGGGCCAGGGCAAGTTTCTCCGCTCCGGCGCCGTTCGAATCCGGCGTGCGCCCGAGCCGAGCGATACGCCTTTGGCGCGAGCAATCTCCGTGCCCATTTGCTCGGCGGCCGCGATCATCGCCGGTCCGTATTCGTTTTGGCGCAAGACCGGTTGAATACTTCGGAGGATGCTGCCGTCGAAACCGTCGGGCAGGATCGGCTCGAGGCCATAGCCGACTTCGATGCGGTCGCGCCGGTCGCGGATGGCGAGGAGCAACATGATCCCCTCGTCCTTTCCCTTTTTCCCGACGCCCCATTGACGAAATAAATCGTTCGAGACGTCTTCGATGGGATTGCCGTCCAGCGTATCGAGCGTCACGAAAGCCATCTGAACTCCGGTGGCTTGCTCGATTTGCCCGGCGTAGGCTTCTAATTGAGCGCGTAATTCCGGCGAGAGAACATGCGCGAAATCACTGACATAGCCCTGCGGCTTCAGCGACTTGAGATCCAGCGCGCCAAGAGACGCAGCAGTGGCGCACAGAACCAGCAGCAGCCGCGTTAGTTTGTTCACGGTACGCTCAGCAGGCCAGGTCTTCGCGCTTTACGCGAAAATCGCCCAGGTTGCCCAGCATGGCCAGCGTGATGTTCTTCGCGTCGAAGAACTCGCGCGCGATGTCGCGCACCTGTTCGGCGTTGATGGCCTCGATGCTTTCCAGCATCTCGTCCAGCGTGAAAAAGCGCTTGAAGTACATCTCTTGCCGCGCCAGGTTGCCCATGCGGCTGGATGTGGATTCCAGACCCAGCATCAGCGAGCCCTTCAGATGGTCCTTGGCGCGGCGCAGCTCTTCTTCAGGAACCAGATTCTCTTTCAGATCTCGGAACTCTTGGATAATCGATTCGATCACCTTGCCCGCGGTTTCGACGGCCATGCCCGCGTAAATGGCCAGGCAGCCCGTATCGCGATACATCGCCAGCTCGGAATAGACGGCGTAAGCCAGGCCCTGTTTTTCCCGAATATTCTGGAATAGCCGCGAGCTCATGCCCCCACCCAGCAGCGTGTTGAGCGCCCAGCAGGCGAAGCGGCGCTCGTGAGAGAACGGATAAGCCGGAACGCCGATGTACAGATGCGTCTGTTCCAGCGACTTCTTATCGCGAAACACCAGCCGCGCATGGGGCACCGGCGCGACATCCGGCTGGAGCGAGCCATTCATGCGCAGGTCCTCGAAATGCTGGCGGGCCAAGTCAATGAGCTTGGCGTGCGATAGGTTGCCGGCCGCCGTGATCAGGATGTTCGACGGCGAGTAATAGCGGTGGTAATAATCGCCGATCATGTCGCGGTCGAACCGTTTGACCGTGTCCTTGGTGCCGAGGATGGGCTTGCCGAGCGGATGGTCCTTCCAGAAGTTGCTGGAGAAGATCTCGTGTAGGAGGTACTCGGGATTATCCACCTCCATCTTCAGCTCTTCCAAAATGACGCCCTTCTCTTTTTCGATATCTTCTTCGCGAAACAGCGGGTTGCGCACCATGTCGGCCAGGACGTCGAAGGCCAGTGGCAGGTGCTCGTCCAGCACCTTGGTGTTGTAACTGACCATCTCCTTGGCGGTGAAGGCATCCAGGCCGCCGCCGATGGAATCCACCGAGCGGGCGATGTCCTCGGCCGAGCGGTTCTTGGTGCCTTTGAACACCATATGTTCGATGAAGTGCGAGATGCCGTTCTCCTCGGCGGTCTCCCGCCGCGAACCGGTCTGGATCCACACGCCGAGCGATACAGACCGGACATGGGTCATCTCCTCGCTGATCACCCGGACCCCGTTTGCCAGGGTGGTGGTCTCGATGTCGCGCATTGTCTGAACGGCTCCAGCCATGTACTTCCATTTTAACGCGGTTGGCGCGGGCTCGCGTGATATACTCAGGAAGTGGCGCAAACTATTGTAGGGCTTGAACTTCCGGACCTACAACAGGCTCTGGGCGAGGGCCAGCCCGCGTTTCGAGCGCGCCAGCTCTACACCGCCGTTTACCGGCAGCGGGTCTCAGACCTGGTTCAGATCACGACTTTCCCTGCAACCCTAAGAAAAGAATTAGCTTCCAGGCTGGCTGTGGGGCTGCCGCAGCCCGCCGCCGAGTATAAATCGACCGATGGAACGCGCCGTTATCTCCTGGAACTCGAAGACCGGCGGACGGTGGAAACGGTCCTGATGCCGGAAGAGGGACGCGACACCGTCTGCATCTCCAGCCAGGTCGGCTGCCCGGTCAATTGTCAGTTCTGCCTGACCGCGCTCATGGGCCTGGAGCGGAACCTGACGGCCGGCGAGATCGTCGGCCAAGTCCTTTTTGTGATGCAAACGCATCAGATCTCAACGCCGGCGGACCGGTTGAACATCGTCATGATGGGGATGGGCGAGCCGCTGCTGAACCTGCCCAACGTCATTAAGGCGACGCGGCTGTTGACGGATCCGGCGGGCGTTGCGTTGTCGCCTAAGCGGATCACGCTGTCGACCTCGGGCATTGTGCCGAAGATTGAAGAGCTTGGCCAAGAGCCGGTCCGGCCGAAACTGGCGATTTCGCTGAACGCGTCCACCGAAGAGCAGCGGCGCGAACTGATGCCCATTACGCGCAAGTATTCGCTGAAAGACTTGCTGGCGGCCTGCAAGGCATATCCGCTGCGGCCGTGGGAGAAGCTGACGTTTGAATACGTGCTGTTGAACGGTGTCAACGATTCGGACGCCGATGCCCGGCGCGTGGTGAAGCTGCTGGCGCATCTGAACGCCAAAGTGAACCTGATTGCCTTGAACCCAGGGCCGGGGATCGCCTTCGAAACGCCCGATCCCGAGCGCGTCCAGGCGTTTCAAGCCATCGTGCGCCGAGCGATGCCCTGTTTTGTGCGGAAACCGCGCGGGCGGGACATTTTCGCCGCGTGCGGGCAATTGAAGCGGCAGACGGTGGGCTAAACTTTCTGGACGCGGCGCAGCGTGTAGATGTCCTCGTGGACGTTTTCGTTCTTCAGCCTTTTCCAATCGTCGGTAACGTGAATCAACTTGCCGCTGATGTGATTGGATTGCTCGGATGCCAGGAACAGGGCTAGCTGAATCTGTTTCTCGGGCGCCACGCCGCCAGTGCGCCGGATCTCTAACGCTTCTTCATTCTCTTTCCAGCCTGCGCGTTCGCCCGCGCGCAGAATCTCGTCGGTCATGTGCGTATAAGTTCCGCCGGGGCCCATGCAATTGACCTGCACGTTGTCGTCGCGGACTTCCTCGGCGATGGTTTCGACTAGGCGCACGACCGCGGCCTTCGAAGCAGCGTAAGCGGAGAAATTGGGCCGCGCCGCCGTGGCGCCCGCGCCGCTCAGCACGATGATTTTGCCGGCGCGCCGCGCGATCATGTGCGGCAGCACCGCCTTGCAGGCATTCATGACGCCCAGCAGGTTCACGTGAATGATCTCAGCCCAGGCTTTGGGCGACTGCTCGACGAACGGCCCGATGGGCCCGGGAATGGCGGCGGCGCAGACCAGCACATCCACTTCGCCATAGTGGACGCGCATGCGGTCCACCGCCGCCGCCATCTGCTCGAAATCCGTGACGTCGGCGCGGATGCGCAGGGCGTTTCCGCCGGCATGTTCAATTTCCAGGTGGGCGAGATCCAGTTCGGCTTTGCTGCGCGCCAGCAGCGCCACGCGGTTTCCGGCAGTAGCGAATCCGATTGCCAACCGCTTTCCGATGCCCCGTCCGGCTCCCGTTACGAGCACACCGGCGTTGGTCAGGGTTTGCAAACTAGCGGGTGTCCTTCCAATCCAAGTTAGTACAAACGCGCGGCGAGTGGCGGCCCGGCAAGCTAACTAGACGTGCCCTTATGTTTGTTGTGGTACATCTGTTCGTCGGCGCGCCGCAGAAGCTGGTCGCGCGTTTCGCCGGGCACGTATTCGGCGAACCCAACGGAGACGCCAACATCCACGCGGATCTCGCGTCCATCGGCGCTGATCCGGTAGGGACCATTCAGCCATTGCGCGATCTGGCGGGCGCGGGTTTCGGCCTGCGCCAGTTCGCAATCCAGAATAGCGACGAATTCATCGCCGCCCCAGCGGCAGACGAAGTCGCGCGCGCGCACCTGCCCGCTGAGGCGCGCTCCCAGCTGTTTCAGCAGTTCGTCGCCGTAGAGATGACCCAGGCGATCGTTCACCGCTTTGAATTCGTCCAGGTCAAACAGCAGGACGCAGAACGTCTTTCCAGACTCGATCCGGGAAGCGAGCTGGCGGTTGAATTCGCGGCGGTTCGATACGCCGGTCAGCGGATCCAGGCTGGCTTGGAGTTCGGCTTCGCGCAAACGCCGCTGAACTTCCTGCATTTTTTCGTTCAGCTCGCGGTAGGAGTCGCGGCTGTCAAGCTCAATGGACTCGGCGAAGGCACGCAAGTGGCCGGCCTGGGTGGCCAGCCAGGTCAAGTCGCCGGATTTCACCGCCGATTCCATTTGCTCGACGAAATCCACCAGGCGTTCGACGTACTGCACGTTGCGAACCGAGCGCGAATCTTCGGATTGAGCCACGATGGCCAGAGTCTGGTTCAGGTCGCGCGCGAGGGTTTGATTGTAGTGACGGGATTTTTCCCAAAGATCTTCCAATAAATGCCGGAGCACGGTTCTGCCGGCCTCGAGGGTTTCCGGAGTGGGGTCCAGCGCCAGCTTATCGCGCAGCCGCAGGAGCTGCTCCTGGAGAGCGGCGCCGATCTCGGGACGAATCGCCAGAACCGTTTCAGCGATGTCCTGGATCGCGGCAAGGTAAGCCTCCAAGGCAGCCTGGAAACCGGCATCCGGCCGGGTGGGTGATAGCTCTGGCGTGCTCATAATACGAGTGACTCCAGCGGCTATTTCGTTACTTTCGGGAGCGAGCCGGGGCTGACGGTTTTGCTCACCAGCGCCTTCACTTCCGGAGGCAGGTCGAAGCGGTCAACCGGCAAATCGACGTTAAATTCGATGCTCTGGATCTCGATTTGGAATTCCTGCTGTGCGAACCGGTTAATCATTTTATGCGGCGCCAGCACATCGCCTTCCTTGCGATAGTCGTCGTAGACAACCACGCCGGAGATGTCGCCCATGGGGGTAGTGCGCGTGGCCGCGGTCTCGATGAGCAGGCCGGATTTCTTGTCGTAAAACTCCGTGACGGGCTGGCCCTCGGCGGGCGATAACACCACTTTGAAGCATTCATGGCCCTCCACGGTTTCAGCCCCGGTGGTCTCGGCCTTGGCGTACAGCTTCTGCCAGTTCAGCGATGCGTTGAAGGCGCCGTCGCGAAGTGCGTTGGTCCTTTCGACGCCCTGCTTGATGCGCGGGCCTTGCAGCGCGGAATTCTCCCAAGCCACGTTGCCATCGCTGCCCGATTCGACTTTGCCGATGCCGGGAAGCTCAATCACCTCCAGGTTTTTGTCGGGAGCAGCCTGATAAATGGTGATGGTGCCTTTCAGACCGCGGCCGGTGAAGTCGATCGCGCCATGTTGGACCGTGTTGTGGCGCGCTTCCCAGGCGGCTTTCCCGCCGCTCGCTTCCAACCAGTGGTTCATGACGGTTTCGGCAGTGGGCAGCGCCTCGTCGGCACACAAGGCGGGCAGTGAAGCAGCCAACAGGGCGAGGGCCAGCTTACTCATGGAATTCCTCCGCTGTATTTCAGGGTAGCGCAGCCGGACGGTAAGCCGGACAACTACCTGCTTTGCGCAGGAATCCTGAAATTTTCGGGATCGGGTGGCACCACGGCGTGCTCAGAATGCGGGGTGCCTTCCGGGACCCAATCATAGGGCACCGGCTCGGCACGATAGACCGAATTGCTGAGCGAGCGCCCTCCGCCCGCCGCGGAGTGGCTGAAGTGCGTGTTGATGTACTCCCAAACAATGTCGCCAGAAGGGGTCACCTGGAAGAAGCGCCCGTTCATGCCTTCATCGATGAACGTGTTACCGTTGGGAAGGCGGTCCACGCTGCTGATGAACGAACTATAGAACGTCCAGGATGACAGGTCCGAATCCGATCCCGTATACATCCAGACGATCTCTTTCTTGATAGGGTCGATTTCCAGCACGCGGGAACCGCCCGTGGTCTGCATGACTGCCGGCGGATATCCTCCTTCGCCCTCGTTGTCAAACAGCAGCAGATTGCCTTCGCCGGGCAGGCCGGGGGCGATGAGGTGCGGATTGTGCTGCCCCACGATCTGGTCGACTGGACGCGGGAGTTTCTGCCGGCCGCCGGCCCGCGCCGGATAATCCGGGCCGAGCGTCCAGACCACGTGTCCGGTCTTCTTTTCGATGATCGCCAGGAAATCGGCGTTACGCGAACTGATCAGGATGTTCTGCGGATCGAAGCGCTGGTCGCCTTGCGTGAACCACTTGTTGGGGCCGAGGGGCGTCATTGCGTTCAGGTGCAGATAATCCGGGTTTTTCGTTTCACGAACCAGCTTCAGCTCGGAAGCAGTGAAGCCGAACTCGTCCAGATGTTCGGAAGCCAGCCACTTCCAGACGATTTCTCCGCGAGTATTCACTTCGTAGATGGCGTCGTCGGTGACTTTGGGCAATGTGAAGCCAGTGACCACGTGGCTCATCTCAGAAAGGATCAAGGTGTTGCCGTTGGCCAGACGGTGCAGATCGTGGTGCTGCCGCGCCGCGCCGCCGGGCGCTTCACTCCCCCACTGCCACAAGATGCGGCCATCCCAATCCAATTCGCCGATGGTCCTGTTCCGGAAGTATGCGGGGCCTGCTGGGACGCCGGGTTGAGGATCGATAGCCGACAATTGCACCAGCACGTGCCCACGCGCGCCGCCGGTCAAGGCTGGATTCAAGTACACGGGCGGAATGCCGCTGTAAGACCACTTGCGGACCTCGTTGCCGTTCATGTCGATCAGGTAGGACCCGCCGCCGGCATCCTGCAATGTCCCAAAGAACACGAAACTGTTGTAGGCACGAGCGGGATCGTACAGCGTGACACCGGTCGGGAAGACACGTGGATAGGCGAAAGCGAGAACCGCTCCTGGCAGGCCCCACAGCAAGGCCCGAAAGATAACACGCTTGTTACAAGAGAAACCCACACCAACCTCCGCTTGCTAGACTTTCGTCGCGCTTAGCGCTCCGAAAGTATATCCCAGCAGAGGGCGGCAGCGGCTTACTGGGTGCGCTCGACGGCGGCGACTTTCTTCGTGGCGGTCAGGTCATGCAGGCGATCGAGCATGGCCTTGGAAGAAGGCAGCGCGCTGACGCCGCGCGCCACTTCCGGATCGTTCCGGAACACCAGCCGGTCCGATGCTTCCTTGTCGAACGCGGTGATAAACAGCTCCTCGCGCAGGCGATCGCGAATCCAGGCGTTGTCGCGTTGGAAATCGGCTGGGGTGAAAACGACGCCGTGCTTGGTGCAGAACGCCTGGAAGCTGGCCATCACCTGCTCGTCGGCCTGCCAGTCCTTCGCCATAGTGGCCGGGTGCGCCGCGAAATACTCGGGCGCGTAGAAGAAGAAGATCAGGTTGCCGGTAAGCTGCGCCTCGAGCGGCGTCAGCTTGGGGGCTTCGTACTTTTCATCCGGTGTGATTCCGTCACCGCCGTACATGATCCGGCCGCTATCGGTCTTCCGCATATCCTTGGGATTGTTTTTTCCGTCCTCGGCGCGGCTCAGGTATTCAAACAGGCCCTGGTGCTCGTAGTCGCGTTGGATCAGCCGGCCGCTGGGCGTGTAGTACTTGGCGATGGTCAGCAGCAGAGCGCTGTTACCGGAGAGCGGGAAGGGGGCCTGCACCAGTCCTTTGCCGAACGTGTTCTCGCCTAATACCCAGGCGCGGTCGTGATCCTGGAGCGCGCCGGTGAGAATCTCAGCCGCCGAAGCGGTGCCGCGGTTGACCAGCACCACGATCGGATACTGGGAGCCCTTTTCGCCGTGTTTGGCGACGAAACGTGTTTCGGCCGACGCGCGTCCGTGATGCGAGACGATCAACTGGCCCTTACGCAGAAAACGGTCGGCCACATTGACGGCTTCCTGGACCAGCCCGCCGGGATTGTCGCGAAGATCCAGAATCAATCCATCGATAGCGGCTTCCGGAAATTTCGCCAGCGCCTGATCCACTTCGCGGCTGGTGGTTTCATTGAAGGCTTCCACGCGCATGTAGGCGATGCCTGGACGCAGCCAGAACGCATAATTCACTGTGCCGCGGGGAACGTTATCGCGCACCAGCGAGAAGCGCATCGGCTCGGCGTGGCCCATGCGCCGCGCCGTGATGGTGACCGGAGTGCCCTTCGGACCCTTCAGCATTCCGGAAACATCGGTGACCGTGGCGTGCTCCGTATTGGTGTCGTCAACGGCGATGATCTGATCGCCCGGCCGCAGGCCAGCCCGATAGGCTGGCGAGCCCAGGAACGGATAAATCACCACCACTTGGCCGTCCGGCGCGCCCACATACATGCCCACGCCGAAGTAGTGCCCCGATTGGCCTTCCCGCATCAACGCATATGCCTTGGGATCGAAGAAATTCGAGTGCGGATCGAGCGTACGCAGCATGTTCGGAATGGCGCCGTGAAAGACGAGGTTGTCCGGGTCCACTTTATTCGCGAAGTTGGACTCCACGGCCTCATAGACCTGCGTGAATTTCTTCAAGCTCGCATTCACGTCGGCTTCCGATTGAGCCGCTAACTGGGAGGGGACCGTGCTGCAGAGAACCAACAGCAGGGGGAAAGAAAGGTAGAGACGCCGGCGGGGCGATGACATCGTGTCTAAGACCTCGGGTGCTTTTATAGTACCAACAGTTTTGCCGCAGCGCGGAAACGGCGATTCCACCCACCTGCCGCTGCATCAGAAAAGCGGAAGGGCGGGGATCGAAAAGGGTGACATGACGTGCGATGCGTTCCGCGGGTGAAACGTTTCCAGCCAGATGCGGCGGCCGTCGCTGCGGATGGTTGTGAGTCCGTCGGTGTCGGTGCGCAGGACTCGGGCGTGATGGTCCGCCAGCCGTTCCAACACCTGGGGACTGGGGTGGTGAAACGAATTCTCAAACCCGTCGGAAATGATCGCGAAAATCGGCCGTACCGCATCCAGAAACGGCTCGATGCTGGAGGTGTTGCTGCCATGGTGACCCACCTTGAGAATGTCGGCGCGCAGGGGAAGTCCGGAGGCCAACGCACGAAATTCCATTGGTTTTTCCATGTCGCCAGTAAGCAGAAAAGACCGCTGGCCGTAGGTGATGCGCAGGGCCAGCGAGTCGTTGTTGGTGGGAGCGTCCTTAGGCGTGTAATCGGGCGGCGGCGAGAGCACGTCGATGCGGGCACCGCCAAACTGGAAGCTGCGGCCCGCGCACATCGGCAGGATGCGGACGTTTTCCGCGCGGGCTTTATCCCGAACCGCGTCCCATGCATCGCTGGACGGGGTGGCGCCGGTCCAAAGCTCGGCGGGGTGGAAATTTTCGATGACCGCCGGGAGGCCGCGGGCGTGATCGTCGTGCGCGTGAGTGAGCGCCACGACGTCGATCTTGCGGATGGACCGGCTCCACAGGTAGGGCGAGACCACGTCTTCGCCGATGTCCAGCCTGGGCTTCACACGACGCCCGAACGACAGCACGCCACCGCCGTCCACCAGCATGAGCTTGGAGTCGGGGAACGCGATTAGCAGGCTGTCGCCCTGGCCGACATCGATGGCGGTCAGTTCGAGCTGGCCCGGGTGGATGTCCGGTGGAAACGGATGCCAGAAGATCAACGCGAACAGCGCGAGGACCGCGGCAGTGGACGTCCACGCCCAGCGGCGCGACCGGCGCATCGCCCACGCCAGCGTAAGCAACGCAGCGGAGAAGGCGACTGCGAGCCACAGCGGCGGATCGGCGACGCGCCATTGTGGTTCCCAATGCATGTGCCAGTCCGCGACCTTTTGGCCGCCGGCCAGCAGCCATCCGGCAATCGCCGCCGGCAGATGCCATCCCAGAAAGACGGCGATGAAGCCCAGCGGCACGACCAGGGCCAGCAGCGGGACGACCAGAACATTTGCCGAGAATCCAGTGAGCGAAATCCGGTGGAAGTAGATGGCCATGGGCAGGGCGAGCCCAATCTGGATGGCAGTGGAGATCACCGCGAGCTCCCAGGCGTAATAACCGACGCGCGCCGCGAGCGCCATTCCGCGAGCGAGCCATTCTTCGGGAATCGGCAGATAGTAGTGCAGCGTCTCGGCGAGCAGCCGCAGCTCCAGACGGAACTGGGCAACACGCGGCGGAAGACGCGGATCTCGGCTGCGTTGGTGGATGCCTCGCAGGCCTCGCGCGAAGGGCACCGAGGTGGCTTCCAGGATCGGGATGGCGAACGCACCGATCGCCGCCACGGCCAGGAATGAAAGCTGGAATCCGGCTTCGAAGAGCTGGCCCGGATCGAAGATCAGGTAGAGGATTGCGGCAGCCGCCAGCAGGTTCAGGACGCGGCCGCGCCGGTAGAAATAGCGCGCAACGATGTACAGCGTAAATCCGCCCGCAGCGCGCACGGTGGGCGCGTTACAGCCCGAGACCAGCGCATAGAGCCAGGCGCCGGACGCGGTGATAGCCAGCGCGGTCATCTCGGGCAGAAAACAGAGCCGCAGCAAGAACAAAAGGAACGCGGCCAGCACCGTGATGTGCAGGCCGTCGATCACCAGCATGTGATAGGTGCCAGTGCGGCGGAAATCTTCCGTCCACACGCGTTCCAGCTTGTGCGTTTCGCCGATGAGCGTCGCTTCCATCATTCCTGTGGCGTAGGGGTTCTCCGGATAGAGCCGCTCGATTCGTCCGAGCGCCCGAGTGCGCAGCGCGAAAATAGCGGCGAAGAAGCGCGACCCGCAGCGCCCTGGGAGAATTTTCACCGCGTTGCCCGGCGCGACGCTCGCGGTCCAATAGATGTAGCTACGGGCCGAGTATGCTTCATAATCGAACGCGCCCGGATTCTGGAAATTGCGAATGCGGCGGACGCGCGCCTCCAGCTCCACGCGCTGGCCGTAGCGCAAATCAGGCGGAGTTTCGCCGTCGCGGACCATGAGATTCACCTGGGCGCGCGCTCGCGGGGCTAGTTCCAGCACGAACTGGTCGCGTCCTTCATAGAAGGCGGGTGGCGCGACCACGCAGCCGTCGATCAGAACGGTCTCATGAGCGGCGGCGTCGAGTTCAGGCGCCGGGCCTGGCCGATGCAGCGTCTCGAGAGCCGCGCCGAAGAAGGCGGTCGTGACGATCACGCAACTCAGTACCAGCCGCCGCGACCATCGCAGGGCTGAAGCCGTCAAGACAGCCAGTAAGAATAGCGCAACCAGCGATTCCTGAGTACCTATGCCCGCCCATCGCGAGACGGCGATGCCCGCAGCGAAGGCGACGACCGGTGCAACCAGAGGATTTTTCACGCGAGCCTCTACGCTAGTGACTTTTCGCGCGGAAAACTCTCCACGCGAAAACTGCTACAAGGAAAGCATGCAGAAGAAAAGGCTGGGAACGAGCGACCTGGAGATCACCCCGCTGGGCGTGGGAGCGTGGGCCATGGGCGGCAACGGCTGGCAGTTCGGCTGGGGCCCGCAGGACGACAACGAATCCATCGCGGCCATCCGCGCCGCACTGGATCGGGGGATGAACTGGATCGACACCGCCGCCATCTATGGCCTGGGCCATTCCGAGGAAGTGGTGGCACGCGCTTTGGAAGGCCGCGCGCCCAAGCCCTACGTCTTCACCAAGTGCGGCATCGTTTGGAACGAAAAGCGCGAAGCGATGCGCACCATCAACCCGGATTCCATCCGCCAGGAAGTGGAGGCGAGCCTCCGCCGCCTCAAGACCGACGTGATCGACCTGTATCAGATTCACTGGCCCGATCCCGACCGCGAAGTGGAAGCCGCCTGGACGATGATGGCCAAGCTGAAGGAGCAGGGCAAGGTGCGCTACATCGGCGTGTCCAACTTCAACGCGGCGCAGATGCAGCGCGCGCAGGCCATCGCGCCGCTCACGTCGCTGCAGCCTCCCTATTCCATCATTTCGCCGGATATCGAGCAGTCGATTTTGCCGTACACGCAGGCCAATAACATCGGCGTGATCGTATATTCGCCGATGAAATCCGGGCTGCTCACCGGCGCCATGACGCGCGAGCGCATCGCGGCGCTGCCCGACGACGATTTCCGCAAGCGCACGCCCAACTTCAATGAGCCGCTGCTGACGCGCAACTTGAAAATCGCCGAAATGTTGGAGCAGATCGGCCAGCGGCACGGGCGCACACCGGGCGAAGTCGCCATCGCCTGGACGCTGCGGCATCCGGCGGTGACCGCTGCCATCGTCGGGCTGCGTTCGGCCAGGCAAGTGGACGGCGTGATTGGTGCGATGGACTTCCGTCTCACAGCGGATGAAATCGCCGAGATCGATCGTTTCCGCGCCGCCGCGCCGGCCACTGCATAGCCGGGTTCCCACTTACCGGCCCGAACCACCCCGAGTGCGATCAAGCATATCTGCGGTTCGCGCATTCATTCAACGGTCTGGCTCGAGTCCAAGCGGGCCGGGCGTGCGCGCCGCTTCTACCGGGACCTTTTTCGCGGACAGATCGATGGCCTTCAGCACGAGCCTTGTACATCGGCTTACATGGGCCCACAACAGCCCAACCCCCATCACCACTAGTCCATCGATGGCGAGAAGCGACCAGAAGATGAGTACGTGCACGCGATTGGTAAAATCCGCCAATTGCGCAAATCCCCAAATAAAAATTAGCTCAATTGCGGTTAGCATGACCGCAAAAAGGTAGTAGCGCCGTTCATAACGGTCAAATCGGTCCAAAGCGTTCTGACGAGCCGATGGCAATTCTGTCATGTGTGAGTTGCTCCCCCAGCATTGATTTGCGTACTGGCAGTATGTTTGCGCAATCGCGCGAGGCCATAGGCCAACCGGGACTTCACAGTTCCCGGCGAAATCTCGAGTACAGCCGCGACTTCATCGAGGCTCATCTCCTCCAGGTAATGCAGGACGATGACGGCGCGACTCGCAGGCGGCAGGTCATCTACCCAATCCAGGAGACGGGGCTCCCATTCCTGGGGGATGCTCTCGCTGGCGCCCGTTTCGACAGAATTCAGATCCAGTATTTCCTCGCCGCGACGTTTTTCTGAACGCAACTGCCGGAAACATTCCCGGCTGGCAATGCGAAATGCCCAAGGACGGAGAAGCTCAGGGTCCCGTAGCCAGACGATCTTCTTGCAGATTCGAAATAGCACCTCTTGCAGGGCGTCTTCTGCCGTCTCGCGATGTGTCAGCAGCCTCGAAATGTAGCGGTAGAGCGGACGTTGCAGTGCCGCAAGGATACCGTCCAGGACGTCACGGTCGCCGGCGATCGCGCGCACCACCACCAAGCCGTCTACGTTCCAAGGCTCTGTCATGTGCCTACACCTATAAGAGCGTCACACGCGGAGAACTGTTCGCACCGTGGTGAAAAAAATCGCGCGCGAGCGCTGGTGAATTGCTGAGATAAGGGGAGAGCGGGCACGATCGCTCCTCACGCGGTTCTGGCGGCCGGATAATGGTCTGGACTCGGCTGCTCGATGCGTGCTTCCCTCTCATTCCGACCGCTTGAACGATCCGATTTTCCGCTGCTTCAAGAATGGCTCGCCGCCCCGCATGTGCTGGCTTGGTGGAAGGAGCGCCTGGATCTGGCCGGTATTGAGGCGAAATATGGACCGCGCATCGACGGTACTGAGCCCACCCACGTATTCCTGATTGAGCAGGAGGACAGGCCCATTGGTTGGATTCAATGGTACCTCTGGGCTGACTATCCGGAGCATGCGCGACAACTCGGAGCCGAACCTGCTTCGGCTGGCATCGACCTCGCCATCGGAGAACCAAATAGGACAGGCTTGGGCTTCGGCCCGGCTGCGATCCGTGAGTTCGCAAAGCAGTTCATCTTTGTAAAGGCCGCCGTTTGCGCCGTCGTTACTGATCCTGAGGAGAGCAACCTCAGATCTTTGCGGGCCTTCCAGAAGGCTGGCTTCCGGATGGAGAAGATCGTGCAACTCGCCGGAGAAGATACCAAAAGGCAGGTGCTACGATTGGATCGCCCATAAACTGCGATCGCCTGCGCTGGTTCGCTGAGCCCGGTGTCGAGCGCCGGTGCTGAGTTCAGAAATCCAGGGCGGCGATCAGGCAGGCCGCGCAGCCGTGTGATGGTCGTTCGCCTGCCCGAACTCAGGGAGGTACCGGCCGAAGTTCAATTCGAAGTCGCTCCGAACGCCGTAGCCGATGCCACGGAGCTTGGCACGGCGTGCCTGCGCACCGGGCCAGGCCAACATCGGGAAGATCATGTCGTTGCTCGACTGAAGCTCGGTAGCTGTCGGCATCCCGAAGCGATTGAGCTGGGCCTTCGCTGCGGCTATTACTTCACGGTCGAATGAAACCAGACGCCGGACGAGAGTATCGACAAACGAGTCGAGGTCGGCATCGTCCAGCGTGCGGTTCACCCAGCCATAACGCTCGGCGATATCCGCGTCGAAATCATCCGCGCTGAGCACGAACTCAAGTGCCCGCGACCGGCCGACCAAACGCGGGAGCCACTCGAGTGCTCCACCGCCCGGGATCAGTCCGACGCCGACCTCAGGGTTGCCGAAGAGGGCGTTTTGGCGGCTGGCGAAGCGCATGTCGCAGGCCAGCACGAACTCGTTGCCGATGCCGCGCGTGCGGCCGCGAATCTTGGCGATGCTCACGACCGGCGACGACGCGAGGCGCAGCACAAAGTCGCGCCAAAGGTCCAGCGCCTCGGGCCGTTCCGCTGCCTTGGCAACGTCGAGATGGGCGGTGAAAAACTCTGGGTTCGCCGACTGGAAAATTAAGACCTTGACCGACGGGTCCGCTTCGAGGTCCATCATCAGCGCCCCCAATTCGACGATCGTCGTGGGAACAAACATGTTGATCGGCGGATTACTGAAGGTGATCGTCCACAGGCCCGGGCAGGTACGCTCAATGTTGAACTGCGGAGTGTCAGGCATGGCGCATTTACTCCCTTGTTGTGAAGATCCCTACCGGAGCGATCGGAAGCCCGCGCGAACCTCTTCGGAAAAGAGCTTCGGTTGTTCCCAGGCCGCAAAGTGCCCGCCCTTAGGGAGCTTGTTGAAGTGAATGAGCTTGGGGTACGCCTGCTCGGCCCAGCTCCGCGGGACCGGGTAGAGTTCATCAGGGAAGACACTCACGGCAACTGGAACGCTGACGCCCTTGACATTGAAGAACCCGAGTTTGCCCCAATTCTCCCAATACAGGCGCGCCCCGGAAAGCGCTGTGTTCGTCAACCAGGTGATCGTGACGTTATCGAGAATGTCGTCACGCGTGAGGCCCTCGGATTCTCCCTGAAAGACACGCGAGATCAGCTCGTAGCTGCGCGCGTCGTGATCCAGGAAATATGCCGCCAAGCCGACAGGGGAATCCGCAATCCCGTACAACGTCTGCGGCCGGAGTCCCATCTGGTAGCCGTAGGCGATTCCCTTTTGATATTCAAGTTGCAACGCTTCGTAGGCGGCCTTTTCGTCGGCTGAGAGTCCTGATGGCGCCGGTGCTCCGGATAGTGCCGCCTTGTCGACGTCGTTTGGAAAGATGCCTGGCATGTTGGTGTGAATGCCGAGCAGCTCCGGAGCCGCTTGCACGCCCATGAATTCAGTGACGATGGCGCCCCAATCGCCACCCTGCGCCACGAATTTCGGGTATCCGAGGCGCTTCATCAGTACAGTCCAGGCACGTGCAATGTGGGGTGCGTCCCAGCCAATCGTGGCCGGCCTGCCAGAAAACCCGTAGCCCGGCATCGACGGGATCACTACATCGAAGGCGTCTGATGCGCTTCCACCGTGAGCCGTGGGATTGATCAGCGGATCGATGATCTTCATCTGTTCGATGATCGAGCCGGGCCATCCGTGCGTGACGATCAGCGGCAGCGCATTTTCGTGCTTTGAGCGGACGTGGATGAAATGAATGTCCAACTCGTCGATCTCCGTGATGAACTGAGGCAGGGCGTTCAGCTTGGCTTCAATCTTGCGCCAGTCGTACTCGGTCGCCCAGTATCGTGCCAGCGCCTGAATCGTCGCGAGCTGCACTCCTTGCGACGCATCTGAAACAGTCTCCCGTTCGGGCCACTTTGTGGCGTGGATGCGTCTGCGCAATTCAGTAAGGTCCGTCTCCGGAATATGCACATGAAACGGACGAATCGGTTTCTCGTCGATTGCTTGTTCGCTGACTCGGCTGCTAGCAGTCGCCATGGTGGGTGGCTCCTTTACTGGTGATTTGGCAGCAGCTAGCCGTGCAAACAGCGCGCCAGCCCGAGTCTCTCTCGTACTCCATTGAAGGGAAAGTGTTTTGACGATCCTGCGAGATATCTCAAAAGTGTCACTCGGTCGAAAGATGGTCTCGAAGCTTGTCCGGCGTGTCCACCGGTGGTCACAGCGAAGATCCTCCCGCTATCTCAATTCGATGGCTATCGGTTTGCTGGAGACGGCGGGGGCGCGAGCGTGAAGTGGCCGTTGACGATGGGATTGCGTTCCTCGCCCTCGCAGTCTTCGTACACCATGCGGTTGATGGTTTGCACTCTCTCGTAGGTGCGGGTCACGTTCCAGGGCTTTGTGAAATTGACCGGATCAATGATTGTGATCTGGTCCTGTAGATGATTCTTGTCGATCATCCGGAGCCGCTCAATGAAGTGCGTTTCCGGACTCAGGTACGTGACTACCTGCATTTCCTCGATCCCACCAAAAGCAAGGACGGGCGTGCCGCCCAGATGCAGAAAATCAATCGCAGGTTTGACGGCAACGGTGTCGATGACGAGCGTCTGCCCTTCCCAATGGCCGATCGAGTCCCCCCAGCGCGTTGGCCACAAATCGTCCTTGCCGGGATGGGGGCGCGCGTCGGTGTAAACATGGCGAATCTCGCGGCTGGAGAAGATCAGGGCGGTCTCCTTCGGCGTGACCAAAGCCTCGAACATGAGCGGCGAGTCCAGCATGATTGTCGGATATCCAAAGGTACAGGCGCGCACGGCGCCGCCCGGATTCGCTCCGCGCCGCACGGCCGCCATTTCTTTCCTTTCCGCCGCGACGATTTTGTCGATCTTTGCCTGAACCGCCGGCTTGTTCGGCGGCGACCACTGCATCTCTTTGAGCACCTGGTCGAGCGACTCGTAGAAGCCTCCGTCCGGACTTGGTGTCGCGCCGACCTCCTGCCACTGGCCGCTCCAGTCCGGCAATCTCGGCTCTGGCGACGCACCCATCGCCGCGAAGCAGCCCGTGAGGAGCACGGTCACGAGCGCGGCGGCGAGTGCGCACCGGCGTGGATTCACTTGCGACCTTCCGATGGCGGCCGTACGCCGAGCGGCGCTCCGCTCGCTCCCGTTCCCGAGAGGTACTGACCGCCTTTGGCATTGTCGTGCAAGGGATGAATCTTCAACGTGACTTTATCACCCGGTTTCAGCGTTCCGGGCCGCCAGCCATCCCGCGAGAGATGCTCGGGACTAGTCATCTCAATACTCCACTCCTCTTCGTTTCCTTGGTCATTCTTGACCAGCAGTTGGATGAACACATGGGGATTGCTCCAGCGGAAATCCTTAACCGTGCCACCGAGCGTCACCGTCTTTGACTGATCGAACATCGTGAACGAATGGTGGGCAAGCGCAGGTGTCCCGCTTATGACAATCAGGCTTGCCAGCGTGACCGCAGTGGCAATGAGTCTGGAATTGGAGGCTCTGATCACTAGTTCCTTCGAGCGGTCCGGAAGTCCCGTATTTTGCTCTCTAGAGCTGCTTGTACCACATGCGGCTGTGCCAAGCAAAGGCCAATTGCCCGGCGTGTTGTTAACTTGCGATGGTGATGGGACTTTCCATTGCGCCCATCTCTCGCAGCGCAAACCACGGCGTAATTGCGCCGCTTCCATATTCGTTACACTGGAAATCGGTTTGGCACCCGGCTTCCGCCTCTTCGGGCTGACGCACCTGGCGATCCTGGCCTCTGTTCCGGCCGCTGCCGGGCTGCTATCGGCCATCTGCCGCCGTAGCGCGCGCCGGGCAACCGTAACCCGCCTGATTTTGGGGTTCTTCCTTCTGATCAACGAAGTGATCTGGTACGCCTTCAAGCTGCATACCGAGGGCTGGCGCTTTCCGGAAGGCATGCCCTTTGAGCTTTGCGACCTGACGCTCTGGCTCACCATTTTCGCGGCGCTCACCCTGACGCGCTGGTGCTACGAGTTCGCCTATTACGCCGGCATCGCCGGCAGCGGAGCGGCTTTGTTGACGCCGGATCTCTGGGCGCCGATGGCCTCTTATCCGACCATCTACTTCTTCGTGGCGCACGGCGGCATCATCGTGACGATTCTTACGCTCACTTGGGGCAAGCTGCTCCGGCCCCGGCGCTTGAGCATCTGGGTGGCTGTCGGGGTGCTGAATGTCTACGCCCTCGCAATCGGCGTGTTCAATCTGGAGTTCCACACCAATTATTTCTATTTGTGCGAAAAACCAGGCGGGGAGAGCCTGCTCAACTACATGGGGCCTTGGCCGCTGTACATTTTCACGGGCGAGGCGGTCGCGCTCGTGGTCTTCTTGTTGTTGTGGCTGCCGTTCCGGCACCGCCAGCAGACCGCTTAGGACGCCGATTGGCTGGATGATTGCAGGCGCCATTGAACGGGCAATGGAAGGGAGCAAACCATGAAGCTGCTTCTCGCGGTCGATCCGTCGGCCGCCAGCGATGCCGCCGCCAAGGAAGTAGCCGCGCGGCCGTGGCCGGACGGGACAACGGTACTAGTAGTCAGCGTTGTCGAGCCTTCCTATGGCTGGAGCGTGCCGGGTCTGGAGGACAGCCTGCGCGCATCCGCCCAGGAGGCGGTGGCGAGCGCCGCCGAGACGCTGCAGCAGGCAGGCCTCAATGCCATTACCTCGATTCTGGACGGCGATCCGAAGGCGGCCGTGATCGACCAGGCGGTCGAAATGGGCGCGGATCTGGCGGTGGTGGGTTCGCACGATGCTTCGGATTTGGCACGGTTTCTGCTCGGCAGCGTCGCCCGGGCTGTGGTGCGCCATGCGCCCTGCCCGGTGGTGATCGTTCGCGGCGAGCCGCGGCCCGGTATCCGGAGAATCCTGGTGGCTACCGACGGGTCTAGCTTTTCGCAGGCCGCGGTGCGCTCGGTGGCCGACCGGCCCTGGCCCGTCGGCAGTGTGGTCCGTATTGTGAGCGTAGTGGAGCTGCACATCCCGCTGAGCCACGCGCAGGTCTATTTCGAGCACAAGGCCATGGAAGATGCCCGCGCCGAGGCCATGCGGCACGCCCAGGAAGCCGTCGCCTTCGCCGAGCAGGTGATTGCGGCGGCAGGGCTGCAATTGTCCACAAGCATCGCGGTCCCTACTGCCACGCCCAAGGAACTGATCCTCAAGGAAGCCGACGATTGGGGCGCGGACATCATTGTGGTCGGCTCGCACGGCCGGCGAGGTATCGGCCGGTTCCTGCTGGGTAGCGTCTCCGAAGCGGTCGCGCTGCACGCGCCTTGTACGGTCGAAGTTATTCGTTAGTGGCCTTCGCCTTGCAACACCGTATCGGTGGAGGTAAGTATGAAGCGCACTCTTAGTGTGATCAAGGCCGATATCGGCTCCATCGGCGGCCACGTCGCCCCGTCCCGCCGTTTGCTGGATACCATGGAGGCCTTCATCCACAAGCACGGCCACGATCTGCTGACCGATTACAACATCAGCCATACCGGCGACGACATCGCGATCCTGATGACCCACACGCGGGGCGAAGGCGATGAGGCCATTCACAAGCTGGCCTGGGAGGCTTTCGTCGAGGGAACGGCCGTCGCCAAGGCGCAAGGGTTGTATGGCGCAGGCCAGGACCTGTTAAAAGACGCATTTTCCGGCAACGTGAAGGGTATGGGCCCGGCGGTGGCCGAGATGGAGTTCGAGGAACGTCCCAACGAGCCGTTCCTGTTCTTTGCCGCCGACAAGACCGACCCCGGCGCCTACAATTTGCCGCTCTACCTGGCCTTTGCCGACCCGATGAACACGCCCGGGCTGCTGCTTTCGCCCCACATGGCGAAAGGTTTCCGGTTCGTCATCATGGATGTAAACCACACCGAAGGCGACCGCGTCATCGAACTGAACGCGCCGGATGAGTTGTACGACATTGCTGCTTTGCTGCGCGATCCGGAGCGCTACGTGGTGGAGTCCATTTGGTCCCGCGCAACGGGCGAACAGGCGGTCGCGGTCGCCACCAGCCGCCTGCATAACATTGCGGGCAAATACACTGGAAAAGACGACCCCGTGATGCTGGTGCGTGCGCAGATGAACTTCCCGGCGACCGGCGAAATTCTGGCGCCCTTCGCGATGGGCCACTTCGTCGCCGGATGCATGCGCGGCTCCCACCAGATGCCGCTGATGCCCGTGCAGGTGAACACCGGGATCAGCTATTTCGACGGCCCGCCCATCGTCAGTTGCGCCGGATTCTGCGTGCATGAGGGCCTGCTGACCGAGCGCGTCGACAACTTCGCGCAGCCCTTCTGGAACGAAGTGCGGTCGCAGGTTTCCCGCAAGGCCATCGAGATGCGCCGCCAGGGCTTTTTCGGCGCGGCCATGCTGCCCATGTCGGAGCTCGAATATACGGGCATAATGGATAAGTTGAACACGCTGGATCAGAAATTCACTCTTCGGCCGTCGACGGCGGCGGTGCCTGCCTAGTGCGGCCCGGCGAAGAATTCTTCAATCTCTATAACCACAACTTCGCGCGCGTCGCGGTGGCGGTGCCGCGCGTGCGCGTGGCCGATCCCGAATACAACGCCGCCGAAACCGTTTTGCTGATGCACGATGCGGCGAAAACGGATTCGGTACTGGTAGTTTTCCCCGAGTTGGGCCTGTCGGCCTACTCCTGTGACGACTTGTTTCATCAAAAGGCGTTGCTGGATGCCTGTCTGGAAGGGGTTCGCCAGGTGGTGGATGCTTCCGCCGCACATCAGCTCGTCTGCATCGTGGGCGCGCCGCTCCAGGTGGATCATCTGCTGTTCAACTGCGCCGTCGTGATCCAGGGCGGTCGGATACTCGGCGTCATCCCCAAGACGTACCTGCCCAACTACCGCGAATTTTATGAGCAGCGCTACTTCGCTCCCGCCGATTCGGCCGTACGGAGCGAGATCGATCTCCTCGGGCGCCACGGCGTGCCATTCGGCAACCGCCTGCTGTTCCAGATTCCCGAACAACCGCTGTTTACCTTCCACATCGAGATTTGCGAGGACCTGTGGGTCCCCATCCCGCCGTCGTCCTATGCGGCCATGGCGGGTGCGAGCGTCTTGGTCAACTTGTCCGCGTCCAACATCACGATCGGCAAGGCGGATTACCGGCGCGAGCTGGTGACCGGGCAGTCGGCGCGCTGTCTGGCGGCATATCTGTTCACCGCGGCCGGCCCCGGCGAATCCACGACGGACCTGGCTTGGGACGGTCACGCCATGATCGCCGAGAATGGCAACCTGCTGGCCGAGTCGGTGCGATTTCGCTACGAGCCGCAGTTGATCACATCCGAAATCGACCTGGACCGGCTTTCCGAAGAACGCATGCGCCAGAACAGCTTCGGGCAAGCCGTCATTCGCGAGCGCACGCGGCTTCAGGATTTTCGGAGCATCGCATGCCCTGTCCGGCTGCCCCGCGCGACACGCCTCCTCCCGACCCGCAACTACGAGCGCTTCCCCTATGTGCCTTCTGAACCGGAGCGCCGCCAGGAACGCTGCCGCGAGGTTTACGAGATCCAGGTGCAAGGCCTGGTAAAGCGCCTGCAGTCAACGGGCATTGAGCGCGTGGTAATCGGCATTTCGGGCGGCCTGGATTCCACCCAGGGCCTCCTGGTCTCGGCCGAGGCGATGGACGTTCTCGGGCTGCCGCGCACCAACATTCTCGGCTACACCATGCCCGGCTTCGCCACCAGCGCGCGCACGCTGGAACAGGCGCACCGCCTGATGCGAGCCATCGGTTGCCAGGCGGCCGAAATCGACATCCGGCCCACCAGCACGCAAATGCTGAAAGACATCGGCCATCCAGCCGGCGGCGGCGCCAAGGCCTACGACGTCACGTTTGAAAACGTGCAGGCCGGCGACCGCACCAGCCACTTGTTCCGGCTCGCCAACCTGCACAACGCGCTGGTTGTCGGCACCAGCGATCTGAGCGAACTCGCACTGGGCTGGTGCACTTATGGCGTGGGCGACCATATGTCGCACTACGCCGTGAACGTCAGCGTTCCCAAAACGCTGATCGCTCACGTGCTCCGTTGGGTGGCCGAAGCCGAGCCGATTGAGGCGGAGACACGCAACACGCTGCTGGCCATCCTCGACACCGAGTTCAGCCCCGAGTTGGTACCCGGCGTCGCAGCCGACGCCGAACCGTCGCAGCGCACCGAGGACGTCATCGGCCCCTACGAGCTTCAGGATTTTCATCTCTACTACACGCTGCGCTTCGGCTACGCGCCGCCCAAAGTGGCTTTCCTCGCCTATTGCGCCTGGCGCGATGCGGCTGGCGGCGGATGGCCGGACATCCCCTTGGATCAGCGGCGCCAATACGTCATCGGCGACATCAAGAGACACCTCAGAACCTTCTTGCAGCGCTTCTTCGGATTCAGCCAGTTCAAGCGCAGCGCGATCCCGAACGGCCCCAAGGTGGGGTCAGGCGGGTCGCTTTCGCCGCGCGGCGATTATCGCGCCCCCAGCGATAGCGAAGCGACTGTCTGGCTCGAAGCGCTCGACCTGGTGCCTGATCAGGAGCCTTAGAGGTAGCCGTTTTCGGCGAGCGTGGCAACGATGAGCTGCGCCGCCACTTCGGGTGGATCCCCATGCACCACTACTTCGGGGGCTTCCGGCGGCTCGTATTCCGCTTGCAGTCCCGGTACCGTGGCCGACCCTCCCGCC
The DNA here is from genome assembly GCA_035501155.1 of Bryobacteraceae bacterium. Taxonomy (GTDB): domain Bacteria; phylum Acidobacteriota; class Terriglobia; order Bryobacterales; family Bryobacteraceae; genus Palsa-89. The sequence goes on from DATJWO010000041.1 coordinate 124,081, forward strand.
CGCGCTGAGCGATAGATGCCCTTGGGATCCCGCGCTATGCAAGTTTCCAATGGAACATCCACGAAAACCTCGATGAAGTGCGGAATCTTCTGACGAACCCGGTCGCGATAGACGCGGCGGTTCGCCGTGGCGTCGAAGATCACCGGCACGCCGTGAAGGACGAGCAGCTCGCCGATCCAGGCCATTTGTGCATAGAACCGATCCCGTTCTTCTTCGTCGTAGCGCGGACGAATCGTCAAGATCTTGCGCAACTCGTCGGATTCCAGCACGGCAGCATCGACGCCGCGCGCCGCGAGCTTTGCTTTCAACGCGGCGGTCACAGTCGACTTGCCCGAAGCAGGCAGCCCAGTGATCCACACCGCGAAGGTTTCTTTATGATCCACAATAGGCGTTGACTTGTGCGGGATCGAACCGCTGCTGGTCCAGCACCGCCAGGATGAACGACAACAGCTTCTGGCGGACGGCTTCGGGCATCGCCGGATACCAGACGGGGCTCGCCATCACCAGCGCGCGAAAGGCAAAGAACGGCGCAACGACTTCGAGAATCTCGCGATCACCGGTCTTTTCCAGATAACGCGACCAGAACCGTTCGAACAGCTTCTGAAAAACCCCCTCCAGCCGCTGGCTGCGCTGCAGCGAGAAGAAGACGTAGTTCAAACTGAGGCAGGTGACGTCGTCGGCCGGATCGCCAAACTCACCGCGCGAACGATCCAACAGCCGGAAATCCCTGCCCTCGTCAAACAGGATGTTCCAGGGATGAAAGTCGCCGTGGACCTGCCGCAACCGGTGAGTGCGATCCTTCAAGCGCCAGCGCCAGCGTACCGCGCTATGCTCGATGCTTTCCAGAACGGCCGGTGTGAACAGCGGATGCGCCGGATAAGAATCCGCCAGCCCCATGATGCATTCGCCGTCGCCCACCAGCTCGCGGTTGCGGCGCACATACAAACCCGGCTCGCCGCCGGGCACGGCGTGAATGTCCGTCAGGTAGTCGCAAAGCGCATCGGCGCGCGAGAGATCCAGCTCCGTCGCAGCGCCGGAGCTGCGCAGCCGCTCCAAGTCCTGTGCGTAAGTGCGCCCCTGCGCGTACTCTGTGAGCAGGCAAAACTCCTCGGCGCGCCCGAGAGAAATGAGGCTGCCTCCCGGTTCGAACGCGGCCACATCCAACGACTGCACATGCCGCGGCAGCCGGTTGAATGCTTCATGCGACCACAACAGAATCTGGGCGCGATCCGACATGTGCTCGTGCCCGAACGGCCCTGGGCTCATGGTGTGCAGCACGGCGCTGCGGCGCTCCCCAGCGGCAATCTGATAATCCACGTGTACCGGAATTCCGTAGCCAAAACCCTTCACGTCCCGAGCGGCATCCAGCGGCGTCAGATCGAGCAGAGTCACACCCGGTCCCAGGACGGATTTCAGATAGGCCTCGATCTTTTCAGCGTCGAGACCCGGAATGGAGACACGCGTCGTCACGCCAATTGGCGTTGCACTTCGGCTGCCATCACGCCTGGGTCCGGCACGAGCGGTGCGTCGCCCGTGTGCAGAAACCAGCGCTCAATGACGAAGCTGCGCACGAACCAGGGCATGGAAAGCAACAGACGGCCCAGGCCGCCTGTCCAGGAGGAGGGCAGATGCGCGCCCAGCCTCGAAGCCAAATCGCTACCCGACTTGCCAAAACGCGCAGCCAGCGCAGCGCGGTACGGCTGTAACGCCCGTTCCGAATAGTCGCCCTGCGCCGCCAGAATCGTGCGCGCCGCCAGCAATCCGGATTCAATCGCGGGCCGGATGCCTTCGCCGCTTTGTTTGTAAGCGAGGCCGGCCGAGTCGCCGATCAACAGCACCCCGTCGGAACAGACCTTGCGCTCAGACACGCCGTACAGCAGGTATGCGTGGCCCAATGGTGCGGGAATATCGAAGGTAACCCGCCCGGTGTCTTTCAGAAACTTCAGGAATCCGGCGACGTGCCCGGAAAGCCGGTGCTGATCCATCCTTCCGAGACCGACATTCAGGAAATTCCCCTTCCGAAAACACCAGCCGTAGCCTTTCATGTCGCGGCAGAAATACAGCTCCGGCATCTCCGGGCGCACGCGGCAGGCGGCCTGCTGCGCGGCATCCATTTCGAACTCGGCCTCCTGCGCGACCACGGCGTCTTCGCGCGCGGGCTTGGCGGCGATCAACTTCGCGACCGGACAGAAATGCCCTCCCGCGCCAACCACTAACTGCGCCTTCATCTGTCCGTTGACAACCCAACCATCAGCGCAGCGCTCTAATGTCTCCAGCTTGGCTGCCGGCAGCATCCGCGCGCCGGAGCGCTTCAAAAGGTAATCGTCAAATTCGCGGCGGCGAATCCCGTAGCTGGCGGGCGACCGGTAATTGGTCTCGAGCGCGCTTCCGCCGATACAGCCGGTTCGAAACGCCGTGATCGGCTGGAAGACCCGCCCGCGCGTATAGTCGGCCGCGTCAATCTCCAACTCGGTCAACACCGCTGGCGTGATCCAACCGCCGCAAACCTTGTCCCGCGGAAACGTCTGTTGGTCGAGGATCGCGACGTCCAGTCCCGAATGCCGCAGCGCCCAGGCACAGGACGATCCGGCCGGGCCACCGCCGGCGATCAGGACACCACATGCACCCATTTCACCTTCTCGGGCGCCTGTTTCGCGCCGGCGTAGAGCGGATCGCGCGTCCAGAAGAGCGGCTCACAACGCGAGCCGGTGAAAAGGATCTGAAACAGTTGCAGGCTTCCGCAGCGGAACGCCGCGATCGACCCGGCCAGGTAGAGCCGCCAGGCCCGCACGAAACGCGAATCGTACATCGCCGCGATTTGCTGCCTCGATCCCTCGAAACGGTCCAGCCAATGCTCCAGCGTCTTGGCATAATGCAGACGCAGATTCTCGATGTCGTTGACCGAGTAGTTCAATGGCTCGATCACTGTCAGCGCCTCGCGAAGCGATGGTGTATACCCGCCAGGAAAAATCTGCTGGCGGATCCAGCGGCTGAATATGGCCGGATAATTCCGGCCGATAAAATGGAGCAGGCCGCGGCCCGTGTCGCCGATGGCGCCGTGGATGATCTTCGCCAGTTCTCCATAATGCTTTACGCCCACATGCTCCAGCATGCCGACCGACACAAACACGTCGAAGCTTCCGGAGATGTTCCGGTAATCGTCCTCGATGTACTCCACTTGATGGCTCAGTCCCTCGGCGCGCGCTCGCTCGCGCGCGAAAGCGATCTGTTCGCGCGACACGTTGAACGCCTTCACGGTTACGCCGTACTTCCGCGCCATATGCAGCGCAAGGGAACCCCAACCGCAGCCCGCTTCCACGACGCTTTCACCGGGCTGAAGCCTTAGCTTGCGGCAGACGTGATCCATTTTCGCGATCTGCGCTTCTTCCAGCGTCGACGAAGGAGTCGGAAAATACGCACAGGTGTACAGCATCCGGTCATCCAGCCACAGCTTGTAGAAGTCGTTGCCCAGATCGTAATGGCGGTGAATGTTTTCGCGCGAGCCGCTGCGCGTGTTGTTCTGCAAAAGATCCATCCACTTCGACGCCAGCTTGGAATACCAGCGGCCGGCGGTAGCGATATTGTCCATCGCGCCGTAAACGGCTTCGAGGAATTGCACCAGATCGCCCTCTACTTCGATGCGGCCGTCGGCGTAGCCATCGCCGAACGTCATTTCCGGGTCGAGCAGCAAGCCCGTGAGCACGCCGCGATCGCGGATCACGGCTGTGGCGACGGGGGGCACGCCCTGCGGAGCCACACTCGCTCCACCTTCGATGGCCAATCGAATCGGCGCGGCGCCGATGCGTTTCTGTATCTGCGACAGCAACCACTGGTCCGTACAACGCGGAATGGTCGGCATATGACCTGGTCCTCCGGTCAGGCAGTGCGGGCTTGTGCCCGGCTCTATTTAGATGATGTTACTACTAGCGCCGTTGCTCTTGTAACTCGAGTAACTCGTCCCGGCCCGGTTCCAGCCCGCTCGGCTGTACCGGCCGGACGTCGGGTCGCGGGCTGGGCTCCATGCGACGCAACTGGTCGAGTCTCGCTCGGTCGAGTGGCTGGCCTGCCGATTGACTCTTGCGGAGGGTCTCGATGCGTTCAAACGGCAATGGCTCGGGAATCGGTATTCGCCAGACCAGTACCTGCCGGACTCGTAGCGCTTCTGGTGGCTGCGACACTCCGCTGCCCATCCCCGGCGACACGCTGAAAAGAGTAGGGGCGACCGCTGGTGCCCTACCCGACACTTTCGCTGTTGCGGCTATGTGCGGAGGCGCCGCGATTGCAGCCCGGCCTACTGATCCGCCTCCGGCGAAGGTCTCTTGTGTTACTGCGGTAACGGCGCCCGGCGCGGTCCGATTCAAATACTGCTCCTGCGCCACATCCAGATTGGGAAGTTCGAGCGGATTTGCGATCGCGGTGTTCGTGACGTTGATATCCGTGAGATAACCGTGCGTGCATCGAAAAGGAGGAATGTAGGCTTCCCCCGGCCCCAGCGGAAACCAGGCCAGTTCGGGGCGGCCCATCCAGAGGAATTCGCGTTCGGGAGGAACACGCCGTCCAAAACCCCGCACAGGACGGTTCTCGCCGTCCAGGAACATCACGGCCGCCGGCGTGTACACCGGTCGCACATACCTCGGTCCGGGAAGCCAACTCCAGCGCGCTTCCAAAAATCCCCAGCGGCCGTAATGTGACGTCACGAAGCCCCAGGGCGCATCATCGGTCCAAGTCCAACCCCAGGGCTCGATCCACAACCACCGGCCAAACCGAAACGGGGCCCAACCGGCAGGAACAGCGCGGGGCGTCCAGACAGGACCCCACGTGGGGTCGATCCGCCAGGCGCCATACTCGTCGAGTTCGTAAGATCCGATGGCGTCGGGTGAAACGTAGACCGAGGCCCGCGCCGCCCGCTCGCAGCGGTCACGGGTTTGCGAGAATTCATCGAAAGCGTCGGCTTCGCGCGCTGGGACAAGCCGGTAGGTTGAGGCTTCGGTCCCCGTTACCAGTCCTTGCTGCGGCGGATAGATCGTATAACTCTCTTTCAAAGTAGTCACGTGAGCGGTGCCTGCGTGCACCGTGACGGAAGTCAGATCGCGGCCCGCATCCACGTCGATGCGATAGTCGCCCGGCCGGAGCAGCGTGATGGCCGCATTGGGAGTATCGATTTCAAACGTATCCCCGGGGTCCAGGCGACGCAACAGGATGCCGGCCTGCCCCTGCGTAATTTTGAATTGCGCACTCCGGTCGTCCAGGTCCAGAATGCCCAGGCTGGTGCTCGAGTTCATCCGCACTGCCACGGCGCCGAGATCCAGTTCGGCTCGCCCCCGCGCTTCGGTCCACAGTTCGTCGCCGTCTGTCAGTGGCCGATTCAGGAAAGCGGGCGCCCATGCGCGCGTGCCCGCGATACGCAACGAAACCGTCCCTTCCGGATAGCTCAGTCGGGCGACGCGCCGTGGCGGGTCGATGGACTCGGGAACGGCAGCGGGCGGCCCCGGCAGTTGCGTTGGGAACCGGAGCATTTCGCAGCCAGCGCCGATCATCACCGCGGCCCCTACGGCCGCCGCGGCCAAAGATCGTGCTCTCCACATATGCGCCTCTTTACTGCACCCAGCTACTCCGGAATCCGCACTACCAGAACCGAACAGGGCGCGTTCCAGGCCACTTTGCTAGATACGCTGCCAAGCACGCTGTGCTTCATGTCGGTGGCGCCGGTTGCTCCAACCACTACCAGGTCGTAATCGCCCTGATCGGCCTCGGCGAGAATCTCGTTGGCCGGTATGCCTTCGCGAGTCGATGTCGTTACCCCAGGATGCTGCGGGAGAATCCGCATCTGCGCCTGTGTCAGGAGCTGCTCGGCTTCGCGCCGCAGCTCGATGGTGACCTGATCGTTCTCCTCCACGTCGGAGGTTGCTTCGTCCTCCTCCTCGGGCGGCAGCCACAGGGTTTCCAGCACGTGCAGGAGCGTGATTTCGGCCGATTCCAAATCGAAATAGGATGCCAGCGCGTCCAGCGCCTTCTGGGAACCGTCGGAGCCATCCAGGGGCACCAGGATACGCGGCTGCCGGTCGCCCGGAGGCTGGCGGCCGATCAACACGCAGCCGGTGGCGTGCTCCACCAGGCGGCTGGCCACAGGGCCAAGACCGACCTCGGAGCGCACATCCCGTCCCTTGGCGCCCAGAACCGTGAGATCGTAGTCTTCGGCCTCCTGCATGATGATCCTGGCCGGTGAGCCCGACTCGCACAGCGTCAATGCATCAATGCCTTCTTCCAGGAGCACCTTCTTGGCCTCTTCGAGGACTCGCTTGGTCTCGGCGGCCAGCCGGTGCTGGTATTCGCGTTTGGTGATCTTGCCCGATTTTGGTGCCCGGGGCTGTGGCTGAACATAAAGCACGTGCGCCTCCAGGCTGTTTCGGTTCAGAAGACGGCTGGCAGTCCGAAGCGCGGACGTGGCTTCCTTCGATCCGTCGGTGGTAAGAAGTACTCGCATGGAGCCCTCCGCTTTGAACGTAGCATTCCGAGTGCCATGCCCCTGCGAGGCGAAATGCCCATGGCAGCCGCTATGATGAAGGTGTGTATCCCTTGCTGTCTCTCCCTATTCTTCTGATTGCCTCGGCATCTCTGCCCCCAGCCCAGCCGGCTCCGTCGCGCGACTATCATCTGCGCTTCTATCACACGCACACCGGCGAATCCCTCGATATCGTCTACCGCCACGGCGACCAGTACATCCCGGAGGCGCTGGAAAGGCTGGATTACTTCCTGCGCGATCACCGCACCGGTGATGTCCACCACTACGATCCCCGCTTATTCGATCTGTTGAACGATCTGACCGCTCAGGTTCACCGGGCCGGCGCCGAGATCGACGTGATCTGCGGATACCGCAGCCCCTGGAGTAACGAGTTCTTACGCACACATACCCATGGGGTGGCCAAGCGCAGCCTGCACATGCAGGCAGAGGCCATCGATATCCGGATGCCCGGTCTGAAAACCTCCGTGTTCCGCGACGCGGCGCTCGCTCTGCACCGCGGTGGCGTCGGCTACTACCCCAAGTCCAACTTCATTCACGTGGACGTCGGCAGAGTCCGCCGCTGGCAGTTTTAGCGCCTGAATAGGGGTAGCCGGAGTCCAGCAGTTCTTCGAGCGACTTGTCGTGACCGTAAATGTCGTCGAAGAAGTGGACATCGCCGTTCGGAATCACAACTGCCGTTCCATAGACCACCAGCACCGGAATCGGCCTATCCAGATTGACCTGTAAGGGTTTAGTGCCGTTTTCGGCGGCGCGGATGCGATCCAGATCCCAGTCGGGCTTCCCCCTCAGGACCCATAGCGCCAAGTCGTCCGGCTTCTCCACTCGGATGCAGCCGTGACTGAAATCGCGGCGCGATTTGGCGAAAAGTGACTTGGCCGGCGTGCCGTGCAGGTACACGCTGTACTCGTTCGGGAATAGGAATTTCACGAGTCCCAAGGCGTTTTTGTCACCGGGGATCTGGCGAATGGACAGCTTGCCAGAACGCAGTTGGGCAATCAGCTCCGGCGTCACCGAGCTTGAGACCATGTGTTCCCGCGAATCGACCACCTCGTATCCGTTCTTTTCCAGATAGTTCGGCTTTTTCAGAATGTCCGGCACCAGTTCATTCCGCTGAATGCTGAGCGGCACATTCCAGTAGGGCCGGAAAATCACATGGGTCATCATATTGGCGAAAACCGGTGTCTGGCGACGATACGCCTTGCCGACGATGACTTTCATTTCCAGCTCAGGCCGATACCGGTCGTCATAAGCGCGGAGCCGGAATTCCGGAATGTTCACGACGATGGGCGGTCGCGGAAAGCTGTCGGGAACCCAGCGCCAGCGCTCCAGGACGAGTTGTAACTGCCGGACCCGGTGCCTGAGCGGCGTGTTCAGCTGTTCGAGTGTCGTCTTGCCGATGCGGCCGTCTGGATCGATGCCATGCCGGACCTGGAAATGCATCACAGCGTCCACCAGTGCGCCCTCATAGACGTGCGGATTCTGAGGGACATTCGCCGAGGCGGGTAGGTCGCCGAGCAGGCGCAGCAGGCGAGCTAGCCGGGCCGCGCCGGGATAGGAGCTGCTTGGCTCAACCGGTTTGCTAGTGGCTGGCAGCAGCTCGCCGTCATCCTCCCGCGCCAGCTTCGAGTAGCGTTGCAGGGCCGCTTCCGTGCGCCGGTAGCCTTCGAACGGCGGCTCGAGCTTTTCTAATTCGGCCTGCACATTCGAGGCGTGCATCAAACGATCGCGCAACAGCGCAGCCAGGTCGCACTGCTTCTGGCTGATATCCAGTCCGAAACAGAAGACCTGCGGATTGACCTTTCCCGAGTGCAGGTCAGACGCATAGCGCATCACGGAGATGGTCAAGGCCAGGTCGAATTGCACGAGATCGCTGGAGGAGGAGTGACCGGCGGAGAGGTTCTCGAGGCGCTTCTCCCAGCGGGAACCGTCGTAATCCTCCGGATCCAGGCCTTTCCACGCTGCATTCTCTAAAGCGCGCGCGACTTGGCGCGCCTGCACTGTAGCAGCGCCATCCCGCACCCAGGCGGGCGAATATCCGATTGATACATAAAGCCTCCGGACGTCCGCCTGGATGTTGGAAAAGTTCGGCCAACGTAGACACTCGAGGGTGCCGGTGTCAACCAGTTGACGCAGAAGGACCGCCTTTTGGTCACCGGGCTCCTGGCCGATAACCGGATGCTCTGCCAGCGCCAATGCCGCCAGAACCAATGCCAAAGGCCTCATCTCGAGTCCCCTCCTGCATCGGCTGCAACCAGTGCACCACGGCGCAAATGTAAGACAGCTTGCGACTTGTTTCCTCCCTGGGTGAATCTCACGCAGTAATTGCGCAAGATGCCCAACTTGCATGTCGCGCCGGCATTCGCAACCGGGCCTTTGACCAGTGAATCAATGGATTGTAACGGCGCATAAATTGCTCACCGATTTCCGCCGGACGTTACGGCGTAGTCCAACAAGGAGCAATCTGATGCACCCTGAGCCGAGATGTCTGCTTCCCAACTCTGTCCTGGACTCGGACGGCGTGGGGCCGCTGGTCAAACTCGGCGAAGAGTGCGGCAGACTGCTGGTAGTTACTTTGAGCATCGACGATGCGATTGATCGTCACTTGCTCACTATGTCTCTATGGGGATCGCCCGACGGGGAGAAGTTCCACCCATTGGTCCGATTGCGGCCTCGGCAATACTCGGGGATCCACTCCACGCTTCTGAATCTTGCCGGCCAGCCCCAGATCGCGTTCCTACGCGTACAGTGGACCATCGAACGTCAACGCAAATGCAATCATGCTCCCTCATTCCATTGCCAGGTGTTTTTTGAGCAATCCGGGGCACGTTTAGCGCGGGCGGCCTCCCTGAGATCCTTCACCCAATCCGTGGGTGCGCCGAAGTGGTCAAGAACACACAGCCACGCAGCCTAACTGATTGAGTTTTCTCGCCGGTTCCCTTCGGGTGCCCCTGTGCATGCTTGTTTAGTGAGAAGGCGTCGACTGCCCGCGCTCCGCCTGACGGCGGCAAGAGAGGAGGCGCCAATGCAAGTCCGGGACGTCATGGCACGCAAAACAGTGTCTTGTAAGCCTGAAACAAACCTGGCCGAGGCTGCCGTGCTGATGTGGAAGCACCAGTGTGGCTTTCTGCCTGTGACCGGCGAAGGCGGCAACGTGATTGGCGTGATCACCGATCGCGACATCTCGATTGCACTAGGGACTAGGAACCAGCGGCCTAGCGAAGTGCGCGTGTGGGATGTGATGCCGAAGCAGTTGTTTACCTGCACTGCTGGCGACGATCTTCACAACGCTCTGATGACACTGCGCTCCGCGAAAATCCGCCGGCTTCCAGTGATTGATCCGGAGGGCGCGTTGATCGGCGTACTCTCCATCGACGACATCGTGCTCCAGGCACGGGGGCACGTTCTGGGGCAAGACGTCTCATACAAGGACGTCGAAGACACCTATAAAGCAATACAGCGGCGCGCCCGTTCTCGCAAGAAGGGCGATTGCGCAGCCGCGTAGGAAAGGGGAATTCATATGCCTGAAATCAAAGTTAGAAAGGAAAACGGCGGCGCGCTGACCCGCCCGGAAGCGTATTTTCCGTTTGGGACTCTATTCGGCGCCAATCCGTTTAACCTCATGAAACGGTTCAACGAGGAGATGGACCGCATGCTCGGCAACTTTGCTCCACCGGTGGAAGCCGAACTGTGGGCTCCGCCGCTCGAAGTGAAGCACAAGGAAGGGAAGTTCTACGTCACCGCGGAACTGCCTGGCCTCACCAAGGAAGAAATCAAGGTGGAAGTTCTGGAAGACGCGTTGGTGATTGAAGGAGAACGTAAGCGCGTCAAGGAAGAGAAAGAGGAAGGCTTCTATCGTAGCGAGCGCTACTATGGCAAGTTCTACCGGTCCATTCCGCTTCCGAAGGGAGCCAAGGCGGAGGAGATTAAGGCCGAACTGACCAACGGCATCCTGGAAGTTGTCATCCCGGTGCCGGAGGCGAAACCGAATCTCCGCCAGATCCCGATTCACTAGCAGGTCATCATCCGACCGTTGTTGATGAGCAGTTCAAGGGGTGCGAAAGCGCCCCTTTTTTTTGTCCGGCTACTGCGGCTCGCCTAACAAGATATAGCCGGCCCAGAAGATCGGATCCTCAGGCAGAGCCAATTTCCCGAACGGCGTATCCACGCGAACCTGACCTTCTCGCATCGAGTGAAGGAGATTAAGCTGCGCTTGGCGCAGGGCTTCGCTCTTTCCGTTGCTGCCGCGGCTGTTTAATGACCGGTAGAAATCCTCGATCAACCGCGCGGTGGGCTGATCGGCGACGTCCCAGAGCGTGGAAACCACGGAGGCGGCCCCGGCGTAGAAAAAAGCCCGCGCCAATCCCGCCACTCCGTCGCCGGAAATCGGGCCGAGGCCCGTTTTACAGGCGCTGAGCACCACAAGGTCGGCGTGCAGGTCCAATGAATACACTTCTTCGGCGGTCAAGCGGCCGTTGCCGGCCGCTTCGTCGCTGGTCTTTCCGAGCGCCAGAAACGAGTTTAGCGGATGGGCATCGTCGATCACCCCATGGGTCGCCAAGTGAATGATTTTAGCCCCGGGCATTGCCCGGCGGACGGCGCTTTCGTTGGCTTGTTTTCCTTCCAGCAGTAGCGTCGAATCCGCAGGCGCCCGACGGAAGATGCTCTGCACCTCTGTCTCCGATCCCGGGAGAGCGGGAAGAGATTTCCCATCGAATGACGGCATGCCGGAGGGATTGGCGACCAGCAGATACCGCATGGGTAGCTCCGCCGTCTTTTTTCTTGCCTGCTGTGTGTACCGGAAGACCTCAATGGCCGGCGAAGAGCTGATGGCGTAATCCTCAATCAGGTAACGCCCCTTTTCGTCCAGCAAAGCGGCAAACGACAGCCGGAACAGGGGACCGCTGGGGATAATGATCAGGCGGCTGCCTGGCTTATGGGGCAGGCTGGCACGCAAGGGGCGAATCAAAGCGTCATACAGCCGGCGCCACGAGTCCTGATTCCCGCGTGCCGCCAGCAGTGTTTCACCGCCGCGGGAGGCGATCAGCAACGATCCGGGGTGTTCCGGTTTCGAGGTGTGGTGCAGCGCGTCGTCGATCCAGCCTTCCAAGGCGCGCGCTCCAATGCCGGTACGCACATGAGACACCGGTCCGTCGGGAGAGATGGTCCAAACCGTCGTGGAGGCATCATCCACCCAGTAAGCGAGGATTGTCGAGTCCAGCCTGCGGGCGAGCCCAAGCGCTTCATCCAGGGAAGCTGATGCAGACGATCCGCGGCTTTGCAAAACGGAACGAGCAGCAGGCGCCGGCGCTTCTGGGCGTGTGTACTTGGTCGCCAACAGATCGAGAAAAGCCCGGCCGCGCGCGCGTTCGGCTGTCTCCAACGCCTCGCGTTCCTCGCCGCCATCCAGCAGGATCTGGATCGAAAGGCTGGTTACCTTGCGGTCGGCGTCTGAGAACCCCTGCTTCATGAAATCGGCAGGGACGAGTTTGGCACGGGCTTGTTCCACCGAATCCATGAGCTGGTGTACGTCGCGTAGCGCGTCCTGAGTCCTGCCCAGTTTCCATGCGGCATACGCCCGGTTCTCGAGCGCGTCGCGCGTGAGTTCGCTAGCGGGGCTGCCGATCGCGAGAGCTTCATCCGCGGCCTTCCACGCGGCTTCGTATTGGCCCAGGTCGAGACGTGCCGCCGACAAGAGCGATAACACTTCTGTCCGGCGCGCCGAAATCCGCCGGGCCTCTTCCAGTATTGCGGCAGCCTTCCGGCCTCGACCAAGGTGGAGCTCCGTGGAGGCAACCGATTGCAGCGCGTAGCTCACCAGCAGCGCCGAGCCTGAATGACGCGCGAGTTGCAACGCTTCCTGATCGTAACGCAGCGCTTCCACCGACCGGCTCAAGTTGTTGAGGGCAATCCCCATCGCGTTCAAACTTTGGATCTCACCTTGTACGTCGCCACCTTCGCGCTCGAGCTCCCGGGCGCGGCTGTAGTAGCGCAGCGCTTCGTCGGGATGCCCGTGAACACGGTACAGGCGGCCCATGCTGGTCAGAACCCGGGCAAGGTCATCCTTTTCGCCTAACTCTTCAAAAATAGATCGGGCTTGATTGAGGCGGTCAAAAGCCGCGTCAAAGTCGTCCGACGCATATGCATCGTCGGCCCAGGAATGGAGCAGCCTGGCTTCGACCTCCTTGGCGCCTGCTTTTCGAGCCAGCTCCAGCCCGCGCTGAATGTGCTCGAACTTCTCTGCGCCCGAAGTCACGAAACTCAGATTTCGATGTTCGTTGGCAGCGCCTCGCTGGTCGCCGATCGTCCCGTATAGATCCAGCGCCTTTTTGAAATAAGCGCGAGCCTCCGCCTGTTTGCTCGTGCGGTACGCGTTACCGCCCAGACGGCTATACGCCTGGGCCTGCCGGCTCTGGCTGCCCAACCGTTGGAACAGCACGAGCGCGGCGCGAAACTGCGGTTCGGCGGCCACGTACTGCCCGTTTCTTTCCAAAGCGGCTCCCAGGTAATAACGTGCATCCGCTTCCACCTGCTGGTTCTTCTCCTGAACGGCGAGAGCGATAGCCTGCTCGAGCGCGTTGCGTGCAGCCTCCCGCTTTCCGGCCCGGTCGGCGTCTTCGGCTTTCTTCAAGGCTTGCGCAGCCGGATTTTGCGCCGCGAGTGGCAGAGCGTGAACGAGCAGTAGAAGGGTGAAGGCCGTGCAACGCATGCTATTTCAGGGCAGCACAAGCCCTGTCCTTGTATTCGCCAGCCTGCCGGCACAGCATTTCAGCCTCGCGGCGGGCGTCAGAAGTTCTTCCCACGCGATCGAATGCCACAGCCAGATACCAGGAGACATCGTCGCGCATCGCGTCGTCCGCGTGGCTGCGGGCAGCCTGTAGTGACTCGACGGCGGCCTCGTTCTGATTCAGAAACAACTGCGACACGCCAAGATAATAGGCTGGCTCGGCGGCATTCGGATACTTCCGGGACAATTCTGCCAGCCCGCGAGCAGCCTCCGCGTAATCATCCTGGCGATAAGGCTCCAATGCGGCGGCAAGCGCCTCCAGATAGGTCTTTGCAGCCTCTACGTTCCCGCGATAGGTAAGCACCGCGGAAGCAGGAACTTTAATGGACGCCTTGGTGAGCACGAATGTCGTCTGCGGGGCGGTCTCCGTGGGCCGTGGCGGAGTAGGCCGGCGCCAGTCCCTCACGACAAAGAACCCGGCCACCAGAACCGCCGCCACCGCAATCAGAGCAAGAGGCCTCGCCATCCGGGTCCAGGAGCGAAGGGGGCCCTCGCTGCCTTGCCATTTGCCACGAATCCGGCGGTCTTCGGCATCGGAAGCGGGCGGAAATTCGTGCTCGGCAAGATCACGGCTTAACTGCTCGCAAATTGGGCAGAGCGCTACACGGCGCAAGACGCTTTCCGCGCCTTCAAAGGAGACACCGGATCGCGCGGCCATCAGCAGATCCGGTTTGGGACAAAGGCCAAGCCCGGCTTGGCCGCTCAACGCCGCCTCGATATCGCGCCGGAATTCCTGCTCCTCGGGTTCGAAATCGGTTCTACTCATTGGGCCGCTCCGTAGAAAGCTGCTTGCGAAGCAGCCCGCGCGCGTATTGCAGGTGTCCTTTCACCTGAGCCTCGCTCAACCCCAGGTAGGCCGCCATCTCCGCCACGCTCATTTCATGCACGTATCGAAGTGTCAGGCAAATCCGATGAATCGCCTTCAGCGCGGGGTTCTCAAAGAGGCCGTTGAACAATTCACCGAATGCCGGACGCTCCGGCGGCCGCTCCTCGTCCAGGTACCGCTGTTCCAGCCGGACCCTCCGCCAATGATCGGCGGCCCGATTCCGGACTACGGTTAACAACCACGCCGGAAGCCGTTCCCTGTCAATGGTCTTCCAGTTCTGGTGCAATTGCAGGAAAGCGTCGGCAGTCAGCTCCTCAGCGATGTCACGGCGCCCTACACAATGCACCGCGAATCGAAGAACGACATCCCGGTACTGCTTGTACACACCTTCGAATCCCTGCACACTATACGCTTGAGCCTGCCAGAACGGATCAATCCGCGTGTAATCCAGTAGCTGAAAATCCCCGAGTCCCCGATTTCATTCAACGCGGGCCGCTACCCTCGGGCCAATTAGGAGTTCATCTTAGCTTGAGCGGGTCTTGGGGCGCAAATCGGACGGTAATTCCTACCCGGCCTCTCACCTCACATGGTTCTAGAACTGATAGACCGTGTCTGCTGGATTGGAAAGCTCCCGGTTTATTCCGTTTCGCACCCGCAAACCGTATTCTCAGCGAAACGGAAATCCTCAATGATGAAATATCTGTTGGTGCTTCTTGGGCTGGCCGCCTGCGGCGGCATCCGGCCGGCAATGGCGGACACTGTCACTATTAGCGGCAATCTGTCTTCGGACGGGACAGCCGTCGGTTCGGGCGACCCGGTCATCACGGATCCGAGCACGATCAACATCGGCGATCCTTTCTCCCTGCTGATCAGCTACAATCCGGCCAGTTTCACGCAGTCCGGCAGTTCGTATGTCTTGACGAACGCAACCGCCGAACTGCAATTCGACGGCTACGAGTTCGACTACTCGTCGGCGGGGGGAAACTACATCGAGTTCGCATCGCCCGGCGCCTATGGTCCGGGTACGACCTCGTTTCAAATCTGTACGGCCAGCGATTGCCAGGCCGACTTCATCAATCTTTACTTCACAGGAGGAGTAACC
Organism: Bryobacteraceae bacterium; assembly: GCA_035501155.1. GTDB lineage: Bacteria > Acidobacteriota > Terriglobia > Bryobacterales > Bryobacteraceae > Palsa-89. Next base: position 139,316 of record DATJWO010000041.1, read on the forward strand.
GATCCGAGTTCGCTGGATGCCCAGGCCAGCGGACTCGCGGGTGACGGAACCGCCAGTCCTTCTCAGTTCGAATTTCTACGCAACTTCGACGATGGAAGCCAGACCGACCTGCAAGGCACGATCGCGAGCGTCAGCGGGGCCGGTTCGGTGGCGGCCCCGGAGCCGTCAATGTTCGCTTTCGCCGCCGTGGCTTTGGCGGGATTCTGCGCAGCGCGCCGCTACAAGATCAAGGCATGTTCAGGAGGAGACAGCAATGAGTAAGTTCCACGGGGCGCTCAGCGCACTGCTTTTCACCGCAATGCTGTTCGCGCCGGCGCCCCGGGCGCTGGCCGTGGACGGCACGGTGCTCATCAACCAGAGCACTTCGGTCAACGGCCTGCCGGGCTGCCAACATTCGGGCTTCCCGATCCAGATTTGCCAATCCGGCAGCTACCGGCTGTCGGGCAACCTGACGGTGCCCGGGACGGCGGACGGAATTGACATCAGCGCCGCGAACGTCACTCTGGACTTGAACGGGTTTATGATCAGCGGGCCCGTTAACTGTGACGGCTTTCCGGTAGTGCAGGAAGATTGCAGTCCTTCCGATGCCGGCTTTGGCGTTTTCGTTACGGGGGCGAACGTCCGCATTTTCGGGGGTACAGTACGCGGATTCAAGTTCGGCATCCTTGGCGAAAACCTTGGATTCCGGATCGTGAAGGTAGAAGCCTTCAATAACCTGTACGACGGCATACTGAACATCGTCGATTTCAGCTCCGCGGCGCTGGTCGACTCCAATAACGCGTCGCTGAACGGACGATATGGGATCTGGGTACTGGGCGGCCTCATTAGCAACAACGTAGTGAACGAGAATGGCGGTGGTGGAATCAACACAGGCCACTCCACGATCAGCAATAACACCATCCTCGCGAATGGGGGATTCGGCATTCAAACCGATTGCCCAAGCAGCGTCGTCGGCAACACTGTTTCCGCCAATCAGGGAACGGCCATAGCTTTGAACGGGACCGGTTGTGTGGATGCGAACAATGCCCAATGAGAAGAGAAGCAAGGCGCGATGACTGCAAGAATTCTCTGCGTCGCGATCCTGGCGCTGTCGCCGTGCATGGTCTTTGCGGATTCGTTCAGCATTCAGACCATCGACATTCCCGGCGCCACAGGGTTCACGCCATACGCGATCAACGACTCGGGTGAGATCGTCGGAGCGTACGGCGATGCGTCCGGCTTCCACACGTTCCTATACAGCAACGGAACGTTTACCAACCATTGAGGCCCCCGGCGCCACGACGACGGAAGTGACGGGGATCAACAACGCCGGCCAGCTTGTGGGCTACTACAATACGTCCACGGTGTTCCAGGGCTTCGTCGATTCCAATGGGACTTTTCTGCCGGTAACGGATCCTTCAGCGTTCTTCGCCACTCCCAGGGCCATTAGCAATTCCGGCGAGATCGTGGGCGAGATCACCTTGGCCGGCCCGGGTGAGCATGGCTTCACGGATGTAGGCGGGCAGTTTGCAACCCTGGATTATCCAGGCGCACTGAACACGAATCCCACCGGGGTCAACTCATCCGGGCAGATCATTGGCTACTACTTTAACGGCGGAAACACTCTGAACCAGGGGTTCTTTGACTCCGGCGGGCAGTTGTCACCGTTCAACGATCCTGGCGCCGATCAGACGCTCCCTTTCGGGATTAACGACTCTGGCGAGATTGTCGGCTTTATCTCGGCGGGCCTCCAGGACCATTCGTTTATCTACACCAACGGGACCTTCACTCAGTTCGATGTCCCCGGCTCACTGTTGACCATTGCATACGGCGTGAACGATCTGGGCCAGATCATGGGACTTGAGACCGACGCGCAGGGATTAAACCACATTTTCGTGGCGACGCCGGAGACCGCCACGGCGCCCGAGCCTTCTCTTGCCGTCGTGGTCTTGCTCTTGGCGACCGGGCTCGCTGGTTATCGCCGCCGGTCCGCCAAACGAGCTAGCAAGCTTAGCTTGTGATCCTGGGATAGAGTTTGGTCGCCACCGCCAACAACAGGATGAGTGTCAGGCACTGGAACGACAAATCGAACCCGATTCCAAAGACGCTCTGACCGCCCCGCACCATGAGCGCGCGGAGCAGGTCCACTTGGTAGCTCAGCGGATTAATCAGGGCGAGCGTCCGGAGCCACGTGGGCATCAGGGTCAACGGATAGATGGCATTACTGGCGAAGAACAATGGCATGGTCAGCACCTGTCCGATCCCCATGAAACGCTCACGGGACTTCACCAGGCAGGCGGCGATTAGAGAAAAAGTGGCGAAGATGGCCGATCCCAGCATGACCGCCAACAGCACCGCGGCGATCCGCCAAGGCTCGAAGCGCAGCGAGACACCCAGGAGCAGCGCGACAAAATAAATCAGTATCGCTTGCAGGATGCTGCGGACCGACGAAGAGAGAGCGCGGCCTGCTACAAGCGCGGTCCGGGAAGCCGGGCTTACCAGGAACTTCTGCAATATCCCCGCGTCGCGCTCCCAGATGAGCGAAACTCCGTAAAAGATGGCGCCAAACAGAACGGATTGCGCGAGGATTCCCGGAGCCATGAAGTCCAGGTAGCGCATTCCACCGGTCGGAATCACGCGAGCCCGCGAAAAGACAGGCGCGAAGACAACCAGCCACAGGACCGGTTGAAGCATCCGCGTGAACAGCTCCATCGGATCGTGCAGAAGCTTGCGGATGTCGGCCTCGGCGACTACCAAAAGCTGAAGGACGAACGCCAGCGGCTTGCTGGTGTCACTCCAGGCGCCTTGCGGTACGGCGAGTTCTTGCGACATCTTGTATGTTTCCTTCCTCCGCGATCGATGCGCCAGTATAGGCGATAAAGACGTCGTTCAGCGTAGCTTCCGCGCCGATGCCGGCTTTGAGGCGGGCGGGCGCGTCCAGAGCGACAATGTGGCCGCGGTGCAGCACCGCCACGGTGTCACACAGCTCATCGGCCTCCTCCATGTCGTGGGTCGTCATGAGGATGGTAGTTCCAAAACGTTCCCGCAGTTCTAAGATCCGCTGCCAGACGGAGCGCTTGGCAACCGGGTCCAGGCCGACCGTGGGCTCGTCCAGGAACAACACCGTGGGACGGTGCAGCATGGATTGAGCGATCTCCAGCCGCCGGATCATGCCGCCGGAATATTGCTTCACCCTCCGGCCGGCGGCCTCGGTGAGTTCCATGAAGTCCAGCGCATTGCGGATGCGCTCGGCGCGTTCCGGACTGCGGATTCCGTAAAGCTTGGCGGAGATCAACAGATTTTCGTAACCGGTGAGGTCGCCGTCGGAGGAGAGCATCTGGGACACATAGCCGATGCGTTTTCGAACCTGCGCCGGCTCCCGCACGATGTCGAAGCCAGCCACGAATGCGCTGCCGCTGGTGGGCGGCAACAACGTCGTCAGCATCTTGATGAGAGTGCTCTTGCCGGCGCCGTTCGGACCGAGCAGGCCGAAGATCGTCCCGGCGGTGCTTTGAAAGGAGAGATGATCGACGGCCACCAGCGCATCGTAGCGTCGCGTCAGATCCAAGGCTTGAATGGCGGAGGCTTCAATGGCTGCGCCGGTGTCACGGTGGCCCACATCACCAGAGTAACGCACGGAGCGTTCCCGGATAGAAATAAGCCGTCTGGCCCTCCGATGGACGGCCAGACGGCGCAGTTGCAAAGAAGCAACTTTATGAAGCTTACTTGCGATTGACAGCTTTCAGCAGTCTGGACAGGCCGAGCGAAGCAAGACCCAGCAAGCCAGCCAAAGGCACCGGGCTGGCGGTCTTGGGAAGTTCGGGAGCAGGCGCTGGTGCAGGAGCCGCTTCGGCAACCTCTGCGGGCGCCGGTGCGGGCTCGGGGGCCTTCGCCACTTCAACTTCTTTTTGTGGCTCGACCGTGGTCACCGGCTCTTCGACCAACTCTTGCGGCGTTTCGGCCGGCTTGATTTCCGCGGCGGGCACCGCTTCGTGCGTCACTGCGGCGATTTCAGCGGCTTCCTCTTTCGGATACACAAATTCCTGTCCGAAGTTGTCGCCAGGATAGAACCAGGCGCGGGCTGCGACCGCTTTACCCGGAGCCGCCTCTTTGAAGTTCAGAACTGTTTCGTCTCTGGGCGTCAGCCGGTAATTCGGAATCGCCAGGATGGTCGTATAGAGGTGATTCTGATCTTCATTGAACACCTGCACGATGTGCCGGTCCGATGGCGAGTCCAGCAGCTTGAAGACATAGGTCCCCGCGGGCAGCGTGATGCCCGGGAGCGCGACTGGCGCGCTAAACGTGACGGTGGTCAGCTTGTTCCAGCTATCCGCCATCGCTGGCAGAACTGCAAAAAGCACCCCGACGCACAGCACCGCCAGTACCAATTTGAGTGCTTTCGTCATATTCGTTCTCCTTCCGCTCACCCCATGCGGGGTTAGCGCAAACCCTTCGATATATCTGCCTACAGTTCGTGCAGCCCCAATGCCAACCACCTAGCGCCTGGTACTAGGATCGAAAGTCGTGGAGTTTGTTGAATCGGCCGGGAAGCGCGACAGTTGAGCCCTTTGGACTTGCGCAATATCGCCTGAGAAGCCCCTGGGTGTAGTTGATCAAAATGTCTTAGCGCCAGCCTTGTCGAACCAGGACTTTGTAGCTTTCCTGGTTGCTTGGTCCGGCCATCGTGACTTTGACGCTCTCGAACGTTCCCGCGCGCGGCTGGGACGACTGGTAGACCAGGCAATATTCGTCGGCGATGCGGCCCAGGATACGGTCTAAGATGGCTGGAACTTCAGCGGCTTGGCTCGGAAACCATGCGCCGCCCCCGCTTTCGGTGGCGAGCACTTGCAGGAAAGACTGGGCTCCAGCGAAACGGGGGGCGGCTCGGGGTCCTAGCGCGCCGGCATAAGCTTCGCGGAAGAGCGGCCCGGTGCCGATCACGAATACCGTGACATTTTCCGTCTCGATTTTCCTTTGGACGTCCTCCAAACTGTGCCCGCTGAGTGTATCGGCACCCGAGCCAATTAATACCAGAATGCGCCGCCCCGGGATCTGCCCCAGCCGTTCCAGCATGCCGTAGACGGCGTCATATGTGTTGATCTCGCTCCATACCGGGCTGCCTAGCGCCGCGTAAACCTCTGGAAGAACATTGGCCTGCCGGGTGAACTCGAAAGCCACCATTAGGGGTCGCGAGTATACGGCCAAAGCGTAGGAATCGTCTTTGGGAGCCCGTTCCAGGAAAGCGCGGATTGGTGCGTTCAACTCCTGGAATTGGCGCCACGACGTGGTGCTGTATTCCAGGGCCAGCGCGATCGAAGCCGCCCCCGGCTTTTCCAGCTCAAAGGAATGAGGCTGGCCGTTTACGTACAGGTGGAAATTTTCGGCACCCAGTCCTCCGATCGGCGCCCCATCTTTCTCCACGTTGACGTATAACTTACGCATCTCCACGGGCGCTTGGCCGGCCGGCCCGGCGTATACAGTCAACAGACCGACGCCGATGCTGAGGATCACGGTCCGTGGGTGCGCCATATAGCCCAATTATCCTTCGTCGGCTCTTTAGTTTGGGCGTAAAACATCCCGTCTCCAAAATGGTGTTGCAAATGCAAGGCAATTCACAAAGCCATGATCGAAACTGTTCCAAGCGCTCAATCCGTAACTGAGCCACCCGAACCCCTCGGCGAGCATAAGCATCTGCTGGCGAACCGGTTAGTCCACGAAGATGGGTTCGGACCGGCCATCGATATCGGTCCTTTCCAAGGCCACACGCTCGCGATTCATCTCGAGATCGACCATGTTATGCAACACAGAGCTCTGCGCCTGTCTGTTTGGGGCTCGCCCGATGGTGTCGCTTGGGGCGACGCTCCTCTGATATCGCTTCCTCCCAAGCACTACTGCGGTAACTACATCGTCCAGCTCGACTTATCAAAGCATCCGGACGTCCGATACCTCCGCGCCGGCTGGAAAACGAGCAGCTGGGAGCATGGCAGCTCCACCACTTTGTTCGGTTTTTCCGTGGTTCTCGAGCCAAACACTCATCAGAGGGGCTTAGCGGATCGATCTCAATACGCCGCGAGTGCCGGCTCGGGCCAACGATTGAACTGATCGCCTGGCTTTGGTAAGGGGCTTGCACGGTTAATTCGTGGAGGTTCCTTATGCCTGATGATTTGTCCTTGCGCGAAGACGTGGAACGCGAGTTAGGCTGGGAGCCGATCGTTCGTTCCGCGGAAATTGGAGTAGCTGTCCGGGATGGCGTGGTGATGCTCACCGGCGCCGTCGATAGCTACGCGGTGAAGCGGGCCGCCGAACGCGCCGCCGAGCGGGTGCGAGGTGTTCGCGCGGTCAGCAGCGAATTGGAGGTACGGCCGGCTGTGTCGGCGGGCCGTTCCGATCCCGACATCGCCTGGTCTGCCGCAAATGTGCTCGCCTGGAACGCACTAGTGCCTGCCGAGCGCATTCGCGTCGCGGTTTCCGAGGGCTGGGTAACGCTGGAAGGTACGGTGGACTGGCGCTTTCAGCGGACTGCGGCAGAGGATGCTGTGGCTGATCTCGCCGGCGTAGTAGGCGTCACGAATCTCGTCGTTGTCAGTCCGCCGGTTCCGGTGGAAGAGACGAAGGATGAGATCGAGACGGCGCTGAACCGCAACGCCGAGCTGGATGCCCGGCGGATCATTGTGGAAGTGCGCGGCGATTGCGTCACCTTGTGGGGCACCGTGGATTCCTGGGCGGGTCGCGAAGCTGCCGAACACGCCGCCTGGTCGGCTCCGGGCGTGCGGGAAGTGGCCGACCACATCACTGTGGAAGCGGGCGTGGCCGTGTGAGCAGTACCGGGACTATACGCTAATCACGGGGCAGGGTGCTTCCCGTATCACCGAGTACGCTTGGCTACGCAATCGGCCGAATGCTTTCCGAATCATTCCCCGGCCAATCAGGATCAAATCCGCCCGATGATCCAGCGCCGCTTGGTGAACGACGGGGCCGACTTTGCCGAAGCGCATCCAGATATCGAAATGCGTGCCGAGCTCAGATTGCATCTTGTCCAGCCTCTCCCGCGCCACGCCCAGCAGAAAATCTTGCAGCGTCTCTGATTCTTGTCCAGAGGGAATCGGCGCCGCCTCGTGAACCGCGTGCACGACCTGCAATTCGGCGCCCTGCTCCTGAGCGAACTGCGCGGCCCATTGAAGTAGCTTGCGGTCCGGCGCTTCGGTATCCACCGCGCACAGGAAGCGCTGCCAACCCGCACCGTGGTGGGACCAGATCTGATCGGTATGTACACCCGTCCAGACCGGGCATTCGGCGTCGTGGAGCACCTTCGCTGTCACCGACCCGATGAGCATCCCCCGGAACGGACCGTAACCGTGGGTTGGCATCATGATGAGGCCGGCCCTCTGGCGGCTCGCCACGTCGGTAATCGCCCGCGCGGGTTCGCCCTGCGCGATAATCCGGCACACCCGGACGCCCGCCAGTTCGTCGGTCAGGTAACGGTCGAGGCGGTCCTTGGATTCGCTGATCACGGTCTGCAGGTTCGCCGTCGACTGGAGAGTCATCGCTTCGGGCGACTCGTACCACGGGCAGGGCACCTCGACCACGTGTAACATCGTCACTTCGCTCTGGAAGCGCTTCGCCATGGCGGCCACGAACGGCGCGGCTTCCTGCCCTTGTTTGGAAAGATCGACGGGAAACAGAATACGGCCGAAGCTGATCATAAGAAGCCTCATCCAGACCCCAGCAAGCGAGCATCCACTAAGCGGCGCCGAGCCGTTTCCGTGCTATTTTGAAGCAACTCTATGGCATCCAGCTTGCCCGCCACTCAGGCGAAGCCTCTGGCGTGGGTCTCCGAGCCGCGCGGCCTGGCGCTATGGGCCGCCATGGCGGGATTTGTGCTGGACTCCTACGACGTCCTGCTGTACGTCTTTGTGGTGCAAGCGCTGCGGACCGAGTTCGGCTGGTCCGCCGCTACGGCCGGCATCGTCAGCTCGGCCACGCTGATTACTTCGGCCATCGGCGGCATCGCGGCGGGCATTCTGTCGGACCGCATCGGACGCCGGCGCACGCTGGTGCTGACGATTCTGGTCTACTCCATCGGTTCCGGCGGCTCAGCCCTAGCGGGCGGTCTGGTGTCGCTATTGTTCTGGCGATCGATCGTTGGCTTGGGCCTGGGCGGCGAATGGTCGGCGGGCGCCGTTCTGGTTTCCGAAAGCTGGCCGGCGAAGCATCGAGCTAAAGCCATCGCGCTGATGCAATCCGGGTGGGCGCTCGGTTATATGCTGGCTGCCGCGGTTACTGCTCTGGTGCTGCCGCGCTTCGGCTGGCGCGTGCTGTTCCTCACGGGACTCGCGCCCGCGCTGCTTACGATCTGGATCCAGCGCAAAGTCGCCGAGCCGAAGCTCTGGACCAGCGAGTCGAAAGCCAGCCCGTTCCTGGATCTCTTTCGCCGGCCGCTCGCCAAGCGCACCTTGGTGGGAACGGCGCTGGCCACCTGCACGCTGTTCGCTTATTGGGGCCTGAACACCTGGCTGCCCGGTTTTCTCTCCGCGCCGCGCGCGCAAGGCGGAGGCGGCCTCAACATTCTTCAGACCAGCGCCTGGATCTTTATCATGCAGTTCGGCACGTTCCTGGGCTACGCCACCTTCGGCTGGATAGCCGATTGGATCGGGCGGCGCCCGGCTTTCGTCATCTATGTGCTGATCGCCGCGGTGCTGACGCCGATCTACGGGCTGACGCCGATTTGGGCGGGCGCATCGGCGGAATTCTGGCTGCTCGCGCTCGGGCCGTTCGTCGGCTTCTTCGGCACCGGCTTTTTCTCGGTGTTCGGCGCGATGCTGTCGGAGCTGTATCCCACTTCCATTCGCGGCTCGGCCCAGGGCTTCATTTACAACACCGGCCGCGCCGCGAGCGCGCTTGCTCCTTTCGCGGTCGGCGCGATTGCCGATCGGCGCGGATTTGGCGCGGGTCTCGCCCTCAATTCGGCTTTCTTTCTCATCGCTGCCGTGATTATCTTCGGGCTACCCGAAACCAAGAATATGGAGCTTCAATGAAACGCTGCGCGCCGGTTACGCTTTGGCGGTCACCTTCCGGAAAACCAAGCCGGCAACGGCGAACGCTGCCAGCGTCAGCGCCGGTGAGCCTGGTTCGGGAACGGGTGACGGTGCCGGCAAAGGATCTCCCAGCGGAGTGTTTAATCGGTCATTCATCCCCTCGGTGATCGCGCCACTGAAGGGAGAGTCCAAGACCACGCCCGACTGCAGGCTGACTACCTCGCCCGGATGATGATGACGGCCATATTGGACAGTCGGGATGGTGTCCAAAACCGTGCTGATGGGGCCTGGGTCATTGATCGAGGACGTCACGTTCAAGCTCTGTCGATGGTGCAGGCGGGGAGTACCAGTATCGATGGGAGTATCCAGCGACGATACTGAAGACGGTGAAAATGTTGTGGCACTGTCTGTCGCTACTCCCCCGTTTTCAGCAGAGCGCCGGCTTTTCGATTCGACCAGTTGTGTTGAGGGCGCGCTATTGCCAAAAAGCATAAGCTGGTCCATCGCCGCAACTGCGTCAGCTCGAGAATTATGACGGTGAATGGAATTCGCTAGCGCCGCCGGCGACCCAGCGATGGACAGAACGAACACGACGAGAACGCTACAGCGCAACGGCTCCAAGTCTATTTTCCTCATTGATGCAAGGCCCCCCACGAAAAAGTCAGTTCCAATGTAAAGATATGCCGACTAAACGGGGAAATCAACGATAAAACCGTGACAGCGAATGGGATAGTTTTATAACCTGGAAGTAACCTGGCCCCCAAGTAGCTTAGTTATCTTCGTTGAAATAAATGTACACGATGTGATATACGACGAAAGTCGTATGGGTTAGTAATGGAAGGTATATCTTACCTCGCCGTAAATTTGCCGGGGATTGATATAGTGCGTTCCGCCAAAGGTGTTGCTTGTATCAAGCAGGTAACGTGTGTTGGCGATGTTTACCGCGTTGACCGAGACCGTGAAGCTCTCACCAAAACGCTTGCCAACGCTTAGGTCGAAGGTCGAATGCGGCGGAAGATGCGTGGGCCCGTCTCCGTTCAGAAATCCCGAACCAAACTGATACGCGGGCGTCATCCACATCTGCTTGGGCAAGGTGAGCGAAAGCACCGCGCTGGCGGTGTTGCGCTGGTCGTGATCCAGCAGAAAGTTGCCGAAGTCCGAGTCCTCCAGCAGCCCACCGGTGATCGGTCCAATCCCCTGCCCGATCTGATTGGAATAGGCGATGCGCAGTTGCGCGGTGTGAAATAGCCGCGGCGACCGCACGCTCACCTCGGTGCCATGGATGATCGCGCCCAGATCGGTGAGCGGAACGAAAATGCCCGAGTCTCCGATCACGTCGTGATCCAGAAAATTGCGCGCGCTGGTGTGAAAATTGTCCGCCTCGATCGCCCAGCCGCGGAACGGAATCTCCAAGCCGATGTCATGCTGGATGTCGCGCTCGCCCGGGAGCGGGACGAATCCGAAACCTTGATCGAGCGCAAAATTGAGCGTGGGACCCGCCAGGCTGTCCAATGGCGGCGGCTGATAGTAGTACGCGTAGTAGCCGTGCAGCACCCAGTTCAACTTGGGAATGCGGATCGCGCCGCCCACGCGCGGATCGGCCGCATTCTCGTTCACCAGGCCGCCGTAGTGCGTCAGACGCAGCCCGAGATCCAGCGTCAGCCATCGATTCAGCTTGTACTGGTCCTCCAGAAAAAACGCGCTCGAATTCGCCCAGTGCGTTTCCTGCTGATTCAATACCGCGCCGCCGGGATTGCCCGTGAGCCCGAAAAACGTATCGTTGTACTGGCCCCAGACTTCGGCGCCCAGCCGTGCGTTGTGCCTTCCCTTCTGCACCTGAAAGACAGCGCGCCCGCCGACGTAGTCCGACCGGCCGTTATCGTCCAGAATGAACGGCGTGTCCTGCGGCCCGCCCACGTAATGCGCAGCGTTGTAGTGGAAGTACGGTGAAACGGTAAGCAGCACGCCTTCGGAAAACGTGTGCATCCAGTGGAAGCCCACCAGGTAGTCGCGCTCCAAGTCGAGATCGCGGATGCCCGCGGCCTGCGTATCCTGATCGTTGGGGATCTGGTAATGGTCCTCGCGCAGCGACACGACCCAGCGCAACTGATCCTTCGGAGTGGCGTTATATAGCAGCGACAGAAACCCGCCCACGCCGCTCTCCTGGTCGTGGATCACCTGTGAAATCGGCGTCGCCAGGCCCAACTGAGAGCGGTTGGCATCCACGCTCGCGAAGTAAGCGAAGCGCTCGGTGTGGCCGCCCACATTGAGCTGGTCGTCGGTGCTCCAGAAATTGCCGGCCGACGCGATCAGCTCAACGTCGTTATTACGGTCGAACCCCGACGGCGTCACCGCATTGAAGAAGCCGTAGGTCCGGTCGCCGTACTCGCTTGAATACCCGCCGCGTTCGATCTCCAGTTCCGCGACGTTTTTCGGATTCACCAGCGGCGCAACGTTGGCCGCGATGCTGGTGTTGATGACTGGAATGCCGTCCAGAAACCAGTTCACCTGATGGCCGCCGCGCATATGCAGCATGTCATGCACCATGTAGGCGCCGGGGGTGAAATTGGTGATCATGGCCAGGCTGTTGGTCTGATCCGCGCCCGCCGTTTCCGTAATCTCCTGCGGCGTAACCGTGGTGCGCACCGTGGACGATTGCGTATTCAGCCGGCTGAGCGCCCCGGAAACCTCGAGCGATGACTTCACGGGCGCTAGCTCGAGCTGGAGATGTATGACTGGCGTCTTCTCCGCAGCGACATTGATCGTCTGCTCGAGAGCGCCGAAGCCCTCCGCGGTCGCCCGCAGCGTCGCCGGACCTTCTGGTACGTTCTCAATCACGAACTCGCCATTGGCGTCCGATTGAGCCGTCGCCAGCGTCACTCCTTGGTTGCTCTGCACTGTTATTGTTGCGTTTTGGAGCGGCCGATGTTGCGGATCGTGCACCACCCCTCGCACTGTTCCCAGGGTCGCCGCGCACAGCGACACGAGAATACAAAGAATACAAGTCCATTTCATACAATCCTCCCGATGCCTAAATCGAAATGTGGATAAAAACGCTAGGCTACGGAAGGAGGAGGACGTTCGAAGAGGACCGGATTCGGGCGTGTAAGAGGAACCCACGCCGGGTGGAATTCCGCCTTGGCCAGCACCGGCGCGAGTCTTACATCCGGCGGCGGTGGATCGATGCTGGTAGCCACCGGCTGCGTGTTCCGGACCGTGATGTGGCACTGGCCGCAGCAGTCTTTGGATGTAAGGCCCGGCCCCGTCGACGCATGGTGCATCCGGCGGCAGCAGCATTTGTCCTTGCAGCAGGCCATGCTGCTCATGCTGCTGCAGTCGTCGAAAGCCAGAGCTGTGAAGGGCTGCGCGAAAAGAAAGACGATCAGCGCGCTGGCGAAAAGCCGGGGTAGGACTTGGGCCAAACGCTTGAGCATCTCGCCTCAGTATACTGCTACTCGCCGCGTAGAATGGAAACAGCCCGCATGTCGCTCACAGAATACAAGCGCAAGCGCCGATTCGATAAGACGCCGGAGCCCGCGCCGGCAGCCCCCAAGGCAATCGCGCCGGGCGGCAATTACTTCTGCGTCCAGCGTCACGACGCCACGCGGCTGCACTACGATTTCCGGCTCGAAGTGGATGGCACGCTCAAATCCTGGGCGGTTCCGAAAGGTCCTAGCCTTGAGCCGCTGGCGAAGCATCTGGCCATGCACGTGGAGGATCATCCGCTCGAATACGGCGGCTTCGAGGGCAACATTCCCAAAGGCGAGTACGGCGGCGGCAGCGTTATGTTGTGGGATCGCGGCACGTTTGATGTGCTCGGCGATCTGCCGGCCCGCGCGCAAATGGAGCGCGGCGATTTCAAGTTCCGCCTGCACGGCGAAAAGCTGCGCGGCGAATTCGCGCTGGTGCTGATGCGTGGCCGCGGTAAAGGGAACGAGTGGCTGCTGATCAAGAAGAAGGACGCCGAGGCCAGGCCCGGCTGGAACGTTGAAGACTACGCGCGTAGTGTGCTCACCGGACGCACGCAGCAGGAGATTGCCCAGGACCTGCCGCCAGTCATGGATGATCCACCAACCACCGGCCACCAAACGCCAGCCACTGATCTCGCGACGATCGAAGGTGCGATCCAATCTCCCATGCCCCACACGGTTGCGCCCATGCTCGCCTCGCTCGCCGAACATCCGCCCTCCGGCCAAGCCTGGCTCTATGAAGTGAAATGGGACGGCGTGCGCGCGCTCTGCTTCATCGAAGATGGCCAGCTCCGCATCTTCACGCGCAATCAAAAGCGCTGCGAGCAACAATATCCCGAGCTCAGCGTCCTGCCGCATTACGTCAAAGCGTCGAGCGCCATCCTCGACGCCGAGATCGCGGTGTTGGATGACAAAGGCCGGTCCAGCTTCAGTCTCATTCAGCCGCGCATTTCGGTCGCCGATCCGAACACCATCGCGCATCTTTCGCGTTCCGCGCCGGTGACGCTGTTCGCGTTCGATCTTCTGTATCTGGATGGCTACGACCTGCGCGGCGTGGCGCTTGAAGAACGCCGCCGGCTGCTCGAAGCGGTCTTGACTCCGGCCGATCACGTCCGCCTTTCCGATCTTTTCCCCGTCGGCGGTAAGGAAATGCTCGAAGCCGCCCGCGCGCACGGCCTGGAAGGCATCGTCGCTAAGCGGCGCGACAGCAAGTACGAAGGGCGGCGCAGCCGCGACTGGATCAAAATCAAGGTCGCGAACTCCGACGACTTTGTCATCGGCGGCTTCACGCACGGTGACCGCGATTATTTCAGTTCGCTGGTGCTTGGCCTCTATGATCACGGCAAGCTCACGCACGCGGGACAGGTCGGCACAGGTTTCAATGAGAAATCGCTGAAAGACATCTTCACGAAACTAGAGCCGTTGATCGTCAAGAAGACTCCGTTCTCCGGGCCGGTCAAAGCGCTGCGCGACGTGACCTGGGTGAAGCCCCAACTGGTAGCCGAAATCAAGTTCCTGGAATACACGCCCGATGGCCTGCTGCGCGCGCCGGTGTTTGTTGGCCTTCGTCCGGACAAAGATCCCAAGGAATGCGTGCGCCAGACTGAGGCAGAAGATCCGCCCGCCAAGCGAACCGGACCGCTCGTGCCGCTCGATTCGCCCGCCGAAGTGTCGCTCGAAATTGAAAGCCATCGCCTGAAGCTGACGAATCTGAACAAAATTTTCTATCCCGGCGAAGGCATCACCAAGCGCGACGTTATCAACTACTATGACGCCGTGGCTGGCCTGATTCTTCCGCATTTGCGCGACCGCCCGCTGTCGTTGAAGCGCTACCCCAACGGCATCACCGGCCAATATTTCTTCCAGAAAGAGGCCCAGGACAAGGTGCCGGACTGGGTGCGCCTGGAGCCGATCTTCTCCGAGCACAACCAGGACAAGATTCACTACATCATTTGCAACGACCGCGCTACGCTGGTCTATCTCGCCAACCTCGCCTGCATCGATCAGAACCCCTGGATGAGCCGCCTGGGCTCGCTCGACAATCCGGACTTCGCGCTCATCGATCTCGACCCGACGGAAGGCTGCCCTTACAGCCAGATCGTCGAAGCCGCGCAGCTCGTCAAGAACACGCTGGATGCCGTGGGCCTCGCAGGTTATCCCAAAACCACGGGCGGCGACGGCATGCACATCTACATGCCGCTCGAACCGATCTACACATTCGAACAGGTACGCACCTTCGCCGAGCTGCTTTCGATCCTCGTCATTCGCCAGAAACCGGATCTGTTCACCACGCCGCGCGCGGTCTCGCAACGCAAGAAGGCCAAAGTCTATTTCGATTACTTGCAGATTTCGAGCGCCAAAACCATCGCCGCACCCTATGTTCTGCGCGCGCATCCCGGCGCACCGGTCTCGACGCCGCTGGATTGGTCGGAAGTAAAAGCCGGCCTCGAACCCGGCCAGTTCAACATCCACAACGTACTGGAACGCTTCGAGCGCGTGGGTGACCTGTTCGAACCCGTCCTCACGAAGCCGCAGAGGCTTGAGCCGGCTTTGGAACGGGCTTCCGCGAGTAGCGCTTCACCAGCGCGACGCCGCAAAAAATAATCAGCATCCCGGCGATCTCTTCCGCTCCAATGTGCTCGCGAAAGACGATCCAGCCGAGAAAAACCGCGATCACCGGGTTGATGTAGTTGTAGATGCTCACCACGGAAACCGGCAGCCGTTCGAGTGCGATGCTGTAAGAGCTGTAGCCGATAATGGAGCCGAACATTACAAGATAGGCCACTGCGCCCATGCTGCGCGTGGTCCAGGCGGAAGGATGTGGCCGCGTCAACAGCGCAGGAATGACGAACGCGAGTCCCGTAGCCAACTGCTGCACCGCGCCGCTCACCACCGCGTGCGCTTTGGTCTGATGCCGGCGCTGCAGAATCGATCCCAGCGTCCAGCCGCCGCATCCGAATTGAATGAGCAGGAAGCCACGCAGCAACGGCCCGCCGAAGCCTTCGCGCAAAATCTCAGGCGCAACCAGCAGCGTGGTGCCCGCCAGCCCCACCAGCATCGCGAGGATCGTGGGCCCGTGCAGCGCTTCGCCGCCCGGAATCAGCGCGTCGATGCCGATCATCCAAAATGGCGACAACGTAATGAAGAGAGCAGCCAGCCCGCTCGGCACCCACTGCTCGGCGAACACCAGCGTTCCGGTACCCATGCCGATGATCATGACGCCGAACAGCGCCGTGTAGCCCAGCTCACGGCAGGAAGGCAGGTGGGCTTTGGAAAAATACGCGCTCACCAGCAGGATCGTGCCCGAGATCGTGTAGCGCAGACACATGAGCACGGCGGGATGAATCGACTCCACCGCGATGCGGATGCCCAAATACGTCGTGCCCCAGAAGAAGCACACCGAGGCCAGTGCTAGATAGGCAGTAAACTGGGGATGCTGCCGCAATGTTTCAGGGTAACATTGAGGGTTGATACTGACCCTGACGATCAACCCCTCAGTAGACCGCAACATCCAAGTCGATCGGCTGGTGTTCGAGGATCGCGCCTATATCCTCGCGAGCAGCGATTCGGCCGGCGGCCGCGGTATGAACGCGTCGCGTGTCCTGCACGCCTTCGGCGCCAAAACGTTGGCCATTGTTACCTCCGGCGGCGCCAAGGGCGAGCGTCTGGAAAAGCTGGCCGCGAAGTCCGGCTTCCCGGTGAAAGTGGTGCGGATCAGCAATGAGATCCGCGTGAACCTCACCATCACCGACCGCCAGGGCCTGACCATCAAGCTGAACGAACTCGGGCCCCCGATCACGCCGGACGAGTTGACCAGCATTGAGAAAGCGGTCGAAAGCCGCCTCGAGACCGCAACCTGGTTGATGCTGTGCGGCAGCATCCCGCCCGGAGTCTCACCACACTTTTATACCAAGTTGATCCAAATGGCGCGCGACCGCAAGGTCAAGACGCTGCTCGACACCGACGGCGCCGCACTGCTGCATGGCATCGAAGCCGGACCCACCGTAGTGAGTCCCAATCAGGCCGAGGCCGAACGTCTGCTGAACCGCGCTCTCATCACGCGCGCTCAATTCATGGAAGCAGCCACGCGAATCAAAGCCATGGGCGCGGAGTCCGTGATCCTGTCGCTCGGCAGCCGCGGCGTCGTGGCGACGGATGGCAACCGGCTGCTGGAGGTGGTCCCGCCGCGCGTCGACGCCGTGTCTCCACTGGGCGCAGGCGACGCGCTGGCCGCGGCTTTCGTGTGGGCCGCCTCCAAGAAGAAGGACTTCGCCGATTGCGTCCGCTGGGCCGTCGCCGCAGGCACTGCTTCCGCGCGCCTCCCGGGTCTCGTCTTCGCAACGCTGGAGCAGACCAAAGAAATTTACAAGTCAGTGGAAGTAGTCGAAGTGAACTCGATGTCCCGCTCTAGCGGGACGGGCGAGGGTTCTCAGCCTTAGCGATCAGAGGCTTGACGAAATGGTCCCAGGCATCACTCGCGCGGAACCAGTGACCCTCCACGCTGCGATAGATCGAGGTGACGTTCCGCTGCCACCGCGGGTCGCCGGAGCCGGGCAGATAAACGAAGCCCTGTCCTGATGAGGGATCCCAATCATAGGACACTACGTAAGCCAGGTGCGGTTTCTCGCCGGCGCAGCCGGGTTCATTCGATCCTCCGCGGCATCCTGCGTAGAACGAGACGTGGTACTGCGGAAGCCGGGCCGGCGGCTCCGTAACGATCCCTGCGTGCCAGTCAATGATGAAGCCTGTCGCATTCTCAAGTACGGCGTCGTTGACCCCCGGACCCGCCCAAACATTGAACTGCTCAATGGCCGGATCCGTGGCTCTGATCGGCGCGCGCAGCGACCCGCCTTGGATCTCGATCAGTACCGTGTCTCCCTTTGCGCACAGCAGCGCAGGCACAGCGAACGAGACCAGTAGACCGAACTGTGCAGCAGAGCGGATCATCGGGTATCTCCTGCCTAGATTGGATCAACTGGCTTGTCCAGGGTCAAGCGTCTACTGCGCCGGAGCCGCGGGCGCGGACGGCTTGGCGAATTTCGCGGCGTCCACCGCCACATTGGCCTGCACGTCGCTCAGCTCGATCCCCGACTTGCCGTCCAGCCACGTCACCGTCCAGCGATACGGCATTTTGACGCCCGCCACGTCGCGATAATCCGAGTAATCCACCTGCGTCGGATTCAAGCCGAGCGGCGACTCGGTGTAGCGCACCATGCGTACCAGCAGGCCGGTCTTCCCGTCGAAATACAGGTTCACCGGATACTTGCCGTTCGTGGTTCCCTGCAACACTTCCACCTCTTGACCGTCGATCGTGGTCTTTGGCACGACGCGCCACTCGGTCAGCGCGCTCTTCAAATGCGTGGGAAACGTGATCGCCGCATCCAGCTTCGCGCCGTCCAGATCGCCATCGGTCAGCTCGAACACCTGCACGGGACGCTCGGTCGCCGGTGCGGCGATCCAAGCTGTATGGCCGTCGTAAACCGTGCTGCTATCGCCCAACGCCGAATGAATCACCGTCGCGCGCTCATCGGGCGCCTTGGCCCACATCTCGAACGGGCTCTTCTCGGCCTCGGCGAACGATTGCTGCATTCCCTTCCCTGTAAAGCTCGTGAGCTTGCCTAACGCCTCCGCGCCGCCGAGCGCCTGAATGTACCGGTCCAGAATTTGATCGGCCGTCATCGATTTCCCGCCCGCGGCCTGAAGCATCCGGTCAGGCTCCTGCACCGGCGCTGGAGGACCATACAACTCGGCCAGGCTCGGCGTGATCCTGGGCCGCTCCACGCCGCGATGGCAGGAATAGCAGGTCACTTCGCGCCGTCCGCCGAAGTAGCTCTTGTTGATCCCGTTCATCATGACGATCATGCCACGCGCTACCACCTTGCGCGGGGTGTCGTCGGCGTATTTCTCCCAGCTGCCGCCGCTTTCCGCCGAATGGCAATCGCTGCACGTCTCGCCGAGGGAGGCGGAGATGAACCCCATCGTGGCCATGAACTCGTCCACCGGCAGGCCCTTCAGCACTTTGACGTTCTTGAAAACCTGATCGGCCATCAGCTTCGGGTCTGGCCTGGACTGGCCAAACGCCACTGCCGCCGCGAATGCAGCCAGAACTAGCGGCCTCGATACGAGCTTCATCTTGCCTCCGCTCCTCACTATATCGGACGGTACCTGCATCGAAAATGGCTATTCAGAGTCAGGCTTGCGGACGGGCCGCTTGGTGGTCTTGATCAGCGCCAGGAACAGCAGCAGCAGGCAAAGCAGCGTCGCAATCGCGCCGATCACCAGGTAGTCGGTGGCTTGGTGCGGCCCGGGCATCACCACCACCAGAACGCCGACCGTCAGGACGAACACCACCACCAATCCTAGCGCTAGAGCAAGAGTGCGATTCATTCAATCGTACTTTTCGAAAATGATCTGCTTGCGGTCGAAACCCAACCCCTTGAGGATAGCGCGGACGTCGTCCACCATGGCTTTGAGGCCGCAGATGTAGACGTCCAGGTCCCGGCGTTCGCCGATGGCGTCCAGCAGATGCGTCTGGACGTGGCCCTTGCGCCCCTGCCAGGAATCCGCTGGGCGCGAAAGCGTCGGCCAAAATCGGAAATTGGGATATTCGCGAGCCAGCGCTTCGAAATCGCCGCCGTAGTAAATGCTGCTTTCGTGCCGCACGCCGAATAGCAGCGTAAGCTTCTTGGCTTCCGGATGCATCAGGTAATCGCGCACCATTGGACGGAACGGCGCGATGCCGGTGCCGGTGGCCACGAACAGAGCCTCGCGCGCGGGATTGCGGACAGTGAAAAAACCGAGCGGCTCGGCCATCTCCACCGTGTCACCCGGGTGCATCGCAAAGAGATGCGGGCTGAAGGCGCCCTCGTGCACCAGGTTCAGGCACAGCTCGAAGCGGTTGCCGTCCGGCATCGAGACGATGGAATACGCCCGCGTGATTTTCTTGCCGCCGAGCGCTTCGCTTAGCGAAACGAACTGGCCCGGCTTGAAGTGCAGTTGCTGGATCTCAGGCACCTCGAAAACAAAATGCCGCACTTCCGGTGCAATTTCGTGCGACTCCAAGAGCCTCGCTCTCATGGGCGGTTCAGGGCTTCCGAGGCACGGTCGAGCAAAGCCGCGAGCAGTGCTGGATGACCGTCCAGCGGCGCCGTAATCTCCATTTCGATGCCGCCGTGTGCGTCCGCCGCCGCGCGAACCAGCCGCGGCAGGTCGCGCTGCATGTGCGTGCCGAGCGTCAGGAAATAGGGGATCACCACGATGCGTTTTGCGCCGCGTTCCACCAGCAGCCCGGCCGCGCCCGCCAGATCCGGCTGGCCCAGTTCCAAAAACGCTGCTTCTACAATGTGCCGGCCGGAATCCGCCATTTGTGCCACGACATCCCGCACCGCCTGGTTGGCGCTCTCGATGCGGGACCCGTGCGCGAAGACGATGAAGCCCGTCATCTCACACCTGAATCAGCGGCGGAGCGTTCAGCGGGGCTGACTGGTTTTGTGGGAAATGCCCGCGCAAATAATCGACGAACGCTCGTCCGCGCGGGCGCCCGTTGTTTTCGTGCAATTCGACGCGCTCCAAGAAGACCAGCGTGCCTAGAATCTCGGCGTCGCGGATGGGCGTGGCGTTCTTCTCCGCCAGTTCCTTGCGCAGCGCGTCGACCGCCTCCTGCATCTTGCGATGGATGGCATCCGCCACCAGATTGCTGGGCCGCGTTTCGTAATATAAACCGCTTTGGAGCGTGCGATACGTGCGAATCAGCGAACCAAGAGCTTCACGTACGTCCGCATCCACCGCCCCTGATGTCGCTAGCGCCGCTTCGAGCAGCCGTGCGCCCAGAAAGACGAGAAGCGGCTCGTGCTCCCGCAGGAACTGCTCAGTCACCTGGACATCTTTGTTCGGGATATTTTCGGGGTCGAGAGGTGTCGTCTTTTCGTGCAGCCGCGCTTCCATCAGGTGCGGGCAATCCAACGGGCAATCTATCGTGACTTCGCGCTGGTTGCCGCAGCAGATGGAGCAGATTTCGCCGCTGACGCCCGGGCAAAAGCGGCGCGGTTTGCGCGTGTCACAGATCTTGCATTTCATGGGGGAAGCGTCGGCTATTTCCCATCGTAGCACCGGGCTGTTCGCGCCTAGGGTGCGGACGACAGCACCGCGTCAATCGCTTCAAATAACTCACGCGAGTGAATCGGTTTGGAAACGTAATTATCCATGCCGCTGGCCAGGAACCGCTGCCGGTCGCCCGCCATAGCGTGGGCCGTCATGGCAATGATGGGAACGTGCAGCCCGGTATCCTTCTCTTTCTGGCGGATCAGTGCGGTGGCTTCCATGCCGTCCATCGACGGCATCTGAACGTCCATCAAGACCAGATCGAACGCGCCGGCTTCCATCGCTTCCACGGCCTTTAACCCATCTGCCACTACGACCACTGAATGCCCTTCCCGTTCCAACAAACGGGATGCAAGCCGTTGATTGACGGCGTTGTCTTCAGCCAGCAGAACTCGTATGGGCTTCCGCGCCTCCCGCAAGGTGTGGCGGGTGATCGGTTGCGTCGCTCTTCCGTCGCCGGCAGACGGCGCAACAACTCGCAGCAGAGTTTCGAGCAGGTCCGATTGCGACACGGGCTTGATCAAGTAGGCCGCAATCCCCAGTTGCTTGCACCGGATGCCGTCCCCGCGTTGGCCGCCGGAAGTCAACATTACCGACGCGGGCATTTCGAGCTGCGGTGTCTTTTGAATCTCCTCCACGAGCATGAAGCCGTCCATCTCGGGCATATGGCAATCGATGATCATCAAGCGGAATGGTGCACCAGCTTCACTGGCTTCTTTTAAGCTCTGGAGGGCGGCTCGACCGCTTGATACCGCCGTCGGCGTCATTCGCCAGAAAAGCAGCGTATGCTCCAGGATCTGCCGGTTCGTTGCGTTGTCATCGACCACTAACACTCGTAACCCGTCCAGGACGGCCGGATCCGCGGAGGCGGTGCTGGAGTTGACTTCCGTGGCGTGTCCGAACCGGGCCGAGAAGTGGAACGTGGAGCCGCTGCCCGGCTGGCTTTCAATCCACATGCGTCCGCCCATCATCTCGATCAGGCGTACGGAGATGGTAAGCCCCAGCCCCGTGCCGCCATACTTACGGGTGGTCGAGCTGTCGGCCTGATTGAACGGCTCGAAGATCAGGTTCTGTTTCTCCAGAGGGATGCCAATGCCGGTATCTCGCACTGAGTAGTGCAGGGTGAGACCATCCGCATCGCGGCTCTCAGCCTCCACTCTCAGGATCACTTCGCCCTTCTCGGTGAACTTAATGGCATTTCCGACCAGATTAAGAATTACCTGGCGTAACCGGACTGGATCGCCGACGACATGATTGGGAATCTCCGGAGGCACGAAGTACGCCAGCTCCAGGTCCTTTTCGTAAGCTCGCGCGGAGAGGGTCTTCATCGCCTGCCCCAGATGGTCCCTTAGGTTGAACTCAATCAAGTCCAGGCTGAGTTTCCCGACTTCGATCTTGGAGAAGTCCAGGATGTCGTTGAGGATGGTCAGTAACGATTCGGCCGAATACCGTACGGCGTTCAAGTATTCTCGCTGAACCGCGTCCAGGTCGGTGTCCAGCGCCAGTTCGGTCATCCCCAGAATGCCGTTCATGGGCGTGCGAATCTCGTGGCTCATGTTGGCCAGAAATTCCGATTTGGCACGGTTTGCGGCCTCCGCGGCGGCCACCATTTCTTTCTCGTTCGTTATGTCGAGCGAAGCGCCGATCAACCGCCGCGGCTTGCCGTCGACGAACTCCACTTGAGCGGTGCTCCGCCTCCAGCGGATCACCCCCGGCTCGGGGACAATACGGAAATCGACACAGTACGGCTCTCCCGTGGCGAATGCCCGGTCGGAGCCCTCCCCGAGCAGCGCCCGGTCCTCCGGGTGCACCACTTGCCGAACTAAATCAGCGTGCGTTCCGACGCTGGCGTCCTCGACGCGTTCCAGAACTGCCCATGCCTCTGAACCTTTTACGATGCCTGTCACGAGGTCCATTTCCCAAATTCCGAAGTTGGCGGCCTGTTCGGCCAACTTCACGGTATGGAGATGGCGCTGGAGTTTCTGATCCGAGAACATCCGGCCGATGGCGATCGCTGCTACCGCCGCCCCGGATCTTGCGATCTCGAGTTGTTGCTCCGACGGCGGGCCGGCCGCATGATGATACACGGCCAGGACGCCCGCGACGCCTTCAGCCCCATCCGAAATTGGGAGGCACCAGCACGATCGCACGTCATACGTTCGCGCAAAATCGCGGACTTGATCCGATGTCGTCTCCGCAAGCATGTCTGGGACAACGATGGTCTGATTCGAAAGTGCCGAGGAACTGGACAAACAGTTCTTGGGCTCTAACGGCAGGCGGCTCTGACTGAATTTAGGTCCCGCCGGCAGCCCGCCCCGCGATCCTTCCACCAGGCATTTCTCTTCCTTGTCCACATAGAAAACCGCGCAGAAGCAATCGCCGGTGAGACGCTCGATTCCCTGACTCAGCGCATCCAACACTTCTTCGCACGGTCTGGCTCGTGCGATGAGGTCCAGAACGTGCCGTTCATGCGTGACCTGATCCAAAGCTGCTTTGCAAAGCGCTAATGCGCCCGCCGGCCGCTTGCGACGGGCAGATACGACGCCCACGGCGAACGGCGCTGTCAGGAGCGCGGACAGGACATGGGTCCACATAGAGGCTCAGCTTCGCGCGTAGGGCAATGTAGTCATCAATCCGAGTGATGCAACCGCTCTATCGGCCCGCCGCGGCGATAGCGATAGGCAGCTTGTTTCGTTCCCTATTATTACCTATTGACACATCTTAATAGGGGCTGATAGAGTAAGATAAGCATGGAAAAGGATCTATACTCCGTCGAACAAGTCGCCAACTTGCTCAATCTTCACGTCCGAACCGTCCGAAGCTATGTTCGCGAGGGTAAGCTGAAGGCGGTCCGGATCGGCAAGCAATACCGCATTGCGCGTGAGGACCTGGAGGCGATGACCGGCCGGCCGATGGTGCCGCTCGATCGCGCCGGCGTCCCGCGGCAGCGCCACATCGAGGTGTCCAGCATCGTCGAGATCGACGCCATCAGCCAGGAACTGGCGATGCGCCTCGCCAACATGCTCCCGGCCGCCGCCAAGGGCCGCCCGGAGGGTGACGAGCCGCTGCGCATCGAGACCATTTACAACCAGGAGCGCGCGCGGCTGAAGGTGATCCTCTCAGGCAGCATCGCGAGCACTACCGCGCTTCTGCACGGCATCGACTTCTATCTGGAGGCACAAAAATGACTTCAATCTACAAATCTGCGGAACTCGAAAAGGAGGTGCGCCAGCACTACGCCGAGGTTTTGAAGCTATGGCCTGTGCCCAGTCAGCATCTCCGCGTGCCGACGCGCGAAGGCGAGACGTTTGTGGTCGCAAGCGGCCCCCAGGATGCTCCGCCCGTGCTGCTATTTCACGGGTCAGTGGCGAACTCGGCCTCTTGGATGTTCGATATTGCTACGTGGGCCGCGCACTTCCGCGTATACGCTGTCGATATGATCGGCGAACCGGGCTTCAGCCCGCCGTCTCGCCCGCCCCTCGCCTCCGATGCCCACGCGCTCTGGCTGGACGATGTTATGCAAGGCCTCGCGCTGGAGCGCGCGTCGATGGTGGGCGTGTCGCTGGGCGGATGGCTCGCTCTGGACTACGCGACACGGCGGCCTGACCGTGTTACCAGCTTGGCGGTGCTCTGCCCGGCCGGCGTGGGCCGGCAAAAAATCAGCCTCCTGTTTAAGTCGCTTCCGCTGCTCCTGATGGGCCGCTGGGGCACTCGCAAGCTCAGCGAGATGATCCTGGGCCGCGGGCCGGCGAATCTGGCCAAGCTACCGCCCGTAGTCCAGGCCTTCGCGGGCTTCATGTCGCTGGTTCACCAGAGCACAAGACCGCGCAATTTCAAATTGCCGGTGTTCCGCGACGACGCGCTGAAGCGGCTCGCCATGCCATTGCTCGCGATCGTCGGCGGCAAAGACGTCCTGCTCGATTCAGCCGAAACCAAGCGGCGGCTGGAGGCGAACGCGCCGCGAGCCGAAGTTCGCTATTTGCCCCAAGCCGGGCACTTCATTCCCGGCCAGGCGGCGACGATCCTCGAATTCCTCGAGCGGAGTAGTATACTGATCGCCAAAGCATGACCAAGTTCTGCGTCTTCCTGCTAGCCTGGGCGGCTTTCGCGCAAAGCGGCGCCATCACGGGGAAGGTCACCAACGACGACGGCGCGCCAGTAGTTAAGGCCAAGATTCAAGCCAAGAATGCAACCACGGGCGCGGCCTTGTCCGCGGAAACGGATGCCGGCGGAAATTACAGACTCGCCGCGCTGCCGGCCGGCGCGTATGAACTCTCGGCCAGCGGACCCGCATTGACGCCGTTTCAACAGACCATAACCGTCGCCGCGGATCAGGCGTTGCACCTGGACATCCTCCTGCACTTCGACGTCCAGGCGAATACTTTGGGCGACAATCCCGGTGCGCTTTTCGACAACCTCGTCTCGCGGAAGGCCCCGCCAACCGGGCCGGCGCCGCGCACCGCCGACGCCAAGCCGGATCTCTCGGGTGTCTGGCTTCCGTCTTTTCCCACCGATCCCGGCAAACCCGAGCCGCTGCCCTGGGCCGCGGCATTGATCGAGAAGCGGAACGCCAATCACAACGCGGACATTCCTTCCGGGCACTGCCTGCCGCTAGGAGTGATCATGTCGACGTTCCTGTTCCCCTATCAGTTGGTGCAGACGCCGAAGCTGCTGGTGATCCTTTATGAAGGTGAGCCTTCGCGCGAGATTTACATGGATGGGCGCCGCCACCCGGACGACCCCAATCCCACCTGGCTCGGCCACTCGATCGGTCACTGGGAAGGCGACACGCTGGTGGTGGACACGGTGGGTTTCAACGGCAAGCCGTGGGTGGGCTTCGGCGGCCAGCCGTCGACCGATAAGTTGCACATCACCGAGCGCTATACCCGGCCCGACCTGGGACACCTGGCCACCGAGATCACGGTCGACGATCCCGGAGCCTACGCCAAGCCGTGGACCATGAAGAAGGTCTCTTCGCTCGCCACGAATTACGAACTGATGGAATTCATCTGCAACGAAGGCGAGCGCGATCTCCAGCACATGGCCAAGTAGCACCTTTACCCTTTACCCGGGGACAGACGGAATGTTTCCGAGAAGTTTCATAGCCCGACCACACCACTTGTATGATGGCTCGTTTCGCGCGCGTCGTCGCCACCGGCCTCCCGCATCACGTCACTCAACGCGGCAACGCCCGCCGAACCATCTTCGAATCCGACACTGATCGTTTGGTTTATCTAAACCTCCTCCAGTCCAACTGTGAATTACACGCTCTCTCCGTGCTTGGCTTCTGTCTTATGTCGAATCACGTTCATTTGATCGTGGTCCCGGAGCGGCTCGACTCCATGGGCTTTGCGCTACGCCACGCCCATGGGCGGTACGCTTCCTATCTGAATGCTCGCCGTGGCGATTCGGGCCACGTCTGGCAGGGACGGTATTATTCATGCCCTCTGGACACCCGGCACTTGTGGGCGGCGCTGCGTTATACCGAGCGAAACCCGGTGCGGGCCGGCATAGTGGCGTCGCCGGATTTGTACCGCTGGTCCAGCGCCGCTCTGCACTGCGGCCGGACGCAGGGTCAATCTCCGCTCCGGGTCGAAGTAGAACTGTGGCGGGCGTGCTGGAATACGGCAAGCTGGCGCGAGTTCGTTGGGCAAGTTGAGACCGAGCGAGAAATCATACCTCTGCGGACAAACACCCATACGGGGCGTCCGTTGGGGACTTCGGATTTCGTGAAGGCGCTGGAGCGCACGCTGCATCGGTCGTTGGCGCCCCAGAGAGGAGGGCGGCCGCGGAAGGGCGAGGAGGGATCGGCGCAGGTCGCGTTACCGTTGGGATGAAGGGAACGTCCCGTCTGTCCCCGGTTTGAGAAGCAACTGTTGATACGTACGCGTGAAATACCCGTCGGTCATGCCGGCGATGTAGTCGCAGACCACGCGGTGCACGGGCGCGTCTTTGAGCGATTCCACGTAGTTTTCCGGCAGTTTTTCGGGATGCGCCACCCAAAACTCGAACAGCTCGGCGATCATACCCGCGGACTGCCGGCGCTCAGTCGCCATCGGCTCGGAGTAGTAGACGGCCTGGTGCAGGAACTGCTTGAGCGAACGATTCGTGGCCTCGGAGGCAGCCGTGAAGCAGGCCAGGCGGCGCGGATGCTCACGCACCTGGTCCGGGTCCACAACGCCGGCGGCGGCAGCAGCTTCAATAGTGCCTTGAATCAATCCGGATACCAGCCAGTCCACCAGGCCGCGCAGCACTTCCTGAAAGCGCTCGCGCTCGACTGCCGCGGGGAACTGTCCCTCGGCCTCTTCGTAGCGCCGCGCGAACTCCGGCACGCAATCGCTCACCTGTTTGATGCTGAATAAGGCCGCGGAATAACCGTCGTCCAGGTCTGCGGTGTTGTAGGCGATTTCGTCGGCCAGGTCGATCAACTGCGCCTCGAGCGGCGGGCGCAGGCCGGGCAGATACTCGTCCAGCAGCGGGTCCTCGCCCTTCTCAAAATCATGCGAGTGCTTGACGATGCCCTCGCGCACCTCGAACGTCAGGTTCAAACCGGGGAAGCGCGCGTAGCGGTGTTCGAATGATTCGACGATGCGCAGGGCGTGCTGATTGTGGTCGAAGCGCTCGCCGAAGCGGCGCATCTGCCGGTCCAGTTCGTCTTCGCCGGCGTGCGCGAAGGGCGGATGGCCGATGTCGTGGCCAAGCGAAAGCGCCTCGGTCAGGTCTTCATCGAGCCCCAGCGTCAAAGACACGGTGCGCGCGATCTGCGATACCTCGATGGTGTGTGTGAGGCGAGTTCGGAAATGATCGGAAATGCCCGCCGGAAAGACCTGGGTCTTATTCTCCAGGCGGCGAAAAGCCCGGCAATGAATGATACGGTCGCGGTCCCGCTGAAACTCGTTGCGGTAAGGATGCGGAAGTTCGGGATAGCGCCTGCCGCGGCTGCGCGCAACCGGAAAACGCAAACGGCCCAGGCCGGTCACTTCTGGGATAGTTCGCCGTACTCGTTGATGGCGGCCTTACTGACCGCGCTGCGGGTACTGGTCCGAAGCGGCTCCAGGAGTTTTTTCGCGCGCGCTGGATCGCTGTTCTTGATCAGGTCCACGAGCACCAGGGTAGCCGATTCCTTGGAAACCAGAACCGTCGGATGATCGATGACGGATTCGAGCAGCTTCTCGGCTTCCGGCAGCTTTCCCTCGGCGGCCAGGACCTGGGCGAGCGCCACCTTCGCGATCGATGGATACGGCCCGCTGGCTCCATCCACAACCGCGCGGAACTGTTTCTCCGCTTCCGCCAGATTGCCAGTGTCGGATGCGGTGGTGCCCAGATAGTAATGGCCCATGTAAGCTTCCTGGGTTCGGGGATACTTGTTGACCAGCTCGGTCCAGGCTTTGACGACGGCCTTGTCTCGAGCATCGTTGGTGGGGAAAGCTAAGGTCTGCGGGTTTGGTGCGGGACCAACATTGGCATTTTGAATCTGTAAGGCGTCTCGGAGAGCCTCCTGGCGCACATCCCGCATGTGGTTCGAATAGAAGTAATAAGCGAGGCCGAGCAGGAGCACGACTGCGGCAGGGACGCCCCACCGGATCATCTGCTGCCGGTGCTCGCTGACGAATTCGACGCTGTGCTGCACCTCCAGCGCGAACTTGTCGCTTTTCATGTCTTTGCGGGTCAGTTTGTTCACGGGAAAAACCTCTCTAGCGGGGCAATTTCATCGTAGCACAGGCTCGCAATATATCAGTGCTGGGGCAGGGCCCGCAAGTGGGAAATGGCGGTCCAGACGTAGTGTAAGCCGCTTACAACGGTTCCTGCCACCATCAGCCAGAGCGCCAACTGGACCGGGGCAGGGATGCCCGCCTGCGCGCCCATCACTACGAGCGCGGCGGCAATTTGCAAGAACGTGCTGATTTTGCCCCAGATAGAGGGTGGGAAGGCGCGGACGGATGTGAACAGCAGGCCGTAGCCGGCCATGGCGAGAATCAGGACGTCGCGGCTGAATACGACCGCAACCATCCACCAGGGAACGTCATGCGCGATGCCCAGGGCGACGTAGATGACGCTGAGGAGGATTTTGTCGGCGAGCGGGTCGAAGTAGGCGCCGGCGCGTGAGGATTGGCGCAGGCGGCGCGCCAGAAAACCGTCGATCGCATCGGAGACGCCGGCCAGGAAGAACAGCACCAGGGCGCGGTCGTAGCGGCCGTGCAGGATATCGGAGGCAACGAACGGAGCCAAGACCAGCCGCGCCAGCGTGAAGAGGTTCGGCAGGTTGAACAAAACGATTAGGACACGAGCGCGTGGGCGACTCGGGTGGCCAACTGGTCGAAGCTGAGGATCTCGTACAACGAAGGATCCGACATGATGCGCGCAACCAGTGCTGTATGCATGGCATGTCCGGCGCGTTCGGCGATCACGTGCCCGAGCAGCGGCTTACCGATGAGCGCCAGGTCGCCGATCAGGTCCAGGGCTTTGTGGCGGCAGCATTCGTCAGAGAAGCGCAGTCCTTCCGGGTTCTGGACGCCGGTGCGGTCGAAGCAGACCGCGTTTTCCAACGCCGCGCCGCGGATCAATCCCATGTTTCGCATTTGATCCAGTTCATGCAGGAAGCCGAAGGTGCGCGCGGGCGCAATCTCTTGCGCGTAGCGCTCGGGCGTGACCTCCAGGTCCAACGACTGGCGGCCGATGAGCGGATGATCGTAGAAGACGTCGCAGGTGAGCAGGAATCGGTCGGAAGGGAGGATGGTGATGCGCTTGCCGGCGGCTTCCACGGTGACCGGGCGGCGGATGCGCAAGAATCGCTTGCGCCGGCGGTAGGACCGCAGGCCAGCCGCGTTGAGCAGGTCCACAAACGGCGAGCCGCTGCCGTCCAGGATAGGGACTTCGAGGTTGTCGATCTCGACGTAGGCGTTGTCCACGCCCATGCTGTAAAAGACGCTGAGCAGGTGCTCGGTGGTGGAGATCAACACGCCCTGGCGCATCAGGCTGGTAGCGTAGCTGACGCGTGCGACATAGCGCCAACTGGCTGGGACCGCGAAGTTGTCGAGGTCGGTGCGGAGGAAAACGACGCCAGTGGACGGCGGCGCGGGAAGGATTCGAATGGAAACGGGAACGCCGCTGTGAAGCCCTACACCGCGGGCTTCCACCGGGCGCTGAACGGTGGTTTCAAAGCGCAATGCGATTTCCTTGGGTTCGTTTTTCGAGATTCGGCAAATGGGTGGTCCGATCGAATTTTCCATTCTAACAGCGAGGAAGCCGAGCCGCTAGACTTTTGATTCGAAAAGGTTTGTAAAGTTCGTAGTGTTGCAGGATAGCCACAGTTCAAGATTGGGCTTGTGGCGGAATCAGGTCAAAAGTCCGGCCTCGCCCGCGGGCACACGGGTTATGCTGATTGAGGATGCCCACCGTTACCGGAGCGAAGAGAGGCGCGCAAGCTCGGCCACGTCTGTTTCTGATCGACAGCTACGGGTACATTTTCCGCGCTTATCACGCGCGGGCGCGGAGTGGGGCGCCGCCGATGCGCACGACGACAGGCATTTCGACCGAGGCGATCTTCATTTTCCACAACATGGTGCGGAAGCTGCGCGCGACATATCAGCCCGACTACATCGCGGCGGTGTTTGAAGCCGGCAAGACGTTTCGCGAGGAACAGTACGCCGAGTACAAGGCCAACCGCACCGAGATGCCGCCGGATCTGGGCGAGCAGATTCCCTACATCCGGCGGACGCTGGAGGCGATGCGCATCCCGATCCTGCAGTATGAGGGCTACGAAGCCGACGACGTGATCGGGGCCATTGCGCAGCGGGCCAGCCAGGATTACGACGTCGTGATCGTTTCGAGCGATAAGGACATGCTGCAGCTTGTGAACGATCAAGTTCACATGTACAACCCGGTGAAGGAAGACGTCTGGTACGATCCGGCGGCGGCCGAGGAGTTCATGGGCGTGAAGCCGAGCCAGGTGGCGGACCTGCTGGCGCTGAAGGGCGACTCCGTCGACAATATTCCGGGCGCGCCAGGCATCGGCGACAAAGGCGCGCGCGATCTGATCCAGCGCTTTGGCTCGGTGGAGGCCGCGTTGGAGCACGCGGGCGACGTGGAGCGCAAGATGTATCGCGAGAGCCTGCAGAACAATCGGGATCAGATTCTGCTAAGCAAGCGGCTGGCGACGATCGATACCTCGGTGCCCATCGAGTTTCACATGGACGAACTGGCGGCGCGGGAGCCGGACATCGCCGAGCTGAAGAAGATCTATAAAGAGCTGGAGTTTTACAGCCTGCTGAAGGAAGCCGGGCCGACTGAGGATTCACACACGCGGGATTATGCGACCATCACGAGCCGCGAGGAAGCCGAGGCGTACGGGCATACGCTGGCGCGGCTGGAACCCGCACGGACGATTGCGTTTGCGATGCTGTCGACGGTGGATGGCGGGCTGCCGCTGACGATGATTGGGGTTTCGTTTGAGCCGGGGGTCGCGCGGGCGCTTTCTCTGGATTATCTCGACGCACTGAAGCCCGTGCTGGAAGATCCGGTGCGCGTGAAAGCGGCGCACGACGTGAAAGCCTTGATGGTGGCGTTGGCGAAGGAGGGTGTGGAGGCTCAGGGTTTCCGGCACGATGTGCTGCTCTATGCGTTCTTGTTGTGCGCCGATCCGTCGGGGTGCTCGCCTGAGGTGTTGGCGGAGCGCTATCTGGATCGAAAGTTGAACGCGGCGGCGGAGCAGCACGCCGACTTGGCGATCACGCTCACGGAACGGCTGGCGCCGGAGATCGACAGCCAGGGCTTTCGCCAGCTTTACGAGACGATCGATTTGCCGCTGGCGGCGGTGTTGGCGCGCATGGAGCGGACCGGGATTCGCATCGATCCGGCGCAGTTGCGCGCGTTGTCGGCGCAGCTCGATACCGATATTCAGCGGCTGGCGGGCGAAATCTATGAGCTCGCAGGAAAACCTTTCAACATCAATTCTCCGGTGCAGCTTGGCAAGGTTTTGTTCGAAGAGATGAACCTGCCGGCGCCGGTGAAGTACGGTAAGGGCAAGACGATTTCGACGGCGGCGGATGTGCTGGAGGGTTTGGCGGCCGAGCACGAGATCGCGCGCAAGGTGCTGGATTATCGGCAACTCACCAAGCTGAAGGGGACCTATATTGATGCGCTGCCGGAGCTGATCGATCCGGCGACGGGTTGCCTGCACACGACCTTCAATCCGGCGGGCGCGGCAACGGGGCGGCTGTCGTCGTCGAATCCGAATCTGCAGAACATCCCCATCCGCACGGAGCTGGGCCGCGAGATCCGTTCCGCGTTCGTTCCCCGCGAAGGTTGGAAGCTGGTGGTCGCCGACTATTCGCAGATCGAGCTGCGGCTGCTGGCGCACATGTCTCAAGATCCCGTGTTGCTCGACGCGTTCCGGCGCGGCGAGGACATTCACACGAGCACCGCGGCGGAGGTGTTTCACGTAGGGCCGCTGATGGTGACGCCGGAGATGCGGCGCAGTGCGAAGGCGGTAAATTTTGGCATCGTGTATGGGCAGACGCCGTTCGGTTTGGCGACATCGCTGGGGATCGATCGCAAGGAAGCCGAGGCGTACATCCGCACGTACTTCGAGCTGCACGCAGGCGTGAAGAAGTTTATTCAGCAGACCATCGCGGAGGTGCGGGAAAGCGGCGTCGCGGTGACGCTGTTCGGGCGCAAGCGGCCGATTCCGGATATGCACAGCCGGAATCCCAACGCGCGATCGTTTGCTGAGCGGACCGCGGTGAATACGCCGTTGCAGGGGACGGCGGCGGATCTGATCAAGTTGGCGATGATCCGCATCGATGAGATTCTTCGGCAGGAGAGGTTGGAAGCCAAGATGCTGCTGCAGGTGCACGACGAGTTGGTCTTTGAAGCACCGCCGGCCGAAGCCGAGCCAGTTTCGAAAATGGTGAAGCGCGAAATGGAAAATGTTCACAAGCTGGATGTGCCGCTGATCGTGGACACAGGGATCGGCGAGAACTGGAGGGACGCGAAGTGAGATTTTCCGACGTGGTCAGTAATTCCTTCTTAAACCGCTTCGAGTTGGTCGATTCTGAACAAAGGTCGAAAGACCATCCCGAAACCTGGGGTCATCCGCCTCAAGAGGTGCTCAATCGAGTTCAGCCCGGCTATTTCGTGAAAGTCGGCGTCACGCACCCTGAGTTGAACGGTGAACGATTCTGGGGAATCGTGAGAAAGGTTGGGGCCAATCTCGAGATACAAATCGATCAGGATATGGTAAACAGCGCGCAACACGGCCTCAACGACAAAGACGTCTTGTTCGTCCAGCATCGGCACATTTTTGGAATTATGGACGCCAACGGCGTCACGCTGTGGGTAGCGGCTTGAGTTCCTACAGGTGCCTATTCTGCGAGGCAGGTATTGGTGGGACGGCGGCACAGAGGAGTTCGCGTGCCTGCGCTACTTCTCGGCCTGACGGGCCGGAAGAAATTCGTCGCCGGCATGCCAGGTGGGCAGCGTCGACTGATTTGCCACATCCATTCCAATCAGGAGGCCGAACTGCGCGGCTTCTTCCATGCCCGCGAAGTCCCAGTCGTCGTGATATTCGTCAGACGGCTGATGGTAGTGCTTGTCGTTGTACTCGTTGAAAATCTTTTCGCCGTACTCGGCTGGTTTGCCGTAATACTCGGTGCCCAGGTCGATGGAAAACGCCGGAACACCGGCGTGCGCGAGCGAGAAATGATCGGAGCGGTAATACGTGCCTTGCTCGGGGTGTGAGTCGGGTTTGATGGTGAGTTCCATGCGATGTGATGCTTCCTCTACAATCGGCCACACGGTAGTGCGGTCGGCGCCGGTGACGGAAACGTCTTTTGTGCGGCCGAAGGGATAGAAGGCATCGAAGTTCAAATCGAGTGCAGTTTTCGCGAGCGGGATCACCGGGTGCGCGGCGTAATACTCAGTGCCGCGTAGTCCGGCTTCTTCAGCCGTGACGGCCATGAATAGCGCCGACCGGCGCGGCTTGTGCTCGAGCGCGGCCCAGGCGCGCGCCATCTCGATCAGGATGCCGCAGCCGGTGGCGTTGTCCACCGCGCCGTTGTAGATCGAGTCGCCGTTGACTGCCGGGCCGATGCCCAAATGATCCCAATGCGCGGTGAATACCACGGCTTGCGACTTCAGCTCCGGGTCGCTGCCGGGAACCATCGCGATGACGTTGCGCGATTGGATTTGGCGGATCTTGGTCGGGATGTTGGCGTGAATCCGGATGCCGAGAGGAATGGGCCGGAAGTTGGGCGAGTTGGCGGTTTTCAACATTTCGTCGACGTTCTTGCCCGCGAGCGCGAACAGCTTTTCGCCTGCGTCTTTGGTGACCCATCCGGCGAACGCGAGCGCGGGTTGGCCTGGCTCCAGCTTCAACTGCGGATCTTCCTTGCCCCAGGAGCTGCGGACGACGTCGTAGCCGTAGCCCGCTGTAGGCGTGGTGTGGATGATAATCACGGCCTTCGCGCCCATGCGCGCGGCTTCTTCGTATTTGTAGGTCCAGCGGCCGTAGTAGGTGAGCGCTTTACCCCCGAAGAATTTCGGATCGTCCGAGGGCGGCTCGTTGGTGAACAGCACCAGCACCTTGCCCTTCACGTCGGCGCCTTTGAAATCGTCCCAATGGAATTCGGGCGCGACGATTCCGTGGCCGACGAAGACCGCTTCGGCGTCGAACTGCTGACTTTGCTGCTCTTCCGTGACGCCGACGAAATCGTCCAGCCAGCGGAAAGAAACGCTCTTGCCGGCGGCATCGGCGGAAAGCGTGGCGCTCGGTTCGGTCTCGACTCCGACCATCGGCACAGTTTGGAAATAGGTGCCTTTTTCACCGGCCGGCTTGGCTCCAGCGACCGTGAATTGGCTGGCGATGTACTCGGTTGCCAGGTCGCCGCCACGCGTGCCGACGCCGCGGCCCTCCAGAAGGTCGCTCGATAGAAATTTCACGTGCGCGCGGATGCGCTCGCCAGATATGTCAGTTTGCGCGCCGACGGAAAGGGCCGCCAACAGGAGGATTCCAAGAAGCCGCATACCCCAGTGTTGATTTTTCGGCCCAATGGTGTCAAAACTCAATAGGTATGGCCATCGCAACAATCAACCCCACGACGGGTGAAACGCTCCGCACGTTTGAGGCGCTCTCCACCGAGCAGATCGACGCTAAGATCAAAATCGCACACGACGCTTTTCGATCGAACCGCAAGGCTACATTTGCCGAGCGCGCCGCGAAGATGCGCCGCGCCGCCGAAGTCATTGAAGCTGACAAAGACCGCTACGCGCGGATCATGACTACTGAGATGGGCAAAACGCTGAAGTCGGCCGGCGACGAAGCGCTGAAGTGCGCCTGGGTGTGCCGCTACTACGCGGACAACGCCGAGCAGCACCTGGCTGACGAAGTGATCGCCTCCAACGCCGGCAAGAGTTACGTGAAGTGCCAGCCGCTGGGCGTGGTGCTGGCCGTGATGCCGTGGAATTTCCCGTTCTGGCAGGTGTTCCGGTTCGCGGCGCCGGCGCTGATGGCCGGCAACGCTGGGCTGCTGAAGCACGCTTCCAATGTTCCGCAGTCGGCGCTGGCGATCGAGGAGATTTTCTGCCGCGCGGGATTCGACAAAGGCGAGTTTCAGACGCTGCTGATTGATTCGAGACAAGTGGCGCATGTGATCGACGACAAACGCGTGGTGGCGACCACGCTCACCGGAAGCGAGCCGGCGGGCATGCAGGTGGCGTCGCAATCCGGCAAGCAGATCAAGAAGACCGTGCTGGAACTGGGCGGCAGCGATCCGTTCATCGTGATGCCGAGTGCCAATATGGAGGAAGCCGTCGCGACGGCGGTAAAGGCGCGCTGCATCAATAACGGCCAATCGTGCATTTCGGCGAAGCGATTCATCGTGCATGAGTCCATTTATCCGGAGTTCGAGCGGCGGTATGTGGAGACGATGAAGTCGCTGAAGGTGGGCGACCCCATGGACCTGAGTACCGACGTTGGACCGCTGTCGACAACTTCGGCTTTGAGCGATATCGAAAATCAGGTGAAGGCGGCCGTTGACGGTGGCGCGCGCGTGCTGACGGGCGGCAAGCGGATCGATGGCCCGGGTAATTTCTACGAGCCCACGGTGCTCGCCGGCATTCCCAAGAGCTGTCCGATCTACTACGAAGAGATCTTCGGACCCGTGGCGATGCTGTTTCCGGTGCGCGACGCCGATGAAGCCATCGAAGTGGCCAACGATTCCGACTTCGGCCTGGGCTCCAGCGTGTGGACCAACGACGAAGCGGAGCGCGCGAAGTTCATCAACGAAATCGAGGCCGGCCAAGTGTTCGTTAACGGCATGGTGGCATCGGATCCGCGGCTGCCGTTCGGCGGGGTGAAGCGGTCGGGTTACGGCCGCGAACTGGGCATATTCGGCATTCGGGAGTTCGTCAACATTAAGACGGTTTGGATCAAGTAGCTACCTTGGCGGATCATCGGCTCGAATTGGCTTGCCGAATTGCTGAAACGAACCATTGATCCAGCGGTAGCGTAATGTAACCGAACCGTTAGAGCAGCAGTCTCCCTCGCGCTTGTCCGGGTCATTCAACACAAGCATGAGATCGCCGTGATCGACTGCGGCTCTGCGAAGGCCCATATCTGCCCGCGATCCGGCTTCCAGCCACGCAATCGCTTTGGGTCGTCCAGATCGCATCGCGATTACGTACAGGTATCCCCAATTGGCGGTACCTCCGGTGTGGAAGACAGTAGTTGGGATCGCCACTTCTCCGAGGCCATCAAGTTTGCCGAATACGACTTGGTCGAACGTAATGAGACGGCAAGGTGGATAGTCGCAAGCGAATGTGTAACGGCTGTCGCGGAGGGGCACGCGGGCGGTTCCGACAAGCGGCATCCATCGAGGTCGGCTTGGCACCGATATATATTTGCTATTGAGGAATGGGTAAGAGAAGTTCTTGAAATCCACAGTGCGAATCGACGCCCCTCGCGCAAAGAAAGTGAGTGCCAGAGCAGCGAACAGCCGACGGCCCATGGCTATTTCGGAGCCATGCGAATGGCTCCGTCCAGCCGGATCACTTCGCCGTTCAGCATCGGATTCTCGATGATCTGGCGGGCGAGCTGCGCGTATTCAGCGGGGCGGCCCAGCCGCTTCGGGAAGGGCACCATGGCGCCGAGCGCGTTGCGCACTTCTTCGGGCATCCCGGCCAGCATGGGCGTGTCGAAGATGCCGGGCGCGATCGCCATCACGCGGATTCCCAGGCCCGAGAGATCGCGCGCGAGCGGCAGCGTCATGGCGGCGATGCCGCCTTTGGAAGCGGAATAAGCTGCTTGGCCGATCTGGCCGTCGAAGGCCGCCACCGATGCGGTATTGATGATCACGCCGCGCTCGCCTTCGTCATTGGGCGTGTTGCGGGACATGGTCCAGGCGGCCAGACGCGCCATGTTGAATGTGCCGATCAGGTTCACGCGAATCACGCCGGAATAGCGCGCCAGGTCGGCCGGGCCCTCCTTGCCGACGACGCGCTGGGCATCGGCGATGCCCGCACAATTGACACAGATATTCAGTGCTCCGAAAATGTTGACCGCGGTTTTCACGGCCTGGTCGGCGTCGGCGGCGTCGCTAACGTCGGTGCGCTGAAATCGCACGGCATCGCCGAATTCGCTCGCCACCGCGCGTCCAGCCTTGTCGTTTAGATCCGCAATCACGACCCGCCCTCCGGCCGCGACGATCATCCCCACCGTGGCCGCGCCCAAACCGGACGCGCCGCCCGTCACGAGAGCTACTTTTCCGTTGATGTCCACGGACCAATCGTAGCGAACTATCGGCGGTCTTCAAAGAATCGCTTGACCAGCGCGAGGCACTCGGCGGCGAGCACGCCTTCGACAATCTCGACGCGATGATTCAGCAGATCGGAGTCGGCTAATTGGAACTTGCTGCGGACTCCGCCAAAGCGCAGATCGCGAGCGCCGAAAACCAGCCGGCGGATGCGCGCGGCCACCAGCGCGCCGGCGCACATAACGCACGGTTCGAGCGTCGCGTACATCGTGGCGTTTTCCAAGCGGTAATTGCGGGCGTTGGCGGCTGCTTCGCGGAGCGCGAGAATCTCGGCGTGCGCGGTCGGGTCGGACAGGCGAATGGGAGAGTTGTAGCCGCGGCCAATGATCTCGCCGTCCAGCACCACGACGGCGCCCACGGGAACTTCGCCCGCGGCTTCGGCCCGCCGTGCCAGCTCCAGCGCGGCGCTGAGGAAGGACTCGTCCGTTGGCATCCTCAGGTGTGTGTGACGGTCACAGCGCGGATGTCCATTTCGACGTGCTCGTCCACTTTGAGCAGGAAATTACTGGGATTCTTCATGCCCCACTTCACGTAGGGAATGGTGAAGTGTGCGGTGGCGGAGTATTGGCCGCTCGCGGCCTCGACGACGAAGTGCATCACAAGTTCGTGCTCGGCGCCGTGGATGCGGAACATGCCGTGCACGTCCACCTGCGACTCGCCTTGCTCCGCGATTTGTCCTTCGACGTGATCCGGGGTGAAGACGGCCTCGGGATATTTCTGGCTTTCAAGAATCTCTTTGTGCATGCGATGATCGCGCGCGTTACTGCCGCTGGCGCCGCTGGTGACATCCACCACTACTTCGCCCGAGGCTTTTCCGGTGGCCGGATCCCAATCAACCGCGCCGCGCTTCAACTGAAATGTTCCGTGGACGGTGTGCAAGACGTCGTGCAGCGTGAAATGTACCTCTGTCTTGGCGGGATCCAGGTTGAAGCTCGCGCCCGCGCAATAGAAGGGCGCCAGAGCCAATGCCAAGGTGCAAAGTAGTTTCATACGCCGGCGTGTACCGCCAATAAACGCTCGAAAATCGCCGGCTCGGCGGCGAAGGTTCGCAGCACGTGAGGACGAAGCTTGGGGAATCGGTCGAGCAAAAGCATGAGTTGGGCCATAAACGCCGGACGCCGCGCCATGCGCCGATGTGCAGTTTGATATCGCTTGAGGTCGCCAGTAACGAGCGCATCGGCCAACAGCAATGCCTGCCGGAACGCCAGGCTTAGGCCTTCGCCGGTGATTGCGTCCACCGAACCGGAAGCGTCTCCGATCAGGACAACGTTTTGACGATAGACATTCTTCAGGCGGCGCGTCGCGCTCACGGCGCCACGATCGCGATCCATCACCGGAGCACCTTCAAGCCGGCGCGCCAATTCAGGGAACAGTGGCATTGCGTCCGTCAGACGGAGATGCGGATGGCGAGTAATGAGCGCCACGCAGGCTTCGTCATCGCCGACTGGCGTAACGTACATCTGACATTGATCGGCCCAATAGACTTCGACGAGATCGGTCCAGGCCGGCACGCGATAGTGCCGCCGGAAACCGTAGCGGAAGGACTCGGACTGCGCAGCATCCAGGCCGGCGCATCGCCTGACGAGCGAGTTTCCTCCGTCCGCTCCAATGATCCAGCAGGCGGCGATGCCGTCAATTCCGGTGACCCGCGTGCGCCACCGCAGCTTGACGCCGAGTTCTTCGGCGCGATCGATCATGGCTTGATGCAGCCGCATCCGCTGCATAGCGATTCCATGGCCGCGACGGAAATTGGCCGCGACTCGTCCGCCAGAGCCGATGAAGCGAATTCCGTGAAAACTGAAAGAATGCTCCGGATCAAGCGTCACGCCCAACCGGCGCAGTGCATCGAGAGAATCCGGCATCAGTCCCTCGCCGCAGGCCTTGTCGATTGGCGGTTGCGCGGCATCGGCCACGGTCACGTCGAATCCTCGCACTCGTGCAGCAATGGCCGCGGCAAGCCCGGCCGGCCCGCCGCCGATCACGAATACGTCTGTACTGGTGGATGCCAAAACTACCACCTCAACAACACAAGTTCCGAGCAGAAGCCCGGGCCCATCGCGGCCAGAATGCTGTAAGTGCCGGGCGCTGGGCGCCGCTTGGTCATGAATTCTTCAAGCACCACCAGCACGGAGGCGGAAGACAAATTGCCGGTCCTGCGCAGGCATTCCCAGGATGTGTCCAACGCGCCTTCGGGCAGATCGAGCGCCGCGGCGGTGGCCTCCAGCACGCGCGGCCCGCCCGTGTGGAGGACCCAGCTTCCGATCTCGGCACGCGTCAAGCCCTGATCTTCGAGGAACGCATCCACATCCTGGGCGAGATGCTCGTGGACTACGTAGGGCACCTCGCGCGACAGCACGATGCGAAAGCCGCGTTCGGAGATATCCCAGCCCATGACGTGCTCGGAATCGGGGTAGAACACGGAGCGAGTGGCCAGGATCGCAGGACCAGGCGCCTCGCGATCGGCCCCCGCCACCAGCACCGCCGCCGCACCGTCGCCAAACAATCCGGAAGAAATGATATTGGCGATGGACGTGTCGTCCTGCTGCAGGGTCAGCGAGCAAAGCTCCACCGAGAGCACCGCGGCCACCTGGCCCGGATAAGCTCGAACATAATCGGCCGCGCGCGCGATGCCCGCCGCGCCCGCCACGCATCCCAGGCCGAAGATCGGAATGCGCTTGATGTTCACCGGCAGGCGCATGCGGTTGACCAGCCGCGCGTCGATGGACGGGCTGGAAATGCCGGTCACGGAAACGAAGAACAGCGCGCCCAGATCGGAGGGCGCGAGACCGGCGCGCGACAACGCGCAGCATAGCGCATTCTGCCCGATCTCCTGTGCCACTTCGATCCAGTGATTGTTCGCGCGGCCCCAGCTGGTGAGGCCGTAGTATTCTTCGATCGGCAAAGCCAGATGACGCGTCTCAACGCCCACGCGCGCCTGCAGGCGCTCAAGAAACACGGGGTTGTCCACTTTGGGCCCCCAGTGCCGCTGCAGGGCCGTGAGCAATACTCGCTGGTCGTATCGATGACGTGGGAAAGCGCTGGCGACTCCGGCGATGTTCATCGTTGTGTGTGCTCGGGCTCCTCTAGTGGAGCCGTTCCAGCTCCTCCGTGTACAGCCGGTTGTGTGGGAATTCCTGCGCGAGGCTTTTGAGAATGTCGCGCGCATGGCCGCGATCCTTCTCGCGCAAAGCCGCGACGCCCAACAGGAGCCGGGCGTAGGGTGAAAGATAGTGTCCTTTTTCGGCGGTCAGGCGCAAGTCGGCGATGCCGCGGTCACGATCCGTCTCCGCGCCGCCGATCTCCAGGAACCAGCGCACCGGCGCCGGCTTCAAGCTGAACAGGTAATTTTCCACGCCGACGGCTAGATAAGCGTCGTAGTAATCCGGCTCGATGGTGAGCAGCTTTTCGGCCGTAGCGCGGCTGGTCTTGATGACCTTCAGCGCGTCCAAATCGCGCCGTTCAATGAGCGATTCGTAGTCAGCGCGCAACCCCAGTGCCAGAATGCGCGCGAACAAAGCGTCGGCGTCCTGCGGCATGCGCTCCAGAATGGCGTCCGAAAGCTGGCTGGCTTTTTGGAGTTCCGCATCGAAGGCCGCTCGGACCGCCGGGTCCGGCTGCAGCTTGGGAAGCCGTCGGAACAGACTGTCCTGGACGAAGAACTCCGACTGCAGAACATGGAGGCGGTCGAACTCCGAAAACAAATAGGCGGCGGCATTGGAGGCCGGCCCGATCGGGTCGCCAGGATGCTCCTTCTCCCAATCCAGGAAAGTCCGGTGCGCGTCTGCGAACTGCAGATCGTACATCTGGCGATAGCCGCGATCGATGACTGGCTGGACCGCGGGCGAGCCGGCACCGGGCAGTGCCAGCGCAGTGAGTCCGATCAGAATTGCCAGCGAAACCCGGGTCATTGTCAGATTCGCACCACGCGCCGCGCCAAGCCCAGCGCCTCACTCCAGAATGTGCCAGAGGCGTGCATGATGTCTACCACGTCTTTAGCCGCCGTCACGAACTCGTCCGCCTCCCGTTCTTTCACGATCAATGGCGGCGCCACTTTCAACACCATGAAGTTGTTGCCGCAGATCTGGGTGAGGAAGCCCTGGCGGAAGAGCCGCATCACCAGCACCTGCCCGAACATGCCAGGGTGAATTTTGCCGAATGCTTCGAAGGGAACTCGCAGAGCCAGTTTGCGAGGCGCCGTAAATTCGACGCCGTTCAGGAGGCCCAGGCCGCGAACTTCCTTCACCATCTCGTAACCGCAGAGAGCCGACCGCAGGCGGCTCCGCAGGTAGTCGCCCATCGCTTCGGCGCGGTCCGCCAGGCGCTCCTGCTCCAGCACGTCGAGAGTCGCGAGTCCGGCGCGCATCCCCAGGCCATTTTCGCTGAAGGTCGAGGTATGGACAATGGCCCGTTCGAGCGAGCCGTAAACCGATTCGTAAACTTCATCCGACATCAGCACTGCGCCGCTTGGAATGAGGCCGCCGCTGAGTGCTTTGGCCAGCACTACCATATCCGGTTCGACGCCGAAGTGATGCGCCGCCAGGAACCGGCCGGTGCGGTACATCCCGGTTTGTACTTCGTCCAGCACGAACAGGGTTCCATAGCGCCGGCACAATGCCTGTGCGGTTTCCAGATACCCCGGCGGCGGCAAGCGAACACCACCTTCGGCCTGCAACGGCTCGACGATGAATGCCGCGAAGCGCCGCGTGGCCAGCTTACTTTCCAGCGCGGCGGCGTCTCCAAACGGAATCCCCTCGGTCTCTGGAAGCATGGGACCGAAACCGTCGCGCCAGAACGGATCGCTCATGAGTGAAAGCGCGCCGCAGGTGAGCCCGTGAAAAGCGTTTTGGGCGTAGAGCAGTCCGTTCCGCCGCGTGTGGGCGCGCGAAAACTTGATGGCGGCCTCAACCCCTTCGCTGCCGGAACTGCAGAAAAACACCTTGGTGACGCGGCCACCCGCGCGAGAACACAGCTTTTCCGCCAGTTCGCCGGCCAGCTCGGACACATGGCTTTGGAGCATCGCCGGCCCGCGGCGATCCAGTTCGTCGCGCAGCGCGTCCAGGATTGCTGGATGATTGTGACCCGCGTTGTGGACGCAGTAGCCCGAAAGAAAATCCAGAATGCGGCGGCCGCCGGCGGCGTACAATTCCGTGCCTTCGCAGCGGACGTACTCTTCGTTCATCCCCAGCACGTCCAGCAAGCGGACCCACTGCGGGTTGACGCGTTCCTGATAAAGACTTGCCACAGCGGCGCTGGAAGTCACCGATTACGCTCCTTCAATTCGACGGGAATTGTACAGCAATTGCAAACCGGGCAGAAAATCGTCGGCTTAGGTCCGACTGTCTACTGGGACGCCCCGCCCGCCGCCTTGGTTTCGATCTTCTAGCCGGCGGCCTGTACTTCCTCGCCCGCTTCGCTGATCA
This sequence comes from Bryobacteraceae bacterium, assembly GCA_035501155.1. GTDB lineage: Bacteria > Acidobacteriota > Terriglobia > Bryobacterales > Bryobacteraceae > Palsa-89. The sequence goes on from DATJWO010000041.1 coordinate 182,128, forward strand.
CCTGCAATTCCGGAATCTCGATTCCCGTGCGGGTTCCCTCGCCCGGCTTGCTGTCGATCCACATGCGGTAGTCCTGGCCAAATAGCACCTTCAAGCGCTCGTTGACGTTGCTGACGCCGATGCCCTGCTCGAACAGCCGCGCCAGGCGGGCCTCCGGGATACCGACGCCGTCATCCTCCACCACGATGTGGAGCTTGCCATCCGCCAGCGAGCTGCGTACCCGGATGGTGCCGCCATCCACTTTGCTCGCCAGGCCGTGACGGATGCTGTTCTCGATAATCGGCTGCAGCAGCATGCTGGGCACCAGGCGGTCCATTGTTTCCGCGTCGATTTCCTTCACGAACTGGAGTTTCTCGCCGAAGCGCACCATCTCGATGGTCATGTAGTTGTCGATGAAGGCCAGCTCTTCGCGCAGCGGGGTCAGGTTGTCGGTCTTGCGCAGCAGCCGCCGCAGGATGCTGGACAGCCGGTAGACCACGCTGCGCGCCTGCTCCGGGTTGGTGCGGATCAGCGACGAGACCGAATTGAGCGTGTTGAACAGGAAGTGCGGATTGATCTGGCTGGTGAGAGCGGCCAGCCGCGCTTCGTTCAGCCGCAGCTGCTGAGCTTCCAGCTTCTTCTCGGTGCGCGCGTTGTTCCAGATTTTCAGCGGCAGCATCACGGCGAACACGGAGCTCGCGTAGGTCGCGATGACCGTGAGCAGATGGTTGTCGGTCCAGATGGGCGCCAGGAACACTCCTTCGCGGAACGGAATGCGCGATACTGAAACTCGCAGCAGCGCCGTGAAAATGATGGTAATCAGGCAGCCGAGTTGAAACAGCAGGCGCATCTGGTACGGCCGTTGGAGCAGCCGGCGCGGATTCAGGCTGAAAATCGGCGAAAAACGCCAGACATCTTCTTTTTCGGGCGCGAGGTCGCGCAGCAAACCGCCCAGAACGCCGACGCCCGCGAACAGCAGCATCGACATGAGTTCATGGTGAAAAACGGCGGGAAGCGAAATGAGAATGCCCGACAGCAGGCCGGTAACGTAACCGCCCACCATTCCGGCCAATAGGCTGCCCTCTAAACCCATGTCCACGGCATCGTACTTGGCCGGATTTAATACCCGGAAGAAGACGCTCGCGCCATACAGAGCCGCGCAGGTCAGCGCCAGTTGAACGCGCTGCACCAAAGTGCGCTCCTCGCGCATCAGCATCCGTTGGAAGGCGCTGAAGCGGGAGAGCAGGCTGGCCAGAGACGCGGCCACGGCCACGCGCAGCAGCAAGGTCAGCAGTTGTTGGGACTCCATGACGCGCCTGCCGTCATTATAATGAAAGCAACACGCTCCCCCATGCTCACGAAAGTCGCGGAAGCCAATTTCCCCAGCCGGTTCGGGCATTTCCGCATCTACGGCTTCGAAGGCACCTACGACGAGGAAATCGAGGAATGCGTGGTGCTACGCTTGGGCGATGTGTCTTCGCCGGGAGAGCCGCCCCTGGTGCGCATTCACTCCCAGTGCCTGACGGGCGACGTTTTTCACAGCCTGCGCTGCGATTGCCGCTTGCAACTGGAGCTGTCGCTCAATCTGATCGCCGAAGAGGGCCGCGGGCTGCTGATCTATGAGCATCAGGAGGGCCGCGGAATCGGCTTGCTGAACAAGCTGCGCGCCTACGAGCTACAGGACGATGGCGCCGATACCGTGGAAGCCAACGAGCGGCTGGGCTTTGAAGCCGACCTGCGCGATTACCAGATGCCCGCCGACATCCTGCGCTATTTCAAGATTCGCAGCGTGCGCCTGCTCTCCAACAACCCGGACAAAATCACCGCGCTTGAGAACGCCGGCATCGTCGTGGCTGAGCGCGTCCCGTGTCTTGTTACCCCGCACGAATCGGCGGCCGGCTATTTGAAGACCAAGAAGCAAAAACTCGGGCACCTGCTTGATTAAAGGCGCCGCGTCCCGCTAGCTTTGGCGTGCGGTCCGCTCGATGAGGAAGCGCGCCTGGCTGTCGACGCCGCCAGCCTCGCGGGGTTTCGGCGCATAGGAGCCGTCTTTGGACATGCGGCGCGCGTTGGTCCGGTCTTCCAGGTAAGCGTGCAGAACCTCATCGCGCAGCGTACGGACTAACCGGGGACGCAGCACCGGAAAGAGCACCTCCACGCGCCGGTTCAGATTCCGCGGCATCAGGTCGGCGCTGCCCAGGTAGCACTCCTCCGCGCCGCCGTTGGAGAAGTAGTAAATGCGGCTGTGCTCGAGAAAACGGCCCACCACGCTGCTGACCCGGATATTCTCGCTCACGCCGGTCAATCCGGGCCGCAGGCAGCAGGCGCCGCGAACGATCAGGTCGACAGCGACGCCCGCTTGTGAGGCTTCATAGAGCAGGCGGATGAGCGGCGCGTCCTCGAGCGCGTTGGTCTTGAAAATTAGATGGCCGCGGCCGCCCTGGCGATGAATCGCGATTTCGCGCTGGACCATCTCTTCCAGACGCTGGCGCATATTGAGCGGCGCCACCAGGAGCTTGTGATACTCCCGCTTGTGCGAGTACCCAGTCAGGTAGTTGAACAGATCGGTTGCGTCCGCGCAGATCTGTTCGTTGGCGGTGAATAATCCGATGTCAGTGTAAAGGCGCGCCGTGACCGGGTTGTAATTGCCCGTTGCGAGATGGCAATAGCGTCGGATCAGGTCGCCCTCGCGCCGCACCACCAGCGTGACTTTGGAGTGCACCTTCAGGCCCAGCAGCCCGTAGACCACGTGGACGCCCTCGCGCTCCAACGCCCTCGCCCATTCAATATTGCTTTCTTCGTCAAAGCGCGCTTTCAGTTCCACCAGCACGGCCACCTGCTTGCCGTTTTCCACAGCCTCCAGCAGCGCGTCCACCACGGGCGAGTTGCGGCCTACGCGGTACAGCGTCATTTTGATGGCCAGGACGTCGGGGTCTTTCGCGGCTTTCCGCAAAAATTCGATCACGGGCTGGAAGGAATCGTAGGGATGATGCAGGAGCTGGTCCTCCTGCCGGATCATCGCGAACAGGTCGTCTTCCTCCGAGCTGAAGCCCGGCACATTCGCGGGCAAAAAAGGCTTGTCTTTCAGCTCCGGGCGGTCCAGGTTGGCCAGAAGCCGTATGCGGCTCAGGTCCAGCGGGCCCTCCACGCGATAGATACCCGCGGGCTTCACTTCCAGGTTGTTCGCCAGGATATTCACCAGCGACGCCGGCATCCGGGCGTCCACCTGCAGCCGCACTACATCGCGGAAGCGCCGCCGCCAGACGGCTTCTTCGATGGTCTCCAGAAGATCGTCGGTCTCCAGCTCCTTGATAGCCACTTCGGCGTCGCGCGTGACGTGGAACACATGCGCCTGGACAATCTCCAGGCCCGGAAACAGATGGTGCAGATTGGCGATGATCAACTGCTCGATCGGCACGAAGCCCTGCACACGCCGGCCGTTCTCGCGCGCCAGATTCACGGGAAGGAATTTGGGCAGCGAATCGGGCACCTTGACGCGCGCGAAGTGCTCCGGCCCCGAAGGATCACGCACCACTACCGCCACGTTCAAGCTCAGATTCGAAATGTGAGGGAAGGGCCGGCCGGGATCGAACGCCAAAGGCGTCAGCACGGGGAAGACTTTATCCAGGAAAGTGACGTCGAGCTGTCCGCGCCGGATGGGATCGACGTCGGCCAGGTCGAGCAGCCGGATGCTCTCCGCGGCGAGCGCGGGAATCAAGTGTTCCCGCAATAGGTCGTAGGCTTCGCCTATCAGGCGGCCGGCCTCGCGCTGAATCACCTCCAGCGTCTGAGCTGGCGCGCGTCCATCGATGCCCGGCTCGATGACGCCGTTTTCCACCTGCTGCATCAGACCCGCGACCCGGACCATGAAGAACTCGTCCAGGTTCGAGCCGAGAATGGAGAGGAACTTCACGCGCTCGAGCAAAGGATTGCGCGGATCGCGCGCCTCTTCCAGAACGCGGCGCTGAAACTCCAGGTGGCTCAATTCGCGATTGAGATAAAGGGCGGTGTTGTGCAGATCGGGAAAACTAAACGCGCGGATCGGCGCGCGCGCGGCCTCGGACATGCTCTACTCCAGTTTAGTAGAACTGCGGGCCGCGCACAGGCGTCGTAGCACCTCGGTTATTCCGGATTGAAGCCACCGCCCCCGCAGAACGAGCACGGTGCGAAGGCGACGCCGCGGAAAACGTCTCCGCTCTTGGATTGCTGCAGCGTGATGAACCTGTCGAACAGGAACGCGCGCGGGCCGCTGGCGAGCGACGTGGCCGAAAGCTGATCCGTCACCGCCACCAGGCGCGTGGGATCCGGCTCGCCGCCCGACTCCGTGCTGTACTGCGCGGTAATGGCGAAGATCGTAACGCTTCCATCCCAGTTCTTCACACCGGTCATGTTGCGAATCCCGTACGTATAGGTGGGAACGGGATAGCCGGGCACACTCTTCGCCTGATAGAGCTCCAATCCGTTCTGGATGACGTAGTCCAGCGTCCAGGTTCCATTGGTCAGGCTCCACTTCTGCAGCCCGGCCATCGGATCGGGAAGCAGGTTTCCGTTCGCATCGGTGTTGGCGTAGCCTTCGTCGGCCACGTACAGCGTCGTAGCGTTCGCGAACCAGAAGCCGAACGGGACGATCGTCGAATTGGCCCCGCTCACAGGATCGGTTGCGGGAGTGCCCAGCACCTCCGTGACGGTATTGCCCGTGCCCGTGGGCAGCCCGCTGCCCACCTGGAAAATACCGTCATCTCCGTTGCCGCCGCTGCCTTTCGAGACGAACAGATTGCCGTTGAAGATCTGAACGCCGCGGAAATTGTTGTCCTTCACGTGCTGCTTGGTGGATTCGTCGGGACGATCCGTTGCGAAGTACGCACCCAGTTGAAGGGACGTGTTCGACCCCGGCGTTCCATAGCGCGCGCCGATGGTAGTGCCCGGCCCGGTGCCATCTTTCGCGATGGTCGAGTCCGAGTTGCCCGCCATGTAGAACTGTGTGCCATCGGCCGAAATCACGGCGCGCGGATTGTCGCCGCTGTACGCATTGCTTTCCGGCGTCAGGCTCACCGATCCGTTGCCGGAGATCAGCGCGACTTCGCGGTCGTATTGCGTCGCCGTATTGCCGGCCAGATTGGCGCCCGTGCTATAAGAGTTCGAGACGCCGTTCAAGCCCACACCGGCGTCGTAACCCATGTAGGTCAGGAATTTTCCGTCGGCCGACAATGTGAGCGCGCCTTCGGATTTGGAGCTGAAGCTGGTCACGATGCCAGTCAGCGGCAGCGTCTTGATGGCCGGAAAGAATGGCAGCGGAAGGTATTCGTCAATAAAAATGGGGGCGGTGATTCCGGAGATGTTCGGATCGTTGAAGATGTCCGGGAAAGCTTCCGTGCTACCGAAGGTGTTGCCGGCGTAGTGAACGCGGCTGACCACCAGGGCGCCGGGTATGAAAGGAACGGCATGGCTTTGGGCCATCGCCGCGCCGGAGAAAGCAAGGAACAGACTGGCTGAGACCAACACTCGCATGGGCGCGGTATACCGGCCCCGAAGTTCCGACATTATAGTCCTCCTGAAGCGGTTGACTATAACGTGTCACTGTTAAGAATGAATGAACGTCTGGTTTAAGGTGGAAGAATCCGCGAAGCGGCGCTATTGAATCGCGGCTAACGCCAAAGAATTGCCGCCTTCGCCATGCCGCCTCAGGTGCCCGAGCAACCTTGTTCGCAGGAACCGGGACGCCGCCAGAGCTTCCCGGCACTCGGCGGAAAGATCCCGAAACGCTGGGCTCACTTCCGGGGTCTGGAACTGAGCTAGCCGCTCACGAACCGCCGCCAGTCGCGCCGAAGACTCAAGACAGCTGGCTCGAAGATGCTTACACTCTAGGCAATCGCGCATGCTTGCGCTATAATCGCGGCGCTGGGAGGAGAGTCGTGACCCCATGCAAACGATCGTGTCACCGAGCGTTTCGTGCCGGCTTCGCTCCCAGTAATTTCCCTCTTGAGTGTGCGGCAACAGTGTTGTCTGGGCCACTAGCAAAACCCCTAGGTCACTTCAGGATGCCCAACGACATCGCGTAACGGACCAGTTCCGCGACCGACCTTACGCCCAACTCTTCCATAATGCGGTACTTGTGAAACTCGACGGTCCGCGGGGAAACGCCTAGCCGGAAAGCGATCTCCTTCACAGGCCGGCCCTCCACCAGCAACTGCAAGACCTCACGCTGGCGGGAGGTGAGTGCCTGGACTCCGGGCGCCTTCTGGCGCGAGCGGGCCTCGATGGCCTTGCGGACGACCTCCGCGATCGGCTGGGCGACGTAGTTGCCGCCCTTCAGCACCTCGTGAATGGCGGGAACCAGTTCGTCCGACACCGAGCTCTTCAAGACGTAGCCGCAGTTGCCTAGCGCCACTGCCTCGGCTGCGTAACCCACTTCGGAGTGCATGGTCAGGAAAACGATCTTCGCTTTCGGATCGAGCGTGCGGATCAGCTTGGCCGCATCCAGGCCATTCAGCAAGGGCATGGTGACGTCGGTGATCACGACGTCGGGCTTCAACTCGCGAAAAGCCTCTATCAGCGCGCGCCCGTCCTTGACGGCGCCGACAATGTCGAAGTCAGGCCGATCCAACACCTGGCGGAGGCCGGCGATGACGATGTCGTGATCGTCGGCGAGCAATACCTTCCAGGGTGTCATTTGGGCTGCGAACCCAAAGGCACGTGGACCTCGATCTCGGTCCCCTTTCCGGGCTCTGAACGAATCGAAAATTCGCCGTTTACCAGCCGCACGCGTTCCTCCATGCTGATCAGACCCAACCCGCCGCGGCCTCTGGCTTCCGCCACCTGGAAGCCGTCTCCGCGGTCCTCGATCACCAGGGCGACTTCCGGCCCGTGGCGCGCCAGCACCATGTGAACCTCCCCGGCGTTGGAATGCTTTTCGATATTGCGAAGAGCCTCCTGGGCCACCCGAAAAAGACACAGAGCAACGTCCGATGGAAGCGCGCGCGGCACCTCGTTGGCCTGAAATTGCACGGCAATGCCGCAACGCTGCGAGAAACTCAGGCATTCTTCCCGGAGCGCGGCCTCCAGGCCAAGATCGTCCAGAATGGCCGGATGCAGGCGGCGCGACATGCGATGCACGTCTTCGGAAAGGCCGCCGATCTTTTGCCCCAGATCGCGAATCCGCTCGTTCAGCACATCCGGCGGTTCGGGGGGAGCCTTGGCCAGCGATGAGGCCTGCATGCCCAGCGCCGCCAGTTTCTGGCTGAGGTCGTCGTGCAGGTCGCGAGCAATCAACTTCGTCTCGGTCTCCTGGATCAGAAGCAGCCTGCCCGCCAAGTCGCGCAGTTCCTCTTGGGACTTGAGCAGAGCCGCGCGTGCTTTCTTGCGTTCGGTGATATCGGAAATGATGCTGACACCCAGCGGCCCGTCCTTGGTCTCAATGTGGCTCAAGGTCACTTCCACGGGAAAGTCCGAGCCATCCTTGCGCCGGCCGCTGAGTTCCAGCCCGTTGCCCATGGGCCGGTTCTGCGGAGCCGCAGACCATCCTCGGCGCTGGCGGGCGTGCTGTTCGCGCAGGTTTCCGGGAAGCAAGCTCTCAACGCTCATCTGCAGCAGCCCCTGGCGGCTGTAGCCGAACATCGTTGCCGCGGAGGCGTTCACCAGCACGATGCGGCCCTCACGGTCGTGCGCTAGAATGGCCTGCGCCGCTGACTCCAGCAGCGCTTGCACAGTAGCCTCCTTCTCCTGGGCCTCTTCTTTTGCCTCCTGGCGCTCGGTAAGATCAATCCCAGTAGCTACAACGTACTCCAGGCTATTATTCCGGACAACCTTGCTGCTCGACCAGGCGATCAACCGCTTACGGCCATCCTTGGTAACCCAATTGTCCTCCCGCCGGTTGGGCGCACCCCCGCGGATATCCTCGAACGTGACCTTGGCGCCTGCGACTTCGCCCGGCGCCAGCAGGAAATCCCAGACCCGTTTCCCCTCCACCTCCTCTTGCGTGTAGCCGGTCAGCTCCTGGCAGGCGCGGTTGAAGCGCAGGATCCGTGCTTCAGGATCCATCACCAGAACCAGCAGATCGCCGGCCGCTGCATCCAGGATGGCGGTCACGAGATTCGCTTCCTTGTCGGCCACGTCCTGAGTCTGTTTCAGCTCGCGGATGTCCACAAACGCGATCAGCACGCCGTTGATCACCCGGTCTCTGGTCCGGTAGGGACGAAGGCGAACGGAGAACCAACTGCCGCTTTCCGCCTGTACTTCCTGCTCGTGGTCCCCGCCATTGTCCATCACTGTGGAGATCAAGTCGTCCAGGCCGGGAATGATGAGACCCAAACGAATATCTCCCAGCGGCCGGCCAATGTCGCCGGCCAGCAGGTGCAGCAGCTTTTCGGCGGTGGGCGTAAAGCGCCGGATGCGGTGGTCGCGGTCCAGCATCAGGATCGGAATATTAACGCCGCTCAGGACGTTATTCAAGTCGTCTCCGAGCTGTGTCAACTCGGTGTTACGGTTCTGCAACTGCTCATTGAGCGTGACTAGTTCTTCATTGCTGGATTGCAGTTCTTCCTTGGCCGTCTCCAGCTCTTCGTTGGCGCTCTGCAGCTCTTCCATGCTGGAAAGCGCCTCCTCATTGGCCGTTTTTAGTTCTTCATTGGTGGATTCCTGCTCCTGAATCACCGACTGCAGGTATTCCTTGGTCCGCGCGAGTTCGGTCTTGAGCTTGAGTAGTTCCCGGTCCTGCCCTTTGGTGCGCTTTTGTGCCTTTACAAGCGGCTCCTCGGTGCGGCCGGTTTCTTCAAACAGGATCAGGAAGTACTTCTCCTGGGCGCCGGGCCCCGCCAGGGGACGCACTTCCACGCTGACTTCGCGAGAACTGCCGTTGTGATTGATCCGGATCTGCTCGCGCCGGACAATGTCGCCGGTACGGCGCGCTTTGTGGATCGCGGCTCTCAGCTCGAAGACCAGTTCATCCCGCAGCATGCGCAGCAGTTGGAAGGTAGCTTTGCCCGGAGCGGGCCGGAGATACGCGCTCGTGTCTCCGCGGAAGTGTAGGATCTGAAGGTCGCTCGACACGACCAGACCGGCGTGGGCGTAGCGCTCCCAGACGGCGCGATCGGCCTCTCGTTCGAGATCGAAGCTGGGCGCCCGTTCCGGGGCGCGTTTTTCCTGAGGCATCAGCCTCTCAAAAGCTGCTGGACCAATTTCGTACGCAATCCTGGAGGCGCCTCTCTTGGAGAAAACCTTGTTCTTACGATCGACGACGGCGAAAAGGTCCGGGAAGCCTCCCAGGGTTTCGGATTTGCCCAGCAGCAGCGCTCCCGAGTCTCTCAGAGCATAGTGGAAAGACGCCAGTACCTTTTTCTGCAGCACCGGCTCCAGGTAGATGAGCACGTTGCGGCAACTGACGATGTCCAGGCGGGAAAACGGCGGATCTTTGGTCAGGTCGTGCCTCGCGAAAACGCACAGATCGCGCACCGAGGAATGGATCTGGTAACGTCCGTCCACCTTTGTGAAGTACTTGCGCAAAAGGTCGGCGGAGACCTGCGTGATGGCGTTGGCCGGATAGATTCCGGCGCGCGCCTTTTCGGTGGCCTGCTCGCTGACATCGGTGCCGAAAATTTGGATGGGCGTGCTGCTGGCCCGCCTGCCCAGGTATTCGAGAAGACAAATGGCCAACGAGTAGGTTTCTTCTCCGGTGGAGCACCCGGCGCTCCACATGCGAATTTGCTCACCGGCCGGCTTGGCGGCCAGCACGCGGGGAAGAATATTCCTTTGAAATGCGCGAAAGACCTCCGGTTCCCGGAAAAAGCTGGTGACATGAATCAGGATGTCCTGGTAGAGCGCGTTCAGTTCTTCGCGATCAGACTCCAGGTACTGGATGTACTTGCTCAATTGCTCGATCTTGTGGAGCGCCATGCGCCGCGCGATCCGGCGTTGGATGGTGGATTTCTTGTAAAACGTGAAGTCAACGCCCGAGGCAATCCTGAGGAGCCGGAAAACGCGCAGCCATTCCTCATCCAGCGCCGGAACCACGTCCCGCACGTGCGCCAGCCCGACATAAGGGTGGCGGCCGATCTGCGCCAACTCGACGGCGATCCGTTCCGGCGGGAGCACGAAATCCACGCAGCCTGCGGAAATGGCGCTGGTGGGCATTCCATCAAACTTGGCTGTGTCCGGATCCTGGGCGAACGTAACGCCGCCTTCCACCTTGATGGCTCTAAGACCCAGTGTGCCGTCGGACGCCGTGCCGGACAGGATCACGCCAATAGCCCTGGCGCCTTGATCCTCCGCCAGAGACCGGAACAGGAGATCCACCGGCAGATGCCTGCCCACGGAAGCCTTGCGCCGGGCCACCTGCAACACTCCACCGGCCACCCGGATATCGGCGTTGGGAGGGATCACGTAGACATGATTTGGCTCCACCACGGTTCCTTGCACGACCTCTGCGATGGGCATTTCCGTGGCCGTGGCGAGAATCTTCGTGAGCATGCTCTCATGCCTGGCCTCCAGGTGCTGTACGAAGACGAATGCCATGCCCGTGTTGGGAGGCAGCGCGCGCAGCAGTTGAATGAAGGCCTCCAATCCGCCCGCCGAGGCGCCGATGCCGACGATGGCGACGGGTTTGGATGGGACCGCCGATGCTACGGCTCCGGCTGGCGCTTTCCTGGCAGGTTTGGCGACTTTGCGCTTGCTGCTGGGCTTCCCGGATTTGCGCGTAGCGTTCTTCATCGGACGCCGCGTGGACAGCGGGTTTCCTTTTACGTTCAAAGATACCACTAAGCCGCCGGAGAGATACTCAGAGTACGAGCGAAGTATGGAACTCGTACCGCGAAGTGGCCCTCAAGGCGGCTCGAAGCGTGACTGGCCTGGGAGTGGATGCTTTCGCGCAAAGCATGAAGGTTTATTGAGATACGAAACATGTAACTCGCTATCACCGTCTCACGGCCAGAAGAGAGGATGACGTTCAACATGACAGATGGAATCCGAGTAGCCCTTGGCGCCTTGATGGCATTCGCATCGCTGCCCGCCTTTGCCCAAGCCCCGCCCCCGCTGTTGCCCCCCGGGCAACTGGACCGGCTGGTGGACCGTATCGCGTTGTACCCCGACTCGCTGCTTTCGCAAATCCTGGCCGCCGCGACTTATTCGGACCAGATTCCCGACGCGGCGCGCTGGGCCGATGAGCATCACTACCTCACTGGGCAGGCGCTCGCCAACGCGATTCAGTCCGATCAACTGCCGTGGGACCCGAGCGTTCAGGCGCTGCTGCCGTTTCCTTCCGTGCTGGGCATGATGGCGTCGGACATGAACTGGACGCGCCAGCTCGGCGACGCCTTTCTGGCCCAGCAGCCCGACGTCATGGACGCGGTGCAGCGGGAGCGTCACAAAGCCTGGAATTACGGCTATCTGCGCAGCAACCCGCAGATCGTGGTGAATGACGGGCCTTACATTACGATTGTGCCCGTCAATCCGGGGTACGTCCCGGTGCCGTATTACGATCCCGGCATCGTGTACTACGCCCCGCGCCCCGGCTTTTTCGTCGGCGGCGCAATCCGCTTCGGTTGGGGTGTGACGCTAGGAGCTTACTTCCGGCCCTGGGGGTGGGGCTACAATCGGTTTGACTGGGGTCATCGCGTTGTCATCATCAACAACGCACCGTGGCGGCGCACCTGGGTAACGCGGCGCGAGTACGTGCATCCGTATGAGGTGCGGCGCTATGCTGCCGGCCCTCGGGCTCCGGAGCATCACGAACTGATTGAGCGCAGCCCGCGCGAGCGCGAGGCCGAGCGGCGCGGCGAGCGGCCGCCCCGGGAGGAGCATCGCGAGCACGACCGCGGCCGGGATCGTGATCGCCGTTAATAACGCTGGCGCGCTGGCCGAGATCCACCACCTTCGGTGCTCACGAGCCAGTTCTGGGGACTCCTTAGTCACGCCGATTCAATCACTTGTCGTCTGGCACCCATCTTGCATTTCAGCCGCACAGGAGGATGAGACGGTAATGAAAACGAAATTGCTTGGCCTTCTGTTTTTGGCGGGGAGCGCTCTGTTCGCCGCGCCCCGGGCTGTAGTCGGAGTCGGTGTGGGGATCCCCTATGCGCCGCCTCCTCCACCTGCTGTTGCTTACGCGGCGCCAGCCCCGGGTCCCGGCTATAACTGGGTGGCCGGTTACTGGTATCCGTACGGTGGCCGGTATGTATGGCGCGCCGGTTACTGGGCTCGTCCGCCGTATGCCGGCGCTTCTTGGTACGGTCCGCGCTATTACGGGCACCGGTATTATCCCGGCTATTGGGGACGCGGCCACTACTATCGCCGGTAGCCGAGCCGGCGCTAAAAAGCCTTGAACTCGTCGTCGTCGAGCGGGAGCGCGGCTTTGCCGGCCGTCGCGTGAGCCGGTTCTTTGTGAGACACCGGAGAGCGCAGCGAGGCCAAGTCGAACGCAGGTTCGGCGTGGCGGCGCGAAGCAACGGGTTGGCGAGGCGCGGACGTTTTTTCGAAGCCGGCCTGCTCTTCGCCGACCATGGCAGTCAGGCGACTCACGATTTCTTTGAGCGTCTCCGATTGAGCGGTCAACTGTTCGCCCGCCGAGGCGCCCTCTTCCGCGCTGGCTGCTGATTTCTGAGTGACCTGCTCCATTTGGGCGACGGCTTTGGCCACTTGCTCGATGCCTCGCGCCTGTTCCTGGCTGCCCACGTTGACCTCTTCCACCAAGGTCTTGATTTTGCCCGCTTGCTCGGTGATGGAGCGGATCGCCAATGCCACGTGATCCACTTTGTTTTTGCCGTCATTCGATTTGGCGATGGATTCCTCAATGAGCCCGGCGGTGTCCTGGGCGGCCTGCGCGCAGCGCTGCGCCAGGCTCCGGACTTCATCGGCCACCACCGCGAAGCCCATGCCAGCCTCTCCGGCGCGCGCCGCTTCGACAGCCGCGTTCAACGCCAGGATATTGGTCTGGAAAGCGATCTCGTCGATGGTCTTAATGATCTTGGAGATCTTGTCGCTGGAACTCTTGATCTCGCTCATCGCCACCACCATCTGATCCAGCGACTGGTTGGCCTCAGAAAACTTCTTTTGCGATTCAGTGACGAGTTCCGCGGCCGCATGCGAGTTCTCGGTGTTTTTGCGCGCCATGGAGTTGATCTCTTCGCTCGACGCCGACGTCTCTTCGAGCGATGCCGCCTGTTCGGAGGCGCCCTGTGCCAGCGACTGGCTGGAGGCGGAAACCTGGGATGCCGCGCTGGCTACCTGGCCGGCGCCTTCGGAAAGCTCGGTGACGGCCTGCCGCAAGCCGCGGCTGATGTTCCGCACCAGCAAGACCACGCCCGCGACGGCGGCCAAAGAAAGCGCCAACAAGACAAACGCTATCCAACGGCTCCAGGAATAGCTCTGAGCGAGTTCGGCTTTGTCCGCCGCCAAGATTTCGTCCTGGATCGCCGATACCCGGTGGGCATCCGCCGCAATTTTGTTGTAGATCGGTGCCATAAGGTCCTTGCGGACGCGGTTCGCCTCAGCCACGTTTCCGGCCTTGCACTGCCGCAGCAGGTCTTCATGAAGGGGTTGCCACTCCGAGAGTTTTTGTTCCAGATCTTCTGTCAGGGCTTTGGCTTCCGGGTTGACGATCATGGGCCGCATCTCGGCCAGAGAGGAACGCATGGCGTCGGCATTTTGCTTGTAAGCATTTTCGCTTTTGTCCAGATCTGCCGCGTCTTTGGCGAAAGCCGCCAGAATCTCACCGCGCTGATCGGAGATCATTTCCGAGTCGGCGGCGACCAGCGTGCCGGCCAGCTGTATCTTGCGTACCGAGGACTCCACCGCCTTGTCAAACTTCTGCTTGAATGTGCTCAACGTGCTCAGCCCCGTATAGCTCACCAGGAGCGTCAGCGCCAGCATCACAGCGGCGGACCCCATCAACTTGGTTCCGATCGGCATCTTCTTCATGGAAATCTCAGTCCTTGCCCCCCTGTAATACGTATCGCCCGGCCGGGTGCGAGTCTTAGCCGCGGCCCGTGGTACGATGCTGCCGATGGCCATCAACCTGAAGCCGGTGGATGTCGCGGTGATCGGCTTAGGAGCGGCCGGCGGCGTCGCGGTGCTGCCGCTTGGCCGTGCTGGATTGAAGATCGCCGCCATTGAAGCGGGCACCTGGATGGACCCGCGGCAATTCCGCCCCGATGAGATCCACAACAACGTCCGCGGCCAGGTGACGTCGGTTCCCAAGACCAAGCGCGAGGTCCCCACCATCCGCGCGAATGCTTCCTCGCCTGCTCGCCGCGCGCCGCTGCATCCGATGATGAACGCGATCGGCGGCACGACCATCCATTATTGGGCGCAAAGCTGGCGCCTGAAGCCCTGGGATTTCCGGACGCGCAGCGAAGTCATCCGGCGTTATGGTGCGAACGCGATACCGGCCGGTTCCACGCTCGAAGACTGGCCGCTCACCTACGACGAGCTGGAGCCGTACTACGATCTCGTCGAGCATGAAATCGGCGTATCGGGCAAAGCGGGCAATTTGCAAGGCCGCATCGATCTAGCGGGTAATATCTTTGAAGCGCCGCGCCAGCGCGAGTATCCCATGCCGCCGTTGCGCGGCTCTGGTTTTAGCGAACGCATGGCGGAAGCGGCGCGCAAACTCGGTTGGCATCCCTTCCGGCCGCCGGCGGCGATCAACTCGGAACCGTATCGCGGCCGCCCGTCGTGCGCTTATCACGGATATTGCGCCACGGGCGGGTGCCACATCAGCGCGAAGAACTCGACGGCCGTGACGACGATCCCGGAAGCTCTCAAGACGAAGAATCTGACGATCTTCGATAAGGCGCAAGTGACGCGCCTTCTGGCTGGCGCCGATGGCCGCGTGACCGGTGTCCTATATTTGCGGGACGACGAGGAGTACTTCCAGCCGGCGCGGGTCGTTCTGTTGGGCTCTTACACCTACGAAAACTCGCGCTTGCTGCTGCTCTCCAAATCCAAGGCGTACCCCAATGGATTGGCGAACAATCACGGACAGGTGGGCCGGCACTATTTCGGGCATTGGTCGGCGACGCTCGCGGGCAGCGCAATCGCGCTGTTTCCGTTTGACATCAACAACTGGTACGGCACGCCGGCGCAAGGCACGACCGTGGACAACTGGGCCGACGACAGCTTCGATCATTCGGGACTGGGCTTCATTGGCGGTGCTACGTTGCACGTGCACACGGAGCTGCATCCCATCGAATCCGCCGATATGGCGGCCTTTGGGCAGCAGCGCGCATGGGGATCGGGCTGGAAGGCGTTCGTTCACCAAAACGCCGGAAGATGGAACGCCGCATACGTGCAGGCTTCCAGTTTTCCATACGAAGAAACGTTCCTCGACCTGGACGACGCAGTGCGCGATCCGCTGGGCGATCCGGTCTGCCGGATCACCTCGGCGCCGCGCCAGAACGAGATGCGGGCGCTCGCCTTCGCGCAGAACAGATTGGAGGAATGGTACCGCGCGGCCGGAGCAATCGAAGTCTTGAAGCCGCCGCCGAATGTTCCGGCCGTGAGCACGCACGCTTACGGTGGAACGCGCACGGGTGCCGACCCGGAGCGCAACGTGGTGGACGGCTGGGGCTTCTCGCACGAGGCGCCGAATCTCGGCATTCTGGGCGCATCGGTGATGGGAACCAGCGGGGCGCGCAATCCGACGCTGACCGTGCAGGCGCTGGCCTGGCGCACGGCCGAGCATCTCGCGAAAGCCTGGAAATCAATTGCGGGTTAAGGCCGGCTGCTGGCTCCGCCCACCATCGTTTGGAGCTGGGCCGTTACCTGATGCAGAGCCTCCGCCTGCGCAGCAAGCTGTTCGCCAGCGGAAGCGTTTTCTTCGGCGTTGGCCGCCGTGTTCTGCGTCACGTCATCCATTTGCGCGACGGCCTTCGCGATCTGATCGATGCCGCGGATCTGCTGCTGGCTAGCCACGCTTACTTCATCCACCAAGGTTTTTACCTGCGAGGAGCTGTCGGTAATGGAGCGAACCACGGTGGCGAGTTGTTCCAGCTTCGCGCCGCCTTCGTTGGATTTGGCGAGCGAGTCAGCGATTAGCTCCGCGGTGTCTTTGGCGGCTTGCGAGGAGCGCTGCGCCAGGCTGCGGACTTCGTCGGCGACCACCGCGAAGCCCATGCCCGCCTCGCCGGCCCGGGCGGCTTCCACCGCCGCGTTCAGCGCGAGAATGTTGGTCTGGAACGCGATGCCGTCGATCACGGTGATGATCTTCGAGATTTTGTCGCTTGAGGAAGCGAGCGCCCGCATGGAAGAGATCATCTGGTCGAGCGCCCGGTTGCCATCGCCCACACGCGCGTCGACGTCCGCCATCAAGCGAGCGGCGGCTGCCAGATTCTCAGAGCTTTTACGCGTCATGGAAGTAACCTCGTCGCTGGCCGCCGAGGTCTCCTCCAGTGAGGCGGCCTGTTCGGACGCGAACTGCGCCAGCGACTGGCTGCCGGTGGAAACCTGCACGGTTGCGGCGGCGATCTGGCGCGCGCCTTCATCGAGTGCGCTGGTGACGGTTTTCAAGGTGCGCGTGATGCGCCGGACCACCATGATCATGATGGCGACAACCGCCAAGGCAAGCGCATTCACGGCGATGGCTGTGACATAAGCGTGGGTGAGCCTGCGGGCGCCGGCCGCGGCGCTTTCCTTCATCCACTGTGTTTGCATGTCCATCAGTTCGGCGGCGGCCTTTTCCATCTCGACGCCGGCGGGCGCACCCTCCTTGCGGTAGAGGGTCCCGGCCTCGTCGATTTTGCCCACCGCGCACAACTCCGAGATCTGTTGGAAACACGAAGCATGATGCGCCACGGCGGTCTCCAGGCGATTTAGCCCGGCCTTGCCCTCTTCGAGCACCAACATCGGCCGCAGCCGGGCGATCATCGCGAGCTCTTCTCGGTGGTGCTTGGTATAGTCCTGCTGCGTTTTTGCCAGAGCCTTTTGGTCATGCTGCAGCGTATTCAGAAGAACGCCGCGCTGACCGGTGCGCATAATGTTCGCGGTGGCCTTGAGATCTCCGGCCAGAGCCAGCTTCGCAGCAATCGGGCCGCTGCATTTTTTGAGTTCCTCACCCACTCCCCCCACCGAGTACAAAGACGATACGGTCAACCCCACCACGATCAGCAGCATGGCGGCAATGACGGCTACAAGCTGTTTTCCTACGGATATCCTCGATAGCACAGAATTCCTCCGTTCCCACGACATTCGTATCGGCGGGTAAATTGCGATTCATAGCCGATCCAGCTGCGCCGATGAGACTTCCATGCGACGACTTCATATCTTCCTTGGGATCGCAGCATTCTGTGCGACGCCATTTGCCCTTCTTTGCGAGGACGGATCTGCGGATTCCGCAAAACACGCGACCTCCGATGCCGCAGCGCCGGCCTCGGCTCCGGATGCGGAGAACCGATTGCCGGATTGGCTTCAGCTCGGCGCAGAGATTCGCGGCCGCTTCGAGGGCCCATCCGGCGCGAGCGTCGTCAGCAACGTGTCGGATGACTACTACCTGAGCCGTATCCGGCTGGATGTTGGAATCAAGCCGACCGACTGGCTTCGTTTTTTCGCGGAAGCTCAGGACGCGCGCGTCGCCGGCTACAACAAGTCGCCGGCGCCCAATTCCATATACAACCCCATCGACTTGCGCCAGGGCTATGTGGAGCTCAGCCATGCGGGAGAGATTGACGTCACCGCACGGGTCGGCCGCCAGGAGCTGATCTTCGGTGGCGAACGTCTGGTGGGCGCGAGCAATTGGGGCATCTCACGAACCTTCGACGCAGCCGACGTGACGCTACGCCGGGGCCGCGCCAAGCTCGACTTGTTCGGCGGCTCGGTGGTGTTGATCGACCCGACGCAATTCGACCAGCACAAGCCCGGCGAACACCTGTACGGCGCCTACGGTTCAGTAAAAAGCATACTTCCGGGAATGGACGTCGAGCCTTATCTCCTGTTCAAGCAGGCGCTGCTCGTGACCGATGAAACCGGAGGAATCGGAGACGCACTCATCGTGACCCCAGGTGTTCGAGTGATCGGGAAAGGGCCGGCGCGGCTGGATTACACCACCGAGATCGCCGTGCAGCGAGGATCCTATTCGGCCGATAGGGTCTCGGGTCTGGCGGGCAGCTATGTCGTCGGCTGGACAGTGAACGACTCCAGTTTGAAACCGCGATTCAGCGCCGAGTTCAACCATGCCTCGGGCGACCCCAACAGTAAAGACGGCGTGCGGGAGACTTTCGACCAACTCTATCCCACGAATCATTCCTATTACGGAATCGCCGACCAGATGGGCTGGAAGAACATGCGAAATCCGCGCGTGGGCTTCGATTCTCAGGTCACCAAGAAACTGAAAGTGCGAACCGATTTCAACGAGTTCTACCTGGCCACCACCCAGGACGGCCTCTACAATTCGAGCGGAACCAGAATCGTTCTGAACCGCAAGGCCGCCAGCCGTCACGTCGGATCGGAGCTCGACCTGTACGGCCTTTACAAGCTGTCGAAAATCTGGCAAATCGGGGCAGGCTATGGGCACATCTTCCCGGGCGAGTATCTGAAGGAGTGCAACGCGCCGTTTGGATACAGCTTTCCATACATGATGTTCGTCGGGAAGTTCTGAAGCCAGTTTAAGGAACTTAGGAATGCCGGCCCGAAACTCGGGAGAGAAGGATTCCGGCTTTCAGGCACTACGACTATGAGGGTATTGCCGTGGCTTTGGCGGTTCGTGGGCTGATTGAGTGGGATGAGGCTTACAGTCTCGATATTCCTTCCATCGATAGCCAGCACCGTTTGCTGGTCTCGATGATCCGCCATCTGCAGGAGGCGATGCTGGAAGGCCGGGTCAAGGGAGTGGTCGCGCCGCTGTTTCAGGCCATGAACCGGTACACGGCATTTCACTTCGAGTACGAGGAACAGTTGTTCGCCGAACACGGTTACCCGAACTCAGCCGCACACCACGGACAGCACGCCGCTTTGATCGCAAAGCTTCAGGAACTGGAAGCGAAATATTCCGCCGGCGCGTTAAGCGCCGGGACTCCACTTATGCAGTTCTTGCGGAGCTGGCTGGTGGACCATATCTGCGCTCACGACAAGCAATACGGCGGGTTCCTGAAAGGAAAGGGAGTTTCTTAAGGGACCTAGGGGAGTTCGAGGGGCGGATCCACCCCGGCGCCTTCCGGCTTGCCGAGTAATTGAAGGTATGCCTTGAGTTGTTCGATGTCTATCGTGTTGGGATCTTCAGTCAGGTATTTGGAAAGGTGATCGCGCGCCGCCGGATAATCGCCCTTGGCGGCGTAGACCTTGGCCAGCACAAACTCCGCGCGGGCGGCCTTCTTCTTCTGATCCGGAGCCGTGGATTCGCGGATGGCAGTTTCGGCGCTGGCCTTGGCGCCATCCAAATCCTTCAATTGATACTGCGCGATGGCGTCGTGCAAATAGATCTCCGGAAACGCATGTTTGCTGTCGAGCTGGATCAATGCATCGGCGGTTTTCTTTGCGCACTCCCAGTCCATCAAGCGGTCGCACACGCGCGCGAGCGTCACGTACGGGGCGAGCAGCTTGGGATCGGCTTCGATGGCGTGCTGATAGGCGTCGCGCGCCGCGGGCAATTTCTGCTCGTTATCCAATACCAGACCGAGCGTGTCCCATCCGCGTCCGAATTTCGGAGAATCCTTGACAACCTCCTGTAGCTGGTTCTCGACCTCCGCGATGCCGCCGGAGTCGAGAGCCTTCATCGCGGCCTTCCAGGCGGCACGCGAGCGTCCCGGTACATCGGACTCGGAAGCGTTGATGGTGTACGGGTCCTGGCCCTTGGGACTCAGGATGATGGGAGGAAGTTGGATCTCGGTTTTCGTATAGCCGTTGAGATTGGAAATATCGATGGCAGAGGACGCATAGCCCGCCAGCGTGGCTTCCAGGTGGCAGACGCGCGTCCGCATGGGATCCACGTCCATGCGCCACAGATATTCGCCTTTGCGGTTGGTGAGGACTCCGGGCGCCGAGCCGTAAATGTCGTCACAGACGCGTTGAATGCCGGCGGCCTTGGGAGGCGGAGAGCCGTCCGGCAGCGTCACCTTGCCGCGAATGATGAGCTGGTAATCGTCGCCGTGGGCCAAGGGGAGGAAACACGTGAGGCCTGCGACCAGGCCGACGCCAAGCAATAGACGCATCGGAGCGGCACCTCCTGACTATTCCACGCTATTTTTATCACTTACCGGAATTGCCCGCAACCGGCCTTCACGCCCGGGTGAGTGCGCGATTCAGCACGCTCAGCACGGATTCCGGCTGGCCGGCCTTGGCTGCGGGCGCCAGGAGCGTTGCCCCTTTAATGAACGGCATCACGTCTTCGGGGGTGGGTTTTCGCTGTTCCAGGAAATCCATGCCGTCCACGGTGATCTGGAGGCTGCTTTTGTCGTCGCTCACCGCCAGGCCGCGCTGTTTCAGATACCACAGCGAGGAGGTCAGCTCGTCTGTGGTGGCATCCACGATATTCTCCAGATGCCGCATCGAAAGGCTGGGGCGCGACGGGTTCGTGCGGCGGCGGTCGTGCAGGACGCATAGGATGGCAAGGCGCATGGCCGCTTCCCGTCCAAGCGCCTCGAAGAAGGCCACTCCACTGAACTTCGGGATGCTCTCCTCGCGAGTGACGCCCTTTACCTGGTCGAAGGCCGCCCGCAGCGATGGGTCCGCCAGAACTTCGTAAGCCTGGTTGACAGCTTCGAACTTCTCGGGATCGCCTGTGGGGCTCTTGGGGTGATACTTCTGGGCGAGCTTCGAGTAGGCCTGCTGGATGGTCTCCGAGTCCGCCTTGGGGTCGACGCCGAGGATGGCGTAGTGGTCTTGGAACTTGCCGGCCAGTGGAGCGGACATAGGTGTCTCTTTGTGTATCGTCCGAAAACACCTGTTGGACACTCCGACAAAACACTAATTTCATAGCTAAGGGCCACTTAGCTAAATGGCCACTGAAGTGCTCGCCAAATGGAGCTAGTTCGAAAGGGAGGCAACGAAGATGAGGAAGGCTCTTCAGACAGTTACCAGCGTAGGACGTTGGTTTGGCAGGTTAGCGGACGTGCAAATCCCGTCCGAGACGAAATACGGCGTCCGGATTCGCTAACCAAAAGGCACCCGCAGCTAACCGAAAGGCGGCTATAGCCGGTCGAGCGCCTTGCGGGCGATTTGCAGGGCGGCGCTCGAAACGTCGGCGGGTCCGCCGAGCCCGAGCACGGAAATCATGAGGTAGTCGTGCTCTCCGCGCAGGACATGCAGTTGGGCGCCGGCGTGGGGAATGTCCAGGAAAAACGCACGCACGCCGATTCCGGAGGCTTCGCGGACCGCGCCCTTCGGCAGAATCTTTTTCAGTTCCTTCATCTCTTCGTCGGCGTCCAGCTTGTCGCCGGAATGGACCAGGGCAATGGTGATCTCGCCGTCACCGGATGCGTAGTCGCAGGTGGATTGCGCCGCACTGGTAAGATGTTCCGCGCCACCGGAGACCGGACGTCCGAAAGCTTGTTCAAGCTCGGCCTTCGTGACAATCGTGCAGGCTGTCGGCGCTTTCACCGGAAAGGGCGACTGCGCCGGTAGAGACGCCGGAGCGTGTGTGGTTGCGGCCAGAGCGAGCGCCAGGGGAGCGAGGATGGGCATAGCCCATTGACCCGCGTGGTGGCGCTTTCGGCAAGGTTAACTTTTGTACTTACGGTACCAGGACGCGGCTATTTGCCCTCGCGGTGCTCGTTGCCCACCAAGTGCTGGACGTCCTTATTGTTTTCCTGGCAGATGTACTCCATCAGGTCGCCCTTCAACATGTACGGGTGCGTGGTGAAGCTCCAGGTGTGCGTGTAGGCCTTAGGGTCGTCGATGATGTTTTCGATTTCCAGATGGCCCAGATCTGGGCGGCGGATCTTTTCGATCACGTGCAGCGATTCGGTGGTGGGCAGGCCGGATTCATCCAGCCAGGTCAGGCCATTTAGCCCCACCGTGTCGATCACGAATGTGTCGCCTTCCCAGTGGCCGATGGAATCGCCGAGCCAGCTGGGATTGGGATCCTCGGGGTGCTTCCGACCGTCGGTGAAGATCTGGCGCCAGATGTGCGCGCCGCCCTCGTAGACGATTAGGGTCAGTTTGGGTGTTTGCATGATCCGGAAGGGATAGGGGGTGGTGGTCATGCGGGGAACGCCGGGTGGCAGGCAGTGCCCTTCGGGGTCGTCGGCCGAGAAATTCGCTTTACGCTCGAGGTACAGCTTCTCCGCCCAGGGTTGGAACGGGATTTCGACGCCCTCCTTCTTCAGCGTAGCTCGCAAGTCGACATTTTGCCGAATCGCGTTGGGCGCCCAGGCGCCGGAGATGTCGGGATGTCCATCCGGGGTCATCGGCGTCGGTCCCTTGGGGGGCCAACCCGTTGGCGCGGGCCGGTCCTTCACCGGGCCGCTCAGGGAGGGGCTGAAGTCCGCAGGGGCGGGGGTGGTTGAACTCGCTTTCGTTTGACCGTGAGCGGGAAGGCCGGCGACGGCGAAGAACACGGCTCCAAGGACTAACAGGCAACTCTTCTTCATATGCCCCCTCATGACCAAAAACTCGACACTTGCGCTAGTTTCCGACTATTAGAGTAGCTCTGATGGTCGGGCCCGGTCGACAAACGTCGATGATACTATCCATCCCATAGATTGATATGTCAGCTAGCGCTCCAGCACGTGCGTCTGGAAGTGGTTCATGGCAACGGGGTTCTGGCGCGATGGCGGCTCCCAATAGCCGATCAGGCGGCCGGCGCAAAGGACGCAAGTCCAGAGCAGGAGCGAAAGAGCCCCGGCGACCTTCGCGCGGGTGGGAATCACCGGGGAGGCGTCCAGTTGTTCCGGATGGTTGTAAACGATGGGGCGGAAGATGATCGCGTGGATGAGAACCAGGATGAGAAACGACATCTTGGCCCAGAAATACGGGTTCGGATAATATTCCGACGCTTTGGAGCCAAAGAGCGTAAAGCCCATCGCAAACATGATCAGAAAGCCAATTCTCTTCCACCAGCGCAGGCCGTTTACGACGTCGGCAATGGACTTGTCCACAAACGCCCAACCGAGCAGCCGCAGATCAGTGATCACAATGAGTCCGCCGAATATCGCGATGCAGGTAAGGTGGGTGCTCATGACGATCGGATATTCCCAGCCGGATTCCCGGATGAACGACATGAAGCCCCAGCTTTGAATCCATTGAAATAGTTCGAGCATAGTTTTCTCCGTGGGTCAGACGAACGCGATGAACAGCCCGCCAAAGACCACGCTGATCCACAGCGCCAAAGAAACAATTGCCGTCACAACGCGAGCAGGTTTGCCAGCAGTGTCGGACTTGGCCACCTTCCAATGCACCGTGAAATTGAAGAGGAGCGCGACCGCGAGGGCACACATCTTGAATACGAACGACGAATTGTGAAGGTACATGCGGGCGTCAGACAGAAACAAGATCGGCCCCGAGAGCAATACCACCGCCAGCCCTAAAATGGTCCACGGCGCGGTGTCGCGCAAAACCTCCGAAGGTTTTGCGTGCTGGATGCCAAAGCCTAGAAGCTTATAGTCGACCGCGGCGATCAAACCGATCGACCAGGCAAACGCCGTGATGTGGAAGCACTCGGCGATCGGGAACACCCACTCGGAGCTGTTGAGCGCGTCTGCAATCGCATTTGCTTGGATCAATAACATCTCAATGACCCCTCTCTATGAACTCGGCCGGCGCGCGGAAAGCGGCCAGCGCGGCTTCCTGGATGACGTGCATCTGGGCGTGGATCTTGTTGAGCGGCGGCTCGATGTAGCCAATGCCGCGGCCCATGCAGGCGATGCTGGCCCAGATCAGCAGCGAAAGCGCCCCGGCCAGTTTGGCGTTGCCCGGGATCTTTGGGGCGCGATCGAGATCCGCGGCCTTGGCGTATACGCTGCTCCGGAACACCAGGGCATGGATGCAGGCCAGCGTCAGGAGAATCAGCTTGGTGCGGAAGAAGGCGTTGTAGTAATACTCTTCGGCTTTCGAGCACGCCAGGAGAATCCCACAGGTGGCGACGATCAGAAGACCCGCGCGCTTGGGCACGCGGAAGTTCCCGACCACGTCGGCGAGCGAGTGCTTGCGCATCGCCAACCCGAGCAGCCGCATGTCGGTGAGCAGCACCATGCCACCAAAGAACGCGACCCCAGCCATATGAAGGGACAGAATGATCGGATAGACATACGAAGATCCGCGCAGGGCCGTGAAAAACGCCGTCGCCTGCACCCACTGCGCAAAGGAGAGCAGCATGCGTTGCCTATCCTAACTCCAGACCTGGGTTGATGAATCCGATGAAAATTCCTCCAAAAATGACGCCCAGCCACAAAATGAGTGAGACACAGGCCACCAGCTTTCCGTTGGATGGAGGTGTTTCCGAGGATACAGCTTTGCGATGAATCGTGTAGTGGAAAGCGACGGCCGCCACAAAGAATCCCATCTTGATCAGGAACGCCCAATTCAGGTAGTACATGTCGGGGTCGGAGGAAAACAGCATGAGCCCGGTGAACAGCATCAGCACCAGGCCGCTGAGCGTCCACAGCCAGGTGTCTTTGGCCAGCCGCGCGGGGCTCTGTTTCACCATGCCAACGCCGAGCAGCGAAAAATCCACAATCGCGATCGTTCCGATCGAGACCGCAAATCCGAGGATATGGCAACACTCCAGGACAGGGAAGACTAGCTCAGAACTGTTGAGCGGATTCTCAATCAACATGCACTTGGGTTGTGTCACCACCAGGCGGTGAGGACCGGGAGGGCACCCGATAGGGTAGTCTATCAGAGCGTCCGGGAAAGTCCAGCCGTGGCATGGTCAACTTGCAGTCACTGACCGCGCGGTGACATCTTTGGCCGCTATATTCCGGCGGATCTGGACGGCCAGCACGCAGCTCGCGGCCAAAGTGAGGGCGCCCGTGCCCGCGTGAAGCGCGCTGGCGACGATCACGGCCGGGCTACTTTCCGGGAACAGGAGCAGCATCAGGAAGGTTGTGAATCCGAGCAGGACCTGGATCCCTGTGAGCACGGCGAGCGCGACGGCAGCCGGGCGAAGGACGGGGTGAGTAGGGAACTGCCGGATCAGGAAAACGCAGACGATCAAGATCAGCAACAGCACCAGCATGGCGTTCATGATATGCCAAAGGACCCCTAGCGCCTTGTAGCGGAAGGAGGCTCCGAGGGTGATCTGGAGGATCACGATGGCGGGCATGACGATGGCCAGCGAACGCATGGAGGGACGCCAGGTGTCCTGGACCCATTGAGGCTCACGGCTCCAGCTTTCCGAAGTCAGCACGCAGATGACAACCACGGCGGCGAAGAACAAGTAGGCGAGCAGCGCGTGTAGGATACCTGATAGCGGAAGGAGCGAACGAAGCACCTCTTGCGCGCCGAGAGCGGCCTCAACGGCAGCTCCCGCGAGAACTGCCCAGCCCAACAAGCGAAGCCCTTTCTGTACTTTTCCGAACGCCAGCCAGAATGCGAGGCCGACCATGAGAGCGCCGGCTACCAAAGCGATGGTCCGGTGCCAGACTTGGAACGCTGCGGATGCACTCACCGCGGCGGTGGTAGCCGCGATGGGCCTTTCGATACTGGTCACGACGGCGCCGGCTACGATGGCGGCGAGCGCGAAAAGCGCGACGAGAACGGCGAAGCGGTGCAGGCCGGCGGTCTGCACCACAGGAGTACTGAGGGTGTCAGTTGTCATGTCGAAGATCTCGAATCCAACGCGCGGCGCCAATGCCCGCCAGGAGCACTCCGGCCACTGAGACCATCCAGGCGGAGACCGCGCCCCACAAGAGGAACATCAAGCCGGCAGCAAGCGCAATCGGCGCGTAGCTGGTGGGACGGGTCATGCTGCGTGCTCCCTGGCGGAGCCGGGCTCCGCATACCAGCGCGACACACGCGTCAAGATGCCGGTTAGATACACAAAACAGCCGGGCACCCACATCATCAGACCGCCCAGTTGCTGATCGCTTCCGGGGTCGAGGCCCCAGTGGTCGCGCAGCAGCGGCAGGACGCCCAGTGAGTCGCCGGGATGCAGGTAGGCCGGATAAAGGCCCGCCGGCGAAAAGGTCAGAAACGCGCCCAGCAAGCTACAGCACAAACAAGCGCTGAACAAATATGTGACGGCCGAGAGGGCCTGAAGGTTGCGCGGCTCCAGCGGTCCGGCGATGGGCCACCAGAAAATGACGCCGGTGACGAGCAAGCTGAGATGCTGCGCGATATGCAGCGTGTCGTTCGCCAGTGCTGTGTTGAACAGCGCCGGGATGTGCCAGGCCAGCATCGCGCCGACACCTAGCAGCCAGGAAACCGGCGGCTGGCCGAAAATCCGCTCGGTCGTAGCGAGGATCGGCCGCCGCAGCGCCGCTTCGGCGAACCAGCGCGGCGTGCCCAGCAGCAGGAGCGGAGGAATGACCAGCGCGAGGAAGAAGTGCTGGAGTACGTGGGCGCTGAAGAGATACTGATCGCCGAGGGTGTCGATGGGAGAGACCAAGTCGAGCAGCAGCAGGAGCACACCGGCCAGCCAATATCCGATGCGGTTTAGACCGCGCCTGCGGAACAGTGCGATGTATCCGATCGCGAGCGCCGCGCAGCCAATGACGACGGACGGTTCCCAGTCCCAGAGAATCATGCCTGACCCGCGACTCCAAAGATGATCAGCCAGACGCCGGTAAAGAAAAACCAATACAAGCTCAGGGCTGGTATGCCGGACGCTGGGACGACGGCAAGCGCGATCACACCGGCTCCAACAAATAACCCGATGACGGCGGTTAACATGGCGAACGGCGTTCCGAAGAGCACCACTAGGAAGATGGCGCCGAGTGCAATCGCCGCCCAACGCCATTTCCGCCAAATGCTCACGCTACCCGCAAAGAGCAGAGCCGTGAGAACCCACCCGGAAGGCGCGCGTAAACGCGGCAAGGCGTGAAAATAAACGCACGCGAGAATTAGCAGGAAAAAGAATACAGCTTCGGAGATGAGGAACAACGCCATGCCGAGTTGCGCGCGATTCCTCATGCGTGCACCTCGTCGGGGGCTTCCGGATGCTTCAAGTCCCACAGCGGCCGGCGGCTGCGCACAGCTGGACACTCGGCGAAATTCTGAAGCGCTGGCGGCGACGTCGTCGACCATTCCAGCGTCCAGGCGTTCCAGGGATCGTCACCCGCCGCGGATCCGAAATACAAGCTCATGAGTAGATTTGCGCCGAACAGGAAAACGCCAAAGACGAGAATGCCGGCGCCGATCGTAGAAATGAGGTTGAGCGCGCCCCACCCGGGGAAATCGGGATAGGTGTAGATGCGGCGCGTCATCCCCATCAATCCGAGGAAGTGCTGGACAAAGAAGGCTGTGTTGAAGCCGATCACGACGAGCCAGAAATTCCAGCGGCCCAGCGTCTCGTCCATCATCCGGCCGCTCATCTTCGGAAACCAGTAATAGGCTGCCGCGAAAAGCGCGAACACGGTGCCGCCGAACAACACGTAATGAATGTGCGCGACGACGAAATAGGTATCGGTGAGCTGCCAGTCCACGGGAACCGTCGCGAAGGCGACGCCGCTCAGACCGCCGATCGTAAATTCCAGTAGGAACGCGATGGCAAACATCATCGCAGTCGTGAATCGAATCGCCCCGCCCCACATGGTCGCGATCCAGCTGAACACTTTCATGCCAGTCGGCACGGCGATCAGCATGCTGGCGGCTGAGAACACGGCCAGGAAGTTGCGGCCCAGGGCGACGGCGAACATGTGATGCACCCACACGCCGTAGCTCAAGAACGCGATGGCCAGAGTGGACGTCGCGACGAACGGATAGCCGAAGATCGGTTTGCGCGAAAACACCGGAATGATTTCCGAGATCATTCCGAACGCGGGCAGGACGACAATGTAGACTTCGGGGTGTCCGAAGATCCAGAAGTAATGCTGCCAGAGCAGGGGCGAGCCGCCGTGCGCAGGGTCGAAGAAATGCGCATGTAACATGCGATCGCTCAGCAGCAAGACCAGCGCAGCACCGAGCGCCGGCAGAGCGAAGACGATCATCACCGATGTCACCAGCGTCATCCAGACGAACAGCGGCACCAGGCGCATGGTCATCCCCTGTGCGCGCGAGGTGGCGATGGTCACGATGAGGTTGATGGCGGATCCTATGCTGCCCGCGACAACCAGCAGCAAAGCCAGCGCCCAGTAATCCAGGCCCGCGCCCGGTGCGAACGGTTTTTCGCTGAGCGGCGCGTAGCTGAACCAGCCGGCATCCGGCGCGCCGCCCGTGGCGAAGCTCAAGTAAAGCAGTATTCCGCCGAAGAACTGCAGCCAGAAGCTCAGCGCGCCGAGGCGCGGGAAAGCCGTATCGTTGGCGCCGATCATCAGCGGGATCAGGTACACGCCGAAGCCGGTCAGCACGGGCATCGCAACCAGGAAGATCATCGTGGTGCCGTGCATGGAGAACATCTGGTTGTACGTCTCTGGCGCGATGAGCTTGAGGTGCGGCGCCGCGAGTTGCGCGCGCATCACCATCGCTTCCATGCCGCCGGCCAGGAAGAAGAGCAGGGAGGAGAACAGGTAGAGAATGCCGGTGCGTTTGTGATCGATGGCGCATAGCCAGGCGGTCATTTCAGGCTCTCCAGGAAGCGCAAGATCACCCGCTGCTCGTCAGGCGTTAGCTTTACCGTGGGCATGCGATTGCCGGGCTTGGCTGCCTGTGGGTCGGTCAGCCAAAGCATCAGGGCTTCGGGAGTGTTTCGGGAAACGCCGCCGCCGAGGGATTCGCGGCCGGCGAGGTGTGCTAGGCTCGGACCTTTCCCTGAGCTAGTCTGGCGGGCAGTGGTGGTGTGGCACTCACCGCATTTTGCACGGAACAGACGCTCGTCCCTGGCCGGGACTTCGTTGGGCTCGCTCCCCGCTTCATTTTGAAGCCACGCGTCGAAATCCGGCTCCGGATCGGCGATCACGCGGAAGCGCATCCAGGCGTGATCGGCGCCGCAGAATTCGGAGCATGTGCCAAGATAAGCTCCGGGCGTGGCGGCTTCCAGCCAGATGTAACTCGGCCGCCCGGGCACGGCGTCCATCTTGCGGGCCAGTTCGGGCACCCAGAAATCGTGTACCACGTCGTCGGATTCGATGCGGGCGCGAAGCCGGCGTCCTGCGGGTATGTGAATGTCCCACGGCACTACGACGCCGTTGGGATAGCGTGCCTCCCACCACCATTGATGACCGGTGATGATCAGGTCAGGCTGGCGGCTGGAATTCGGCGGAGCGTCGATGAAGACCATGGCGCGGACGGTCACGATGAAGAGCCCGGTCAAGATAAAGAGGGGAATGACGGTCCAGGCGATTTCAGCGCTGCGCGAACCGAAGCGCTGCCGTGGTTCGCCTTCGCCGCCGCGCCACCGGTAGCGTACGATGCTCCAGACCACCCCGGCGGCGACCACTACAAACACTGCTGCCGCGATGGTAAGAACGAGTAAGAAGAGGGATTCGATCGACTGCGTCTGCGGAGAATGAGGACTGAGTAAAGACCCCACGTCGTTCGCTTCAGTCTAGTATCGCGCCGTGGCAAGGGTCAATGCACGAACGGTCACTGACAGGTCAGTGACTATGCACCGGCGGCACTTCCGGTCGATAGCCGGGCGCACGCGGACTCGACGTCGGCGTCCAATTGCAGAATGCGGTCGGCGTGGACCACGGCGAACACCTTCGACACTGCGCCATGCGCTCCCGCGACGTGCATCTTTCCGCCATGCTGATCCATGCGCCCGTTACAGCCGATGAGCATTCCCAGGCCGGAGCTGTCGATATATTCGAGCTGCGTCAGATTGAGCACCAGCTTGCGGATGCCGCCTTCGATGAGGCGGTTGAGCACATTCTCGACATAGGTCAGCGAATTGCCGAGATGGAGCCGTCCGGTCAGTGCGACCACAGTCACATCGCCAATCAGGTTCGTGTTTGTTTCCACCATGTTCGTGCCGCCAAAGGCGTGCCATCCAGTATACTGCCGGGAGCCGCCGTAATTGATACCCTGGAAAACGCGAGTCACACCATTCGCCGGGAGCATCTTCAATGGCCAGCGAACTTAAGATCAAAGTGAACGAAAAGACGTGGCGGATCGCCGCCGCCCCCGACACGCCTTTGTTGTATGTCCTTACCGATGAGCTGCAGCTCCAGGGCCCACGCTTCGGGTGCGGGCTGGCGCAGTGCGGCTCCTGCTCGGTGCTGGTGAATGGCGTCGAAACGCGCTCATGTGTCACGCCGGTTTCCGCGGTCCAGGGCAAATCAGTCACCACGCTCGAAGGCTTACCCGCGTGGTACGCCGGACAAAGGAGGCATGGGCAGGCTCCGGCACTGCATCCAGTGCAGCAGGCCATGATCGACGTGCAGGCCGTGCAGTGCGGCTACTGCTACAACGGCATGATCATCAAGGCGTCGGAGCTGTTGGCGAAAACGCCGGAGCCCACAGAAGAGCAGATCCGTTCGCACATGAACGGGCACTTGTGCCGCTGTGGAACCTACCCGCGGATTATTCAGGCAGTTCAGCGAGCGTCCCAAATGATGGCGGAGGTGCGCAAATGACACTCCGGCGCGATTTTCTGAAGACTGGCGGCGCGCTGGTCATCGGGTTTCCGCTGCGCGACTCGCTTTTTGCCCAGCAGACCGCTGGCGCGCGCGGCACGATAGCCGGTCCGCCCGATCCCAAGCAGGTGGACACCTGGCTGGCGATCCACTCCGACAACACCGCCACGGTTTATATCGGTTTCGCCGAACTCGGCCAAGGGAATTCCACCGCGCTGCTCCAGATGGCGGCCGAAGAACTGGATCTGGACATGAGCCAGATCAAGACCGTGCGCCTGGACACCAACGTCACGCCGAATCAGGGCGGCACGTATTCCAGCGCTTCCATACAGCGCGGCGGACCTCAAGTTCGCACGGCTGCTGCTGAAGCTCGCGCCGCGCTGCTGAAAATGGCCGCCGCGAAGCTGGACGCGCCTGTCTCGCTGCTCACGGTTTCGAAGGGCGTGGTTTCCGCGAAAGGCAGCAAGCGCTCCGTAAGCTATGGCGAACTGTTGGGTGACAAGCGCTTCAATTTGCCATTTACTGGGTCCGCGCCGGTGAAGCCGCCATCGGAATACAAAGTGGTCGGCGCCAGCATCCCCCGCAATGACATCCCGGAGAAAGTAAGCGGCCAGTATATCTACATGCAGCACATCCGTGTGCCGGGCATGTTGCATGGCCGCGTGGTCCGCCCGAGGGGCCAGCGCGCGTATGGTGCGGGCGCGAAGATTCTGGCGATCGATGAGACTTCTATTCGCAACATCCCCGGCGCGCGAGTTCTTCGCAAAGCCGATTTCCTTGGTGTAGTGGCCGGGAACGAATGGGACGCCGTGCGCGCCGCGCAGCAGTTAAAGGTCACCTGGGACAACGCACCCACGCTTCCGGGCAACGCTGCGCTGCATGAACACATGCATGCGGCGAAGACCGAAGAGCAAATTGTCACGGCTCGCGGGGACGTTGGCGCGTTGACTTCCGCAGCTCACGTGGTCTCGTTGACTTGCCGTGCTCCCTATCAATCGCACGCGCCATTCGGACCCAACTGCGCCATCGCGGACGTGAAGCCCGATTCGGCGCTCATCATCTGTTCGACGCAGGATGTCTACGGCACGCGCAGCACCCTGGCGCGGCTGCTGAGCCTGCCTGTGGACAAAATTCGGGTGCAGTATTACGAAGGCTCGGGAACTTACGGCCACAGCTGCTACGACGATGTGGCCCAGGCGGCCACGCTGCTTTCGAAGCTGGCGGGCAAACCGGTTCGTCTGCAGTTCATGCGCTGGGATGAGCATGGCTGGGACAATTATGGCCCCGCGCACGTCGGAGAAGTGCGGGCGGCGGCGGATGCCGACGGCAAGTTGGTCGCGTATGAATACCACGGCTGGCAGCACAACTGGAGTGGCACGGAGACATCCGCTCAACTGGCCGGCGCGCCCGCTACCGAATGGGGCTTCGGGCCGGCGCAAGGCGTGCAGGGTGTGAACCCGCGGACCTGCGGTGGGATGTACAAGATTTCTAACCTGCGGCTGGTGAATCACAAGCTGCCGGGGATGGCCTATCTCAAAGGGGCGTGGCTGCGCTCGCCGCTGGACTTGGCGTTCGCTTTCACTTCCGAACAGGCGATCGATCAGCTAGCCTATCAACTTTCGATGGATCCCCACGAATTCCGGCAAAACAACATTGCCGACGAACGCTGGCAGGGCGTTCTAGACGCGGCTGCGAAGGCGGCGAACTGGAGCCATCACAAGGCCGCATCCAATCTGTCGAGGGACAAAGTCGTAACCGGGCGGGGCATCGGGCTGGGCACGCATCTTCAATCCTGGGGCGGCGCCGTCGCCGACATTGAAGTGAACAAGGAAACCGGCCGCGTTGCGGTCAAACATCTCTACGGCGCGATCGATGCGGGCCTCGTGGTGAATCCAGGCAATGTCGAAAGCCAGATCGTTGGCCAGTTGGTGCAAACCGCCAGCCGAATGCTACACGAGGAAGTCACGTTTAGCACAACCGGCGTCACCAGCGTGGACTGGAGCAGCTATCCGATCCTGCGGTTTGAAGAATGCCCTGACGTTACGCCGGTCGTGGTGCAGCGCCTGAATGAGCAGCCGTCCGGCGCTGGCGAGGAAGTAATGGCGGCAGCCGCGGCTGCCATCGCGAACGCCTTTTTTGACGCAACCGGCGTCCGGATGCACGAATTTCCTCTGACGCCGAAGCGTGTTCTAGCTGCTCTGCAGGGCTAAGCCGCGTGCGGCAGCCTGTGCTCTATCCTGCGTTCGCCAGGATGGACGGGCGCGCTTTCGCTGGCCTTCTTTTCAGGACCTGGAGTCACTTTGAAGATGACGGTGTAGAGTGTCGCCACCACCGCCCACATGATCAGCAGGAGCAAAATAAATGAGCCTTGAGACATACGGTCCTCCCTCGCTGCCTGTTGGATGCATGCGACAGACCGCCTCGTCCCCGTGGGGACCTCGCGCGTAAGTTTAAGAAAGATTTAGCGATTCGCGGCAGGCCGGGTGGCTTCACCCGCCACTGAGCGTGATATCCCCCACTCTGGGGGTGCGAAAAAATCTGCTATTTCAGGCACTTGCCCGGTGCGCGCGGTTTCCCGCCTGCTCCACCAAGCCGCGGTAACGATGCGCGTCTTCGTTCATGACCAGATCCAGTTCGGCGCCCGTCAGGTAGCGGAGATTGGCCTGGCTATCGAGCCGTTGAATCACTTCAGCCAGCCCGTGCAACATTTCCCGCGCGGCTCCGTTCAGCGCTTTGCTGAGGATCACGCCGCGATCTTCGACAACGATGAATCCGGGCGCCGTTGCCTGGCGAAGCTGGCCGCGCACTTCGCGTGCGGGCGGCATGGACACCGGCCACATGGGAACGCGGTCACCGAGGAAGATGGCTTGGCACGGATACAGGATTCCGGCTTGCAGGATTGCGCGGGAAATGGTGTCGGTGCCCAACGCGTGCACCACATCCCGGTCCGGCAGCCGCCAGTCGGATCCGATGATGGCTTGTTCGAGCAGCGCGGTGCTCGGCGCAGGCGTCTCACGAGGCTGGATGTAGAGCCGCTTCTCCACCTCTTGGAGCAGCTCCTCGGCGGCTAAGACATCGTCACCGCACACTACCAGGCCGTGATTGGCCAACACGAGAACCTGGGCGCGCGGCGACCGAGCGAGGCTTTTCTGCGCCGCGTGCGCCAGGGGCAGGCCCGATGAGACGTACGGAATCCACTGCCATTCCAAGCCAGCTAGCCGCTCGGCGCAGCGTTCACGGCCATCTTTGCGCACCGCCCACGCGATGGCGTTTACCGAATGCACATGGATGGTTGCCCGATGAGGAATGACGGCATGCATGGCCGTCTCGATGGACGGCCTCAAGTTCTGGCCCACCGAACTACGGACCCTGGCCAGATCCAGTCCGTGCGCGACGCCTTTCCTCATCTCCTCCAAGTCCACTGGGACAAACATTTCTTCCTGGCCGGCCCGCGCCAGCCACTTGCCCGAGGCTTTGATCCAAAGAACACCGTCGAGTTTGACGGAGGTATTGCCAGAAGCGGCCTGCACGAGCAGCGGATTGCGGCCCAGGCGCGCCGAGACGTCCGTGAGGACGGCAATTTCGGGGTGGCTCTCGCTTTGCACCTACATGCTCCTGTTTCAATTTATGCATTGTCACCCGGGTTGGAAGGACAGTGGTCCTCGGCCGTACCGCGGGTGCGCCGAATGTGTTACGAAACGAGGGCAGGAGGAGATGAATCGGCGGCCAAGCGAAGAAACCGGGGACGGGCCGGGCGTTTCAGGGCGTCGTGGCTTTGCGGACTGTGACGCCAGCTTGGTATGGCGTCGTGACGATCGGTCTCGCGTAGAGGAATCCGCACAGCATCAACGCCCGGACGGGCCTGGTGATCGCAAGAAAGCGCCGTGGATCGAGTGAGCTGCTTGAGTTCGGCGGGACTGTCCGGCACTTTGTCAACGGTCGCCGAAATGAGCAAACCGCAGAGCGCCAAAGCGATCCAAGCCCCGCACCTGATGACCCTGTTCACGCGCCTTTGCAACCGCCGATCATTTTATCCCATCAGTCCGGCGCGGGCCAGCCCCTCATGGCCTACCGCTTCCAACTCGCCAGGTGAAGACGCGGCGGTAATTGTGCATGGGCCAAATCCAGATCGTCCTTGGCGATAGGGATCGTGACGATGACAGGCGCCGAGGCCGCGGGGTAGTTCTGGAAGAATATGAGTTTCAGACTACGCCCGGGTTCGCCTTTTCCCGACGGTGGTGGCCCATCGGCAAGTCCAAGCCAGCGTGAGGCGTCGGCGTAGGAGCGCAGCAGGATCGCTTGTTTGGGGTCTTCGCTGGTGACGAGCGCCTCGCGGATCACTCGCTCGGCCGAGGCGTAGGTCAGCACCGCCACAACATGCGCCTCTTTGAGGCGCGCGTCCGCGGCATCGTCGGGAGGCACTTCCAGGCCGGCGTAACGCATGGTCTGGATCTCCCGGGAAATCGAAAATGGCACCAGCGGGACGTATGTGTCGAACAAATGCTGTCCGGTGGCTAGCTTATAAACCGACCACCATTGCACATCTTCCAGGCCGCGCGAAATCGACAGCAGCTCGCTGCCGACCGGCTTGGGGTCCACGCCTTCCACCTTAAGCGAGTACAGCGGTTTCTGCTTCAGATCGACGCCGACCGGCCAAGCCTCCACGGTCGTTGAAGCCTTCATGCCGATTTCATCGACAACCTGCTTGGTGTGAATCGTCATGCGCAGCACCAGCCGCTCGTTGGTGGGACGGCCGGGTATACCCTCCCCGACGACTTCGTAAGCGGCATCGCTGATGTCGATTGTGGGGTAACCCTCTTTATTGGGTCCGTAAGTAAAGCTGGACGGCGATTCCGACTGAACCGTCTTCACCGCGCGCTTCTGCTGAGCGAGAAGCGCTGTTGTGGTGGCCAGCAGCGCCGCCCATTTCTTACTCATAAAATTTCGGAGCCTTCTTGAGCTTCGAATTGGCGATGTAATCGTGCTGAATCCACAATTGCGCGCCGCTTTGCTTGAGGAACGCTTCGATCTTTTCCCGTGTGGCCGCGGTCTCGGCCTGGTCGTATTCGAATGTCGGCACGCGCTTCAGCTTGCGCTCTTCAGGGTAATGGTAGAGATCGCCACTGAGCACCACGGGGCCGGTCTTAGCGAGCTTCAGGTACAGCACCTGATGGCCGGGCGTGTGACCGGGCGCATACTTGATGACCACGGTTCCGTCGCCGAATACGTCGTAGTCCTCGGTGGCCGGGATGATGATCGTCTTGCTGTCCCGCAGCAGGTTGTAATTGGCCGGATTGACGCGATCGGGCGGCTTCGCCGCAAACATGGCATCGCGTTCCACCTTCCGGACCAGCCAAGTGGCGCTGGCGAAGTCATTCGAGTTGGCGATGTGGTCGTAATGATAATGCGACAGGGCCAGATAGGTGATGTCCGATGGTTCGTAGCCGGTCGCTTCCAGTTGCGGCTTCAGTTTCTCCGTGATGGTGGCGTACCCTTCGGTGACGGATTTCTCGCCCGGCTTCAACGACCGGTCCGGCACCGCGCCGACGTCCCACATCAAGGTGCCTTTGGGATGCGCGATCAAAAAGCACGCTACGGACATGTTGGTGGTGGCGAGCTCTTCTTTGTGAAACCGGAACCGCTCCGGATCGGAGATGTTCAGGCTGCCGCAGTCGAATACATAGAGCCGCAGCGAGTGCGGCGGAGGTGGCGCGTGATGCTGCGCGCGGGCGCTGCACGGAAGCAACAGTGCGGCAACAACGAATAACTTCGAAAGGCTTTTCATGCTGGTTTTGGACTCAATCATACCGGAAATTGTTTGCGCGCGCGCTCGTCCTTGAA
Organism: Bryobacteraceae bacterium; assembly: GCA_035501155.1. Taxonomy (GTDB): domain Bacteria; phylum Acidobacteriota; class Terriglobia; order Bryobacterales; family Bryobacteraceae; genus Palsa-89. The sequence continues at coordinate 218,475 of DATJWO010000041.1, forward strand.
CGGCGCCGCCGCCCGTGGCGTGATGCGAGAGGCGAAGGCGCTGTAGTCTGTATATATGCGAGATTCGTGCGTACCTTGGCGCGCGCTAGCCGTCCTGATTCTCGCGCTCGGATTCGCATGGGCGCAGGCAAACGATCCACCGCGGCCGATCACGCTCGATTCAACGCCGGTGGACGTGGACCGCGGCGCTCCCGGCCTGACGCACTGGCTGCACGCGCTCCAAACCCGCGCCAGCCTCCTGATGGTGACGGCGCATCCGGACGACGAGGACGGCGGAATGCTGGCTCGCGAGACGCGCGGCGATGGCGCACGAGCGGTCCTGCTGACGCTCAACCGCGGCGAAGGCGGCCAGAATGCGATGTCGCCCGATCTCTACGACGCGCTCGGCTTGGTGCGCACCGAAGAACTGCTTGCGGCCGACCGGTTCTACGGCGTCGATCAATATTGGACGCGCGCCGTCGACTACGGCTTCTCGAAAACCCGCGAGGAAGCGCTCGAGAAGTGGAATCATGACCGCGTTCTTTCGGACGTGGTGCGCGTGATTCGTATGACTCGTCCGCTCGTCATCACTTCGGTGTTCGTGGGCGCGCCCACCGATGGCCACGGCAATCACCAGGTGGCCGGCCAGATGGCTCAGGAGGCGTTTCTGGCGGCTGGCGACCCCACCATGTTTCCCGAACAGATTCGCGAGGGCCTGCGGCCCTGGTCTCCGCTGAAAGTATACGCTCGCGTGCCTTTCTTTGACATCACGCCGAAAGGCATGTACGACTACGCCACCGACAAGTACGTGCCGGTGCGGTTCTTCGATTACATTCACAAAACCTGGTCGGAGAAGAAGCCTTCCACGACTCTCGAGATCCAGGAGGGCGGCTTCGCGCCATCGGTTGGGCTCACCTACCTGCAAATCGGCCGTGAAGGGCTCGGTTTTCAAAAGAGCCAGAACGACGGCGTCGCCATTCCGCAGCCCACGCCGATGGCATCCGGATATCACCGCTACGACTCGCGCGTGCCTGCGGCCGAGCATGAGGAATCCTACTTCGACGGTATCGATGTCTCAGTTGGCGGCATCGGTTCGCTGGTCCCGAATGAGCCGGATTATCTGAAGAAAGGCCTGGCGGAGATCGCGCGGCTGGCAGCTCAGGCATCGACGGAATATCATGCGGATCGCCCCCAGAGCATCGCGCCGGTTCTGGCCGACGGCTTACGGGAAACCCGTTCCTTGATGGGACAAGTCCGGGCGGAAAGCTTGTCGGAATCGGCCAAAGATGACGTGCTTTTCGAGTTGGGCGTCAAAGAGGGCCAGTTCCAGCACGCGCTCACTTGCGCCCTGGGCCTTTCAATGGACGCCGCCGTTATGCCCTCACGCAAGGCGCCGGCGCGCAATCCGTTTGCGCCGCCCGGCCCGACATTCGGCGTCGCTATTCCAGGTCAGTCCTTCGACGTCCAGGTTGACCTGTTCAGCCAAAGCGCGGAGCCGTTGAATATCGAATCCGTTTCGGTGGCCGCGTCGGACGGCAGGGTTTGGCAGATTCAGAGCCGCGAAGCAGCACCCAAGACGTTTACCAGCCGTGCGCTTGCGCCTGCGCACTTCTCCGTGACTGCGCCCGCCGACGCTGCACTCACCCGGCCGTACTTCACGCGTCCGAACGACGAGCAGGCTTACTACGATCTCACCGATCCGCGCTATCGCAATCTATCCACCGCGCCCTATCCGCTGTCGGCGCGTGCGCGCGTCTCTTATCGGGGCGTGCCGTTGGAGCTCGCCGAAGTGGTACAGGCCCGGCAGCGAATCCAGACCGATGGTGTTGTAGAAGAGCCGCTCATCGTGGGACCCGCGATTTCCGTATCCGTTTCTCCGGCTGCGGGCGCGGTGCCGGTGGGCGCGAAGTCGTTCGCCTTTTCCTGCACGGTGCACAGCAACGTGAAGGGCCCGGCGAAGGGCGTGCTCCGTCTGGAACTGCCGGCCGGCTGGCGGTCCTCGCCCGAGTCCGCCGATTTTTCCATGGCGCGTGATGGCGAGGATCAAACCATTACCTTTTCGGTGCTGCCAAACGCCGTCGCCCCCGGCGAACACCGCATCACTGCGGTGGCCGAATATCAAGGCAAACGCTACGAAGAAGGCTACCGGCTGGTCGGCTATGCCGGGTTGCGGCCCTATCCGTACTACAGGCCGGCCGTCTATCGCGCGGTCGGTGTGGATGTGAAGATCCCCGAGGGCCTGCATATCGGCTATCTGCCGGGCACCGGCGATGATGTGCCGCGTGCGCTCGAGAATCTAGGCCAGAACGTCCGCACGCTGGCCGCCAGCGACATCGCGCAAGGCGATCTCTCTGGTTACGACGCCGTCATCCTCGGCACGCGCGCTTACGCGGTCCGGCCCGAACTGAAGTCCGCCAACGCGCGCCTGCTGGACTACGTCAAAAGCGGCGGTGTGCTGATCGTGCAGTACAACCTCCAGGATTTCGACCAGAACTACGGTCCGTATCCCTTCGAACTTGGCAACAATCCTCAGAAGGTGGTGGACGAAGGCTCCGAGGTGACACTGCTCAAGCCCGACAGCCCTGCGTTCACTTGGCCGAATCGGATCACCAGGGCCGATTTTTCAGGCTGGGTGGAAGAGCGCGGCCACGGTTTCTTGAAAAGTTGGGACTCGCACTATGAGCCACTGGTGGAGGCGCACGATCCTGACCAGGACCCGCAGCGCGGCGGCCTGCTGCTGGCGCGCTACGGCAAGGGAGTTTACATCTATGACGCTTTCGCGCTCTACCGGCAATTGCCCGACGGCGTGCCCGGCGCTTATCGCATCCTGGCCAATCTGGTGAGCCTGGCTAAGAATCCCGCCCTGGGCGGACAAGCCACATCCCGATAAGCCTGCATGGACCTAATCAGCGACGTGCGCTTCAGCCTTCGGACTCTCTCGAAGAGTCCAGGGTTCACGGCGTTGGCGATCACCATACTCGCTGTCGGCATCGGAGTGAACGCGGCGGTCTTCACTGTGACGAACTCCGTGCTGTTCCGCGGATTCCCGCATGTGGACCCGGACAATCGAATCCTGTACATCGGAACCCTGAAGGAGGGCCGCGGGTTTGGCGTCTCCTATCCCGACTTTGAGGACTGGAGAGCGCAGGCCAGATCCTTCCGCGGAATGGCGGTTGTATCGAACGGCGGCCTGCGGATGATCGTCAACGATCGGAGTGGCCCGCCGGAGGCCTGCGACGGAACGCTGCTCGGCGCTAACAGTTTTCATGTGCTGGCCCAAAGTCCGATCCTCGGCAGGGATTTCGGGCCTTCTGATGCAGTACCGGGCGCGCCCGCGGTGACGATCTTGACCTACGCGTTTTGGCAGCGGCGTTATGCGCAGGACCCGTCTTTGATCGGAAGAAACATCCGCCTCAACGGCGTCCCGACCACGGTGATCGGCATTATGCCCGCGGGCTTCGATTTCCCGCATCACAGGGTGGATCTCTGGGTGCCGCTCGTGCCGGCCGCCGATTCGCTCCGGCGGGAGAAGCGAAATCTCTGGTTTGCTTTCGGCCGCTTGGCGGACGGCGTGACGATCCAAAGCGCCCAGGTGGAAATGGATACCATCGGAAGCCGGCTCGAAAGCGCTTACCCGCTGACCAATCAAGGCGTCCATCCGCACCTGTCCCAATTCGACGAGGCCTTTATTGGCCGGCACGCTGTGGCACTCTACGGCGCGATCTGGGGTGCCGTTGGTTTTGTGCTCCTCATCGCTTGTGCGAACCTTGCGAATCTCACGTTGGCCCGCGCCATCGGGCGCTCCCGCGAGATCTCGGTGCGCATCGCACTCGGCGCCGGGCGGATGCGAATCATTCGCCAGCTCCTCACTGAGAGCCTCCTGCTTTCGGCCGCAGGAGGCGTCGCAGGCTGCTTGATCGCCTTAGCAGCTGTTCGCGCGTATGAGCTGCTTTCGAATCCTCCGAGCTCGTACAATCACTGGGATTTCGCCGTAGATGCCCGCGTTTGCGCCTATCTCGTCGCGATTTCGATCGCAACGGGAGTCCTTTTCGGCTTGGCGCCCGCGCTGAGACTCTCGAAGCTCGACGTGAACGCTGCGCTGAAAGATGGCAGCCGCGGCGTTGCGGGCGGAATCGGCAGGCGAGGACTCTCCGCGCTCCTGGTGACCGGAGAAATGGCGCTGTCGATCGTGTTGTTGGCCGGAGCTGGCTTAATGCTTCGGAGCTTTGTGAAGATCTACACGGCCGATCTGGGTGTCACGAAGTCCAAGATCCTCACAGCGGCCCTGAGGCTGCCAGCCGTTCGATATCCCGTCGCGGAGGCGCGGGTCGCTTTTTTCGAGCGCCTCGCGGCCCGTCTGAAAAGCATCCCTGGTGTGGCTTCTCTGTCCCTTGCCGACAGCCTTCCGGGACTCTACGCGCCGCGCCTTCCTTATGAACTTGCCGGCACCCCGCCGATTGAGGAGCAACTCCGGCCGACGGTTTCCACGGTTGTCATCGGCCCGGATTATTTCCGGACATTGGGTGCTACGGTGCTCTCGGGACGGGAATTCAACGATTTCGATCGTGCTTCCGGAACCCCCGTCGCGATCGTGAACCAACGGTTCGCAAGTGAGTTGTGGCCGGCCGGAGAAAACCCGCTGGGAAAACGTCTTCGGTTATTCGACGGAAAGAACCCGGACGCTTGGCGGACCGTCGTGGGTATCGCGTCCGGCATCGTTCAGAACGACCCAACCGGCCAAACCTTCAATCCCGTGGTCTACGTCCCCTTCCGCCAGAGACCGGCGGCGGACATGGATGTGCTGGCGCAAACGGGTGTCCCTCCTGGAACTCTGGTGAGTGCGTTTCGGCGAGAGATTCAGGCGAACGATCCCGATCTCGTCATTTATTCCGGTCTTGGATCGATCGAGGGTCCCAAGCCCCTGACCGAGAGCTTGGCGCTGAACAATTACTGGACCGAAGGAGTCAGCGCCGCTCTGTTCCTGATTTTTGCAGCGATTGCGATCCTGCTGGCGGCTATCGGCATGTATGCAGTGATCGCGCATTCGGTGAGCCAGCGCACTCAGGAGATTGGCATTCGCCTGGCGGTGGGGGCGACTGCGGGCGACATTCTCAAGCTCGTGTTTCTTCAGGGGATCTTTCCCTTGGGAATGGGACTTGCTCTCGGACTGGCTGGCTCAGAAGCCCTGACTCGCGTCTTGCAATCCGAGCTGGTAGACGTTTCTCCCGGTGACCCGCTCACACTCGCAGTAGCGTCCACCGTCCTGGTGTTGTCCGCAGTGCTGGGCTGCTGGATTCCGGCGCGCCGGGCGATGCGCGTGGATCCCGTGGTCGCTCTGCGACACGAATAACTAGACCATGAAATTTGTACTTGCGTGACTTCGGTCACTGCTTTCGTCCGCTGCCTGCTCCAGACTCAAGTCAGAGGAGAACAGAGCATGAAAGCTGATCGCGAAACCCTGGTTCGGGACATCGCCGTGGAGCACCCGCAGGCTGTGCGAGTGTTTGAATCGCACGGGATTGACTATTGCTGCGGCGGGCGGCGTCCGCTCGAGGAAGCCTGCCGGGAAGCGAACGTCGCGGTGGAAAAGGTATTGGAAGAGCTGGCCCAGCCGAAGGCCGCTGACGAGCCGGACCAGCGTTGGCAGGAGGCGTCGCTGGCGGACTTAGCAGACCACATTGTCGAAAAGCATCATGCGTTTGTCCGTCAGGAATCGCCGCGGTTGACGGCTCTGGCCTCCAAGGTGCGCTCGAGGCATGGATCGATTCACCCCGAATTGACAAAGATCGAGGAAACCTTCGGCGCTTTGGCTTTCGAACTCAACCACCACATGCTCAAAGAGGAGCGCGTGTTGTTTCCTATGATTAAGCGCCTGGAAGAAGCCAGCCGATCGGCGCCGTCCACCGCCGGCGAATATCGCAACGTCGAGTTTCCGATTCGCCAGATGATGTCGGAGCACGACAACGCCGGTGAATTGCTAAGCGCGATCCGTTCCGAGACCGGGCAGTTCCGCGCTCCCGGCGATGCCTGCCCGAGTTTTCGCGCGCTCTACCACGGCCTGGAAGAGTTCGAGCGCGACCTGCACCGGCACATCCATCTGGAAAACAACATCCTGTTTCCGCGCGCGGTCCTGGCGACGAATCTCACTACGGAGGAGTCCGGTGTCACGCTCTGACGAAGCCAAGCTGCAGCGCGCCACCGCCGCCTATGTAGTGACCGGGTTGTTTTTCATGCTGCTGCCCGGCACTTTTCTGGGCGTGTGGAACCTGATTGCGATCAGCAGCCGCCACTCGCTTGCTTCGTTATCGGCAGCCTGGCTGCAAGCGCATGGGCACGCTCAGATCTTTGGCTGGATCGGGACCTTCGTCATCGGCATCGGCTACTACTCTCTATCGAAAATGGGACATCTGGCGCCGTTCGCTGTAAGCCGCGCCTGGCTGAGCTGGGGCCTGTGGACCGCGGGCCTGATTCTCCGCTGGATAGCCAATGTCTATCTAGCGCAGTGGCGCATTCTGCTTCCGTGTTCCGCGGCGCTCGAACTGGCGGCGTTCCTGATCTTCTTCGCTACCGTGAGCAGGCATGAGAGCGGCAGCCCGCGGAAGCACGTTGAGCACTGGATGAGGCTGGTGATCGCCTCCATGTTCGGCTTTCTGCTTCTCTTGATCGTGAACCTGGGTGCCAGTATTTATCTTGCGCTGCAAGCTTCAGCCCCTGACTTCCCGCATTGGTTCGATCAGCGCTACCTGGTGCTGGCAACCTGGGGGTTTCCGGTGCTTGCTGTCTGGGGATTCAACGCACGCTGGCTGCCGGTCTTCCTGGGCTTGCCGAAGCCATCCAACCCTGGACTTCTCGCTGCGTTGGCATTTTGCGCGTCGGGCGTCCTGGCTGCGTTGGCTGGATCGTTCCGGCTGGCATCGGGACTCTTGTTGATTGCCTCGGCGACCGCTATCTTCGCACTGCACGTCTTTGAACAAGCCCGGCAGCCTGCCAAGACCCAGGCCATTCATCCAAGCTTCCCATTCTTCGTGCGCCTGTGCTACGGCTGGCTGCTGGTGACTCCCGCGCTGTCGATCTGGGCGGCGATGGCGGATTCGCAGGGCGGCATCTGGGGCGCCTCGCGGCACGCCCTGACAGTGGGCTTCCTGGCCGGCATGATCTTCGCCATCGGCCAAAGAGTTCTACCAGCCTTTTGCGGCATGAAGGTGCTCTTTAGCCCCAGGCTGATGCTGGCCGCTTCGCTGTCGTTAAACCTGGGCTGTTTGTTGCGCGTGTGCTCGGAGATTCCAGCCTACGAATACAACTGGAGCCCTGCTTGGCACGCCCTGCCCTGCTCGGCGATTCTCGAGCTGATTGGAGTGAGCCTGTTCGCGGCCAATCTTGCGCTGACACTGGCGTCGCCGGCGCCGCACTTGAAAAAGCTGCAACCTGCCGCTGCTTGAGCGTCGCGAAGGAATTACTTCGCTTTTTTCTGCTTCTGCTGTCCGACGCGGATCTTGAAGTGCATCTGTTTGGCTTCCTGGAACGCCTTGTGATCGTGCCGCGCCACCGCATCCGAGAGATACGAGTCCACGCTGGCGTCCTTGGGCAGGACTGCCATAATGGTGAAGTTCTCGTTGCAAGTCGGGCAGAAGGGTCGGAAGCGCTTCACGTTGGGGATCGCCATATCAACTTCAGCATATCATACACGCGCTGGAGCGGTGGTAATGCTGGTCTTTGGTGGTTTGGCTTACCTGCTCGCCGCCGTGGCGGCAGATCTCTGGGTGGTGGGTGCGCCGGGCGGAAATCCTTACGTTCACGTTGCCCTGCTAACCCTTCTCGGGCTGGCGTTCGTAACTGCCGCAGAAGGCTTTCTGGCGCTCATCGGTGCGATCTCCACGACCGACATGCTCGGCTGGCCCTACCGGGCCGCCGCGATTGGGTCTGTGGCGTACTCGCTCGCCTGGGCCCGTCCCGTTTTCGTCAATTACTGGTATTACGACGACTGGGGCTATCTCGGCGGCGCTCAGTCGGCTGTGGCCTACATGCTTGCGCCGCTCAACGATCACTTCGTCCCCTTGCTTAAACTCGTCATCCTGGGGATGACTCGCCTCTTTGGGTTCGATTACATCGGCGCCGCGTGCCTGCAGCAATCGGCTTTTCTCCTCATCGTTGTGGTCCTGGCCCATCTGCTGTGGAGCATGACCCGCCGCCCCTGGCTCCTGGTCCTTCTCGTCGGGCTTTTCGCCATGTGGCCAACCTACGGCGTCGCACGTGCGTGGTTCGCCGGCGGGTTCTGGCTAACCGCTTCGGCGGCGTTTCTGGCGGTCTACGTCCTGCACGGCCGGCGGATCATCTTCGGCGAAAACATGCGCTGGACGGACGTTGCCTTTTCACTGGCCTTGGCTGCCGGGACCGTGTTGATCTCGTCCCAGACGCTGGCGCCCGCCATCTATCTGGCTGCTTTCTGCTTACCGCCCTTACTGCTTTCTTCACGTCGAAGCGTGGATCTGCAACGACTGGCCCTGTTCTGTGCGGTTTCCCTGGTGCCCACCGCCCTCGCGCTTTGGGGCCGGAGCGTGTACGTCGTAAACCACCATGTAAATCCCACCGGACTCTGGGACGGGAGCCTGTTCATCAATGTGGGCGCCTTCTTTCTCAACAAGGTCCTGCTGGTTACCTCGTTCCGCAACTGGTATTCGCCCATTGCGCTACTTATATTGCTGGTTCTGCCCTTTGCCGCCGCGGCCAAGCGGCTGGCGACGTCCAAGAGGATTCCGCCGGACCGGAAAGCCAATCTTGCCAGCCTGATCGCAGGCGGCGGGGTAGTCTTCGTTCTCTCCATCGCGCAGATCGGACTCGGACGCGGTTGGGAGTATCCGATCGCTCTGAATGCCTACTACGTAACGCTGCCATTTCTGGGCCTCTGGCTCGCCTGGATGGCGAGTGGGTTGACTTTGCTTGGCAGCGATGACGCGGCTCATGCCGGGTTTCCCTGGAGCGTGGCTCTTGCCGCCTTCGGCCTCTTGGTCGCGGCGGCATTCTCTCCCGCCCTGCACGACGATGCGGTTTCGATGAGCCGGCGGGTCCGAATCGTCGGCACCGAGCGGCAATTCATGGACCGCCTCGGCGCCGCTGTGTGCGATTTGGCCAGCCTGCATCGGGATGGCCCACCCGTGCGCTGGGTTCCAGCCAGCGGACTCCTCGAATGCAGGGCGTGCCGTGACATCATCGGTCCACCGCGGTTTCGGCGCGATCTTGGGTTTGATTCTCTCATTCTCATCGCGGCCCGCCGGAGCTGTCCGCAAGCGGCTCTTGCGTCGCCTGGCGCTCTATCCACGAATGGAAGCGAGAGTCCGGCCGCCGTCTCTTTCATGCGCACGTATTTTAGCCCGCCGCATTGATCTCTTCGTGCGACTTGCCGCGATCTTATTTACCTCGTACGTTGGTAATAGATGCTCTCGAAGGTGGAGAGAGGCGCGGCGCCGTTTTGGCTGTGGCCGAACTTGCTCAGTCTGGATGCTCCGCTAGTCGCCGTGGTCTGGCAGGGCTTCATCGCGTACTGCTACTCGGTGCCGCTTCATCCCGCCGGGCGTATTGCGCTCGGCCTGACGGTCTGGTGCATCTACCTGGCCGACCGGCTGCTGGACGCCCGCCAGCCTGCGACTCCCGAAGAGCCAGCGCGTCATCTTTATTACCGGCGGCATCGGAAATTGATGCTTGCGGTGCTTTGCCTGGCCGGTGCAGCCGACATCATCGCCACGGTCTTGTGGCTGCGTCCGCCCCTGCTGCGCGAAGGTATCATCGCCTTGGCAGGCGTCTTGATTTACCTTGCAGCCTGGCACTCGCCCGGCGGCCGGGCACGGATACCGAAGGAACTTGCCGTCGCTCTGCTTTTCACTGCGGGGACATTTCTGATCTCCTGGACGCCCGGCGCGGCGTCAATGCTGATTTGGCCCGCTCTTACCTTCTTCTTCTTGTGCCTGGCCAACCTGGTGGCGATCGAAGCCTGGGAGTGGCACGAATTGCCTCGGCCCAGCAAACCGCATCTTTGGACTCGATGGCTGGCGCGCACGTACCTGGTCTGGGTTCCGGCGCTGGGCATTCTCTGCCTGTTCGGCGGACGCACCCAGTGGTATCAATCGGTGGCGCTCAGTGCGGTGGCTAGCGCCGTGCTGTTTGGAACTCGCGGGCGTCTTTCGCTCGATCTGCGGCGCGTTCTAGTGGATGGCGTCTTGCTCAGCCCGCTCTTGTTTCTGCGATGAATGCGGACCCGCTGGCCGCAAGCTACCGCTGGCTGGAATATGCCGCCTTTGGACGCGCCCTGGAGCGTTGCCGGTTCGAGTTCTTGCAGCGAGCGGTTGCGGCACGGCGGATATTAATCCTCGGCGAAGGCGATGGGCGGTTTCTGGCGCGGCTGGTCGAATGCCATCCGCACGCGGAGATTGTGATCGTCGATAGCAGCGCCCGGATGCTGGATCTGGCCCGCCGGCGGCTTCCTGCTAGTGCGCAGGCGCGCGTTGAGTTTCAACATTTGGACGCGCGGTGGCGCATTTTTTTCTCGACTGCTTCGACGGTGCCGGTGTCGCCGCCATTGTTGCCAAAGTTCATGCTCTCCTTGATCCCGGCGCATTGTGGCTGGTGGGCGAGTTTCAGACGCCTGCGCGCGGGTGGCGCCGGCTCCACGCGCAATTGTGGCTGAACACCATGTATCGCTTCTTCGGGATCACCACTGGATTGCGGACTACCACGCTCCCCGATTACCACGCGCTGCTGACTGTGTCCGGGTTCGAGGAGTTAGAGCGGCGCGAGCGGCGGAGCGGCCTGATCGTGTCGCAACTCTGGCGCAAGGACGCTTGAGCGCCGCTTACTTCCAAACAAATCGCGCGAGCTCTCGATCCTTGCGCACTCGATCCACCGGAAACACCTGATTGTGCATCACCACGTAGACGCCCGGCGCGAGCAGGCGCGCGGCCAGCAGGCTTTCCGTCAGGTTTTGCAGCCCGTCGCTGCCTTCGAACCCGAGCGGGGTCATCGCGCCCGTCAGCACGATGGGATGCTGCAAGTCACTGAGGCGTCTCTCAAGCAACAACCCGGTTTCGACCATCGTGTCGGTGCCGTGCGTGATCACCACCGGCGCCGGCTCGCGCAGCCGGTCGCGAACCGTCTCCAGCACCAGCTCGCGATCGTCGCCGGTCATCTCCAGGCTGTCCTTATTCATCAGGTGCGTGATGTGAACCTCGGCGTCCGGAAGGCGCAGCAGGCGGAAGTACCGGTCTATCTTGCTGTCCAGATTCTCGACGTTGCCGGTCTGCTCGGAATACACTTTCTCGATCGTGCCGCCGGTCGCGATCACATAGATGCGCAGCATCGTTCTAGGAATGGGCTCGTTGCATCGCGCTATTGCAGCTTCCCGATCACCGCCAGCAAGACGTTCCCCACCACCTCCAGGCTGTGCGCGCTGAGCTTGTCCATGGTGTCCTGGTCGGTGTGCCAGTAGCTGTTGTTGGGGCCGTAGTCGAAATCGATCAGATCGAGTGCATTCACGCCGCGTTCCAAGAAGGGCAGATGATCGTCTTCTATCGCCGCACGCGAGCCGAGGAAATACTTGCCGTAACCCAAATCCGCCGCCGTCTCCCAGACCAGTCGCTCCAGCGGCTGGGATGAGTTGGCCTCCCATAGAATTCCCAGGTCCTTGTCGCCGATCATATCGACGTTGATCAACGCGTTGATGCGCACCAGCGTGCCATCGCGCGACCATTTGTCGGCCAGATGGCGGCTGCCGTACGTGCCGTTGGTGGAAGACCACTCCCCGAAGGCCTCCTCGCCGTCCAGCCACACCAGGTCGAGTTCATCGCGATGCGCCATTGTATTGATTGCGCGGGCGAGTTCCAGCAGCAAGCCGGTGGAGGAGCCGCCGTCATTGGCGCCGACGAAGACGCCGCCCGGTGTCGGCCGCGTGTCGAAATGCCCAGTGATCACTACGGCGCGTCCCGAGGTGCCCGGGAACTTGGCGATGATCGTATGCATGGCAACCGGGCCAACCGGAGTTTGCGCCGTGAACGCATCGCCGGAAATCTGGCAATGCAGCATTCTAAGCTGTGACTCGATATAGGCCTGCAGCTTTTTGTTGGCCTCCGAGCCGGGCGGGCGAGGCCCGAACGCAACCGCTCTCCTGGTGTATTCCAGCGCGGCGGTTCCGCCGAAGTCCGCGCCGTACGTGCAGGCGCTCAACAGGAGGACTAAAGCTGTCTTCGAGAGCATTCTCTTCAGTGTAGAGGTTCTCAATCAGATGGCTTGACGCATCAGTTGCCGCAGCGGGATTCGATGGTCGAGGATGAGTCTACGAACTTCGCCGGGAGAAAGCTTGCGGAACCGGTCCAGCGTGCCCCGCTTCGCCAGCATGCGCGGCACGAGCGCCAGAGCTTGGAAATCGCCTTTCAGCAGAGCGAGCGCGGCGCGGGCCTTTCCAGCGATGCCGGGAAACTGGCCGACTTCGCCTTCGCCCAGCAGCGCGGCCCACAGTCCCGCGCCAAGCCGCATCAGGTAGTAGCCGCCATTGAGCCATAGCAGGCTCCAAGGAAACAGTTTCGCGGCCAGCAGCACGCGATTTCGCTCGATCAGTTCCAGCCTCCGCGACGACCGCACTCCCAAGGTCGCGCCGCGATGATGCCGCACCACCGCGCCAGGCACATACAGGCATTTCCATCCCGCGATTCGGGCCCGCAAACCCAGCTCGGCGTCGTCGGCGTAGGCGAAGAAGTCCTCGTCAAATCCTCCGATCTGCTCCAACACGGCGCGACGATACATCGCGGCGCAACCGTCCGGCCACAGAACCTCTTCGACGTGATCGTATTGCCCCTCATCCAGCTCGCCCGTGCCTCGGCCGCGATTCTGCCCGTCGGGATAGATCAAGTGGCCAACCTTGTCGATCCGCCGGGGATCTTCATAGACCAGAATTTTGGAAGCGGCCATGCCGACATCCGGCCGGTTTTCGAACGCCGATGCCAACGCGGCCAGCCATCCCGGCTCAGCTTCGGCGTCGTTATTCAGCAGCGCGACGAACTCGCTTTCCGAAGCGGCGAACCCCTGATTGTTGGCGGCGCAGAACCCGCGGTTGTCCTGGTTCTGGATGAGGTGCACCGGCAATATCGTGTCGCAAGCAAACTCTCGCGACACCATTTCTGCCGAGCCATCGCTCGAGCCGTTGTCTACAACGATCACTTCCACGCGAGCTCCAATTTGTTGTTTTCGCAGGGACTCTAGAGACGCCTTCAGGAGGTCGCGGCGGTTCCAGTTCACCACCACCACCGAAATCGTCCCCGGGCAGTGTGATCTCACGGACTGTAGTATTATAACCGTAAGCTAGCAAGCAACTTCCTATGTTTTCGGTTGGTGAAGCGCTTCGGCGGGCGCGTCTCGAGCAGGGGCTGGATTTACCCACTCTTGCGACACGGACGAAGATCAGTGCCAGGTACCTGGAAGCGATCGAATCCGATGATCGCAATGCACTGCCGAGCGGCTTTTTCTACAAAAGTTTCGTTCACCAGTACGCGCGCGCGCTGTCGTTAGACACACGCGAGATCGATGCTGAGCTCGATCGTATCTTGAGCGCGGATGCTCCACTGCCTTTGCCCGGGCAGGAACTCGATTATGTCCGAAGCCTTCCGCCTGTAACGGTGACGTCCCGATTCCCCAGGCGCGGGCAGTTCGCAATTCTCGCCACTTTTGCCGCTTTGGCCTTAGTGATTGGAGGCTGTTCGGCCGTCTACGTATGGTGGCACGGCCAGCGCGCGACCGTAATGGCCAAGGCGTCCACGCCGGTCAAGTCCGCGCCCGCGCCGCAGCCTGCCCCTGCGCCGCAGCCTGCCAATGTCACGCACCAGCCGGAGACAGCGCCCGCAAGCGCGGTTCCAGTGGCGCTAGCTAATTCACCTGCCAATCCGCCGTCGAGTGAAGCCCCGCAGGCAACCGGCTCGAAGGTGCTCCTTGACCTGGTGGCTCGCGAGGTGACCTGGCTCTCCGTCTCGTCCGATGGCAAACCAGTTTTTTCCGGCTTGCTGCATCCGAATGAGAGCAAGATCGTGGAAGGCAAGCAGGTCGCTAAGATGCGCGTGGGCAACGCGGGAGGTCTGGAAGTGCACTTGAACGGCCGGCTGCTCCCCATGCTGGGCGAGCGCGGCCAGGTTCTGATCGTGGTCTTCACGCCGGATAACTTTCAGGTTTTTGCCCCGCCGAAGGAAAGCGACTAACGCGAATTCGCGGTCGTCATTGCGATGAGCAGTAAATCCTCGCTGACCGAGCGGCTGCAACTGTTCATGCAAGGCGACGCGCAGGCCGCCGACGCTTTGCTCGAAGAGGTCCTGCCCAAGCTGCATGAGATTGCCATCCGCGAGCTGAAGCGCGAGCGCTACGTCGCGCCCTTGACCAAGACGGAGCTGATTCACGAAGTCTGGCTGACCAACCTCTCCAAAGGCGGATGGCAGATCCGGGACCGCGGGCACTTCTTCGCTCTGGCCAGCCTGGCGATGCGTCGCATTCTCGTTGATCTGGCCCGCAAGCGGCTGGCGGAGCGCCGGGGCGGCGGAGCAACCGTGCTGCCGCTGGAAGAGGAAGGAAATCTGTTGCCGGGAGCTCTCGACGACGCCGAACAGATCGTCGAAATCGGAGAGCTCATGGAGCGACTGGAGACCAAGGATCCAGACGCCGCCCGCATGGTGGACATGCACTACTTCAGCGGCTTCACGCTGGAAGAAATCGCCACGGAAACGGGTCTCACATTCCGGCAGGTGCGCTCGCGCTGGGAGCGCGGCTTGAAGTGGCTAAAGCGCACGCTGCGCGCCGGTTGACTGCAGATCTTCCACCAGCGGCTTCGCGAAGGAACTTGCCACGGAGGGCCTTCGCGCCGGGTCGAACTCCAGCGCGCTAGCCAGCATCTGGATCGAATCCGCGGAGAGATCGAGACTCCCGGCCAGATCGCGGACGCGCGCGGGAAGATCCAGTGACGCGTCCGGCAGAAGATCGCGCAGTTGCCTTCCGGTCAGCATTTCAAGGACAAGTTTCGCCAGGCTGTAGACATCGCTGGAAGGCGCGGCATAGCCGATGGCCTGCTCCGGCGCCATGTAATCGAAGGTGCCGGCGGCGCGCGACAGGCCGTGAAGCGTTTCGTCAGCGTCCTTGACGATCGCGATAGAGAAGTCGATCAGGACCACTGCTTCTTCTTGGGAGCCCGAGTCGCGAACGATCACGTTCTCCGGCTTGACGTCTCGATGGCAGATGCCTTCGGCGTGAATCGCGTCCAATGCGCCCGCCAGTTGCTGTAACAAGCGCGCCGTCCGCAATCGCGGGAGCGCTCCACCATCCAGCAATTCCCGCAGGTTCCGGCCCTCGACGAATTCCATCACCAGGTAAGGCGCGCCCGAAGGCGTGTGCCCGTGCGCGTAGATGGATACCACGTTCGGATTCCGGACTTTCTTCAAGGCCGCGATCTCCTGAGTGAAGCTTCGGTCCACCCAGGCTTTATTCTTGACCTCGGTCCGGAAGATTTTGATCGCGCAAGGCTGCTGTTGCATGCGGTCGCGCCCCGCCATGACGCTGGCGAATCCGCCGCGGGCCAGAAGACGGCCCACCTCGAAGCGCGAGTCGAGCACCGTCCCAGCCACTTCATGCACGTCGGGCAGCAGCGCTCCCAGCCGCCAGGCGGCCAGATCGGGCAGAACCTGTTCGGCATCGTCCCTGCGGTTCCGGTGGAACAGGTAGCCTCCTGCGGCGAGCGAGCCCGCGGTGAGAACGTAAGCGCTCAGGAACGGCCAACCCAGCCAGATGGGCCGCAGCACCGTGAAGGACCGGCGAACGGCGGACGACCAGGGCCCGGTAAACACGCGGCCCTGAACCTCGAGCGTGTGCGAACCCCAGGAAAGAGCGCCCAAAGGTACGTCGAGATTTCTGGTCTCGCGCCACGCGGCTTGTTCCGGCAACACGCGATAGCGCAGCCGTACCGCATTACGCCGGTCGAACTGCAGGGAGCCGATGTGAGCCACGACTTCGGAACCGTGGGGCAGGCCACCCGTGGCACTGACGAGCCTGGGCGCCTGGCTTTCCACGGAGAACGCGGACACGAAGACTTGCGGCGCGAAGTGCGGAGTAACAAGATCCGGCGGTGGCAGATAGTGAAAAATATTTACATCCATGCCCATCCAGATCGAATCATCCGTATCGTCGAAGTAGCTACCGCTGTTGACCCCGACCCCCGGCAGCCCGTCGGATTGGTCCAGGTACAGCCATTTTCCGGCGGCGGCGGACTCCGGATCCGCTACCGACAATCCGCGATTGCCGCCTCTCCAAAGCCAGCCGCGTTGATCGATATCGAAGGTCAAGCTTTCGGGATCGGGCACGCCATCCGCAGCGCGGAACTGGCGCACGGTGGGTGGACCATTCGGGTTGGGATGAATTAAGGCGATCGCGGGTGCGTTGTAGTAGCCGTACCAAACATCGCCATTCGGCAACGCCGCCAGCGACCAGCACGGATTCACCAGCAGCCCGTCCTTCACGGTGAACTCGTGCCAGCTTCCGTCGTCGTTTCGTTCGGCGAGGCCGCCGTTGTAGCAGGCCCAAAGCTTGCGCGTGTGCGGTTCGTACTGAACATCGAGCACGTTGCCGGCCGGCTGGGTGGCCAAGCGATGATTCTCGATTTTGAGCAGTGAGCCGCGCCGCGTCAGCCGCCCCATCGAGACTCCGCTCCACCAGACATCGCCCGCGGGCGTCCTCGCCAGCCGGAGACCATATACGCCCGGAGCCGGAATGGCGCGGGCGAGAATCCTTCCGTCGGGCGTGAGGAGAGCGGCGGTGCCCGGATTCAGGGCCGCGAGAAGCCCGTCCTTGCCGAAGGGCAACAAATTCGCAACTACATAGTTCGGAAACGATGCGATCCGCTGCCAGTGAGTGCGATCCCCGCTGAGAACCGCGACGCTCCGGTTGAGTCCGGCATAGACCTTGTCTCCGATGCGCTGCATCGCCCAGGGATTGTCAACGCCCTCGCGCGCCGTCCAATACTCCATGCGAAAAGGCGATGGGAAACGGTAAAGCCCGTGCGCGCCCCCCATCCAGATGGTCCCGTCGTTGGCCTGAATCGCCGTGACAATTTCCGGTAAGCCGTTGGCGCGCGTAGCTACGCGAAACGAGCCCGGATGTCCCAGCGCCAGCATGCCGTATCCGGTGAGCAGTACGGAGCCATCGGGCGTTGGCTCAATATCCAGACCCACGGAGGCGTTGTCAAACGGTGCACTGCGCCACGAACTCCCATCGCAACTGTAGGTATTGTAGTTCTCCGATCCCATCCAAACGCAGCCCTGGCTGTCGCGCATAATCTTCATCTTTCCGGCTCCTGGCGCAGGCCCGGAATGCAGCGTGACTGGAAGAACAGCGCCTGGTTTCCACCGAATCAGATCCTCCGGCCGGATTTCGCCCCATCCCTTGTCCAGGCGGAGATAGAGAATCACGCCGTTGCGGTCGGCGTTCATGATCCCGGGCGAAGCCAGGCTCATTACGGTCTCCGCTTTCCAAACTCTCCCGCTCCGTTGAAACCGCACCAGGGAAGCATTCTCCGGAAGGCCCTTGCCCAGTGGACCCACAGCCGCGACAACCAGGTCGGGCCTTACAGGGATGACTTTCACCGCTACGCCTTGGCCAACTTGTTCCACGTGCCCGCCCGAAAACCGGAACACGCCGGTCTCGGCGCCAATCCAGATTGCGCCGCTTTCGTCTTCGGCGATCGAGTAGCTTGAGACCGTGGGAAAGCCGTAGTCGCGCAGGAAGAAGAAGTGGGAGCCGTCAAAGCAGGCGAGTTGGTCGCCTCCAACCCACAAACGGCCCAGCGAGTCCTGAAATAAGACGTTGACATTGTTCGGCGCACCTGCGACAGGCAGAAAGGGATACTGCTGGCCGAGCGAGCTGCCGGTCATCAACAGGCAAACGAATGCGAAGGTGCTGAGCCGCCGGCTCATGTTATTTCAGGTATACACCGCCTGCCAGGATCTGCGTGAATTTCGCCCCATTGTGCCGTGAAAATTTCCGGGCAAAGAAGCGCCGTTACCACGCAGATATCCTCGGGAGGATTCCTTGATGCGATTGGCGAAACCGGTTCTGGCCTTGAATATCTTGCTTGCGAGCGCCGGGGCCCTTTACGGCCAGATCCAGCTGCGTTCCGGCGTGCCGGTTCATTTCCTCGTCACCGAAATCTACGCTGTAATTCTAAACGGCGCAAATGGCTACGTTATTCCGATTCCGCCCGGCCCGATCGAACTGTCCGTGGATGTACAGATCGCGCCGCCAACCGCGGCTCTACAAGTCTTCGTCCGATGCGGGCAGGACGTCGGCGGCGCCAACAATAACAGCCCCGTGTTCGACACCACGGGCATCACTGTGAATGGTACGGCGAACCTATATCTCGCGCGCCCGAACGGCGGCGCGGATGGGAATTGTTACATTGCATTTGAACCGTCCAAGACGGCCGCCGCAGGCATCGGCGGACGTCTGACTGCCACCATCAATCCCCTGCCCGCCGGGACACTGGTGAATGTTCCCAGCCTGGCCTCCATCTATCTCGCGGGCCAGCCCGCCGGAACGAAGTTCGGTACGCTGTCGGTCCCCTCGAACTCGCCTGTTCAAGTGCCGATTTCGTTGACCGCGGGCCAGGGACTCCATATTCTGGCCGGAGGTCAGATCAATTCGCTGCCCCCGGATGGAGCTGTGAACGGCGGAGCCTCGGGAACATCGAGCCTGCCGCTCGAACCGTTCCTGCCACCGGGCACCGGCATGTTCGGGCTCTCGAATGTCGTAGCGCGCAAGAGCGCATTGCTGGGCGTGTTCGTGGGCGATTCGATTGATTCCGAGAATACACCGCCGAGCCTGGATTTCTTTTTCAGCGGGATGCCGGACGTTCAGACCCTGTACCCCATGCTTCAGCAGGTCTTCTACGTCGGCGATGACGTAACTCCCAGCGGCGACAAACGCGTGTTCGTGGACCCGCAGGGCGCCACGCGGCTTTTTCTTGCGAGCATCGCGGGCGGCTTCGACGCCACGGGCGAGTTTGTGGCGTCCGTGTCAACGGCCACCATTCCAGAAGCGGCCATTGCCGGCAATCCTCTCGAGCTTTCCGGTTTGGCGGATCTCTTCCTCGCGGACCAGCCTGCCGGAACGAGCGTTGGCACTCCGTTCGCCACTGCGCTGATGCCCTATGGCGCGCCTCCGAAAGTCCCGCTCACGCTGACCGCGGGTGAGAAGCTGCACTTTCGCGCAGTGGACCGTATAGCGCTGGCCCCCATGGGCTTGCTTCCCGCGGGGCTCACCACGTCGCCGACGAGTGCGGCGGGTGGGCTGTCCGCCGCGCCGACATTCGGATTGGTGGGCGTGTTTGTGGGCGACAAGATTGATGCGACGAAGCCCCCGGCCGGACTCCGGGCCGACTATACGTCCGCAAACGTCCAGCCGCTGCTCCAACAAACGTTCTACATCGGAAACGGCACAACCATTATGAGCCAGGACAGAACCTTTACCGTGCCCGCCGGGGCGACGCGCCTGATTCTTGCCGACGGAGGCGGCGGAACGGAGTCGCCTGGCTCCAACATCGTCGCAGTGACTCCCGACAACCCGAACGCTCCCCAAATCAGCGACGGCGGCATCGTGAGTAACGCCGGCTTCGCGACGGGCCCTGTGGCAGCCGGCTCCATGGTTGCGATCTTCGGGACAAACCTGGGCGCAACCAGCCTGCCGAGTGCAACGCCGCTTCCCGCGATGCTCGGCGGCACGCAGATCTATTTCGACACGATCCCCGCACCGCTTTTCTACGTCAGCCCGACACAGGTTGTCGCGCAGGTTCCCATGGAGCTATATGGCAAGACCAGCGCGCTCGTCACCCCGGTGAACAACGGAGTCCCGGGAATTGCGCAAACGGTCAAGCTGGCTCCGTTCGCGGCCGGAATCTTCACTACCGGAGCCGGCGATCCGATTATCACGGACTACAACACCGGCGCGCTTGTCTCGCCGGCGGCGCCGGCTTCCCGAGGCGACACATTGATCATTTGGGCCACGGGAATCGGCCCGACAGTCCTCGATCCGGCGACGGGCCACATCGCGCCGAACGCCGCCTCTCCTGCGTCGCTACCGATCAATGTGGTCCTGAAAAGCCCCAGTTCCGGAATGCAAGTGACGCCGCCGGTGGCCTACGCCGGTCTCGCGCCCGGGTTCATCGGGCTGGATCAAATCAACGTGCAGATCCCGCAAGACGCTCCGACGGGAACTGTGATTGTCATGTTGCAGAGCCCGGGGCTGACTGCCGCCAATCCGGTCACGATCGGAATCAAATAAGACAGGCTCGTTTCACCGAAAATTCAGGGCAAAAAGAGACGGCCGTTACGCAGAAGTGTTCAGCGAGAGTTAATCTATGACTTCAAGAAACTTTGGTCATTTCCTTTTTGTGATGGTTATTTCTGTTGGAGCGCCAACAATCGTTGCCCAGGGCATTGTGGACGGCAAGACGAATCTGATCGCGAACGGCAATGCGGAGGCCGGCCCTGCGGGAATGGATGTCAAGACGGCGGTCTCCAGCATCCCTAGCTGGACGGTTACCGGCGGCAAGCCCACTGTTCTACCCTACAATCTGACCGGGTTTGTGCAACTCACCGATCCGACGCCCTCGGATCATGGGTTCCAATATTTCGCCGCGGCCTTCCCCTCTCTACCTGGCACCATGACCCAGGACATCGACGTCTCATCCGCGAGCGCGCTCATCGATAGCGGGGACGTCAAGTTCACCGCATCGGCGTACTTGGGAAGTGTTGGAGGAGTATCGGTCGGCACCAAGATGGACGTAGCATTCAAGAATGCGAAAGGCCAGACTTTCTCCACAATCACGGTAGGGCCGTTGACGTTCCCTTTCGGAGGCGGTTCGATCGGAATGTTTTTCCAACAGCAGATCGGGCTGGTGCCACAAGGTACCGTCACAATCACGATCACTCTTACGCTGCAAGACGGTAACTACGACACGGGCGTCGCCGACAGCCTCTCTCTCGTGCTCAGCCAACTGAGCAAAACGCCGATGCTCGGCACGAACCTGGTTGTTAACGGCGGGGCGGAGATAGGCACCGCCGTCCCCCTGCGGGCGCACTCTACGAACGTCCCCGGATGGTCGACCACCAGCTTTGCCGCTTCCATTGCTCCATACGGTGGCACCGGCTGGATTTCGACGACAGCGCCCGGACCTCCGGACCGGGGAGTCAATGTCTTCTGCGGCTGGCTGGACAACGCTGTTCTGTACCAGGACATCGATGTATCGGGAACTGGATCTCTGATCGACTCGGACCAGGTGACCTTTCAGGTTTCAGGCTGGCTCGGCGGCGTCAGCTCGCCCTACGCCTCAATCACCTACGTCTTTTACGATTGGTCGGGAAAGCCATTGGCACCCACCGCGGAAGTAACCGTTCCGCGGGGAGGCACGGCGCTTGTCGAAGCGAGCCAATCCGGGCCTCTTCCCTCGGGTACCCGTCGTGTACGAATCACTCTGAATTTCCCGTCTCTCAATTCGATCGCGGACAACATCGCCTTCACGCTTGCCGCTCCGAGCGGACCACCGGTCATTACAGCGGGCGGAATCATCAGCGCGGGCGCGTTCGGCGCCTTTTCCACCATTGCTCCGGGAACCTGGATCGAAATCTATGGCTCGGAACTCGCCTCCACCACCGCGGGTTGGTCCGGCAGCGACTTTAAGAACGGCGTCGGCCCCACCAAGCTGGATGGCGTCACGGTCTCCGTCGGCGGTAAACCTGCATTCATTGATTATGTGAGCCCCACGCAAGTAAACGCGCTGGTTCCCTCCGATGCGCCTTTCGGGTCGGGGACCATCGACGTCACGCTCACCAACGACAACGGCACGAGCGACCCGTTCGCGCTCTATGTGAACCAGACCCAGCCGGGCCTGCTGGCGCCCGCCACCTTCCAGGTGAAAGGAAAGCAGTATGTTGCGGCCCTGCTTCCGGACGGCAAGACGTTCGCCCTGCCGGCGGGCGCCATCGCGGGTGTTGCTTCCCAACCCGCATCGCCGGGTCAAACGCTGACCATTTACGGCATCGGCTTCGGCTCTGTTACGCCGAACTTCGACGCCGGGACCATCGTGACTACACAGAACTCGCTAAATGGAGTGCTTCAGATCTTCTTCGGCCAGACTCTCGCGAAGATCGATTATGACGGCCTGGCGCCTTCGTTCACCGGGCTCTACCAGTTCAACGTCGAAGTGCCGAATGTGAATGCCAACGACGCGGAGCCGATCTCGATCAACCTGGGCGGAGTGGCGGGGACCCAGACGCTCTACATCGCCGTGGGTAAATAGGACTTGAGGAGGAAAGCATGAGCTCGGGCAATATGGGCCCGCTGGTCGCCCTCGCCGCTATGGTTGGCCTTGCCGCCTCGGCCGCGGCCCAGAACGTTTATCTTCTGGACGCGAGGAACAACCAGGTGTGGGTCATCGACGCGGCGGCGAACACCGCCGTGGGGTCGCCAATCCCCGTTGGCAACGGTCCGTCCGCATTGGCGGTTACGCCGGATGGCCGCAAGGTTTACGTCACTACCGGCAGCGGCGGCACCGTGGAGGTCATCAGCACAGCGACCAACACCGAAGTGGCGAGCATGAATGTCTACGCGGGGATGAGCGGCATCGTGCTATCGCGGGACGGAAGCACAGCTTATGCAGCGGTCGATTCCGGCGACGTGGTGGTGATCGACACCGCGAGTGACAAGATCGTGAAGACCATTCAACTCGAAACGAGTACGGGTGGCGTGGTCGTGACCCCTAGCGCCACGCTCTCCTCCGATGGAAGCACGTTCTACACGGTGGACCAGAACACCGGCACCTTGTACGCGGTCAATCTTGCGAGTGGCGCGGTATCCGCCACCGCCTGCCATGAACCCGGCGGACGCTTCGCCTTAGCCTTGCCGAACGGCAAGGTCTATATGACCGACAATACCGACGCCACGGTTGTCTCGTGCGATCCGGCCGCCGGCACTCAGACCAGTTTCACCACGAAGAGCGGAATCATTGCAGCGTATGGCGCTGTCAGCAACATGATCCTCTCACAAGACGGATCGAAAGTTTATACAGCGGGAACCGAAATACAGGTTATCGATATTGCGACTTCCTCAGTCACCGCTACAATCACCACGCCCGCACTTGCCAATGTCCTGGCGGCGTTGCCGGACGGTAAGACACTTTATGCAGCGGCGCCGCTCTTCGTTTACCCGGTCAATACCACGACCGGCACGGCAGGCGCTACCCTCCTTCTGGACCAAGTTCCGGTTGCGATTGCGGCACAGCCTGGGCCGGCGTCCACCGTAGGAGGCCCGCCGGCGATTACTCCGGGCGGCGTCGTCAGCGCGAGCGCTTTCGGAGGGTTCACTTCTGTCTCACCCGGCTCCTGGATTGAGATCTATGGCATGAACCTGGCCCGCGACACGCGGCAGTGGGCCGGCTCGGACTTCAACGGGAACACCGCACCAACCAAGCTCGATGGAACCGAGGTGACGATTGGCGGAAAGTCCGCGTTCATCGATTACATCAGCCCTACGCAGGTCAACGCCCTCGTTGCTTCGGACACGCCAACCGGCACTCAGCAGATGACCGTCACGACCGGCGCCGGCACCAGCGCCTCCTATGACCTTCAGGTGAACCCTACGGAGCCCGGACTCCTCGCGCCTTCATCCTTCAAGCTCAATGGGGTCCAGTATGCCGTGGGTATCCTCGCCGACGGTACGTACGCGGTTCCAGAAGGCGCCATCGCAGGGGTCGCTTCGAGACCCGCCAAACCCGGTGAGACGATCACGCTATACGGCGTCGGATTCGGACCGGTAATGCCGGATAGCCCTGCCGGCGAAATTGTTCAGCAGCTGAACAATCTGGCATCGACTTTCCAGATCTCGATCGGCGGAATGCCCGCCACGGCGTCGTACTCCGGCCTTGCCCCGAGCTATACGGGCCTCTATCAATTCAACGTGACTGTGCCCGCCGTCGCGCCCGGCAACGCGCAACTCACATTCAAGCTAGGCGGCGTGGCGGGAACTCAGACACTCTACATTGCCGTCGGCATGTAAAGCGCTACTGCGGACTTAGTTTCCCGGCGTTGGCCTTCTCTTCGCGCTGCTCGCGACGTGCGATGCGCCTGCGCTGACGCTCGATCCGCAGCAGTTCTTTCCGCCGGCTGTGCTTGATGGAGTAGTCCACTTTCCGCCAGAACTTGCGGAAGTATTGCACCGCCGACGCGATGCCGAATATAACCACGCCCCACATCCACAGCATCGCGAAACCGCTGAGTGTGGCCCAGCGGATGCTCACCAGGACCATCGAAATCGCGACCACCTGGGTGATCATCTTGGTTTTGCCCAGATCGCTGGCTTTGATGGTGTAGCCTTCCGCCGCGGCGATGCTGCGGAGTCCGGAAACGGCAAACTCGCGGCCGATAATCAACACCACCATCCAGGCGGGAACGCGGCGAATCTGCACCAGCGAAACCAGGGCCGCGGAGATCAGCAGCTTGTCAGCGATCGGGTCCAGCAAGGTTCCCACCGTAGTGATCTGCCGCCAGCGGCGGGCCAGATAGCCATCCAGCAGGTCCGTTGCGGCGGCGAACCAGAAGATCCCGAGAGCCAGAAATTCATTGGCCAGCAGCACCGAGCCATGCCACTCGATGCGGAGGTCCTGTTCCACCAGCACAGCCACGAGGAACGGCACGAAGAATATGCGCAGTATGGTGAGCGCGTTCGGCAGATTCATGCAGGGCACCCAAATTGTGCAGGATGTCTGATGCCAGAATATCACCCGACAAGGTAGCGGGCGAGCCGGCGTTTCACCGATTCCGGGACCTCGGCCTCCACCTCACAATAGGCGTCCTCGTACCGGCTGGAGAGCACCTTGGCGCGTTCGTGGAGCAGGTGAATGGGGGCACCCTCGCCGGCGGGAATCCGGAACAGGGCGTGCGACACCGGATCGAGAGGCAGCGCTTCGTCGATGGTCCTTAGCAAGGCGTCGACACCCGCGCCGGTTCGGGCCGAAACGGGCACGGTGGCAGTGCGGGCGCTGAGCCGGGCTTCACCCATGATCCGCTGCGCCAGACTTTCGATGCCCTCTTCGGAGTCGCTCAGGCAGTCCATTTTGTTAAGCACCAGGATTTGCGGCGTCTGCTCGGCTCCGATATCGGCCAATACCTTGAGAACGTGCGCCGTCTGGTGAGGCGCATGGGGAGACGAGGCGTCCACGACGTGCAACAGTAGCGCCGCCTCGGTGACCTCCTCCAGCGTCGCGCGGAACGCCTTCACTAGAGTTGCGGGCAGATTGCGGATGAAGCCGACCGTGTCGCTCATCAGGACCTTGCGATGCGACGGCAAGGTGACATGCCGAACGGTCGGATCGAGTGTGGCGAACAGGCGCGCGTCCGCCAGCACTCCTGCGCCAGTGAGCCGGTTGAAAAGCGTGGATTTGCCGGCGTTGGTGTAGCCGACCAATCCCACTGTGGCGAGCGGAACGGATTGCCGCTGGCGGCGCTGCGTGCCGCGTCCTCCGCGCACGCTTTCCAGTTCATCTTCCAGCTTCTTGATGCGGCGGTAAATTCGCCGGCGGTCGGTTTCGAGCTGCGTCTCGCCGGGGCCTCGTGTGCCGATGCCGCCTCCAAGCCGGGACATCTGCGCGCCGCGTCCGGTGAGCCGCGGCAGCAGATAGTTCAGCTGCGCCAACTCGACTTGCAATTGGCCTTCGCGCGTGCGGGCGCGCCGGGCGAAGATATCCAGAATGAGCTGCGTCCGGTCGAGAATCTTGCAATCCAGCGCGCGTTCCAGGTTGCGGAGCTGCGTAGGCGTCAGCTCGGAATCGAACAGGACCACATCCGCATCGTGAAAGCCGGCCACGCGGCGAAGTTCCTCGAGTTTTCCGGACCCGATGAGCGTGGCGGCGTCGGGCGCGGGCCGGGATTGAATGACTGTCTCTTCGACTCTGGCGCCGGCGCTCTCGGCCAGCGCCTTGAGTTCTTCGAGCGATTCCTCAGCCCCGTAAAGCAGGTGACCGGCTGCCCGGCGCGAGCCGGACTTCAACTCCAACCCGACCAGGATGGCGCGTTCGTGCCCGTCAGCGGCCAACCGGACAGCTATTCCTCAACCGGATCGGCGGGCGCTGAGTGCCCGGCCGCCGTTCCCGCGGGGCCGGCGGGGTGAACGCCCGCTGTCGCATGGAAGGGCTTCGACACAACAACCGTCGAAATGGCGTGTTTGAAGATCAGCTGCTCCTGATTGTTGGTCTCGAGCACGACTGAATACTTGTCGAAACTCTTGATGCGGCCGGAAAGCTTCACGCCGCTCATCAAATAAATAGTAAGGAAGGTCTTGTCCTTCCGCGCGTTATTTAGAAAAGCTTCCTGGATGTTTTGTGCCAGCTTTTCCATAGGCGTCCTTTGGCCGGGTTTGGGCTCGTTATCTTGGATGGTAGTCCCCTACACCGCGAAAAACGGTGTTCCAAGCTCATCATAGCGCAATGACCACGGCGGGGGCGTTTGACGCCGCGAGGATCAGGGGTGCCGGTGCAGGACGTGGGTGGCAATATCGGGCCAAAACTCGCGAAAGACGTTGGTGAGCGCGTCGCGTCCGATGGCGTAACCATACTTCGCGGCGAGCGCTCCAAAGGTCCGGTCGTGGCTGGGGTAATAGGACGTCGAGATGCCTTGCGCGATGCCTCGGCCTAAGATCTCGGACGCGTTGAAGCTATTATGCCCTTGATAATTGGGCGTGATGAGAACGCGGGAAGCCGCGTAAATTCCTCGCTTCCAGAAACCGCCCTCACCCTTGGCGTAGTAGCGTTCGTCCTGATGAAAGATGGTCGGTAAGGCGAAAACCACCAGGTAATTGCCATCCGTCTTGTCCACCCACCCGCGCCAGTAGTATCGGCCGTAGCCTTTGAAGCCCTCGCCGAGTTGCGGGTGCGCATCGGACCATTCGGCCAACGCCGAAGTGATGCCGACGAACACAAAAGACGAGTAATCGAAGCTGTTCTGAGTGGCGATCTTAAAAGCTTGCTTGGGCGTCGGGGGCGGCGGGATTGCCCCGGCGCTGACGGCACGGTAATTCGGCATGACGCCGAGGATTCGCTTGGGCTGCTGCTTGGAAACCGGAATCTCGGGCTGTGCCGAAGCCTCGCCCTGGCCGCTCGATTTTCCTTCCGCCTGACTCTGCCCATCCTCGCCTGAAGCGGGCTGACTCGGGTCCGAAGTGAAGGCAACCAAAGGAGAATCGGCTTGCTGACAAAGTAAGCAAGCCGGTAACATGAGTGCGAAACCAATGAGAAGACGCAATAACCCTCCCAGCTCCATGGTCTACCGGAGCTGCCGCCGCGTGCAACATACTTCTTCTCAAGACGCACTCCTACCCGAAAAGTTGCAGAGAGCCGGTGTCGCGGCCGAAATTTCCTTCTAGCTTGCCAGGACTTCGAGCAGCGCGTGGCGGAACTTTGCCATTTCGGCGTCCGTTCCGATGCTCACGCGAGTCATCTTCGTGAGCGGTGCGTCAAACGGCCGGCCAATCGCGACTCCCTTAGCGAGCATCAGCGCTTGGATTTCGTGCGCGTCGCGGCCCGTCTCCACCATCAGGAAGTTCGCCTGCGGCGCGATGAAGCCGATCTTCTTCTCCTTGAGCCAGGAGCACAGCTCCGAGCGCGTTTTGTCGATCATGGCCTTGCGCTCTTCAAGCAGTGAAGGCCCCATATCGAGGGCGGCCATCACGGAACGCGCGGTCACAATGCTGATGACGTTGTTGCGGAACGGCGCCATTTTCGCGATCAGGTCCGGGCGAGCCGCCGCGAATCCGGCGCGCAGGCCAGCCATAGCGTAGATCTTCGAGAAGGTGCGAGTGACAATGACCGGCTTGCCCTCCTTGACGTAGGGCATCGCGGAAGCAGCCTCGGGCGAGGTGGCATAGTCCAGGTATGCCTCGTCCACCAGCAGGTAAGTGTTCTTCGGCAGGTTTGTTACCAGCCAGGCGACGTCGTCGCGGCTGGTCACCGTTGAGGTCGGATTATTCGGATTGCAGAGATAAATGACGCCGCCGCCGGCTTTCTCGGCTTCTGCTGCCAGGCGCCGGACGTCGGGCGCATAAGCCGCAGTAAGCGCGGTACGGATCACCGGGACGCCCGAGTAGTGCGCCAATTCCGGCGGTGCTTCGTACGTTGGCCAAGGCGTGATGAAAGGAGCCGTTGGCGATGCGAATGCTTCAATGGCTGCGTGCAGCACTTCGCTCGAACCAGCGCCGACCAGGACCTGGTCTGAAGTCAGTCCGTGCGCGGCGGCTACCTTGCTGTAAAAAGCCGGGAACTCCTGATAGTGATAACGGTTGGATGTGCCGATCACCTGCGCCATCGCCTCCACGGAAGCCTTGGGAGGCCCCAGAGGAAACTCATTTCCGTTGAGCCATACGGTGTCGGGAGGTGCGACGCCCGGTACTTTGGCGCGTTGCGCGTAAGCGGCTTCGGTAAGACCGGCCGCGACCATTGCTGCAAACTCTCGGCGGGAAAACATAAGCGCTCCTTTCAGGGTTGGGGTCGCGCAGAGGACGGAGCTGCTTGAGTCGACAGGGACTTCCGATGAACCATGGTTCACCGGTAGGGCCAGTTTAGCATGGAACGGTGGGTTGGCCGCCGGACGGACGGCCTACGCCGAGGCTTGTTCGGCTTTCGCCGCTACCGGGCCGCCGGCTGTCTTCCAGCCTCGGAACCCGCCTGCCAGGTGGGCGACGTTGGCGAGTCCCATGGCTTTCGCGGTGCTCGCGGCCAAAGCCGAGCGTCCGCCGCCGGCGCAATAGAACAGCAGCCGCTTCCCGGAGGCAAACACCGGGTTGTGATAGGGACTGTCCGCATCGATCATGAACTCCAACGCGCCCCGATTGACGTGGACTGAGCCGGGAATCAGGCCTTCGCCCAGCAATTCCGAACTGTCGCGCAGGTCAATAAACACTACTTCGGGATCGCCGAGCAGCGGGATCGCTTGATCGGCGGTCACGTTCTCGACCACCGCGTTCGCCTCCGCCAGCATTTGCTTGAGGGATTTCATGAATGGGCCTCCTACTCCTTGTTTTCGTCGTAGCACCAGCGTATCAGAGGCTCCGGATACTTTTCTCCCACGGCCTTGCGCAGATCCTCCAGGCTCAGCGTGTGGAAAGCGAACGACACCGTGCCGGCGTTTGTCACCGTTCCGGTCAGGTAGCCGTAGACGTCGGTCCGCGCGTTTTGCGCGGCGGTCGTTTCCGGCGGCAGCTTATAGCGCACCGCGCCGGCGGTTCCTATGATCCAGCCGGGCAGTATCTTGCCTTTCCAATCGGGAGTGTCGAAGATGTTCTCCATATAGAAGTGCGAATGGCTGGCCAGAACATAGACCTGTTTGTGCGCGGCTTCGCGCGCGTGCCAGAGCGCCTCATAGACCTCGCGCCCGCTTTGCTCGCCTCGTTCGGAGGCGCTCATGCTGTGCATGTGGGCAACGCTGTCGGGCAGCGCCTCGTGCATGCCCACGACGATGGTCTGAATTTGGCTTGAGGTTTCGTCGCGTTCGAGCAGCGCATGCAGCCACGCCATCTGCGCCGCGTCGAATGCGTCTGGAGTGGCATTGTCGAGCGTAATGAAGTCGACATTGCGGCGAATCCAATGATAATAGGCGTGCAGCTTGTGGTCCGCCGGATCGTCCTTGAGGCGCTGTCCTCGAATCAGCGGCGTTTCCAGCCAATCGGCGAACTGCACCAGCCAGGCCTCCCGCGTCATGGGTGGAATGGCTTCATGATTTCCAATTCCGAGAAATACGGGAAGATTGCCGAAAGAGACAAGTTGGTGGGCGATGAAATCGGGCCAGGCAGCGCTGAGATAGTCCGGAGTGCTCAGAGGCTTTGCGTGCAAGCCGAGCTGGGGAGGCGGGGCCATGTCCTCATCGAGCTTGTAGATGGCGCGGAAGTCGCCGAGGTGCCAATAGAAGGACGCGCCGTCGTGGCGGACTCCCGCGGCGATGGCCGGCATGACAATATCGCCGCAGTTGCGGGAATCGCCGGAGACTGCGAACTTCCAGGCGCCTTTCGAGGAGCTTTGTGGCAGCAAGACGCCGCAGAACAGGAACAGGCCGAACGCCGCTTTGATCATCTGACGCGACTGTAGCGCTCATGCGCGAGAAAGGCAACGTCGTGGGGGGAGTAACCTGAAAGAGGAGCACGCATGAAGAGACGGGAATTCCATCGCGCGGTGGCGGCGCTCACCACAGGCGCGGCTTTGTCGACGCGCATTGCGGCCGAGACGTCCGCGGGCGGCATCACCGACGTCCAGGGGATCAAGGTGGGGCACTGGACCGAAACGCGCCGGCCCACCGGCTGCACGGTTCTGGTCTTTGATCAGGGCGCGACGGCTGGCGTCGACGTGCGCGGTGGTGCGCCCGGAACGCACGAGACCGATCTGCTGAATCCCACCGCAATGGTGCAGCAGGTGCAGGCCATTCTGCTCTCCGGCGGCAGCGCGTTCGGGTTGGAGGCATCGGCGGGCGTATCGAAATACCTCGAGGAACACGGCCTGGGATTTCGAGCCGGCCCCGTGGTGGTGCCGATCGTGCCATCGGCGATCCTGTTCGACCTGGGCGTCGGCGATCCGAAGATTCGCCCCACGGCCGAGTCGGGCTACAAGGCGGCGCAAGCGGCCAGCACGGGGAAAGTAGCGGAAGGCAATGTGGGCGCGGGCGCAGGCGCGACGATAGGGAAGCTGTTCGGCATGAAATCCGCTATGAAGTCGGGCCTGGGCACAGCGAGCTTGCGCGTTGGCAACACCGGCATTGTGGTCGGCGCGATCGTCGCCGTCAACGCGGTGGGCGACGTGGTGGATCCGAAGAGCGGCAAAATCATCGCGGGAGCGCGCAAGCCGGATGGATCCGGATTCATGGACTCCATGGCGCTCATCCGCGAAGGTCACGGCGTGGTGGCCACCGCAAC
The DNA here is from genome assembly GCA_035501155.1 of Bryobacteraceae bacterium. GTDB lineage: Bacteria > Acidobacteriota > Terriglobia > Bryobacterales > Bryobacteraceae > Palsa-89. The sequence goes on from DATJWO010000041.1 coordinate 249,456, forward strand.
GAACACGACCATCGGCGTGGTGGCCACCAACGTCGCCTTCGACAAAGCGCAGATGACCAAGATTGCCCAGATGGCGCACGACGGACTGGCGCGGACGATTTATCCCGTGCACACGCCGGACGACGGCGATACCATCTTCGCGGTGGCCACCGGCGCGATCCCCGCACGGGCCAACTACGGAGCCATCGGCGCACTCGCCGCCGACGTGATGGCGCAGGCAGTTCTCCGGGCGGTGATGAATGCGCGTGGCCTCGCGGGGCTGCCGAGCTACAGCGACCTGCAGCGTGGCTAGGTAGGGTTGGATGCTTTGTAAAAAGAAAGCCCGGCGCACGGACTCAAGAACGCGCGCCGGACCTTTGAGGGAAGAGTGAGAAAAGAGGGACTAGCTTGCCTGATTGCGCGGAGGCTTCACTTTCGGAATCGAAAGGTAGCCCACCACTTCGTTCTTCTTCACCTGGTTTACGACGATTTCATACGGCTGGTGGCCGCCGGAAACATATAGCTGCACCGGCTCGTTGATGGTTTTGTCTTTCTTCTCGACCCTCTTGTCGTCGGCCACCACTTCCAACGTGTAGCGGTTGTGCTTGGGGTCAGCCTTCTTCAGCACCAGGCGGACGTCGCCGACTTTCTGCGGCTCCTTCGCCTTGGTTAGATCGAATTCAACGTAATTCCGTTCGCCCAGTTGGCGCAGTTCGGCGAGTTGCTTGCCGTTGGTGGCCACCAAACCGCTCATCACGCCCATGTCGCCCATAACCCGCTTCAGATCCGCGCCGGTCTTCTCAAGGTCGGTCGAAACCTTGCCGATCTTGGTGTCGGTGTCCTGCTTCATGCCGGACAATTGCGTGCTGGTGTCCTGCTTCAGGTCGGACAACTGCGTGCTCGTTTCCTGTTGCAAGTCGGAGAGTTGCTTCACGACATCCTGCTGCTTCTGTTCGAACGCCTGTTGCAGCTGCGTGCTGTTCTTCTTGGATTCGTAGCGAGCCTGCTTGACAGCGGCGCTGGTAGAGGTGCGGAGTTCGTCTTCCAGTTGGTCGAAACGCTGCTGAGTCTGCTGCAGCGCGGCCGTCGCCGCATCGGTCAGCTTGGCGATTTGCATTTCGGTGCTGCGTTGCGACTGCGTCAGATCGTGCGACAGGCGGTCGCTCTTGTTGAACTGGTAGACGTTGCCCGCAAGCGCAAGCGCCATCCCGATGAACAGCAACCAAAGGATGCCGGTGTGGGAGCGCGGCCGCGGGGAATCCTGCGAACTTTCGGAATTACTGGTAGACATACTGCCCTCCTTGGGCATTGCCGGAAAAACCTTCGATCCGGACTTGGCATCCGATGATGCACGGCGTATGCCACTGTTGGCTCGGCCCTTCGGCGAGCTGATTTCCCAATGAGTTAAACGTTGGTACTAAGAATCTTCGCTGAGGAAGATCCGCCGGGCGGCGTGTAAGGTTTACCGAAACGTGTAACGTGGGACACGCCTGCCGGGGCAAAGACAGGAAGCGCTGTCAATGTTCAGGCGGCTTCACTCCGCAAAACTGAAAGAACCGGCGCAGGCCGCCGTCGGCCGGACGCGCGGTCAGCCAGGCGGCCAGCGACACACCGGTCATCACCAAGATGGTGCGAGTGTTGCTGCTCGCTGGGGTGCTGGTGATTATCAGCCGCCTGCGCCGGGGCGCAAAGGCCGGCGTATCCGGAAGCACTAAATTCCCCTGGTTCGTGTTCTGGTTCGGTGCGGTGATTGTGGTCCAGTCCTTCGTCGCCATTCCACACACCGCTCGCGCGCACCTCATCGACCTGGATACCGTGTTGTTATCCAGCGCGATGTTTGCGCTCGGCCTTGCCACGCGCTGGCAGCAAATGAAGCAGGCCGGAACGCGGCCGCTATTGCTCGCCGCCACCATCTTCGCCGGACTCGTCTCCGGCGGATGGATCATGACTCGCTTGCTGGTTTGAATCTAGGGAAGTAGCGTAAAGGCGTATAGCGAGTCGCCCGCGCCGGCGATCACATATTGGCGGCCGTCCAACTCATAACTCATCGGCCCATTCGTCACCGGCGCGATCAGATGCGAATGCCACAGGACCTTGCCGGTCAGCGCCTCGTAGGCGATGAAGTTGCCCGATGGGTCCCCGGTGAATAGCAGTTTACCCGCCGTCGTCAGGATGCCCGAGGGCGTTCCGCTGTGCGCCGGATACTCGTGGCTCCAGCGGATATCGCCCGTCTTGTGGTCGATGGCTTTCAGAACATACTTCAGAAATAAGCCGGTATCGCGCCCGCCGTACCCTTCCGGCTTTTCACCGGTGTCGGTCTGATAAAAGATGCTGTAGGAGCGCGTCGTGTTGGCGTAAAACAGCCCGGTCTCCGGATCGAAACTCGGCGGGATCCAGTTGGTGGCGCCGCTCATGAACGGCGTGATGATCGTGCCGTCGGGCCTGGGGTATTTTTCGGGATTGCCAATAGGCTGGCCCTTCGCATCCACGCCGCTCGACCAATTGATGTGCACGAACGGCTTCGAAACGATGTTCTTGCCATCGGTGCGGTCCAGCAGAAAGTAATAACCGTTGCGGCTGGCCTGCGCCAATAGCTTGCGCGGCTGGCCGTTGACCTCGCCGTCGATCAGCACCGGCGTTTCCACCGCGTCCCAGTCGTGCGTGTCGTGCGGCGAGGCCTGGAAATACCAGGCCATTTTTCCGGTGTCCGGATTCAGCGCGACGATCGAACAGGTCCATAGGTTGTCGCCCTTACGCCCCTGGCCGGCCATCACCGGATTGGGATTGCCCGTGCCCAGGTAATACAGGTTCAGCTCGGGATCGTATGTGCCGGGCAGCCACGTCATGCCGCCTCCATGCTCCATGGCGTCCTGATTTGGCCACGTCTCGGCGCCCGGCTCGCCCTTGCGCGGCGTAGTGTTCCAGCGCCACTGCACCTGGCCCGTTTCCGGATCGCGCGATTCCAGATAGCCCGGAACGTCCAGCGAATCCCCGCCCACGCCGACCAAAACGTGGTTACGAATGATGATGGGCGCCGGCGTGGAGAAATATTCCTGCTTGACGTCGGCGATCTCGACGTGCCAGCGCTCCGTGCCGTCCTTGGCGTTGAGCGAAACCAGGTAGTTGTCCGGCGTTTCAAAGAACAGCCAGTCGCCGTACATGCCCATGCCTCGATTGCCGATGTGGATGCCGCCATGCGTCTCCCACTTGTAGTGCCAAAGCTCGCGGCCGGTGCGCGCATCCACGGCCCAGGCGTGATCCGGGATCGAGAAATACAAGACGCCATTCACTTCGAGCGGCGTCGACTTCACAGGCGCCGTGATCGTGCCGCCTTGCCCAGGGTTCAGCCGGTATTCCCAAGCCAGGGTCATGGCCTTGACGTTGGAAGTATTGATGCTCGCCAGCGGGCTAAAGCGGCGGCCGGAATAATCGCCGTTATAAGTGGGCCACGTGTCGGTCGGCTGCTCCAGCAGCTTGGCGGGATCCAGCGTCTGGGCCGGAAGCACGGCGGCGGCGAGCGCCAGGATGACAAACAAACGCCGGAGGATCATTTCAGCGTCTCCAGGTAGGCGAGGACGTTATGCATTTCGGTGTCGGTCATTCGCTTGACCAGCTCTTCGTGCGCCGCGCGCGGGTCGCGCACTTCCACCTTCACGTCGTCGCCGCGCGAAAACGAGTGGTATTCGCCCGAGGCGTCGCGCAAAGCGACATCGAAATCGTCGATATATTCTAAACGCCCAGAGAACGACGCGCCGCCCAGCGTGACTGTCACGCTGGATTGAAGCGCTTCGGCCGGCGGTCCGCCAGGCCAGGCCTGTGGATAGAGCATTTGCGACTGCAAACCGACCGGATCGAATCTCTTGGCGATGTGCGCCAGGTTGCCGGTGGCCGAATGACACGTGTTGCAGCGCCCCTCGCCGTTGAAGAAAGCCTCGCCTTTTCTGGCGTCGCCAGTGACCACATTCAGGATGGCGTAGGCGTTGCGGTCAATCGCCGCCTGCTGGCGGTCCCGCAGAAAGGCTGCCACATCCTTGATCTGCGCGTCAGTCAAAGGAATGGCGGGCATGCCCTTGCCCGGCCGGCCACCGCGGATCACAGGGCCGATCTTATCGCCGCCCTCATCATCGAGGGCCAGCGGAGAGCGGACTAAGTCAGGCCCAGTGTCGCCGCCGGTGGCCTTCGAGCCGTGGCAAAAGCCGCAATTGGCGACGAACAATTTTTCGCCGCGCTTCACCGCTGCCAGATCCGGGACGGTGCGACTTACCAGGAAGCCGTTATGGCGAGGCTTCGCGGGAGGCTGTTGGGCGCGCGGGGTTTGTGCAGCCAGCGGCACGAGGCCCAAAACCAGAAGCAGCACGGCCAATCTTCGCACGACAGCGCTATTGTCCAGCAAATGAAGTGTCCAGCGCAACGCGAGTTACTTCCTCTGGACCAGACCCTCTTTTAGCAACTGCTCGAAACGCGCCGGGTCCTGGTTGTTCTCTTCGCAGACGGATTCCCGGATGCGGGTGCCGGGACGCAGCATGATCTTGCTGTGGATGGTGTAAGGCTTGGTCAGCACCTTGGGGTCTTCCACGGTAGCTTCGTACTCGAGGGTGTTGTAATCCACGCGCGTATAGCGCTCGACGATATGCAATGCGTCGCTGTGGATGTTCACGCCCGACATTTTCTCGTTGAAACCGGTGACGTCGACCACCAGCGTGTCCCCGTCCCAGTGGCCGACGGAGTCGCCCAGGTAGGCGGGGTCCAGGTCGTCGGGATGCTTCTCATTCAGTGGGGTGATGCGGAAGAGATGGCGCTGTTCAATCAGAAACACCACCGTCTGTGCGTTTTGAACGATCTGAATGGGATAGAGCGATATGCCCGGAAGGTCCAATTCCGGCAGGCAACGCGCGACGGGCTCGTCGATCCGGCGAAGTTTGTAGGATTCGAGAACTTTCTTCGCGGCCCAAGGCTGGTAAGGCGGAGGGCCTCCGCGCGTCACCGGCGGCCGTGATCCTGGTTCCGGCACTCCAACGCCCTGGTTCGCCTCCTCCCAGGTTCCGGGCCGGTCGCTGCCCGGCTGCCAGACTCCGTTCAAATCGGGATGGCCATCCTCGGTGCGCGGCACGGGTGGGGTCGTGGACTTCTGGGCGAACGCGGGCCCAACCAGAAATGCTGCCAGAGCGGCAGCCAGGGCGAGGGAATGAGCGCGCCGTGCCATTAGGGCGCCACGGGAGGAGCGTTTCCGCCGTCACCGGTGCCTGCGGGCGGCCCGGACTCCAGCTTTTTGCCGTCTTTGATGGTGATGTACCGGGAATGCGCCAAAGTCGCGTTGTCTCGGGCGCGCCAGGCGAATATGGTCACCGTGTCTCCGACCTTCATCGTGACATCCTTCCTCCAGCCCACACGCGACAGCACGTTCGGAGGATAGCCTTCGAATTTCCAATTTGTCACGGCGCCATCCTTGTCCGTCACGTCGAGGAAGAAATAGCAGTGCGGGTTCGTCCACTCAATCTTCGTGACTACACCCGTCAGGGTAACCGGCTTGTTGACGTCGTACTCGGCGCCGAAGGAATGATGCGGCCACACGGGCATTGCCGCCATCAGCAGGCAGGTAACACCCAAGGACAGCCTGGCGAATTCGTCGAGCGATCGCGGCATATTGCGTCCTCCCCAATGTTGGGAGGAATGATATCACAACCGCGGCGGCTCACTCGTACCTTAGAGCGATGATGGGATCGATCTTCATCGCGCGGCGGGCCGGGACGTAAATCGCCAGCGCTGCGGCGGCGGCCAACGCGAGCGGGATGCCGATAAAGGTAACGGGGTCCGTCGCGCTCACGCCGAAAATCAACGAAGCCAGCAAGCGCGCGAGTGCGAACGCTGCGGGCAGGCCGACTGCAAGCCCAGCTGCGGTCACCAGCAATCCGCGGCGGAAGATGGCGCCCAGGATCCTCTCGCGCGGCGCGCCCAGTGCGACGCAAACGCCGATGTCGTGCGTCTGATCGGAGACCACGTAGGCCATGACGCCATACACGCCGATCGCCGAAAGCAGCATCGCGATGCCGCCGAAGATGCCCATCAGAGCAGCCACGTAGTTGAGCCCGAGGGCGCGGTCATGGATCGATTTCGTCATCGGCTGCAGATCGTTGATGGGCTCGTCGGGGTCCACCGAATGAATCGCCGCTCTCACTGCCGGCGCCAGCAGAAGGGGATCTCCCGCGGTGCGCACGCCGATGTTCATCCATAAGCCAGGCTCCTGTTGCCAGGGCACGTAAAAGGTGGGGCGCGGCAAGCGATCGTAGGCATTGTGCGGCAAGTCACCCACGACGCCGACAATGGTCATCCAGGGACTCTTGGAATCGCTGTCGCCGATCCGGATGCGCTTGCCGATGGGCGATTCTCCCTTCCACCAGCGCTCCGCCAGGCGTTTACTAATCACCGTGACGGGTTGTGAAGATGGGCCGTCACTGTCGCGCAGAAAGCGGCCGTCCAGCAGTGGAACGCGCAGGATTTCGAAATAGCTTGGGCTCGTGACCTGATACATGCCGTTGGGCGGATTCCCCGGCTCCAGCGGACGGCCCTCAATCAGGAAATTGCGGCCGCTGGAATCGTTGCTATAAGGCAACGCGGTAACGGCCGCGGCGGAGCGCACACCCGGCAGCGCTTGAATCTGCTCCAGCACACGCCGGTAGAACTCAGCCACCTGCGCTTTCTGAGGATATTTGTTATCCGTGATGGCCAGCCGCATCGTCAGCAGAGTTTCCGGTTGGACCGCTTTGCCGTGGTCGACCATGGCGCGGAACCCGCGAACCATCAAGCCCGCACCCACCAGCAGGACTGTGGCGAGCGCAATCTCCGCGGCCACCAGAACGTTGCGCAGCCGCCGCCGGGCTTTTCCAGCGGACGTCCCGCGGCCGCCTTCTCGCAATGCACTGGTGAGATTGGGCTGCGAGGATTGCCAGGCCGGCGCAAGTCCCGCCAGAAGGCCGCTCACTAAAGCCGCGGCCAGCGTGAACAGCAGCGTGCGGCCATCGATTTGGACATCCTTGAAACCGAGAACGTAGCGCTCCACTTCGGGCGGCATGCCGAGATGCAGCAGCCGGATTCCCCACTGCGCCACGAACAGGCCCAACGCCGCGCCGGTTAGGCAAAGCAGCGTGCTTTCCACCACCAGTTGCAGGACGAGCCTCCCGCGGCCCGCGCCCAACGCGCGCCGCACCGCCATTTCGCGAAGTCTTCCTGTAGCGCGCGCGAACTGCAGATTGGCGACATTGGCGCAGGCGATCAGCAGCACAAACAATACGGACCCCAGAAGCATCATCAAGTACTGCCGCGTCGTGTAATCCACGAACAGCCGCATCGCCGGCCACACCAGGAAGCGGCGATTCTTGTTGGTCTCCGGAAAAGATTTTTCAAGCCTCAGAGCGATGCCGTTGATTTCGGCGGCGGCCTGTTCGAGGGTGCGTCCCGGCTTGAGCCGTGCTACGGATTCGAGAACGTTCGCGGTGTGGGAGCTGCGTGCTTCCCACTTGAGGCCCATCGGTGTCCACACATCGGTCGCCAGCGGAAACTCGAACCCGGCCGGCATGACCCCGACGACGGTGTAGGGAACGTCATCCAGGCGAATGATGCGGCCGACAATACCCGGGTCGCCATTGAACCGCGTGCGCCAGAGCTGATCGCTCAGGATCACCTCATGATCCCCGCCGGGCTGGTCCTCGTCCGGGCGAAACGCGCGCCCGCGGCTAGGCTGCACGCCCGCGACATCGAAGAAATTCGAGTTGACCAGCGCCTGGCCCACGCGGTCCGGCTCGGAGCCCGCCCCGGCGAGATTGGCCTGCCCGTTTTCCCAACTGGCAAGACCGGCCAGCGTAGTCGCGCCGCGGCGGATCTCGTCGACGTCCGCCGGCGTCGCCGAGTCCCAATCGTTCGGGTCGCTCGAAACGCGCTCGAGCACGGTGATCAGCGTATCCAGGTGCGGCAAGGGCGCCGGCCGCCAGAGCATGGCGTCACAGAGGCTGAAAATCGCGGTAGTCGCGCCGATGCCGAGCGCCATCGTGACGGCCGCCGTGAGAACAAACCCCGGGTTCTTGGACAATGTACGCACGCCAAAGCGGATCTCCTGCCACAGTCTCATGGACTATCCCCCAGTAGAAGTTTACGCGGAATCGGGAACCGGGTTCCGTGGCATTCGCGGAGACATCCGAGAAATCTCACTCTGTACGGAGAGCCTCCAGTGGGTCGGTCCGGATGGCGCGGCGGGCAGGCGCCCAGCATGCAATGAATGCGATAGCCGCCATGAGCGCGATCGCGCAAAGGTACGTGAGCGGATCGTGCGCGCTAATGCCATACAAGATTTGGCCGAAGAATTTTCCCGTCGCGAATGCCAGCGCGAATCCGAGTGCAATCCCCACCGCCAGCAATCTCGCCGTTCGCGCCAGGACGACCCGCGCCACCTGCGACGGCGCAGCCCCCAGAGCCATCCGGATGCCAATCTCCCGCGTTCTTCGGGACACCGCGTAGGCCATGATTCCGTAAACACCGGTGGCCGCGAGCACCACCGCGAGCAACCCGAACGACGCCAGCACCACGGCCACAAGCTTGGCGGGGAACAACGCGAGTCCGAGTGCGTTCGCGAGGCTGCCGTCACCGAAAACCGTGAGCGAAGGATCCAAATCCTTAATCGCGCCGCGCAGCAGACGGACTGTCTCCGGCTCCGGCAAAGGTGATCGCGCCACCAGCGTCTGCTGCGGGCTCCAGTTCTGCACGATCGGCTCAAAAATGGTCGGCGAGGGTGTTTCGCCGAGAGAACGGTATTTGCCGTCTTCCACCACTCCGGCGATCTGGATCCATGTTCCGGTTGTCCTATGTCGAAACCGCTTGCCGATGGGATCTTCGCCCGGCAGGAGTTGGCGGACGAACGCCTCATTCACCAGGGCGACGGGCGCTGCGTCTTTGGTATCCCGCTGATCCAGGTCGCGGCCGGCTATCAGCCGCGTCCCCATGGCCTGGAGATAACCGGGAGTGATGAAGTACATGTTGGCCATAGGAACGTCGGCCGCGCGCGGCTCCGGCTTGCCTTCCAAAAAGACGCCGCTATTGGAAATATTGAGAGTAAGAGGCAGGCCGTCGATAACCCCCGCAGCTTCAATTCCCGGCAAGGAGCGGACCTTATCGAGCAGCCGGCGCTCAAACTGGCGCCCGCGCTCCTCGTCGTAGCCTTGTGCCGCGAAATCGTAGGACAGGACGGCAGCATGTTCTGGGTCGAATCCAAGGTTCAAACTGACTGCGTGCTGCAGGCTACGCACCACGAGAATGCTCCCGATGAGCAAAACAACGGAGAGCGCCACCTGCGTGGTGACCAGAACATCGCGCAGGTTCAGACGGCGAAATCTCTCCGAAGGCGCTTCGTTCTTGATCGCCCCCAGGAGGCCGGCGCGCGTGGCCTGCAGCGCGGGTGCTAAGCCGAACAGGAGCCCGGTCAGGACCGAAACAACGGCCGTAAACAGAAGTACGCGCGCGTCCATCGCGACGTGCGGAATCACCGGGATGTCCACGGGCGGCCGCCAGACGTTCACCAGATCGTTCAGCCAGACCGCGAGCAGGATTCCAGCCGCGCCGCCCGCTAGGGAAAGCATCAGGCTCTCGGTCAGAAGCTGGCGCAGGAGTTGGCCGCGGCTTGCGCCCAAAGCCAGACGGATCGCGGTCTCTTTTCTCCGGTCAGTGGCGCGAGCCAGCAGCAGACTGGCCAGATTCACGCAGGCAATCAGTAGCACCATGCTGGCGACAACCATCAACACAGCGGCGAATCCCGTGATCGCTCCGCGCAGAAAGCTGCCGGCCATGCCGGGCGGTGAAAGCACGATCGTTATGCCTGCGTCGTCTTTCGGGTACTCGCGGCCGAGTTGGGTGGCGATGGCATTCAGGGCCGCTTGAGCGCCCTTCAAAGACACGCCGGGCTTCAAACGGCCGACCACCAGTCCATTCTGATCGCCGCGGTCATCCATCCATTTGGATTGCTCGATCTGCTCCGCCATTGCCACGGGAACAAAGATCTCGGGGGTGTAGATGAGCTCGGTTCCGATAAACGCAGGAGGTGTCACGCCGATGATGGTGTAATCGAGCCCGCCGATCTTGACGCGCTTGCCGGTAATATCCGGGTCGCCGCCGAAGCGGCTCTGCCAGCAGCTGTAGCTGATCACGGCGAGCGGATGCCCACCTTTTTTCACGTCATCGGCGGCGTGCAAGACGCGGCCCCGGACGGCCTGGACGCCCAGCATATCGAAGTAATTCCCGGTGACCTCGTAGCCCCACAGACGCACATTCCCAATGCCGGTTCGGCTCACGTTCATGGCCGCGAACCGGTACATCGCCAAGCCGCTGAGCACCGTATTGCGGTCGCGATAGTCCTTGTAATCCAGATAGGAGAGCGTCGGGAATTGCGCTTTGGAACTGCGGATGTTGAGGGATACCAACTGGTCCTGGTGTTCGACGCCAAATGGGCGGAAGACCATAGCGTTCACCAGCGAGAAGATTGTGGTGTTGGCGCCGATGCCGAGAGCCAGCGTCACAATCGCGGCGGCTGTAAAGCCCGGGCTCGCGCGGAGCCGGCGGAATGCAAAAGTCAGATTGTGGCGCAACACTCCGGGTCTTGCGGCACGTCTGTGACCGCTTAAAAGTTCTAGCTGGTCAATCCGTTTGACAGATTAACTGCCCGATTTTGGGATAAACCGCTCGGCTCCGGTCACTCAGCTGGTGAAGAACACCCGCCAGGTCGTCACTACCAAGGCATGCGTCACCATGCCGGCCCGAACGCTGCGGGCCTTAAGGAATGCCAGTCCATAGAAAATGCCGGACACGCCCCCCAGCAAGGCGAAGCTCCAATTGGGGAAAGACCGGTAAGAGAGATGCGCCAATCCGAACAACACGGAAGCGAGAATCAAACCGGCGGTCTGGCTGCGCAGGCTACGGGCTAGCAGCGTCTGTAAGAAAGCACGAAAGAAGAACTCTTCGGCCAACGCAACCACCCATAAAATGCCGAGGAAAGTTCCGAGCAGGACCAAGGCGAACTTCCACCACTCCGTGTGCACCGGACGGAAGCCGGCAAAGTGAACCAGATAACTGAGCACCGCGCCCACGGGCAGGAAGTAGAGATAGTATTGCGCACCGATCCGCCAGTCCTCGCGTGAAGGAACGAAGCCAAACTGAACGTCATCCAGCGTACGCAGCGACAGGACCGCCATCAGCCCTACTCGGATCCACATGAGCCTGCCGAGGATGGCGAGCGCGATGTGCGGTGCGGGGGTGCCGTAAACCTGGTCGAACAGTTTGGTGAGATACACCGCGGCCATAAACGCAAGAAACAAAAGATCGATCACAAGGCCGCGGCGGAGCCACGCGTACCAAAACGAAGCCAGCAGCGCCACACCGGCTAGTTGAAAAAACGAAGCCACCCGGAACGAACCCGTAAGCGTGCTCACGATGAGATAGGGAATCACCGCGCTCGCCGAGAGCAACGCTGCCCGCAGAGCCTTGGAGGCTAGCGCGTCGAAAGCGGCGCGGACTTTGGGGAAACCAGGAACCAAATAGAAGGCCAACTCCACCAGAAATGCGGGGAGCACCGCGAGCGCGACCGCCGGGGCGATATGCTGTTGAGAGGAGTAGAGGTAGGCTGCGATGCATCCGGCAGTCCAAAGCACGACCAGCGTCGTCAGGAACTGGCGCATCCGCTTCATCTTAGCATCGCTTGTTTTTGCGGCTCCCCTGTTTGCGGCGGACCCGCCCGGGAACTTGATCCGCTTGGTGGCCGCGCGCGAAACCCAAACGGCCGAGGCGCAGAGCAATTACACATACCGCCAGAGCGTCACCCTCGACGAACTGGATAAGCGCGGCTTGACCGAGGGCAGCTATCACGAAGTGCGCGATATTATCTTTTCGCCCACGCAGGCGCGCACGGAACAGTTCGCGGAGAAGCCGTCGGACCGGTTGACGCACATCAAGCTCACCGACGAAGACTTTCGCGACATCCGCGAGATTCAGCCGTTCCTGCTCACCAAAGACCAGGTGTTTTTGTACGAGACGCACTTCCGCGGCGAGGAGACGATCGACGGTGTGGATTGCTGGGTGGTCCAGATCAGCCCGCGTCAGATCCTGGACGGCCAGCGTCTGTTCGACGGGATGATCTGGGCGGCCAAGAGCGATTATTCAATCGTTCGCAGCGAAGGCCAGGCCGTGCCGCAGATCCACCTGCTGAAGTCCGAGAATCTGTTTCCCCACTTCACCACTTTGCGCGAGAAGGTGGACGGCGATCTGTGGTTTCCGGTACTGACTTATGGCGACGATACGCTCTACTTCCGAGGCGGGGCCCAGCGCATCCGCTTAAGGATCCGCTACACGGATTACAAGAAATTCGGCGCCGATTCGAAAATTACGTTCGCAAAATAAGTCGCGGGAACCTGCGCGCTAAGAATCTCGTATAGAATGTCGAAAAGAACAATCCACGGGGAGGTCCCATGGCGCAGCACGTGAAGATCTTGGGGATTCTGCATATCGTCTTCGGATGCCTCGGAATATTCGGAGCCATCGTCCTGTTGGTCATCTTCGGCGGCATCGCCGGAATCGTCGGCGCCAACGCCCATTCTCAAGACAGTCTGGTCGCGATCCCGATCCTGGGCGGCATCGGCGGAATCCTCGCCATCATTGTCTTATGCGTGTCGCTGCCGGGATTGATCGGCGGCATCGGACTGCTGCAATTCAAGTCGTGGGCGCGCATTCTGACGATCATCCTCTCGGCGCTGGATCTGTTCAACATCCCGCTTGGTACGGCGCTGGGAGTTTACGGCTTCTGGGTGTTGCTGAATCGCGAGACCGAACAGCTTTTCGGCCTGGCTTCGGCTCCCATGGCGCCGCGAGTCTGATCCTTTCATAACACTTAAAGTTTCAACGGGTTACAGTCGATAGAGCGGAGGTATGGGGCTCGTCAAAGGCTGGCTCGTGCGGGCGGGACGCGTAGCCTTGGCGGTGGCCGTGGTTTGCGCGGTCGCAGCGATTGAATTTCACTTTCATGGCCTGCGCAATTCCACAGTCACTTACTCGCTGCTGCTGGCCATCCTGTATTTCGCCGTCCGCTGGGACCGGCTGGAGACCATCGCCGCGTCGGTGGTGGCGGCCGGTGCATTCCTCTACTACTTTCAACCGCCCGTCCGCAGCTTTAAAGTGGACGATCCGCAATCTTACGTCACGGTAATCGGCTTTCTGCTGACCGCGATTGTGGTCAGCCAGACCGCGCTGACGGCAAGGAAGCGAGCCGCCGAGGCGCTCGAGCGCAAACGAGAGACGGAGCGGCTTTACCAGTTCGGCCAGGCGATGCTGGCGAGTGAGAGCCTGCAAACCACGGCCTACATTGCGGTCAATCAGATGATCCCGATCTTCGGGCTGAAGGGCGCAGCATTCCACTTGCGACCAAGCGACGAGATCCTGCGAGCGGGCGAGTCCGGCGCGATCCCGGATGAAGAATTGCGCAGCGGCCTTTCCTCCCATGCTGCGATGGTGCCGGTGCGAATGGGCGACGAGGTGGTCGGCAATCTGGCGCTCTGTGGTGCGATGCTGTCGGAAACGGTTCTGAAGTCCATCGGCAGCCTGCTAACCGTGGTTCTGGACCGCGTGCAGGCAAGCGAAAAGCTGCTCGTCGCAAACCGCGAACTGGAGCAGCGGCATCAGCAGGTGGAGCAGCAGAAGCGCGTCGCCGAATCGCTGCTGCTGAACATTCTGCCCGGCCAGGTGGCGGACGAACTGCGCGCGAAAGGTATGGTCTCGCCGAAGTATTTCGAGGACGTCACCATCCTGTTCACCGATTTTGTCGGCTTCACGCTTTCCACCGAAAAGATGGCGGCCGAAGAGCTGGTGGAAATGCTGCACGACTACTTCACCGCCTTCGACCAGATCGTGGCGCGCTACGGCCTGGAAAAGATGAAGACCATCGGCGACAGCTACATGTGCATCAGCGGGCTGCCGGTGCGCAATCCGGCGCATCCGGTGGATACGGTGCTGGCCGCCTTCGAAATGCTGCACGCCGTGGAAGAACGCGCGCGGGCGGACCGGCCGGCGCAATGGAAGGTGCGCATCGGCATCCACACGGGCCCGGTGATCGCGGGCGTGGTGGGCATCAACAAGTTCGCGTTTGATATCTGGGGCGACACGGTGAACTACAGCTCGCGCATGGAATCGAGCGGGGAGGCGAATCGCATCAACATTTCGGAGCGGACGTACTCGCGGGTCAAGGATTTTCTGGCTTGCGATTATCGCGGCAAGGTGCTCACCAAGGACAAGCGCGAGCTGGATATGTATTTCGCGACCGGCATCCAGCCCAGCCTGCTGAACGGTGGAGAAGCAACCCCGCCACCTGCGTTTGTGCGGCGGTACAACGTCTACTTTCAGAAGGATCCGCCGGCGTTTCCGGCGTTCCTAGCGGCACAAGATAGCCCGTTGATTGTCGCTTAATCTAATGAACCTGAGAGCGCCGAAAGCATCCGATTTCGTGATCGTTGACCATGCCGACGGCCTGCATGAAGGCGTAGCAGATGGTGGAACCGACAAACTTGAAACCGCGGCGGGCCAGGTCTTTGCTCATGGCGTCGGACTCGGCGGTTTTGGCCGGAAGTTCCTTCAGCGACTTCCAACTGTTCTTCCGAGGCTTGCCGCCGACGAATTGCCAGATGTAGGGATCGAATCCGGCGAACTCCTGCTGCACTTCCAAGAACGCACGCGCGTTCTGAATGGCGGCGGCGATTTTCAAGCGATTGCGGACGATGCCTTCATCGGCGAGCAGCCGCTCTACCTTTCGCGCGTTATAGCGGGCGACCTTAGCGGGGTCGAACTGATCGAAAGCCAGCCGGTAGTTCTCACGCTTTTGCAGGATGGTGTTCCAGCTCAAGCCGGCCTGCGCGCCTTCGAGAATCAGGAACTCAAACAGCGTGCGGTCATCATGGACGGGCACGCCCCACTCTTCGTCGTGGTAGCGGATGGCGAGGTCGTTAGTGGCCCACTGGCAACGGCGCAATAATATGAGGTTGCCAAAACTGAGGGTGCGAAATCAATCCCGGGATGCGGTTCTGGCGGATCGCGCGGATATCGCCAACACCAGCGCGAAGCGGAAGGTCGGCCTGCTCAAGCACAGCAAGCTGGACCCCGGTGAAGGGCTTTGGATCACGCCTTGTGAAGGCGTGCACACCATCGGGATGAAATTTCCGATCGATGTGCTGTTCCTTAGCAAGAAGCGCAAGGTGCTGAAAATTCGCGCCGCCATGCCGCGCTGGCGGATGTCGATGTGCCTGCGGGCGCATTCCGTGTTGGAGCTTCCCAGCGGCACCGCGGAGGCAACGCAAACCGCGCGCGGGGATCAGTTGGAATTCGAAACCTATGAAGCTTGACTAGGGCGGCGGCATCGCCGTGATGATATCCGCCACTAGGTACTGGCCCAATATCCGGATTTCCTCGTGCGCCTCGATGGTCACTGCGTCGCCCGGCTTCAGGTCGTCCATGCGGATCTTCTTCTTTCCGCTCATCACGCGCGTCTTTCCGGTGATGTCGAAGTCCACCAGATTGCCTTCCTGAGTTTCGATGGTGATCCGTTTGCTGGAGACGCCCCGAACCGTGCCGGTGAAGTTCGCGAGCGGGACCTTCTTGTTCTGCGCCGCCAGGAGCGCGGCGAACACTAGCAGGATTCCGAGACGCCGGGAGATCATGGCATGCGGAAGGGGTTGTCGCCGTAAACTTCCAAGACCGACCACACGTTGGTAACCCGCATCATCTGCCGGATTCGCTGGCTCAGGTTCACCAAAACCAGGCTACAGCCGGACGCCTTCGCCGAAACATAAAGGCCCACGAGCGTCCCCAGGCCCATGCTGTCCATCTTCTCGAGGTCGGTCAGATCGAGAATGATGCGCTTGGTATTGGGGATCAGGCTTTTGACTTCGGAACGGAGCGCGTCTGTAACGCCCGCTACCAGTTTCCCGCTGCATTTGATAACCTTGGCCTCCCCTTCCGTGTGCATCTGAAGGGTCAGGACTGAAGCCGGAGCATCGGCTGCTGACATGGTGGATCCTTTCGGCGGCAACCATTGTAGCTGAGCGTTGACGACGTCGGCATTCTTCGGCCCTTTCGAGCCTTGCGCTGGCGCCAGCCGCCGCGCTATGCTGCCGTTGACTGAGGTGCATCTTAATGAAAGCTCGATATCTTTCCGCATTGGTTCTGGGTCTCGCTGTTAGCTCGCTGCCGGCCCTGGCGCATCATTCCTTCGCCGCCGAATTCGACGAAAATAAACCGGTGAAGGTGACGGGCGTGGTAACCAAAGTGGAGTGGCTCAATCCGCATATCTGGTTTTACGTCGACGCAAAAGATGCAGACGGCAAAGTGCAACATTGGGCCTTTTCGGGCGGCGCTCCGGGCCAATTGATGCGGCGCGGAATCACCAAAGATGCCATCCAGCCGGGCATGACCGTCAATGTGGATGGGTTCCGCGCGAAAGACGGATCGAATAACGCCAACGGGAACAAGGTAACTTTCCCGGATGGGCGTATGGTGTTCACTTCAAGCCGCGAACCGGAAGAATCCGACACCAAACGCGGCAAGTAGGCACAGGAGCGGGCGATGAGGAAAGCTCTTTTCGTGATAGCGGTATTCGCGCTGGCAGGATTGCGCGCTCAGGATCCCAAGGCTCGAACGGCGGACGGCAAGCCCGACTTCAGCGGGATGTACGAATGGCCCAAGGCGCTGTCGGGAGAGCACTGCAAATGCTCGGCGACGATCTTCGACAAGACTAAGTTCCCTGCATTCAAGCCCGGCGGCGAACTTTTCTTTGAACCGCGCACGGGCGACCCGCGCCATGACGAGCCGCGGTCCTTCTGCATGCCGGCTGGATTCCCCTCGGGGATGCTTTCGGCCAACGCCGTGCAGTTCGTGCAGAACAAGAATTACCTGGTAATGATTCACGAATTCCAGCACATGAGCCGCATCATTCCGCTGGATGGGCGCAAGCATCGCGAGGGGTTGGAGCCGATGTATTACGGCGATCCGGTGGGCCACTGGGAAGGTGACACGCTGGTGATAGAGACCACCAACTTCAAGCGCTGGTCGCTGGACGATTACTATTACACCAATCCCAAGGAATACCGGATGCACAGCGAGGCAATGCGCACCATCGAGCATATTCGCTGGAAGGACGACAAAACGCTCTCGTATCAGTTGACCATTGACGATCCCAAGATCTTCGTTTCGGCTTTTACGCAGGATTTTGAGATGAAAGCGCGCCCGGATTGGGACAAGGCGGGAATCTACGAGTACGTTTGCGAGGAAAATAACCGCTGCCCGGGCGGGCAGTGCGGCGGGAAGTAACTGTCACAGGCCGTCACCCTGCCAATTAAAGGCGTATAGTGTTTAGAAGGGAGGAAGACTGTCATGCGATTGACTTTGACTTTAGCCGCCACGCTGGCGCTTGGCGCCATGGGGCTCTTCGGTGCCGATATGACCGGAACGATCAGCGACAGCATGTGCGGCGCGAGCCATCCTTCGGGAACACCTGCCAAGCAGTGCACACTGGGCTGCGTGAAAAAGGGCGCCAAGTACGTGTTGGTGTCCGAGGGGAAGGTCTACCAGATCTCCAACCAGAAGAATCCGGGCCTGATGAAGTACGCCGGTGAGGATGTGAAGGTATCCGGCAAGGTCTCCGGCGATTCGATCATGATCAGCAAGATCGCCAAGGCGTCCTAAGCGCTTTAGCGTTCTGTTTCTATTTCCAGTTGAACGACGTGCTGCCCGCGCGGCAGTAGAATGGCGAAGCTCGACCCACACTCGAGAACCTTAGGATTGGCGGCAGCGCCGTCTATCTGCAGCCGCCCTGGGCGCGCGTCGACTATGGCTAACGCCCGCGCGCTGCTTTCATAAGAGAACTCCAGGCCTGCTGCCGACGCGCTCGCGGAACGCAGATCTCCGTTAAAATCAAGGATGCGCGGTCCCTGTTCCTTGGGTCCGGGCTGAACCAGCGCCGCTCCGGCGGGCAACCAGAGAGTGGTGTCGCTGCGCACCGGCCAGGGACGGCCATTGACCAGCGCTGGTCCTTGCCAGGGGATGCCGACGCCATACGGGGAGGCGACAGTCAATCGCGCGCCGTCCTGCTCCACTTTGTCGACGACGGCCGAGGCTGAAGCCAGCAACGGGAGATCGGGCTTCAGAATGGAGTTCTCAAAATACAAGGCGACGCGCGGAAATGCCCGGGATGCCATGTGCACCAGTTGAAACAATTCGGTGCCGGTCTGTTGTTTGGTGGGATAGACGTCCTGGTAGCGCTCGACAATGTTGATATCGACGGCCAGCTTGCCGGTGTGCTGAGTGAGCGGCTGATAGCGCGCCGCGATCTGGGGATAGCGCTGGGGGCCGAGGTTCCAGATAGTGGCGGGGTCTTCGATCAGGAAGGTGAAGTCGTGCTGGTCGAGCAGGGGCAGCACGCGGGCGGCGTCGGCGCCGATGAGATCGCGCATGCGGGTGTCGAAGCGGTCGTCGACGTGCGTCAGTACGAAATCCAAGCCGGGCTTGGTGGCGCGTATCGATTCGATCTGGTTGATCCAGTGTTCCTGCTGGCGGCGCGTGAGATCAGCGCGATAGTCGAGAAACGTCCGCAGGCGGCCGGCGTCGGGCTTGGGCGCTTGGAACAGCTCCAACGGATCGTACCCATGCAGCTTGCGGAACTCGGCGCGGACGTCCGCGTTCATGGGAGTGAAGCGGGCGGGATTTGCGGCGCCTTCGAGCGACTCGAAATAGAGCTCGGCCAGGTTGACGCCGTCCCAATCGAAGCGTTCGATCAGATCGCGGACGCCTTTGGAGACGGCCGCGGCGCAATCCGGATTGCTCAGGTTCATGAGCTTGCGCCAGTCGAGTTGGGCGTCCTGCTGTAGCGCGGTCTTCTCGCGCCACTCCGGATGATCCGCCCAAAATTTTTCGCTGACGTGCGGCAGCTCCAGCCATACGTATACCAGGATCCCTCTACGGTGGCAGGCCTCGATCAGCCGGCGCAGGTAGTCGTCATTTTCCGAATTTGGTTCGTAATTGTGCCAGCCGGCGACGTGCAGAGCGCCGATGCCGGCCTTACGCCAGCGCTCGGCGAAGTAGTCCAGATCGACGCGCGAGCGATAGGCGCTGTCAAAGAAAGCCCACAAGCGCCGGCTGCTGAACGGCGGCTTCACGCCCAGATCGTCGAGGGCCTGCAAAAGATAGGGGAAACGTTCATAGCCTTCTTTGCCGGGAGGCGCTGCGATCCACAGGACGGCGCCCGAGCCGCGGCGCACCGCAGCCATCACCGGCGCATTCTCCCAACGCTCGGTAGCCAGCACGGTTGCGTCCTTGGGCAGCTCGAAGACCGGAATCTCCAGAGGCGTTTCCCAGATGATGGGCAGCTTGGGCGCACGGCGATCGACGATGCTGCGCACCAGGACGTGTTTCTTGCCCGGACGGATGCCCACGGCGGCAGCCAGATCGTTGTCACCTTCTACGATGACCACGCTGCCCTGCTCGACGCGTTGGATCCATTGCGGTACCGAACCCGGTGCGATGTGACGGACGACGAAGAGGCCGGTGGGGCCGCCGACCGCCGGTGTCAGGCCCACCGAGGACAGTATTTGCGGCCAGGGACCGGGGTCGTCGCCCGAGATGTAGTAGTTGAACGTCGCCGCGCCA
The DNA here is from genome assembly GCA_035501155.1 of Bryobacteraceae bacterium. Classification (GTDB taxonomy): domain Bacteria; phylum Acidobacteriota; class Terriglobia; order Bryobacterales; family Bryobacteraceae; genus Palsa-89. Next base: position 269,145 of record DATJWO010000041.1, read on the forward strand.
AGCGAGGAGACGAGTCCGAAACAAGCGACGACAGCAAAATTAGTGCGTGAAGGCATACCAGAATCCAGCTCGCAGGTCGAAGAAGTTGGGGCGGCGCGGATTGCCTTCATTGACCGTGTAGGCGCCCCGCAGGAAGCTTATGGAAAACAGCAGCGACTTGGGCAGATCGTGAAAACGGAAGCGGATACCCGGGCCGGTTTCCGCGTAATTGGCCCAGTATTGGTGCAGCTGATCGGTGGTGCCGTTGAAGTTCCACAGCAGTTGCGCCTGAAGGCCGCCCAGTCCTTCGGCTTGCGCGAAGGTGTAGCCGGCGCGGTTCTGCGAATAGAGCAGCATATCGTTCTGGAAGCGGCTGACGAACACGCCGTCTTCATTGGTCTCGAAGAACAGCCCTTTGGTGCTGTTCATCAGATGGCCGAAGCCTTTGGCATAGGCGACGCCGCCGCGGTAGTCGGGAATCGCCGCGCCAACATCGTTGCGATTGGTGAGGTATTTGACGGCTTCACCGGCTTCAAACCATCCCACGAAGCCGTGCCATGGAATGCTGGAGAGGCCCACTCCGAAGATAAAAGAGCTTTCCGACAAGTACTGGGGAGCCGGATTGCTGGTGGTCGCGCCAACGGTTCCGCGCGAGTCGCCGATGAAGCGCATCGAAAGATACGGGTGGATCGGGAATTTGCCGAGCTTCAGTTCGGTCTTCGCCTGGCCGTAGCCGAACGCGTCGCTCCAGCGGGAGGAATAGAAGGGGTAGATCCACGCGGTGGTCCGGAAACGGGCGAATTCGGGCGCCAGATTGTGATAGGCCTGATCGGCTTCGGTGGAGACAGAAGGGTCGGGGCTCTTGCTGGCCAGTTGAAACCATTTAACCGCGTCCTTGTCGTCGTGCAGGATGTTGTAGACCCATCCCAGCTTGAGCATCACGGAGAAATCCACCGGGTCGTTTTCCTGCGCGATGGTCAGATACTTGAGCGCGTCCTTCATATAGCCGGCCTTCATGCTCTTTTCGGCCAGCGTTTTGGCCTCTTCGGAAGTCTGCTGAGCGGAAGCACTGCGGCTCCGGAGCGTTTGCGGGAGCTTGAGGGCGGTGCGGACGCGATCCGCCAGTTCATCGTCGTCGCCTTTGAGCACTTGATCGAGCAGCGGCTGGGCGCCGGCGTAATCCTGACGGTTCAGGCGCAGGAAACCCAGTTGGGCGGAAGTGAGCAGATCGGCTGGAGCAGCCTGGTGAAGGATCTGGAACTGGCGCTCGGCGTCGTCGTTCTTGCCCATTTGAAGGAGCAGGTAGGCGTATTCGCGGCGCAGTTCGAAGTTCTTCGGGTCCAGCTCCAAAGCTCTTTCAAATTCGTAGACGTAGGGATAGCGGGCCGGAAGGAGCTCGCGGGCCTTTTCGGCCACGCGTGGCTGGGCGCCGCGGGAAGCCGCCAGGAGCACGTAGTTGGCGTCGGCAGTACGTCCCAACTCCTTCCAGACGCGGCCCAGGTCCAACATGAGGGAGCGCTCGTCAGGCCGGAGCTTCCAGGCTTTCTCGTAGTGCTCGGCGGCGAGTTCCAGCTCGTCGCGCTGCTCGGCGAGTTCGGCCAACTCACGGTGGGCGCTGAAGTTGTCCGGCGACAGCTGGACGGCCTTCTGCCAGCGGGCGATGCCTTCAGCGAGCGGCCGGTCGATGTTCTGGAACGCCTGCTCGGCAGTCGCGTTTCCGGTCTTCCGGATGCGGTCGAAGATGCGGCGCGCTTCGGCTTGCTGCTTGGTCTCGTAGCACAGGAACGCATATTCGAGCGCCACGTGTTCGTTGGTGGGATCCAGGCGCATCGCTTCGCCGAACTGATCGCGCGCAGCTTCGTTCTCGCCGACTTTGAGCAGCGTGTAGGCCAGATCTGTGTGGATCGAGGCGCGCTTGGATGCGAGTGCGATTGCCTGGTCGAATCCGGCGATGGCCTGATCGTAATTCTTCTGGCGCAGCGCCGCGTAGGCTCGCTCCAGAGGCTGATAGGCAGGATCGGGGTTCTGCGCCGCCAGCAGGCCGGCAGTTACCGCGAACAGGAATGTAATTCGTAGCACCGGACAAACCCTCTCGGGATATAGGGCTAGTGGCGGGGCGGGTCGAGTTCTCTCAATGTCTCTGCGGCTAGGCTTCGAGAATCACAATCGCGATTCCCTGGTCGGCGGTGTGGGTCAAGGAGAGCACCGTGTTGCGGACGCCCAATTCCTCAGCCACCTGCGCGGCTACGCCGTGAAAGCGAAGCGTCGGCCGGCCGGAGGGCAGGTTAAGCACTTCAAAATCGTGCCAACGGACGCCGCGACGCCACCCCGTCCCGATGGCCTTCATGCCGGCTTCCTTGGCGGCGAATCGCGCGGCGTAGCGCTCGTAGCGGTTCGCTTTGCGCTCGGCGTAGGCGATTTCGGCCGGCGTGTAGATGCGCTCGATGAAGCGGCGCCCGTGCCGTTCAGCCGCGGCGCGGATACGGCCGACTTCAGCCAAGTCCAGCCCGATGCCGACGATCACAGCCCGGCGCCGGTGGACGTGATGGTGAGGCGCCCGTGTTTCACCCCTTTGGTGCTGATCAAGGCGTCGGCGATTTTCTTCACCGCACGCGCCTTGCCCCGGACCACCAGTACCTCCAGGCAGTTGTCGTGGTCCAAATGAACATGCATGGTGGAGAGGATGTGGTGGAAGTGCGAGTGCTGCATATCGGTGAGTTTTTCGTTCAGCAGGCGCACATGGTGGTCGTAAACGAGGGTGACCGTGCCGACTACATTGCTGTCGGGTTGCTCCCATTGTTCCTCGACCAGCTCGTCGCGGATCAGGTCGCGAAATGCCTCCGAACGGTTCGTGTAGCCGCGCGTCTGGATCAAGGCGTCGAATTTCTTCAGTAGCGTGGAATCGATGGCCACGCCAATCCTACTCAGCTCGCTCATCGGTATAGCCAGAGTAGCCGAGCGCGTGTACCGCGGCAAGGCGTCATACGCTTCTCACGATCGTGATACCGTGAGAGAAACGAAAGATGCATATCCCGGACAATTTTCTCTCCACGCCGGTCTGGGCGGCGTTCGACGCCATTAGTATCCCCGCCGTGGGACTGATGGTGAAGCACGCCGGCCGGGAGTTGGAAGATACCCGGATTCCGCTGTTGGGCATCATGGGCGCGTTCGTCTTCGCGGCGCAGATGATCAATTTCCCGGTCGCGGTGGGAACCAGCAGCCACCTGGTAGGCGGCGCGCTGCTGGCCTGCACGCTGGGCGCGGCGCCCGCGGTCCTGGTGATGACGGTGATTATCGCGACGCAGGCGTTTGTGTTCCAGGACGGCGGAGTGTTGGCGCTGGGAGCCAACGTATTCAATATGGCGATCGCGGGCGTGCTGGCGGGATATTTGCCGATCCGGCTTTGGGGCGGAGGCTCGCGACGCAGCCGGGCCATCTTCGCGGGCGCCTTGCTATCGGTAATGGTCAGCGGATCGCTGGCACTTGGCGAGCTACTTATCTCCGGCGTGGCTATGCCGCGGTTCATGATCCTCACCACGCTCGGCATTTTCGCGGTGAATGCGCTGATTGAAGGCGGCATTACGGTCACGGTGGTCGGCGCGCTGGAAAAATTGGATGCCAAGTTTGTGCGGAGCCCCGAGAAAGCGTCGCATCGGGCCATGGCCGCACTGGGTGGCTCCGCGATCGTGCTGGGCGCGGCGGGCTTTCTGTTCGCCTCCACCGCGCCGGACGGAATCGAGCGCCTGGGCATCCAATTGGGAATCGCCGCCAAGACCGCCTTCCACGCACCGCTCGCCGATTACACTCTGAATTACTTCGGATCGCCCTGGCTGCGGAAGGCCGCGGCGGCACTGGCGGGATTGTTGCTAATTTACGGCGTGTGCGTCGCGGCGGCGAAATGGATCGGCCGGGAAAAGAGCGCCTGAGTGCATCACGTTCTGCTGGATCGCTGGAGCCGGAGTGCGAGCCCGCTGCATGCGCGCGACCCTCGCGCCAAGATCATCGTGCTGGTTGTGTTCCTGGTGGCCCTGGCGATTACCCCGGCGGAGAACTACCTGGCGATCGGCATCCAGGCGAGTTTGCTGATTGCGGGCATTCTCATCGCCGGCCTGCCGTTCTTCGGGATTCTGGCCCGCGCCATGGTCGTGCTGCCGTTGTCGCTGACTTTCGGACTGATGAGCTGGCTTGCCGGTGAGCCTGGGCGCGCTGTTGCGCTCATCGAAAAGAGCTATCTTTCGACACTCGCGGTGCTGCTGGTGGTTGGCACGACACCCTTACCCCGGCTTCTCGCCGGTATGGAATCGCTGGGGGTTCCGCGGACGTTGGTGCTGGTCGCGCAATTCCTGTATCGTTATCTGTTCGTGATCTCCGAACAGGCGCAGCACATGCGCGTGGCCGCGGCCTGCCGGCAGAGTAGCCGGAAGAATCGGCAGCCGCGGTTTCGCGCCGCCGCGGGAGCCTTGGCAGTGCTGTTCGCGCGGTCCTATCAGCGCGCCGAAGGGATCCACCGGGCCATGCTGGCGCGCGCCTTCTCGGGCCAATTCTCGCCGCTTCGTTCCTCCCGGTTTGGCTTCCTCGACGGCCTTTTTCTGGCGGGCCTTTCGCTCTTCCTGGGGCTGACGCTAACGTTATGACGCCGCTCATCGAAGTTCGCGATCTTTCGTTCCGCTACGACGACGGCACGCAGGCGTTGGAAGGCGTGAATTTTATCCTACAGCCCGGCGAAACCGTAGCTCTGCTTGGCGCAAACGGTTCGGGGAAGACCACGTTTGTCTTGCAACTCAACGGCATTTTGCGCGGCGAAGGCACAGTCACGATCTGCGGCCTGCCGGTGAACAAGGAAAACCTGGCGGCGATTCGCTCCAAGATCGGCATGGTCTTTCAGGATGCCGAAGAGCAACTCTTCATGCCCACGGTGTTGGAGGATGTCGCTTTCGGACCGTTGAACCAAGGGTTGCCGCAAGAGGAAGCAGTGGCACGCGCCCAGGCTGCGCTGGAGCGAGCGGGGCTCTTGCACGCCGCCAACAAAGCGCCGTATCATTTGAGCGCCGGCGAAAAGCGGCAAGTGGCTCTGGCGGGCGTCCTGGCGATGCAACCGGAAATCCTGGTGCTGGATGAGCCGACCACCTTTCTGGATCCACCCGCGCAACGCAATCTGGCGGACTTACTCAGGGATCTGCCGCAGGCGAAACTGATCGTGACACACAATACACGCTTTGCGGCCGCGCTGGCGAGCCGTGCCGTTTTCTTTGAGAAAGGGAAGTTAGTCGCCGACGGATCGGTGGACGAAATCGTGCACCGTTACGACTGGAGTTACTCGCCTTTTGCCGCTGATTTCCGGTACTCGGCCCAGCGGCGCTTCTGAGCCGCGGCGATTCGTTTCCGCGCCGATGTGCTCAAACGGCTCGCCCCACGCTTGGCAGCCGGACCCGGCGGACGTCCCCTTCGGCCCGAGGTTTTTCCCAGCAGAGCACGCACTTCTCGAATTTGGTCGTCAATGCGTTGTTTCTGCAGTTGCAGTCCTTCGAGAGCGGCGGCCAGTAAAGATTGGTCTTGAAGTGTTCGTGCTGCGCGAGGCATGTGTGCTCCTATTTGGATCATACCCAACTCGATTTCACAGCGGGTATGTCACTTTGTTACCTATTTGACTCGTGTCCGTTGATTGCTATCCAGAAAGAAAGTAACTGGTCCGTCGTTGATCAGCTGGACTTGCATATCGGCCTGAAAGACGCCTGTCTCCACAATGAGGTTACTGGATTTCAAGCGATTCACAAAATACTCGTAGAGCATGCGCGCCTGCTCCGGCGGCGCGGCTTCATCGAAACCCGGACGGCGGCCCTTTCTGCAATCTCCATACAACGTGAATTGCGAGACGACTAACAGTTGACCGCCCGCTTCTATTAGACTCCGATTCATGCGCCCCGCTTCATCCGGAAAGATCCGGAGCTGGATGGTCTTATCCGCCAGGTAATCGGCTTCTTCCTGCGTGTCGCCGTGAGTTACACCAAGGAGGACAAGTAATCCCGCCCCAATAGCTCCAACCACGGTGCCTTCCACCGTCACCTGCGCGTTCTTCACTCGTTGTATGACGATCCTCACGGATTCTTAGGGCCTCCTCCGGCCCCACCGGGAAGACGAATGGGCCGCGCACATCTTAGTCTGGCATAGGTACGTCCCTCCTCATGCACTAAGTGGATTGCCTGATCTGAAACTAGCCCGACAGTCCTGATAATGAAATTGATGCTGCACAGAGGGATCTTCAAACGGCGGCGCGTCCATAGCAAGATACCTGGTGGTTTCTTCAATTTTGAAGAAGACTCCACCACGACACGCCTCTATGGCTTCGGCCACGGGGATCACCTGCGGCTGCGCGACGAATTCGGCAATATCTGGCGAGGGACGGCCGAAAAAGTGAGCGACGAGTCGGTGCGCTACACCTTTCGCGACGCAAGCGGCCGGACCATTACGGGAGTGTCTGATAATTCGGGCTTGATCCTCCGCGACGGCCGCGGCAAAACCTGGCGCGGTTTCATCGACTAATCCAGCTTTCAAGACCCTGCGACCACCTGCGCGGGTTTGGCGCTTCATCGCTTATGATGAAAGTTCTCCGCGGGGCATGCCGTCTAGAAAACCAATCCGCTACCAGGACGCAGGCGTCAGCATCGACGAAGCCGACCGCGCCGTGTCGCTCATCCGCAAGCATGCCCGCGGCACCTTCACCCCTTCGGTACTGACCGATATTGGCAGCTTCGGGGGCGGCTACCTGTTACAAGGATGGAAGAAACCGGTGCTGGTCAGCTCCGCCGACGGCGTGGGAACCAAGCTGAAAATCGCGTTCCTGAGCGGACGCCACGACACGATCGGCGAGGACCTGGTGAATCATTGCGTCAACGATATCGCGGTCCAGGGTGCAGTGCCGTTGTTCTTCTTGGATTACTTTGCAGTGGGCAAGCTGGACGCCCGTGTTGCCGGGCAGGTGATCGCGGGCGTCGCGCGCGGCTGCCGGAACAACCGATGCGCGTTGATCGGCGGCGAGACGGCGGAGATGCCCGGGCTCTATCAGCCAGGCGAATATGACTTGGCGGGATTCATCGTCGGCGCCGTTGAACGGAAGGACATGCTCACCGGCGCGGCCATCCGGACCGGAGACGTGTTGCTAGGCTTGGCATCGAATGGATTGCATACCAACGGCTACTCGCTTGCCCGCAAGCTTCTCTTTGAGGTCGCCCGCCGCCCGCTCGACGGCGCGCTTACCGACGTACTTTTGCAAGTGCACCGCAGCTACCTGAAACCGATCCGCGCCCTCACCGAAGTGCGGATTCTCAAGGGCGCGGCGCACATCACCGGCGGCGGCATCACCGACAATACGCCGCGGATTCTGCCGCGCGGCCTGGCGGCGCGCGTCGACCTTTCCGCCTGGGCCGTTCCGCCGATTTTCGAAGAACTGCGCAAGATCGGCGATCTCGATCCGGCGGATTACCGGCGCACGTTCAATCTCGGCATTGGCATGATTCTGGTGGTTGCGAAGCGCAATGCGGCGAAAGCGCGCGCGATCCTTGGCGGCACCGGGGAAGCCTGCTATGAAATCGGCGAAGTCGTGGAGTCGCGTGGTCCACGTGTGGTGTACGTTGGTGGTGGCAGTTGAAGAAGCTGGGCATTCTGCTGTCCGGGCGGGGGTCGAACTTTGAAGCCATCGCGGACAGCGTCCAAAGCGGGCGCGTGGAAGCGGAGATCGGCGTGGTGATCTCCAATCGGCCGGATGCCCGGGGCCTTGGGGTCGCGCGTTCCCGCGGATTGCCCGCTGTGGCGATTCCTTCGAAGGGCGCACCTCGCGAAGATTATGACCGGCAACTCGTGGCTGAACTGCAGCGCCGGGGCGCAGATCTGGTCTGCCTGGCCGGCTTCATGCGGCTGCTCACGCGCGAATTTTGCCGCGCTTTTCCACTGCGGGTGCTGAACATCCATCCGTCTCTGCTTCCCGCCTTTCCGGGACTCGACGCGCAACGCCAGGCGCTCGAGCACGGCGTCAAGATCAGCGGTTGTACCGTACATTTCGTCGATGAACAACTCGACGGCGGCCCCATCATCCTGCAGGCTGCGGTGCCTGTGCAGGACACAGACACGGAAGAGACGCTGGCGGCCCGCATTCTTAGCGAAGAGCACCGCATTTATAGCGAAGCCATTAGCATTATTCTTTCGGGACGCTGGCGGGTGGAAGGCCGCCGCGTGATCTTAAGCTGAAAGACTTGATTCCCATGTTCACCGCGGGCAACGTAACCGATTCCCCTAGCTGGCTGGTTCGGTTGGGACGTACCTTTGTTCCCACGCTCCGGTATCTCATGCAGACCGAAGTTCACGTCTTCGCGTTCTCGGTTTCGGCCGGCATGCTCCTGTCCTTTTTCCCGTTCCTGACCCTCATGCTGTCTCTGTGCCGCTACGTGTTTAAGTGGCGGGCGGGCGTCAGCGCTGTCTACTTCGCGCTGAACGACTATTTCCCCGACACCTTTGGCCAGTTCATCCGGCGAAACTTCGAAGTCACGGTGGCTTCGCGCGGACCCGTGCAGGTTATCTCGCTGGTGCTGCTGTTCTTCACCGCCAGTGGCATCTTTGAACCGCTGGAAGTGGCGCTGAACCGCGTTTGGCGCTGTCCGGCGAACCGGAATTACTTCAAGAACCAGCTGGTGAGTCTCGGGCTGATCTTCGCTTGTGGCGGCCTGGTGCTCATGTCCATCACGTTGACCGCTCTGAACAATGAATTTCTCAACGGCACGCCCCCGGCGACGACGACGGTGGCCACATTTGCAAGCACAGTAGTTTTCAAGGCAGCGGCCATCCCTATCTCGATGCTGGTGCTCTTTCTGATTTACTGGCTGCTTCCGAATCGGAAAATCCGGCCGGTGGAGATCGTTCCAGCCGCCATCCTGGTTGGATTCCTGCTGGAGATCCTGAAATACATCAACCTCTGGACCTGGCCGTACCTTAGAGCAAAGTTACAATCCGAATACGGCCCCTTCTACTACACCGTGACCATTATTTTGTGGGGTTTTCTGGCCTCGATGGTGGTCTTAGGCGGCGCGGAATGGGCCGCGCGGCGCTCGCTGCGAGCCGCCAAAGACTAGCGCTCGTCCTGTCAATCCCGGAATTTCACTTACGCGAAAAAGGGACGAACTTCCTATTGCAGGCGCCGTCCGCCAGCCGCAAAATCGAACTTCACCCATGGCTACCGCACCCGTTCTGGAATTCCCTGCCGATGAGGAGAGCTTCGCTCCGCCCGTTCCACAAACGCTGGAAGATATCGGCCTGGCCTCCTCCGTTCTGGAACAACTGATCCTGAAGCTGCTGTACTCGCGCGGCGAGGTGCTGGGGCGCGATTTATCGGAAGCGCTGGGCCTCAAATTCAGCCTGATTGAGGAAATTGTTGAGTTTCTCAAGCGCCAGCACTTGATCCAGGCTAAAAAATCGCTGGGCATGGGCAACAGCACGTCACTGTTCGCGCTCACCGAAACCGGCCGCAACCAGGCGCGCGAGTGCCTGGAAAGCAATCAGTATGTCGGACCGGCGCCGGTACCGCTTTACCAATACACCCATATCGTCCGGCGGCAGCGGCGGGCGGAGGGCTGGCTGACGCCGGAGGGCCTGGCGTCGGCGTACAGGCGCATGGTGGTGACCCCGCGGATGCTGTCGCAAATCGGACCGGCGGTCAGCTCCGGCAACTCATTCCTGATCTACGGGCAGCCCGGCAACGGCAAAACGTTCCTGGCCGAGGCGCTGGCGAATCTGGACGATTCCTGCATCTATCTTCCTCACGCTCTGGAGTGCCAGGGGACCATCGTCCAGGTCTATGACCCCATCTGCCACCAAGCTGTCCAAGACGACCAGGAGATTTCTGTCCTGGCGCTGGAACCGCGTCATGACGGCCGCTGGATCAAATGCCGCCGGCCGTTCATCGTCACGGGCGGCGAATTGACGCTGGAGATGCTGGATCTCAAGTACAACGCCACGTCCAAAGTCTACGACGCGCCGTATCAGGTGAAAGCCAACAACGGCATCTACCTGATTGACGATTTCGGGCGCCAGCAATGCACGCCGGCCGAAGTGCTCAACCGCTGGATCGTGCCGATGGAGCGCCGTGTGGATTACCTGAAGTTCAACACGGGCGGCAAAATGACGGTTCCGTTTGAGGCCTTCCTGGTCTTTTCGACGAACCTGAAGCCCGAGCAACTAGGCGACGAGGCGTTTCTGCGCCGCATTCAGTACAAAATGCTGCTCCGAAGCCCGGACGAACACGAGTTCAAGACAATCTTCCGGCAATTCTGCGAGTCCAGGGAACTGCCTCACGCGGAAGGCTTGGTTCACCGTTTCATCGAGAAACACTACCGGCGGGCCGGCAAAGCGTTTCGGCGCTGCCATCCTCGCGATGTTCTTTCGCATGCCATCGACCTGATCCATTTTGAGCGGCGGCCCTTCGAACTGACCGAAGAACTGCTGGATCGGGCGTTTGAAAGCTGCTTCCTCGAAGCCGTCGAAGAGTAGACGCTACTGCCGCTGTAGCGACTTGATAAACTCCGTCAGCTTCTCCACACGCACGCGGATCTCGGCTTCGCTTCCGCTGCCCACGTATTGGAACAACTCGCCCCAGGGCGGCATCTCACCGGGTCCGTAGACCGAGCCGTGGGACTCGCCACGAATGGCATCCCGCACGACGCCGTAGGGGAAATGCCCGTGGTTTTTCTTCGTGAGCACCGTCAGATCGGGCGCCGCGGGGCGGTGCGCCTGGACGAAACCTCTGCCGTCGCGGCCGTGGCAGTCGGCGCAATAGGACGCGAACATTTCCTCGCCGGAGGTCGCCGGAGTCGGAACGGGCAGCTTGTTGGTGGCAGCCTTACCGGCCATCTGCGAGAACGCAAAGAACAAAACGAGGAACAACACGAGCGTCCGGAATCTCATATGATCCTCCTGTCCGCGGTTTAGCGCGCAACCGGCACACCAAGCCATAAGTTGTTGACTTTAAGTGAGAAACCCAGCTTCTTGGCTCTGGTTGAGTGCTTTGCCGCAGCCTGTGGCTGCGCGGGCTTACCCAAAGCTCAGGTCCACGTTGCCGCCGGACAGAATGGCGCCGACGCGCCCCAGCCCCGCAGGAAGCTTCTGATGGAGCAATGCGGCGGCTGTCGCGGCGCCGCTCGGCTCAACCAGCATCTTCATCCGTGTGAGCAGGAACTGCATGGCAGCTCGAATTTCGCGGTCGCTGACCAGCACGACGCTCTCCACGTGTCTCTGAATAATGGGGAACGTGAGAGCGCCCGGTTTAGGCGTTCGAAGGCCGTCGGCGATGGTTTTTGGCGCTGGAATCTCCACGCGCTCGCCGGCGCGCAAGGAAAGGAACGTGTCGTTGCCATCCTCTGGCTCGACGCCGAAGACACGGATGCCGGGACGGAGCGCGTGAGCCGCGATCGAGCTGCCGGAGATCAGCCCGCCGCCGCCGATGGGAACCACCAGCGCGTCCAGGCCGGGAATCTCTTCGAGCAATTCCAGCGCGGCTGTGCCCTGCCCGGTGATGGTCCAGGGATGGTCGAACGGCGGCACGACGGTGGCGCCGGTTTCCTGGGCGATGCGGCGGCCGATGGCTTCACGGTCCTCCGTGGCGCGGTCATAAGTGACGATCCGCGCGCCGTGGCCGCGTGTTGCCTCCATCTTCAATCGGGGCGCGTCGGCGGGCATGACCACTGTAGCCGGAACGCCCAGCGATTCTGCCGCGATCGCAACCGCCTGCCCATGATTTCCGGACGAAAACGTCACTACGCCGCGGCCGATTTCATTCTTGGGGATAGAGTAAATGAAGTTCGCCGCACCGCGAATCTTGAATGCGCCGCCGCGCTGGAAGTTCTCGCATTTGAAGAACACGCTGGCCCCGGCGAGCGAGTCGAAGGTGCGTGAAGTGAACACCGGCGTTCGGTGTGCGAGCGGCCGGATGCGCTCGGCCGCGGTCTGAATGTCGGATAGCTGGATGTCGCTCATCGCGTCGCTAATACCCCGCCCGCTTGTCCACAACGTTCTCCAGCGGCAGACCGGCGCGGAATCGCTCGAAATTGGAGAGGAAGAGTTTCACCGCCAGTTCGGTCCAGCCTACGGTGTGGTCGGCGCTGTGCGGAGAGAGCAAAACGTTGTCCATGCCGTAGAAGGGATGTCCGGCCGGCAAAGGCTCTTGCACATACACGTCGAGCGCGGCGCCGCGGATCCGCCGGGACGTAAGCGCGGCAATCAAACCGGCTTCGTCGACCACGCGGCCGCGGCTCACATTGATGAAAACTGCGGAAGGTTTCATCGCATTGAACTCCGCTTCTCCGATCATGCCGCGCGTCTGGGCGGTCAGTGGTGTTGCCAGGAAAACGAAGTCCGACATTCCCAGCAGTTCGTGCAACTGCTCGATCGGGAAGGCACGTTCCAGAATCGAGTCGCCCGGCGTCGAGGCGGAGCGGCGCCGTGTGGCGACCACGCGCATACCCAGGGCGCGCGCCAACCGCGCGGTTTCCTGTCCGATGCCCCCGTAGCCGATCACGCCCAGCACCTGGCCACGGAGAAAATCGACGTCGAACTGCTCCCACCGGCCGGCTTGCTGCTGGTGAATCAGTCGGCGGAAGTCTTTTGCGAAGAAAAGCATGGCGGCGATGCCGAACTCGGCGAGCCCAGGCCCATATACGCCCTGGCCGTTGGTCAGCGGCGCGACGTGTTCTACCAGTTCCGGGAAGAGCAGTCCTTCCACGCCGGCCGAGAGGGCGTGAATCCATTTCACGCGATGGGCGAGCGGCAGGATGGCTTTGAGCGATCCCGCGTCGTGGAAGCTGTTCAGGATCACGTCGGCTTCCGGAGCGTGTTGCTTCAGATATTCCAGGTCGTCGCTGGCGAGAATTCGAACAGGCTGCGGAACCCGGTCGAGAAATTGCGTGATGGGATAGCGCGGGCTGGAAATGACCAGAAGCGTAATCGGGTCCATGAATCAAGGAAGATAGCACGAAGAGACTGATAAGATCGTGACGTGGCGTCCCAGGAACAGTTGCGCGGCTTGCCGGCTGTGGATCAAGTGCTTTCCGGCTTGGCGCATCTGGAGGGGCGGTTTCCTCGGCGACTGATCGTGGACGAAATCCGGCGCGTGCTGGAGGGGGCGCGCGAGGAGATTCGCGCCGGACGGCATGCAGATCCGGCGTCGATTGAGGCGCGCGTTGAACAGAACCTGGCCAAGCTGGAGACGCCTTCGCTGCGCCGCGTGATCAACGCGACGGGCGTGGTGCTGCACACCAATCTGGGGCGCGCTCCGCTGGCCCGGTTTGGGCCTTTGTTCGGTTATTCGAACCTGGAATACGACTTGGGGCGCGGCGAGCGCGGCAAGCGCGACATGCACGTTGCAGAACTGCTGGAACGGCTGACCGGCGCGCCGGGCATTGCGGTAAACAACAATGCCGCGGCGGTGTACCTGGCGCTGAACGAGCTGGCGGCGGGCTTTGAAGTGATCGTGTCGCGCGGCGAGCTGATCGAAATCGGCGACGGGTTCCGGATACCGGAAATCATGCAGCGTTCCGGAGCCGTGCTGCGCGAGGTGGGGACCACGAACCGCACGCGCATTGAGGATTACCGCGATGCCATCAACGAGCGAACGCGCCTGTTATTGCGCGTGCACCCGAGCAACTTCCGCATCGAGGGATTCACGGCGCGTCCGGAGCTGCGTGAATTGGCGGCGCTCGGGCGCGAGCGCGGAGTTCCACTCTACGAGGACCTGGGCAGCGGCTGTGTCGCGGACCTGCGCGCGTTCGGCGTCCACGAGCCGCTGGTTTCCGATAGCCTTCGTTCCGGCATCAACCTGGTTTCCTTCAGCGGCGACAAGCTGCTGGGCGGCCCGCAAGCGGGGATTCTGGCGGGCGACGCGAAGCTGGTGGCGCGGCTGCGGCGCAATCCGATGTTTCGCGCTCTGCGGCTCGACAAACTGATTTATCAAGCCCTGGAGACGACGCTGCGGAACCTGGTGCTGGAACGCTGGGATCAGATCCCCGCACTGCGCATGATTGCGCAATCGTCCGAAGAGCTGCGGACACGTTCGCGGCAATTGCTGGGCCGGCTGGATGGTCTGCGCGCCGAAGTGATCCAAGGCGAATCGATGATCGGAGGCGGATCGACGCCCGGGCAGCCGCTCGGAGGCTGGCTGGTGGCGATCGATTGCGCGGAGATCGTGGAGGCAGAGCGCCGCTTGCGCGCAGGTGATCCGCCCGTTGTTGCGCGCATTGAAGACGGCCGCCTAATGTTCGACTTGCGAACTGTGTTTCCGTCCGAGGAAGAGGAACTGGCGCTCGCGATCCTCAGATCCGTGAGAGCAGCATAGCCAGCAGAGCCGTCCGCTCAGCGATCCGATCCACAAGGATGCTTTCGTTGGACGCGTGCGCGCCCTCGCCGACGCCTCCTAGTCCGTCCAGGGTCGGAACGCCGAGCGCAGCGGTGAAATTGCCGTCCGAGCCGCCGCCGGTGGACGATTCCTGCAGCGTCACGCCGAGTTCCTTTGCGAAGCCGCGCGCGGTAGTGAAAAGCTTGGCGATCGCGGGTGTACGCTCCATCGGCGGGCGATTCAGTCCGCCTTCCACTTGAATACTGCAGCGCTTATCGAACGGCTTCAGAGCGTGGAATTTCTTGTCGAGCGCCGCGGCATCCTGCATGCGGGCGATGCGGAAATCGACTTCAACGCGGGCCTCCTCGGCCACCACGTTCGAGCGTGTCCCACCTGAAATCACACCCGGGTTGACGGTCGTGCCCTGCTCCAATCGCGTAAAGGCCGCGATGCGCTGGATCTGCCGGGCCAGTTCGACGACGGCGCTCGCGCCTGCCTCAAAATCGACGCCTGCATGCGACGCCCGGCCCTTCACCGTCACCGTATAATCGCCGATGCCCTTGCGCGCGGTTTTCAATTTGCCTTTGAGTCCCGTGCCCGGCTCCACGACCAGCACCACCGCGCTATGCCGCGCCGCTTCTTCGGTGTGCGCGCGCGATGACTCGCTGCCCATTTCCTCATCCGAATTCACCTGGAGGACGATGTCCCGGCGTACCGGCGCCTCCAATACGCGCAGCGTACGAATCGCATAAAGAAACATCGCGATCCCCGACTTCATGTCCAGCACGCCCGGCCCCCACAGCCGGCCCTTTTCTTCGCGAAACGGCATGTGCGCCAACGTTCCGAGCGGCCAGACCGTATCGGCGTGCGCGAGCACCAGGATCTGCCCTTCTTCCGCATTCGCGCCGTGAAGGTGGTACTCACAGCGCAGGTGACGCCCGAACCGGCCTCCGGGAAAGGTCCGGACGTTTGCCGCGCCTTCCACGCGGCTCGCCAGCAAGTCCACGAACCGGTTCACCGACTGCGGATGGTCGCTCGGCGATTCGCACTCCACGAACTCGCGAATCAACGCAATGATCTCGGATTGTTTCGCTTCCGCAAAAGCGAGAAATGGATGCATTGCCTGTTATAATAGCCACTTCCCATGCCCCTCCTCGACATACAGGCGATCCGCGACATCTTGCCGCACCGGTATCCCATGCTGTTGGTGGATGCGATTACGGAGCTCGAGGAAGAGCGGATTGTCGGCATCAAGAACGTCACGGTGAACGAGCCTTTCTTCATGGGACACTTCCCGGAGTTCCCTGTGATGCCAGGCGTGCTGGTGGTGGAAGCGATGGCGCAGGTGGCGGGCGTACTGGTGCTGAAAAGCATCCCGGACCGCAAGAACAAGCTCGTCCTGCTGGCATCCATCGAGGAAGCCAAATTCCGGCAGAAGGTGCTGCCCGGCGACCAACTGCGGATCGAAATGAAGGTCACGCGGCGCAAGGCGAATGTCGCCAAGATGCACGGCCAGGCCACCGTGGACGGTTCCGTAGTGGCCGAGGCGATCTTGATGTGCGTCTTGAGCGACCGAGAGCCCGCAGTGGTCTAAGCCGGCATGGCGATTCATCCGTCGGCCATTGTCGATCCTGGAGCTCACATCGCGGATAGCGCGGAAATCGGCCCGTACTGCGTCATTGGCGCCGATGTCGAAATCGGCGCGCGCACGCGGCTGATGGCGCACGTTTACGTGGAAGGCGTCACTACCATTGGCGAAGACAACGTTTTCTACCCTTACGCCTCCGTAGGCGTCGCATCGCAGGATCTGAAATACAAGGGCGAGCGCGCGGAGACGCGCATCGGAAGCCGCAACAAGATTCGCGAGTTTGTCACGATTCACCGCGGCACGCACGGCGGAGGCCTGGTTACGCAAATCGGCTCCGACAATCTGCTGATGGCCTATGTGCATGTGGCGCACGACGTCCAAGTGGGCGACCACGCGCAGCTCGGCAACGCGGTCACCTTCGCCGGCCACGTGGTTGTTGAAGATTGGGCTGTAATTGAGGCGTTCAGCGGCGTGCACCAGTTTTGCCGCATCGGCAGGCACGCGTTCATCGGCGGCTATAGCGTGATCACCAAGGATGTGCTGCCGTACTCGCTCACGGTGACTCCGCGCGAGTCCAAAGTGTTCGGCGAAAACAAAGTGGGGCTGGAGCGGCGGGGCTTTCCCAAGGAGACCATCGAGAGTCTGCACAAGGCCTTTCGGCTGCTGACCAAGGCGGGACTGAACACCACGCAGGCGGTGGAGCGCATCCGCCAGGAAGTAGATATGGGCGCGGAGGTGGAAGAGTTGCTCGGTTTCATCGCCCGCTCCGAGCGCGGATTCGTCAAATGAGCCGCTACGGCATGATCGCCGGCAACGGGCGTTTCCCGGTACTTGCGCTCGAAACAGCGCGGCAAGCCGGTGACGAAGTGATCGTGGTGGCGATTCGCGAAGAGGCCGCGCCAGAGGTCGAGCAACTCGCCGGACGCTGCTACTGGATTTCCCTCGGCGAGCTAAGCCGTCTGATCGAGATCCTCAAGCAGGAAAGCATTACCGAGATCATGATGGCCGGACAAGTGAAGCACGCGAATATTTTTTCGTCCATCCGGCCGGACTGGAAGCTGTTCAAGCTGCTGGCGGCGCTCAAAGAGAAGAACACCGACTCGCTGATCGGCGCTGTTGCCAAGGTGTTGGCCGACGAAGGTATCCATCTGGTGGATTCCACGCTGCTGTTGAAGCCGCTGCTGGCGGGCCTCGGCGTGCTGACCAAGCGCAAGCCGACCGCGGACGAAGAGCGCGACATCGCCCACGGCCGGCGCATCGCAAACACATTGGCGGGTCTGGACGTTGGGCAAAGCGTTGCGGTTTCCGATGGCGCCTGCGTCGCTGTGGAAGCGATGGAAGGCACCGACGCCATGCTGGAGCGCGCGGCTTCGCTTGTTAACGGCAAGCCGCTGCGGCTGGTGAAGGTCTCGCGCCGCCGCGGCCACCTGCTGTTTGACGTCCCTGTGGCCGGCCCCGGCACGATCACCGTCATGAAGAAAACCGGCGCCACCGCGCTAGCCGTGGACGCCGGCCGAACGCTGCTGCTGGACCGTGAAGCGATGCTCCAGCAGGCGAACGACTGCGACATCGCCATCGCCGGATACGAACCTAATTGACCAAATCCACAGCCTGCGGATTGATCGCTTGATTCGCCAGCTGCACAAAGGTCGAAAGCGGGCAGTCAAGATTGGCGTCACTGATCTGGCAGCCGGGAATGAGCACCGGCGCTACCACCGGCGGCTCCTCCGTGAGCGGGGTTTGATAGCGCAACTGATCCATCGTTTGCGTGACATAGGATGCCCGGACGAAGTACACTCCGGTACTTTTCGATTGACGCAGTTCGAATACCAGCGCGCCACTCGGAGCGCTGACGTCGCGTTGGTAGCTTGACGCCAGCCAGTCGAGACGGAACAGGCTGGCGACTCCGACGATGTTGATGTTCGAAGCGGCCAGCATGATCACCTTGGTCGCAGGAGTTCCCAGCGCGCCCCCCAGCGAACTTCCAGTGGCAGCCTGAACCATCGATCGAGTGATGTGCGAGGCCAGATTGGAACTCTGGACCCCAGCCAGATAGGGCGTGCGGTATTCCAGATCCAGCAGAACGTCGTACAAACGGTTGATCTGGCCGATGCTCGCGGCGTTCAGCTGGCCCCATCCGACGTCGGCCATCGGCAGCCCGTCCGCGTACTCCATCACGAAAGGATCGATGGCTGCGACAACATCGGTCAACCCCTTGATTGTCACGGGCAATGTGGAATTCCCCGCTGAAATGCTGATGGGCTCCATGGTTGCGTCGATCTTCCCTGCGGGGGCTGGAGGCGCCGGAGATTCGCTAACCGGATAGTTGAACAAAACCGAGCGCAGGAGCGTGAGTTCGGCGGAGTAGGCCGTGGCTAACGACTGGGGATTGCTGCCGAGACGTCCGTTCACGGAGGCGACGGCCGTCGGATAGTCAAGGGTGGCGACACCCGCGTCCACCGGATTATACATGGGGTCGTTGGCGGATGCCGGATAGGAGTCCACGGGTACAGTGGCGCCTGGCAACAGGCCCAGGACGAACTGCTGCGCGGTTTGAAGGATCAGAGGAGCATTATTCGCCCGGACGTATACGAAGTTGGCGTCGGCCTGGTCGTGGCCGGTCAACAATCCCTCCTGGATGAGCCACTGACGGAAATATCCGCCGAGGGCCACTTCATTCTTCGCGCCGCTGGGAGTCATCACGCTAATATTGGGAGGGGGAACACCGAAGTCCGGGTATTGTTGCACGGCGAAGAAGTCGAGCGCTGTGTTGGGCAAGATTGGCGTTCGCACAGTGTGCCGGCCGAAGATAATCACCTGTTTGGCTACCGTATCGTCGACTGCCTGTGCCGCAAGAAGGCAACCGCCGCACAGCGCGAAAGTAAGGAGACGGACAGAATTGGTCTTCATACCACAAGCCGAGTGGCGCGAACGCTCGATTCCTCTCCGGCGCAGTCGATTTAATGCACATGCTAAGTTAAGTTTTGGCAAAAATTCGAGTTGCTGTCATCGGCGCGGGCGTCTTCGGACGGCACCATTTGCGCATTTTAAATAAGTCGGATTCGGCAGAATTGTCCGGTGTCGTCGACATCGACTCCGAGCGGGCCGCCGCTGCCGCTGCCGAGTACGGATGCCAGGCCTACGCGTCGCCCGCGGAATTGGCTGGGAAGATCGACGCCGCTGTCGTGGCTGTGCCGACTTCGCTGCACGCCGAAGTGGGCTGCGTGCTGCTCGAATCCGGCGCCGATGTCTTGGTGGAGAAGCCGATCGCGGCCGATCTGGCTTCGGCGCGCCGTCTGGTGGAGACGGCTGCGCGGCATGGGCGCATCCTGCAGGTGGGGCATCTGGAGCGTTTCAATCCGGCAGTCACAGCGCTCAAGAAAATCGTTCGCCTGCCGCTTTTCTTCGAAATCCACCGCCTGAGTCTCTTCAGCCCCCGCAGCCTGGATGTGGACGTCGTGCTGGACTTAATGATTCACGACCTGGACATCGTCCTGGATCTGGCTGGTATGATGCCGGAGGAGATTCGCGCCGCGGGAATTTCCATCCTCTCGGAGAAAGTGGACATCGCCAACGTACGATTGGCTTTCCCGGGCGGCTGCATCGCCAACCTCACGGCCAGCCGCGTCTCCACCGAGCGCGTGCGAAAGCTACGCCTTTTCCAGCCGCACCAGTACATTTCGCTCGATTACCAGAAGCAGGAGGCAGTGGCTTTCACGGTCAGCGGAACCCAGCAGATCGGATTCCAGCCGCTGGCGGTGGCCAAGGAAGAGCCGCTGAGGCTGGAAGTGGAGTCGTTCCTGGACGCGGTCGCTCGGCGCGCGCGGCCGCTGGTGCCGGGCGAAGAAGGCCTCCGGGCGCTGGAAGTGGCGCTCGCGATCCTTGATAAAATTGAAGCGCACAGGAAGGTGGTCGCGCAGCGCATTCAGGCGCTACCGTAGCAACTTCCAGCCGGCGTGAGACGTCTTCTATTCGATCAACCATGGGCTTAGACGCGGATTCCGGTCCGAATTTCCTGCTGGACTGGCACGCGTCCGACGGGAAACATCGCCTTTTGCGCGCGGGCGCCGGCTCCATCGCCGTGCACATCGTGATCTTTGCGTTCGTGGCGCTGGTGGCTAGTCTGCAAGTCGCCACGCCGCCCAAAAGTGCGACCGAGATTTACTCGGATATCACCAGCGCTACACCGCTGTTCCTTCCGGCGGATTTGACGCAGAAGGCGCCGAATCGCGGCAAGGTCGCGAAGGAAGTCAACGTGGAAGACCTGCTGCCGCGCCCCGCCGTGGAGCAACGCCTGCCTCCCGCACCTGCTGTGCGGACGTTCCAGCCGCCGTCTCCCAAGGCTCCCGGGCCGCCGGAGCCCCCGGCGCCGCGGATTACTGAGCCGCCGAAGATTCAAACCGCTGCAAATGCGCCTCCGGAATTGCCCGCCCTGTCGGGCACGCCGAAAGCGCCGCCGCTGCAGATCCAGGCTGTGGAGCAGCCGAAGCTGGCTCTGGAAACGCCGGGGCAGAGAGGGCCTAGCGAGAATAAGGGAAGAGCAAAGCTGGCGCCTCCCGAGACGAACGTGCAGGAAATCGCGCGCAGCACGCTGCATGGCGCTGGGGGGCAAGGCGGCGTAGTGGTGGGAAACGTGGAACAGCCTCCGGAGTTGCCCGAGGACATCCACCTGCCGCCGTCACCCGGGCGGTCGGGAAGCAGCCTGGAGTTGTTGAGCGATCCGAGGGGCGTGGATTTCAAGCCGTACCTCATCCAGATCCTCGCGCGCGTCCGGCAAAACTGGTTCGCTGTGATTCCGGAGAGCGCGCGGATGGGCAATCACGGGCTGGTGCAGCTTCAGTTCATCATTGACCGCAACGGTCAGGTGCCCAAGCTGGTGATCGCGACGCCGTCCGGCTCGCAGTCCTTGGACCGCGCCGCCGTGGCGAGCATTAGCGCGTCGGTTCCGTTCCCGCCGCTGCCGAACGAGTTCCGGGGCAATCAAATCCGGCTGCAGTTCGCATTCAAATACAACGAGAAGTAACTGCCCGGACTTACTGCAGGATCACAATGGGAGCGCGCCAGAAGGCGAATTTCTGGACCGCGGGATCGAACACGCTCACCTGACACGTGTAGCGGCCGGGGCGCAGCTTCGCCAGCGGCAGGCTGAACCGCAGCGGCACGGCCTTCGTTTTGGTATTCAGTCCTTCCGTAACGTGCAGCGGCTCGGACTCAAAGGCTTTTGTCTTGCCTCGAAAGAAGCTGACCGCAGCGATCACCGGCTGCGTGGCGGTGGCCGCCGGTTCGTATGCTTCCAGGTAGACGTACAGATCCTGGCCATTGCGGAACACGCGCGTGATGCTAGGGATCAGCTTCACGCCGTCCTGGACAAGCGGATGAGCAGCCAGAATCTTCTTGTCCTTTTCGGCGGAAGCCACGGCAGCGTCCAACTTCTCGCGTTGGTTGCCGAGGACCACGGAACTGATGGGCAGGTATTTTTGCTCCGAAGTCAGATCCGGCACGACGAACTTGGTCTCGAAAGTCCCCATTTTTCCGGTGGTATCTTCGCGTGCGAGAAATTTGGCTGTGTACACGCCGGGCGCGAGGACGAACCCGGTATCGTACTCGAGCGAGGTCTTAGAAAGCTGCTGGGAACTCTCGCCTTTCAGCTTGACGGGGATGCTGTCGCGCACGTTTGCGGCAGTTCCGCCCTTGGCGTCCTTAATC
This sequence comes from Bryobacteraceae bacterium, assembly GCA_035501155.1. Lineage (GTDB taxonomy): Bacteria > Acidobacteriota > Terriglobia > Bryobacterales > Bryobacteraceae > Palsa-89. The sequence goes on from DATJWO010000041.1 coordinate 290,786, forward strand.
TCGCCGATGAAGTCGAGGCGCGTGCTCTCCGCGCCGCCATGCCGGGCAAGCTCGATTTCCGAACCGGGGATCTTGACCGCCAGGGGAACGAAGTAGCGGTCGTGCGCGAGGCGAAAATAGTCCAGTTCCATCGCGATGTTCATGTCTGTGATCGGATCGCCTAGCATGAGCGCTTCGGCGAGCTGCCGTTCCTTGTCGCTCTCCGTGAATTTGTTGAATTGCTTGCCGGCGTAGTAGCCGCGCCGGTAATCGAGTTTGGCAATGCGGGTCGCGGCCGGCTTATTGTTCAACGATATTTTTATCTGCCGGAAACGGCCGTCCAGCGCGGTGTTGCTGGAATAATAGCCGATGATGTAGTAACTGCTCATGTCCTTCTGGGCCTGTACGATGCCCATGGAAAGATCGTTGTTATCGAGCAGCGCCTTGCCGCCAGTCTCCGCGGCCAGCGTGTCCAGCGTCTCCTGCTGATTTTGAAAATTGCTGGTGACCGTTCGCGCGGAGCTTCCCGAATACATGGCTTGGCCGCCGGGTGATCCCTTGGTTGCATCGCCCATAGGGGCTTGCGCGACCAGCCCGCGAGCGTCGATCGGATAGAACGACACGTTCGCGCGGATCGCGGCATTGACCGTGGAGGTTAGCTGCGCCTGATTGTCGAGCCCATTCTGCTGGATGCCGCTGGCGAAGTAGATCAGCGATTTCTTCTCGTTCAGCGATCCCAGCATCTGGGCCGCGGTTTCGAGCGCGGATAACTGGCGGTCAGTATTGAAGATATTGAATTCGGTATCGTCCTGCTGGAATGCTGCGCCGGTGTCGGAGGCGCTGTCGTCCTGGTTGTCGATCTCGAACCCCTGCCCTTCTCCGATGATCAGCTTGTGGATGTCCTTTTCGAGCTGATCGCGGTCGTCGGTGAAATCCTCGACTACCTTTACATCGCTCGAAAAAGTCATGATGGCAACCAAATCCGCCGGTGTCATTTGCGTGTGCAGGAACTTCAACGCGGCGGTTTGCGCGCGCTTCTGATCGGGAATCGGCATGGAGGTCATGTCGAAGAACAGGACCATCAGGCGGCGGTTGCGGTATTTCAGGTCGCCCGGCTTTTCCGGGCTGATTTGGATGGAGGTCAGCGGCTTGACGGCCGATCCCTCCGCAGGCTTGACAGCGGCTATGGCCGGAGCGGGCGGCGCGACCGGCTGTTCCTGCTCCAGGGTCTGAAACTCGAATACGCTGATCTTCTGGGGCTTGCCGTCTTCGGTGATGGTGAAATCTGAAGGCTTCAAGCCCAGGACCGGTTTGCCGTCTTTGCTCTTGATCAGCACGTCCTCCACCACTAGTTGCGTGGTCGTGGAAATGCGCAGGCCCGTGTCCGGCACCGTAGGCGCGTTCTGGGTCTGCTGTTGCTGTCCGGGAGCGGCCAAGCAGCAGAGCAGGAGGGTGATGGCGGAGCGCCGCATATCAGAACCTGTACCGCAGCACGAGTTGCATGGTACGCATGGCGTTGGCCCCCACGGGCAGACCGAACTGAGCGTTTCCAAACGTCGTGTTCCAGGAACTGTAGGTGACGTGGTTCAACACGTTGGTGGAATCGAAGCGTATGTTGAAGTTGCGCCGCTCGCCGAGGCGGAAGACCCGGCCCAGCGAGGCATTCATGCCGAACTGCATCGGGCCGGTGATGATGTTCCTCCCGGCGTTTCCGTACTGGCCAGCGGCGGGATCGGCGAAAGCCGCCGGGTTGAATCCATAACCGGGGAGGGCGGCCGCAAGCGAGCCGCCAATGTACTCCGCGCGTTCGGTTCCTGTCACCCCTGTTCCGGTGGCGACTTGACCCAGGATAATCGGCGTTTCCGGCAAGCCGCTGCCCAGCACGATGGAAGTCTGAACCGTCCAGTCTTTCAGCAGGGCGCCTTTCCACCCGTTCAGCAGTGCCCCGCCGTTCACGCCTTGGCCCGTGCTGTAGCGAGCCGTCAGATTCAACGAGTGAGTGCGGTTGAAGCTGGAAACCGAGCGTTCCGCGCTCAGATCGAGCCAATTTTGCGCATACGAGGAGCCGAGGTTGGCGCGGCCTCCGATGCCCTGCGCGTCGTCGATGGCCTTCGAAAAGATGTACGTCGCATTCCAGGCAAAACCGCTGCGGAAACGGCGCTGCAGTTGGACGCTCGCGGCGTTGTAGTTCGAATTCCCGTTGGATGTGATGTAGACGTAGCCCGACGGATAAGGGCTGGCCGGCGATCCGGCCGGATACGTGTTGGGTAGGAATTCCTGGAGTTGGTGCGTGCCCTTGCTGCCTTGATAGGTGAGTGTCAGGACCATCGAAGGCGAGATGTTCTGCTGCACTGAAGCTTGCCAGGAGTGCAGGTAGCCAATGTGAAAATTCGGATCGATCGCGTAGGTTTGCCTGGTCGCGGTTGTTACCGGCGTCAGGAAAGCGTTGGCTAACGTGTAGACCGGCGTGCAAGGAAAAGTGCACGCGGGATTCGGCTCGGTGAGGCTGTTGGACAACGGAGCCTGCTGCGCCATCTCGGACGCGAGCGGCTGATAGACCGAAGTGTTGTAGTAAACTCCGTATCCGGCGCGAACCACCGTGGAGCGTTGCGCGAACGGACGCCAGGCGACGCCAATGCGCGGCTGGAATTCGTGATCATTCTGGCGGACGAGCGAGTCGGGATAGCCGGCTTGGCCGGCCTGAGTGCACCCGGGCGCGGCCGTGCCGCAGACGGGCGATGCGGAAGTGAAATCCGGGCCGATGTTCAAGTTCACCAACCGGTTGTAGAGTTCATGGACCGGCCCCTGAAAATCCCAGCGCACGCCGATATTCAGGCTCAAGCTGCTGGTCATCCGCCAATCGTCGTTCACGAATCCATCCAGCCAGGTTTCGCGGAAGTATTTGTCGGCGTTGCCCCAAGCCAGTGAGCTGCTGGCCGGATACCCTAGCAGGAAATCGGCGAAAGCATTTCCCGTATATTGCCCCGTGAACACGAAAGTGCCCCGCGGATTCTGCTGGGACAGCAGGTTGAAATCGAGCCGGCGGAAGTCGCCGCCAAATGTGAAGTTATGTTTGCCATGCACCCAGATCAGGTTTTCGCCGGCTTGAGACGTATTGTTGTGGTTGAGCGAGTACGTCGAGTCCGAAATACCTGTAATTCCATTGGAAAATACCAGCGTGGGGGCGCCGGCAAACAAGGGATTCTGATCGCTGCCAGGAATTGCCGCGCCTTGCGGGACATTTTGCGGATTCGAAAAGTAGGGAATTGTCTGGCCTGCCGAACGGCTGAAGTGGCCGTTCAGATTGCTGATCAGGTTCGGTGTAAAGTGATACGTCCACTGGAGGCCGGTGTTGATGCCGGTACCGGAAGCGTCGTCGACGAAGTTGAATAGATTCGGGATTGTCGTGTAGCTGTGTTGCCAGGAGAAGTTGCCCGTAAGCTGGTTCTTGGAATTAATGGTGTGGCTGACTCGCGCGTTCACGTTGCTCACGTCGCCGATCCCTACCAGCGAGGTCTGGTAGTTATAGCGCGAGCTGCTGGTCAGATTCGGCGTGGCGAGCAGAGGCTGATAGAAACCCAGAAGCGCCTGGGCCTGCGGACTGAATTCCGAAGCCGGAATCGTGAGTCCGGGAAAAACGCCCTTGAGTTCGTCGGAAGTCGGCACGAGCGCCGTGCTGATGTTGGCGTTGCGATTGCGCGTCAGTTGGTAGTTGATGAAGAACGTGGTGTTCTCGCCGCTCAGCAGCTTGGGAATCTTCAGCGGACCGCCGATAGCGCCCGTGGTGCGGAGATGGTTGTAGGCGGATTTGGCTGTGTCCTGGCCGGTGAGAGAGAAAGGCTTCGCATCGAGAGCGGAGTTGTCCAGGATCAGAGCCAGATTGCCGCGGTACTGATTGCGCCGGTTCCGTCGGGCATTGCCAAACGAATTTGGGTTGTTCGCGCCGAACCTCCGAGCGCCTCCGGGCCCTCCTGGAAAGCCACGGCCACCGGCGAATCGGCCGCCACCGCCCCCCGGCCCGCCAAAACCGCCCGGGCCACGAGCGCCGAAGCCTCCTGCCCCTCCCGTGCCGCCGCCAAGTCCGCCTGGGCCGCCCGGTCCTCCAGGTCCTCCGGGTCCAAAGGCGCCGGGCCCGCCGGGCCCGAAAATCATCCAGTCATTTTGCTGCGGCGCGTTGGCGTTCACGCCGCTGCTGATGCTGCCATTGACTACCAAGGCATCCGAACCACTCTGGCTGAGGTCTCCCACTGCATTGGCACCCTCCGCGGGTCCGCTCTCGTCTTCCAAAGCCGCGGTTTCCGCCGACCGGTTTAAGTCCAGCCGCTGGAACGCGTCGGCGGCGTTTGCCTGTCCAAACGGAGGACGCCCGTTGGCGCCACCCTGCCCCGCGCCACGCCCGTATCCGGAGAAATTCCGAGGACTCCGCCCAGACGCGTTGCCGCCCGCGGCTTCAGCGGCCTGTGCCGCTCCTCCCGATGTCGGAGCCTGCGCCGTACGTTCTTGCGTCCGGTTCCGCGGCCCTCGCGTCGCCGCGCCGGGTTGTGCGTTGAAAGCCTCCGCTGACAACAACTGTAGATGCCATTCCGAGCCGCCAGTCCCAAACGGAATCGCAATCGGGGCGCTGACTTTGGCGAAACCCAGCATATCCACTTCCACTGTCCAAGTACCGTCCGCGAGATCAGCGAAACTGTAGACGCCTTTTTCGTCGGTCGTCGTGACCAGCTTCTTGTCACCCTGGGTGGCCGTCACCGTGGCGCCGGGAATCGGCAGTCCAGTCGAAGTGACCAGCCCGTGATATTCGGACGCCATCAATCCCGTTGCGGCCAGATAGCACAGCGCAAAGAGATTCCAGCAGTGGCCAAAAGACAACTTGACGTTCATGACTGCTAGTTAAAGGATCGCACTCCAGCCGGTAACGGTTACGAGAATCGGTGTAAAAGAGGGTAAACGGCGGCCTGCTCGCCCCTATTGGACTTGCAGCAAAATCACCGTGATGTTGTCCGGGCCGCCGGCTTCCTTCGCCGCGTCGATCAGAGCGTGGCACTTGGATTCGAGCGATCCGTTGCCCGACAAGGCATCCGTGATCACGTCCGGCTCCACCACGCCGTGCAGCCCATCCGTGCACATCAGAATCGTCTCGCCGGGCCGCGGCTGGACGGAGTACGAATGCAGGCGCAGCTCCTGGCTGACGCCGATGGCCATCGTCAAGACATGCCGCATCGGGTGGGTTTTGAGGCTGAGTTCATCCAGGCCTAAGCGGCGGCCTACCTCGTGAACCCAAGTCTGGTCCTCCGTGATGGTGATCAACTCACGGCCGTCGAAAAGATAGGCGCGGCTGTCGCCGACGCTGGCCACCAGCAGCTCCGGACCGGATTCCAAGGCAGCCACCAGGGTTGTGCCCATGCCTTCCAAAGCCTGGTCGCTGGCTGCAGCCGTAATCACCTGGTGGTTCGCTTCGCGGAAGGCTCCGGAAAGCGTGTCGAAGTCGGAGCGCCCCGCGTCCTCGACGAACGATGCCACGGTCTCGGCAGCGAGCTTGGAGGCATGTTCGCCGGCCTGTGCCCCGCCCATCCCGTCCGCCACCACGAACAGGCCCGTCTCCGGCAACAGCAGATAATAGTCTTCGTTGTTCTGGCGGACACAACCAGGATCCGACAATCCGAACGCTTCCAGCATGAGCTTTTTGGATTATACCCGTTTCCTGGATTTATTCCGCCCATGGCCGGGCTAGTCGAGTACCAGCCGGATCTCTCAGTGGCGCTGCGGCTGAAGCACGGCCTTCAGTTGCCAGTAGGCGCTTTCCTCATAGTTGGTTTTCAGACGTTCCAAGCCCTCGGTATGCGCATCGCCCGGGCGCGGACCGGTATGTGCCTGGCATTGCGCCAACAGCAACGCTGCCTGGTCGTCGTCGGGATCGTGCGCCAGGACGGAGCGAAAGCGCTCCGCGGCGGCCGAAAAGTTGCCGGAGCGCCACAGTGCATAGCCCACGTTGAATTGATAGACCGGATCGCTCGCATCGCCTTCCAGCGCCTTACGGAAGTCGTCCACGGCAGCGGGAAGATTCGCGCGCGATTCCGCCGCCCCGAGGTTGTTGTACACCTCGCTCAGCGGTACCACCTGTGCCACTAGCTGGAAGGCGGCCCGGGCACCGGCGAAGTCTCCCATCTCATAGCGGCAAAGGCCAAGAAAAAAATTGGCTTCCCGGTAGTGGTCGTCGGCCGGGGTCATCTTTTGGAACCATTCCGTGGCTGAAGCGTAATCTTTCTTGTTCCACAGCAACCGGCCCAACTGGAAGTCGGGCAGAGCATAGTGCGGGTCTAAACGTACGGCCTGAGTGAAGAACCGATGCTTATCGTCGGCATTAGGAGCCAGCAGGCCGCGGATATAATTCTCCACGGCGTCCACGCGCGCCGCGGTGTGACGCGCCCGGAAGTCGGCTTCCGACGGCGCTCCGCGCGGATCCACGAACTGCAGCATCTGCCAGGCCAGATGTTCCTGCAGTGTTGCCAGATCTTCCAGCGCGCCCACCTCGCGGAATTCAGGTCCTTCCCGCACGTGCTGCAGATCCAGCACGCGCGAGGTGATCTGCAGCGATCCACGGCTCTTCACGGAATTCGGAACCGGCTTCAAGTCAAACTGCCCGAAGATCACCTGCTCCGCGTCCAGCTCTTCGCCGATTCGGACGATGGAAGCCTTGGTGAGCAGCGCGTAGGGCCGGATGGAGAGCCGGCGGTAAACTTCGACGCGATCGTCGCGGTCGAATGCCATCAATCCTTGCGAAGAAAGCGCTTCCTGAACCGATTCAGCCAGGCTCTCGCCAATCCAGTCCAGGTTCGGTTGGTGGGAGACGTTAAAGAACGGCAGGACTACAAAGGTGGCCGCCCGCGCTGCGGGGAGACAAAAGCAAAGGACGGCGGGAAGCCAGATAAAACGGCGCACATCTCTATTCTAATGCGCCTGGAACGGCGGCGAATGCTGGCGGTGAGCTAAAGCAAGCCTGCCGCCAGCAACCGTTCGCGGCATCCCGCTCAGTTCGTTGCGGCTCCGGCCTTTTCGAAGACCAGCTTGGTGTGCGTGCCACCCAGCCGGATCTCGTCCACGCGTGTTCCATCCAGACGGACGGAAGTGCTCGCGTACTTGCGGTTTTCGTTTTCCACCCTCACCGGCACCTCGGTAAGCGTCTTCTTCTCTCCACTCTCGCGGATCACGGCGGTGCTGCCGTCCAGTTCCACTTTATAAGAGCCAGCCTTTACTTGCGTGCCATTAATGCTTACCGGCTCGAAAAACGTCACGTTGTAACTGGTGGCCGCGCTCGCGATGGCCAAAGCAACAGAGCTGAATCCCAATAGAACGTTTTTAACCATTGTTGTAACTCCTCAACTCAGACTTACTAACTTCACGTACTAATACGTGTGTGGAGGAATTGTGTTCCGCAACAAAGGAAAAAAAGATCCGCAGCGCGCCAAATTTCACAGCGTATTTACAAAGCTGTGTTGAGCGCGTTCGCGCGAATGATCGCGAGAGCTTCGGCCTGAAGCTCCGCCTCGCCTCCAAAGCCTTTCAGCCAGTGCACTCCCGGCTCTTTGCGGAACCAGGTAAGCTGGCGCTTGGCGTAGCGGCGTGTTTCCAGCTGCGTGGACTCGAGCGCGTCCTGCTCCGTCATGCGGCCCTGCACGGCTTGCAACGCCTGTTTGTAGCCGAGTGACTCGAACGGCTTGGCGTCCGGGGGCACGCCGCGTGCAAGCAAGGCGCGTACTTCCGCGATCAAGCCATGTTCGAAGATGCGAACCGCGCGAGCATTCAGCGCGTCGTACAGCATTTCGCGTGGCGGATCGAGCCCCACCCGGATGGGCCGGAACCCAGTCAGGGCTGTTCGGCCTTGTTCGAACAACAGCGACATCGGCCGACCTGCCTGCAAGCGCACCTCGAGCGCCCGCAGGGTCTTGTTCTTGTCGTTGGGGTGAATGCGCGCCGCGGCAGCCGGGTCCAGACGCCCGAGGATGCGATGCAGACTTCCCGGGCGCTGGGCTTCCCGCCGCGAGAGCCTGGCGCGCAGTGCGGCGTCGCGGGGCGGACTGGGAAACAGGCCTTCCAGCAGCGCACGCAGATAGAAGCCTGTGCCGCCAACCACGATGGGCACACGGTCTCGCGCGGCAATCTCGCGCAAAACCGCCGTGGCTGCGCGCGAGTAATCGCCCGCCGTGAACAGTTGGTCTGGTTCCAGCAGATCGACGAGATGGTGCGGAACGCCGCGCCGCTCCGAGAGCGGGACCTTCGCCGTGCCTACGTCGAAACCACGGTAGAGCTGCAGCGAATCGCAGTTGACGATCTCGCCGCCCACCTCCAGAGCGATGCGAATCGCCAGCTCGCTCTTGCCCGAGCCGGTAGGACCCAGCACTACGGGAAGCGGAGTCAGACCGTGTTCGTCCACGCTGCTGGAGATGGTAGCGCGGCTGCGAACAATGCTGGCCGGAGAACGCTCTTTGGCCGCGACCGCCTGCCGGGGTTCAGGGTTATACTGAAGTTGATCACGTCTGCACCCCGATCGCTGCGATCCGGGTAAGGGAAAGAGAGCGTTTTTTCGATGATCCCAACACGTCGGTTGGCGAGCCTCCCCTGTCTACTTTTGCTGGCGACGGCCGCTTTCGGTCAGAAGAATCCGGCACCACCCAAGCCGACCGCCGCGGCCGACAAAACCGCTGCCGACAAAGCTGCTGCCTACTACAACTACTCGCTCGGCCACCTTTACTCGGAGATGGCCGCGGCTTACGGCAATCGCGGCGATTACTTCAATAAAGCCGTCGACGCGTACCGGGCGGCGCTGAAAGCCGACCCCAGCGCCACCTTCATCGCCGAAGAACTCTCGGATCTCTACATTCAAGCTGGCCGCTTGCGCGAGGCCGTTCTCGACGCCGAGGATCAGCTCAAGCAAAATCCCAACGATTTGAACGCGCGGCGGCTATTGGCCCGCATTTATACCCGTCTGATCGGCGATTCGCAGACCAATCAGATAGACCAGGACATGGTCAAGAAGGCCCTGCAGCAGTACCAAAAGATCACCGAGGCCGACCCCAAGGATCTGGATAGCTGGCTCATGCAGGGCCGTCTGCAGAAGGTCTTGCAGAATTCTACGGAAGCCCTCAATGCTTACAAGAAGGCGCTAGCTCTCGACCCGGACAACGAAGACGCGATGACCGGCATGGCCACCGTCTATGCCGACCTCGGCGACAACAAAGCCGCCGCCGACATGCTGCGCAAGGTCGCCGAAAAAGACCCCAACCCGCGCAGCCTCACCAGCCTGGCCAGCGTTTACGAGCAGTTGAAAGATTATTCGCTGGCGGCTGAAATGCTGCGCCGGGCGCTCGATCAGCAACCGCAGAACTCCGAGCTGAAGCGCGCGCTGGCCGAAGATCTGCTGCAATCCAATCAGCTGGATGACGCGCTCAAAACCTACCAGGGGTTGGCCGCTGAAGATCCCAAGGATTCGCATTCGTTCCTGCGGATCTCCCAGATCTATCGCCAGAAGCAGAATTTTGCCAAGGCGCGCGAAGCTGCCGACAAAGCCAAGGAACTGGATCCCGACAACCTGGAAGTCCAGTTCAACGACGTCAACCTGCTGCAGGCCGAAGGCAAAGTGCCGGACGCGATCAAGACTTTGAAGGGCATTCTCGACGCCACCAGCAAGAAGAGCTACAGCGCTTCTGAAAAAACCAGCCGGGTTTTCCTGCTGCAAAGTCTGGGCGATCTCCAGCGCACCGTCGAGCAGTATGGGCCGGCCGTGGACACGTTCCGTCAGGTGGCCGACCTCGATCCGGATTCCGCGCCGCGCGCCCTGGCCCAGATCATCGAGACGTATCGCGAGGCCAAGGATTTCCCCAAGGCGGAAGCGGAAGCCGACGCGGCCTACAAGAAGTATCCGAACGATCGTTTGGTGCGCACCGAACACGCCTCCTTGCTGTCGGACATGGGCAAGACCGATCAGGCGGTTGCCGAGACGCGCAAGATGCTGGACGGCAAGAACGACCGGGACACTTACCTGAACCTTGCCGAAGTCTACGAGAAGGGCAAGAATTTCCCCGAGATGGCAAAGGCGCTGGACGCCGCCGAGAAACTGTCGCAAACCAACGACGAAAAGCAAGCGGTGCTGTTCCTGCGCGGCGCCATGTATGAGCGCATGAAGGATATGCCCGCCGCCGAGGCCGAATTCCGCAAAGTGCTGGTCCTCAATCCCGACAACGCCGCCGCGTTGAACTACCTGGGCTACATGCTGGCGGACCGGAACGAGCGGCTGGATGAGGCGCGAGACATGATTCTGAAAGCTGTTTCGCAGGAGCCGAACAGCGGCGCCTACCTGGACAGTCTCGGGTGGGTCTACTTCCGCCTGGATAAGCTCACGGAAGCGGAAGACAAGCTACGTCAGGCCATGCAGTACATGTCGCGCGATCCTACTGTGCACGATCACCTGGCCGAAGTCTATTTCCGCGAAGGCAAGGTGAAGGAAGCCATCACGCAATGGCAGAGTTCCTTGCGCGAGTGGCAGGCCGGTCCGCCGGCTGACCTCGACCACGCCGAAGTGTCCAAAATTCAGAAGAAGATTGAAGACGCCAAGGTACGGCTGGCCAAGGAAACCGGAGCCAAGCAGCCCTGACGCGGCACGCCTTGTCTCCGCGTGCCAGTCCGCATCCAGCCAAGCGGCCCTCAGTTGTGATAAATTTCCTCCGATAGGAGAGACTTGATGAAAAGTTACATTCTGGGCCTGGTCTTGTTGGTCTTGCCCGCGGCCGCCCAAGAGAAACAGAGCTTCACGATTAACGTGGGCACGCCGGAAGGACAGCTTCTGCAGTCCATCGGCCAGGAGACCGACGACGCCAGAAAGGCGACGCTCGCGCAGGATTTCTTGTCGAAATATCCCAAGCACGAAGGCGCTGGCTGGGTGTGCGCGCAGTTAGAGTCGATTCTGGTGTCGCAGAAGGACTACGACAAGGCGCTGGCCGCCGGCAACGCAACGTGGCCCAACGTCCCCGATATGGACATGGCGTATTACGCTCTCAAGGCCGCGGTCGCCAAGGGTGACGTCGACCAGGTGAAGATTTGGTCGGCGCGGACGGCCGAGGCCGCAGGCAAGGACATCGCCGCCAACAAGGCCCCCGCCGATGACGACGCCAAGAAAGATCTCGAATACTCCAAGCAGGTGGACGAGTACGCCGAATACGCGCTGTACGTCACCGCGCTCAAGGAAAAGGACAATCCCAAGAACGTCATCGAGCTAGTTGACGAGCTGGAAAAGCTGAACGTCAAGAGCCAGTATTTGCCGCTGGTGAGCGGAACCTATTTCGCGGCGCTGGGCAAAGCGGGCGAAGCGGCCAAAGTTTGCACGGCTGCCGAGCGGATGTCCGGGGCTGGTTCCAAAAACGCCGAAGCGATGCTTGTGGCGGCCAACTGCGCGTGGAGGTCCCAGCGGGGCGCCAGCGTGGTCACCTACGGCAGCCGGGCCTTGGAAGCCATCAACTCCCGCCAGAAGGAGCAGGGCATGAGCGACGCCGACTGGGCCACCTTGAAGGCGGGCATCGTTGGCGGCGCCAATTGTTATGTCGGAGTAGGGTACAGCCTGGAACAAAAGTGGGGCCCAGCGAATAAAGCGCTGCGCGCGGCGCTTCCTGAGCTGAAAGGCGATGAAGACCTTCGCGGCACCGCACTGTTCTATCTCGGCTTGGCGAATTACAGCCTGGGCAAGCTGGTCGGCGACCGCAGCCAGATGCGGCAAGGCCTGAATTTCTTCCAGGAGTCGGCAGGCGTCAGGAATCCGATGCAGGACCAGGCGGAAAAGAACGCCAGAGTGATTAAGCAGGAATTAGGCGGCAAGTAGCTTAACCCGCGATCGACTTCCAGTTCTTCGCTAAGTGTTCCGCGGTGCGCCAGGCCAGCGCTTGCATGGTCAACGTTGGGTTGCGCGCGCCGCTGGTTCCAAAGACCGATCCGCCGACCAGTCCGAGGTTTGGCGCTTCGTGCGAAAAGCCCCAGCGGTCGACGACGTTGGTTTCCGGATTATCACCCATGCGCGTGCCGCCATAAGTATGCGTGGAAAGCGCCGGTCCGAAAGGCTGGCTCTTCACCACTTCGATCGCGCCCGCGGCCTTGAACCACTCGGCCATCTTGTCTTCGGCGTGTAGACCCGCGCGCGTCTCGTTCTCCTTGGGACCGCTGGTGACGCGGCACACCGGATCGCCCAGCGGATCTTTCACCTCCGGGTCCAGATCCAGATAGGTGTTCTCGTACGGGAAGCTATTGGTTTGCAGGTACGCCGAGGTCCAGCGGTTGGCGTTCTGATGCACGAACGCCTTCCACTTCGATCCCCAGCCGGGCGCGCGGCCAAACGTGCTCATCGACGCCGAGGCGATCGGGTGCACTTCCATGAAGGCGCACAAACTGGCGCCGCCGATGAACCCCAGGCCCGAATGATCGAACGCGTCGTCGGCCCATTCGTCGCACACCACGCCTTGCGACAGCATCGCGCCATACCAGGTGTTCAGATCTTCCGGGAACAGCGCCGTCACGCCGACGCCCGATTGTATGTCCCAGTGCCCGAAGTAGTGTTTTCCAACTTGGCCGTGATTATTGGAGAGTCCTCCCGGATAAGCTTTCGACTTGGACAGAAGCAACAGACGCGTGTTTTCGTAGGTGTAGGAACCCACCAGAACGGCTTTGGCCGGCTGGAAGTATTCTCTACCGTCGCGAATGTACGTCACACCCGTGACTTTCCCGTCGTTGCCCGCGACGATGCGCGTCACCTGCGCCCGGTCGACCACCGTCAGGTTCTTGGTCTTCTGCGCTTCCGGAATCGTCGTGAAGCAGGTGGAGTTCTTCGCCTGAATATGGCAGCCGCCGCGATCGCAATAGCCGTGATAGGCGCAGCTCGGCCGCCCGCGGTAAGGCTGCGAGTTGATCGCCGCGGGCGCATGAAACGGCTTCCAGCCGAGCGATTGCGCGGCCTTGTACATCATGTCCAGATAGCCCGACGTACGCAGAGGCGGCATTGGGTATTCGCGCTGGCGCGGTCCTTCGTGCACGTTGCCCGCCGGATCCAGCTTGCCTTGAATGTTGCCCGCTTTGCCGGACACGCCGATCTCGTACTCCACCGTGTCGTAGTACGGCTCCAGCTCGTCGTAGCCGATCGGCCAGTCTTCTAGCGTCGATCCTTTCGGCAGCATGCTCGCGCCGTAGCGCTGGATCGTTTCCGAGCGCGTCTTGAAATCCCACGGCTTCAGACGCCAGCTCTGCGCGTGATAGTGGATCGACGTGCCGCCCACCGCGTTCATCATCGGGTGTGCGGCGGCCTGCCGTGCCTTCATCGCGGGACTGGTGCGAAACGTCGGAATCTCGCGCTTGGCCTTGGGCACGGTGGTCACCAGCTGCCGCACGTTGTTGTGAATCTCGTCCGGCTTGAAGTCGCGCGCCGGGTTCATCCACGTGCCGGCTTCCAGTCCCACGACCTTCAGGCCCGCGCGCGCCAGCGGTAGCACCGCGACGCCACCCGCGGCGCCCAGGCCCACCACGGCCACGTCCACAGGCTTCAGATTAATGGCCATACTTGGCGCCGTACGCCGACATGTGCACCGGCTTGATCGCTACGCCCAGCTTCTGATCGTCGGGCGAAGTGGCCATGCGCGGTCCGGGATAGCGAATCAGGTCCCAGCCGGCGAAGTTCTTATTGCCGCCATAGTAGGGATCGCCGAACATGCCCTCGAGCGTCAGCCTGCGGGTACGCGCAAAGAAGGCTTGGGCATTGGCGAATCCGTCGGCCTTGCCGTCGTCCATGGCGGTCAGCACGGCGTCCTGTTGGTCGGGCGACAGCTCGACAAACGCGCGGCCGTGCGAACGCTTCGCGTACGCATCCGTCGCCTCCAGGCCTTCGACGAAAGCGGCCTTCTCGCCCTTCAGATAGTCGCCCAGAGACCGATTGATGTAGACCGCAACGCCGCTTTCGGCCGCTCCGGGCCCCAGCTCATCCTTGGGGATTATCCTTTCGACGAATGCCTCCAGAGTCCGAATCTGCGTGGCAGAAAGTGCGGATTCGTCGGGCTGCTGTGCGGCGGCGGTGAGAGCCGCTACCGGAACGATTGCGGCACTTGCGATGACGGCGCGCCGTGAAATCTCGTTGGCTGACTTTTCTTCGGGCGGCATGACGGTTCTCCTATCGATGGAAAAGGCTGTTGTAGACGGCGCCGGCCAGTATGTGCCCGCTCGCCCTTTCCAGTTCATCGCGCATCTTTGCCGGTGTAGCTGATGCGCCAGATGGCCTTGTAGGCATCGTCGGTGAAGTACAAGGAGCCGTCCTTGGCGACCACTACAGCCACCGGCCGTCCCCAAGCGTTGCCGTCCGGCGTAACGAATCCGGTGATGAAGTCTTCATAGACGCCGCTCGCGTGGCCATTCTCCAACGGCACGCGGACAATCTCATAGCCCGCGCGTGTGGACCGGTTCCACGACCCGTGCTCCGCGCCAAACAGATCGCCTTGATACTCCTTCGGAAACTGGTTGCCTTCGTAGAACGTGATGCCGAGCGACGCGTTGTGCGGCTGCATCAGCACATCCGGCACCAGCACTTTGTCCTTCAGCTCAGGATGCTTGCCTTCCAGCCGCGGGTCCTGGTGCGCGCCCATGTAATACCAGGGCCAGCCGTAGAAGCCGCCTTCCTGCACGTGCGTGATGTAGTCGGGCACCAGGTTGTCGCCCAGTTCGTCGCGCTCGTTCACCGAGCACCATAGTTCGCCGGTCTGCGGATTCACCGCCAGGCCAACCGGATTTCGAATGCCCGCGCCATAGACCTTCACGAATTTCCCGTCCGGTGTGTATTCCAGAATGTCGGCCCGATGAAGCTCCTTGGGATGCGTATCCGGATCGTCCACGTTAGACCCGGAGCCGACGGCCACGAACATGCGCTTGCCGTCTTTCGAGAACACCACGTCGCGCGTCCAGTGGAAACCGCCCGTGGGAAGCTCGGGAATTATGGTTTGCGCCGGTCCCGTGGCCTTCAGGTCCCCGTTCTTGTACGGCAAACGCACAACAGAATCCGTATTGCCGACGTAGATCCATTGCGGATTCGCGCCAACGGGATAAAACGCGATGCCGAACGGCCGCTTCAGTCCAGTCGCGAAGGTGGAAACCTGCTGGGGCTTTCCGTCGGCGCTCCTGCCGCGAAAAACCTTGATCTGGCCCGGCGTGCTGTCGGCCACGAAGAAGTCGCCGTTCGGGGCCATGCGAATCTGGCGCGGTTCGGTGAGCCCTTCGTGGGTGTATAGCTCAACTTTGAACCCCGCCGGCGCTTGCGGCCACATATTTTCCGGCTTGGGAACCACGCGCGGGAAGTTCGCGCTCGACTTCGTGGCGTAGGGCTTGGGAAGCGCGTCGACGGTGATCTTGTGAAACAGCCCGGGCCGCTCCGTACGGTAATCGGCGAACGCCTCCTGGCCGGTGACCAGATCCTTCGGATCAATCTTATCGGACGCGCCTTGCAGCACCCAGGCCGCCGCCAAAGTCAGCAGTCCCGCCGAAGCGATCCAGTGATTCTTTTTCATCTTCCCTCCCTATAACAACTGCGTTTCCGGTCGCGCGAGTGACCATTATATCCCGCAGCGAATCACATCGAGCTTGTAAACAACAACTGATATACTCGTCCCAGGTGCATCAGAACATGCATGCCGACGATCGCTCGGGTTGGACCCTATCGCGTGTTCTTCTTCAGCAACGAGGGCTTCGAGCCTCCGCACGTCCACATCCAGCGAGAACAGGCGCTGGCGAAATTCTGGCTGGAAACCGTCGCCCTCCGCATGCAACTGGCTTTTCGGCCAGGGAACTTCGGCAGTTAGAACAGTTGGTCACCGAGAATCGGGGATCCTGGCTGGAGGCGTGGCATGAATTCTTCGGTCGTCGAGATTCGCCCCAAGGCTCGTGAGGTTTCCATCAGCGACGACGAACTGATGGTGTTGCTCGCCGACGGCCGTACGATCTCAGTACCCCTAGTTTGGTTCCCGCGGCTTCGGCACGCCAGCTCCGGTCAACGGCAGAATTTCGAACTCCTCGGTGACGGCGAAGGCATCCACTGGCCGGATCTCGACGAAGACCTTAGTGTCGCCGGTCTGTTGCGCGGCACGCCCTGACGCCCACTCCAGCAAATCCCCAACATCCGCGCGCTATAGTGGCGCCGGACCGCAGCCGCTTGCCGAGGTGCCGTGCGACAAAGCCCTTGACAAGGAGTCAGCCGCGTCGAATACTATATCTGATTCTGTACTAGTATGCCGAATTCAAATCATTCGGATGTCAACAAATTCATCCCCCTCTCGCCAACCGTTTTCCATATCCTTTTGTCCCTCGCCGAAGGCGAACGCCACGGTTATGCCATCAAACGCGAGATCGCCTCGCGCACCGGCGGCAAGCTGAAGCTCGGGCCAGGGGTGTTGTATGGCTCGATCAGTAAGATGCTCGAGCAGGGCCTCATCGAAGAGTCCGACGAACGCCCCGACCCTCACTTGGACGATGAGCGGCGCCGCTATTACCGCATAACCGCTCTTGGGCGAAAAGTGGCCCAGGCAGAGGCAGCGCGAATGCGCGAAATGGTCCAGTTAGCCTCCGCGAAATTCGGAATTCCTCGCCATGCCTGAGTCCGGATTCGCCCTCAGAAGCTACCGCTGGCTGCTGAAGCTTTATCCTGCGGGTTTTCGGGCCAGTTATGGCGATGCGATGGAACGCCAGTTTCTGGATGAGATTTCGGACGCCCATGGCCCGCTCTCCCGCGCAGCGCTCTGGATCCGCGTCCTGTGCGATCTTGCAGTCTCCGCGCCGCTTCTCTTCGCCCGGGAAATTGTGCAGGACAGCCGCCACGCCCTTCGCCTTTGGAGCCGCCGTCCCCTCCACACCGGCTTCGCCATCTCCGCCCTCGCCATTGGAATAGGAGCGAACACGGGCGTATTCAGTGTCGTCAATGCACTTCTTCTCCGCTCGCTCCCCTTCCACGACCCGGATCGCCTGATCGCCACACATTGGTTTCTTCCGCCGAACCAAAGCGAGCAACAGTTTCACGATTGGACCAAAAAGAGCACTTATCTCGAAGACGCCACCATCACTTATAACGGCGACGCGAACCTGGGTGGCACTGCGGAGAGCGCGCGAGTTCGCCTCACGCAAACATCCTGGAACTTTTTCTCATTGCTCGGTAGTAAGCCTTGGATCGGTCGAACATTCGCGCCCGGCGAAGACACGCCGGGAAAAAGCGCGGTCGCGGTAATCGGCTATGGGCTGTGGCAGCAGCTTTACGCAGGCAACCGGGCGGCGCTGGGTTCTATCATTCGGGCCAACGGGGCGCCGCTCACCATCATCGGAGTCGCACCGCCCGGCTTCGATTACCCTGCCAAGTCCGTTCTCTGGACCCCCACCGCCTTCTCGCGCGACCTCATACCCGCTACGGGCTTTATTCCCGAAACGGTGGCGCGCCTGAAGCCTGGCTTGAGTTGGGCGCAGGCGAGCGAAGCATTTGCGCTGGATGCCGACCGCCTCGCTCCGCCGCACAGCCAGGCCCACAACAAAAGGTATCCTCACCCGATGACGCGCCTGCGCGACGATCTCGCAGGCCCAGTGAAAATCGCCTCTCTCATTCTCATGGCAGGCGTCGGTCTGATCCTGCTGATCGCCTGCACAAATGTCGCGAGTCTCATGTTGGCTCGCACCACGGAGCGCGATGCCGAGCTTTCCATCCGTTCAGCGCTGGGCGCGAGCGGTGCCCGCCTGGCGCAGCAACTGCTGATTGAAAGCGTGCTGTTGTCGCTTGCCGCCTCAGCCGCCGGACTGCTGGTGGCGCGCTGGACCATCGCCGTCGCCACGAAGGTTCAACCGGCGCCCCTCGGTTCGCAGGCCTACTCGGTTCTCGACTGGAGGGTGTTGACCTTTTGCATCGGCGTTTCGATTCTCACCGGTCTCCTGTTTGGCGTGCTGCCGTCCTGCTACGCGGGACGCGCCCACAACCTGGAGGTCATTCGTTCAAATCGCACGCGCGGCCAGCGGCTTTCCCGCGAGCTGCTCGTCGCTGCTCAAGTCGCATTTACCATGATCCTTTTGGCATGCTCCTTCTCGATCGGGCGCGCCTTCGTCCATCTGATGCACGCCGATCACGGCTTCGACACCAAGGGTCTGATTACGGTGAGCGCGTCTTTGGAGGGCACCATCCACCAGGGAGACGGTCGCGAACTCGAATACTTTGAGGAAGCCCTTCAACGAGTCCGGCGGCTCCCGGGCGTCAAAGACGCAAGCGCAACCGGCTTCCTGCCGCTCGGCGCCACGGTGTTCCTGGGCGCGCCGTTCGGGATGGACGGGCGCCAACCGGCCGAGTATTCCATGCTTGTTCCCGTGCTGCCGCATTACTTTGAGACCATCGGCGGACGCATCCTCTACGGGCGCGAGTTCACCGACGCGGAAGTGCGCTCGGATGCTCCGGTCGCGTTGGTCAATGAGCGGTTCGCTGCTGAATTCGGCCACTCCTACGACGCGCTGGGCCGCAAGATCCGCCTCGGCACGCGCTACGAGAGGCAGATCATCGGCGTAGTCCGAACCACGGATTACATGGCCGACCAGAATGCAACACAGATTTTCGTTCCAGACCACGCGCCCGGCAGTTACTTCCCTACGTTCGTGATCCGCGTCGATGGGAAGGCCGAGGACCACCTGGCGACGGTCCGCGATGACATCCAGGCGATCGATCGGCAGGTCCCCGTCTTTGCCGCCAAGACCATGGATGAACGGCTGGACGAAGCCCTCGCCCGGCCGCGATTCTACAGCGTAGCTGCCTTGTTCTTCGCTGGTTTCGCTCTGCTGTTGGCAGTCATCGGCATTTACGGATCGATGTCTTACGGCGTTGTGCAAAGGACTCATGAACTGGGTGTGCGCCTGGCTCTTGGCACCACGGCGGACCGGCTTCGATCTTCCCTGTTAGGTCAAGGTTTGATCACAGTGGCTGCTGGCGCGGCCGTGGGAATTTATGGAGCAATGCTCAGTGGACGCTACGCCGCCAGCCTGATCGCCGGTGCTCAATCCATCAGCGCCGGCGTGTACATTGCCTGCGTCGCTCTGATGGCCTTTGTTGCAACGACTGCCATCTGGCTTGCAACCCGGCGCATCCGCCGCCTGGACATCGCGGAGATCCTTCGAGCCGACTAGCAACCCGGCGCGCTACGTCAACTGCCGCCACGCGCTCCAGCAAATGCCCAGCATCCGCGCGCCGTTTCGGAACACGCGCGTCATCTTGGTGACGCCGTAAAAGCGCTCCTGGTAGTGCACGGGCACCTCGACGATCTCCAGATGCAGCTTGGCCGCGCCGAACAGCAGCTCGTAGTCGCCCCACAGGTCCGTCAAGCCCCAACTGCCCAGCCGCGGCGCGATGCGCTTCCAATCCTCGCGCCACAGAACCTTGGTGCCGCACAGCGTGTCTTTGATGCGCTGGTGCAGCAGAAACGAAAAAATCACGCCGAACAGCTTGTTCCCTGCGCGGTTGGTGAATTTCATGGCCGCCTTCGGAACCGGATACACCAGCCGGTTGCCATTGATGAATTCGCCAGTCCCGCGCACGATGGCCTGAAAAAAGTAGGTTAGTTCCTCCGGCATCACAGTCAGGTCCCCGTCCAGAATCATGAGTACGTCGCCTTCGGCGGCCTGGAAACATGTCCAGACATTTTCGGCTTTGCAGATTCCCGGACCGCGCACCAGCCGAATGTTCTTCTCGGGATGAAGTTGTTGCAGGCGCAGCACCTCGTCGGCCGTTCCGTCAGTGGACTGGTCGTCGCCAAAAATGATCTCGGTGCGTTTGCCCATCCAGGGAATTCGCTCGACCGCCGGCTCCACGTTTCCCCGCTCGTTGCGGCACGGGATCACAACAGAAACAGTGACATCCTCTTCGCGTTTCGGCTCCGGAGCCGGCCGCGCCACCAGCACTTCCATCAAACAGAGTCTTCGAAGCTGGGGTAAGCGGGCCAGAAAGTCGTTGAGTAGCCAGGAAATGACGGGAATCCATTTGGGAAACAGGATGAAGCGATGACTGCGCACCACTCGGAATCCCGCCAGCGCCAGAAATCCCCGCAAATCCTGCTCGCTGGCCCAGTTTGGTTCGACGAACGGCGCCCGCAAACCGATGCGGCTGGCCAATTCGAGCAAAGGCTGCCAGAGGTGGTTGTAGTTGATTACCAGGAGGCGGGCCTGTTCGGTGCAGTGATCGCGAGCCCTCTCCAGCGCGCCCAGGATATCGACCGTGTCGAAGACGTGGTCGAAGATGACATAGTCGAACTCCTCGCCGAGGTCGAGTTCTTCGGGGGCCGCGGCCACGAACCGAAGCTGCGGATGATTGGCTTGGGCAATTTCGGTTAACTTCGTGCCGATTTCGACTCCAACACCTTCCGACGGCTGCACGGCAGCCAACAAATGTCCGGTCTGGCAGCGCAGTTCCAGCACCCGCTTCCCCGGCTCGACGATGAAGCGCAGAACCCGCTTCAACTGATCGTAAAAATACCGGTTGGATTGGATCCATTTGTCGCGCTTTTCCGCGATACTGTCTTGGAAATTGCGCCGGGCCTCGCGGCTCAGCCGAAGCGCCTCCGGTCCCCAGGCTTCCTTTGGTGCGGCGGCTGGCATGGAATAAACTAGCTTTTCATGGTATCCGATTCCGTCCGTGACCGCGCCGCCAACGAGATCCAGCATGGTAAGTACCTGGCGGGCGGCTCGGCGGAGGAGATCTGGGGCTGGGCGTCGCCGGCTGGACAAATTCGCGCCCGGCGCCGCGCGGCGTTGATCCTGGAAGGCGCCCGCATAGGTTCGGAAAGCCGAGTGATGGAAATCGGCTGCGGGACCGGCCTATTTACCGAATATTTCGCCCGATCGCGCGCCGACATCATCGCCGTTGACCTATCTCCCGAGCTTTTGGCAATGGCCCGCCAGCGCTCCCTCCCGCGCGTCCGCTTCGTCGAGAAGAGCTTCGAGGACTGCGAGGTCGACGGGCCGTTCGACGCCATTATCGGATCTTCGGTGCTGCATCACCTGGACCTGGAACGTACCTGGCCGAAGCTTTTCTCGCTGCTCAAGCCCGGCGGGCGAATCAGCTTCGCCGAGCCTAACATGCTCAATCCACAGATCTTTTGCGAGCGACACTTCCGCCGGTTCTTCCCCCAGGTCTCAGCCGACGAGACCGCTTTCGTTCGGCGTCGGCTTCGCTGTGACCTGGAGCGGGCTGGCTTCGTTTTTGTCGATATCCAGCCGTTCGACTGGCTCCATCCCTCGACCCCGAAGCCTCTCATCGCCCCGGTCGGCGGAATCGGCCAGGCGCTTGAGGCTCTCTGGGGAGTCCGCGAGTTTGCGGGCTCACTCCGCATTCAAGCCGCGCGCCCGCAGTAGAAGTTCCGTATACAGGCCGGGTGTGAAAGTGCCGATGGTATCGGGGTAAGCTCTTAGGCCATTCTAATCGTTGGAGATTCATCGGGACATGTTTCCGATCATCGGCATCGTTGTCGTTCTCGGCTGTATTGCCGGCGGCTATCTCATGGAAAAAGGGAACCTTTTGGTTCTGATGCAGCCGGCGGAGCTGCTCATTATTGGCGGCGCGGCCATCGGTACGGTGTTGATTGGTAACCCGCCTCACATTTTGAAGGCCCTGATTGGAAGTATCCTGGGCGTGCTCAAGGGAAACCATTACACGTCCTCGCTTTATCTGGACACCCTGCGCTTCTTGAATGACTTCTTTGCCACCTCCCGCAAGAACGGTTTAACTTCTCTCGAACAGGACTTGGACGAGCCCGAAAAGAGCGCCTTGTTCAAACGGCACCCCAACTTCACCAAAGAGCACGAAGCCATGCACTTCTTTTGCGACACGATGCGCACGGCGGTTGCCGGCGGCGTGGAGGTGCACGATTTGGATCAGGTGATGGAGACGGACCTGGAAGTCCTGCATCATCAAAGTCTGTTGCCCGCGGGCGCGCTGAGCACTATGGCGGACAGTCTGCCGGGTTTGGGAATCGTGGCAGCAGTGCTGGGGGTGGTCATCACGATGGGTTCGCTAGGCGGGCCGCCGGAAGAGATCGGGCACAAGGTAGCGGCGGCGTTGGTGGGAACGTTCCTGGGCATTCTGCTGTGCTACGGATTTCTGGGGCCGATCGCGGCCAACATCAAGAAGCAGACCAGTGCCGAAAGCGAATACCTCACGTGCCTGCGCATGGCGCTGTTGGCGTTCATGAAAGGCATGCCGCCGATCCTGGCGCTGGAAGCGGCGCGGCGCGCGATCCCGCCGCACGTGCGGCCCACCTTCCAGGAGATGGACAAGGCCTGCCGTAAGCCCGCGCCTGCGGCCGGCGGCAGTACGGAGGCAGCCGCTTGAGCCAGGGCAAAGCCCCGGTCATCATCATCAAGAAGAAGGTCGCCGGTCATGACGACGAACACGGCGGCGCATGGAAGGTAGCGTACGCCGACTTCGTCACCGCCATGATGGCGCTGTTCATCGTCCTGTGGCTGCTGAGCGCCAGCCAAAAAGTGCAGAAGGCCGTGGGCGGTTACTTTCAGGATCCCACCGGCAAGGGCCGTCAGACCGGCAGCACCAACGTGGGCGTCGGCGAGACCTTAAAGTTGAACAAGGACGAACTGCAGAAGCTGAAGGAAGAAATCGCGCAGGCGATGAAGCAGATTCCGAAGTTCAAGGACCTGGAAAACCAGATCAAGATGACCATCACGGCCGAAGGTCTGCGCATCGACCTGATGGAGACCAAAAAAGGTTTGTTCTTTGCGACGGGCGATCCCAAGCCGTCGGAGGCCGGGGGCGAACTGCTGCGGGTGCTCGGGGCGCAGTTGGTGAGGCTGCCGAACAAGATCGCGATTGAAGGGCACACCGACTCGACGCCATACGGCCGTTCAGATTATTCCAACTGGGAGCTGTCGGCCGATCGAGCCAATGCGGCGCGCAGGATTCTGATGGAGGCGGGGCTAACGGAAGATCGCATCAGCCAGGTGCGCGGGTTTGCGGACCAGAGGCTGTTGCTGAAGGACGACCCCACGAATCCTTCCAACCGCCGCATCTCGATCATCGTGCGCAACCAGGGCATCGACCAACAGGAAGAGAAGCTGGCGGAGACTCCTGCGGGCCCGCCGGAAAAGGCTCCGGCCGCAGCGCCCGAGAAGCCCGCTGCAGTGAGCCTCGCGCCCGCGCCGGCCGCAAAGAGATAGTGCTCGCCTGATCCGAGCGTCGAAGCGCTACGCTTAGAGGGTCGCCGGAATGGAAGACCTCCTTCGAGACCTGAAGCGGTCGGCTCGCGCACTTCGGGAGAGTCCTGCCTTTACCTTGGCTGCGTTGGCCGCTTTGGCGCTCGGCATCGGCGCAAATACCGCGGTCTTTTCTGTCGTCAATACGGTCCTGCTCAAGCCGATAGCCGCGCCTCAAGCCGATCGAATCGTTCAATTCGTGATGAACTATGGAACCATTGCCAGCCCGGGCGGCTCAGCGCATCATTTCTATTTCTGGGGCCAGCAGCAGAGTTTGTTTCGGGATGTTTCCGCCCTTCGACTGGAGCTGCTCAACTTCGCTGGACTTGGCGAACCGCAGCAGATACCTGCCGCTCGGGTGAGTGCTGGATTTTTCCGTCTATTTGGGGCGTCGCCGGTGGAGGGCCGCGTATTCGATTCGGACGAGGACCGTCCGGGTGGTCCGCACGTCGCCGTGTTGAGCTACGGACTGTGGGCCGGGAGATTCGGCAGGGATCCGGCCATCCTCGGTCGTACCGTACCGCTCAGCGGCGAACTTTACACCGTAGTTGGCGTCATGGCGCGTGGATTCGATTCCGAACAGTTTGACGAGCCGCCGCAAGTATGGATTCCCTATCAAATGGATCCCAATAGCACCGACGGCGATTGTTATTGCCGTGTCGTCGGCCGGCTTCAGCCCGGTATGACACTGGACGTGGCGAACGCGCGACTCAAGGCGCTCGCCCAACAGTTTCGCCGGGCGTTTCCCGGACAGATGGTATCCCGAATGTCGTTCAGTGTCCAATCATTGAGAAATGCAATGGTCGGCGACGTGCGGCCTTTGCTCATGATTCTTGCCGTTGCGGTGACCTTCGTGTTGCTCATCGCGTGCACGAATGTCGCCGGTCTTCTGTTGGTTCGCGGGAATGCCCAGCGTCGGGAGATCGCGGTACGGTCAGCCCTGGGGGCAAGCCGCGGCCGCCTGATTCGCCAACTGCTCACCGAGAGCCTGATGCTCTCCTTGGCTGGCGGTGCGTTCGGCCTGGTGATCGGCCTTGCCGGTATTCGAGCGATCCTGGGCCTTTACCCGGGCAATCCTCTTCTTGCTCCTCTGAACATGATCCACATTCCGCGAATCGGCGAGAACGGTTCGGCCGTCTCGCTCGATTGGCGCGTCCTTGCATTCACGCTGTCGATTTCGCTGTTCACTGGCGTGTTGTTCGGGCTCATTCCAGCGTTTCAAGCCTCTCGCGTGGATCTGGTCCGTGATCTTAAGGAAAGCTCCGGACGGACCGGAAGCGGTCTTCGCCAGAACAAGACCCGGTCGCTGCTGGTCGCCGGCGAAATAGCTCTGGCGCTGATCTTGCTCATTGGCGCGGCGCTACTCATCCGCTCCTCTATGGATTTGCAAAACGTCGATCCCGGATTCGATTCCCACAATGTATTGATCATGCAGATGTCCTTGGCGGGGACGCGTTTCGAAAGAACGGTTGACATCGACCGCCTGGTTCGCGGCGGAGTCCGGAGCATCCGTGCTCTGCCTGGAGTGACGGCCGCTGCGGTGTCCTGTTGCGTGCCGTTGGAAACGGTCTGGCAGAACTTCTTTATCGTCCAGGGACGTCCGCTAGCAGGACGCTTTCATGGCATAGCGGGATGGACTTTTGTTTCGCCCGAATATTTCCAAGCGTTTCATATCCCTATTTTGCGAGGCCGTGAATTCACAGAACGCGATAACGCCTCCGCGCCCGGTGTCGTCGTCATCAATGAAACGATGGCCCGGATAGTCTGGCCACACGGTGACCCACTCATGGATCGTCTGCTGCTTGGGAGGGGCATGCGGCCGGAGTATGACAAAGATCCCATCCGCCAGATCGTGGGAATCGTTGGCGATGTCCGGGCTATCGGTCTGAATCGTGAACCGCGGCCGGAGATGTATGTTCCGATCGCGCAACTGCCCGATGGCATCAACGCGCTGAACTTGCGGCTCCTGCCCATAGCGTGGATCGTCCGCACATCTGTGGAACCGCACTCACTGAGTTCCGCCATCGAGGGACAGTTGCGCAAAGGCACTGGACAGCCCGTGGCCCGCGTCCGCTCAATGGCTGAAGTTATGGAGCAGTCCACCGCCCGCACTCAGTTGAACATGCTGCTCATGACGATCTTCGGCTGCTCAGCACTCCTGTTGGCGGCCATCGGAATTTATGGCCTAATCGCGTATTCGGTCCAGCAGCGCACTCAGGAAATCGGGATCCGGCTGGCTCTGGGAGCTGAAGAGAGCAGCGTGCGCAAAATGGTGATCGTCCAAGGTATGCGGCTGGCACTGATTGGCGCTGCGATCGGCCTCATCGCGTCTTTTGAGCTGACGCGCTTCCTGGCGAGCTTTCTTTTCGGCGTTAAGCCGTGGGATCCGGTGGTCTTTGCGTCCGTGCCCATCACACTCTGTGCGGTGGCATTGTTAGCGGTTTGGCTGCCAGCCCGGCGCGCGACACGGATTGATCCGATCGTGGCATTGCGATATGAATAGGGCCGGGCGCTGGATTCTCGTGGCTGCGCTTGCTTGCGCCGCGGTCGCCTCCGGACTCGCCGAACTCAGCGACAAGCTGGCGCCTTCGCTCGACCATCCGGCCATCGAATACTTTAATTACCTGAAGCATCCCGCGCAGGACGTGGTCGCGGGCCTGAAGGGGAAAATCGAAAGCGGCCGAGTTCGATTGAAATTCGACGGGGAACGGGGCTATCTGCCGTCCGTGCTCCGGGCGTTGAACGTGCCGGTCGAATCGCAGTTGGCCGTGTTTTCCAGAACCAGTCTGCAGGCCGAGCGCATCGAACCGGACAATCCGCGCACGATCTTCTTCAATGACTCAGTCGCGGTCGGCTGGGTTCATGGCGGGTTCATCGAAATGGCCGCCCAGGACCCGCAGCAAGGCGTGATTTTCTATACGCTGGAGCAGCAGGCCGCGGCGCGCCCCAACATCATCCGCCGCGACGACTGCCTGCGATGCCATAGCTCGGATTTGAGCCTCGGCGTTCCGGGCATGATCGTGCGCAGCTTTTACACCATGCCGGATGGCCGGCCGCGGCTGATCCTCGGCGGATTCACCACGGATCATCGCAGCCCGTTCGAAGAACGCTGGGGCGGCTGGTATGTCACAGGCATGCTGGCGCACGGGCGGCACATGGGCAACGCGATGGTCGGCGATGCCGAAGATCCGGATTCGATGATTACGGATCGGACACTAGATGTAACGTCGCTCAAAGGTAGATACGATACCAGCACATATCTTTCGCCTTACAGCGACCTGGTGGCGCTGCTGGTCTTCGATCATCAGATGCACATGATGAACCTGATCACTCGCGTCGATTGGGAGGTCCGCTGCGCGCTCTATGACAAGGCGCCGGCGAGCGCGCTGGCCGCTCTGTTCCATGAATCCGCGAAGGAATTCGTGGACTATCTGCTATTCATCGACGAAGCGCCGCTACCAGGTCCGGTTCAAGGCGTTTCCGGCTTCGCGCAGAAGTTCGGGGCCGAAGGGCCGTCGGACAGCGGGGGCCGCAGCCTGCGCCAGTTCGAACTCAAAACGCGAATATTCCGCTACCCGTGCAGCTACATGATCTATTCGAAGGCCTTCGAAAGTCTGCCGGAACCAGCGAAAGACGCGATCTACCAGCGCATGTGGCAGGTCCTTTCGGGCGAAGAGAAGGGCAAGCGCTACGCCCGGCTTTCGCTGGCAAACCGGCAGGCGATCGTCGAAATCCTGCGGCAAACAAAACAGGGCCTGCCCAGTTACTTCCAGACCGTCACGCACTAACCGGCGCGAATTCCGCGCGAGGCCATCAGCGGTCTTGATATACTTTCGCTTGCAATCCCAATTTCCATTCAAGGAGACCTCGTGAAACGTATCCTTACCTTCAGCTTCCTCGCCGCTCTGTCGGGTGCCGTAGCCCTGAACGCCCAGAATCCATTCAGCACCGACACCAAGAACAGCTATGAGGGCATCAAGAAGACTGTGCTCGCCGCGGCCGACGAGATGGCGGAAGCCGACTATTCGTTCAAGGCCAGCCCGCCTGAGCGGACGTATGGAGCCATCGTAGGACACATCGCGGACGTGCAAATGGCACTTTGCGGCATGGCCAAAGGTGAACAGAAGATGGGCGATGCGGAAAAGACCAAGACTTCCAAGGCCGACCTGGTTGCCGTTTTGAAGGCTTCGTTCGATTATTGCGACGGCGTCTATGATTCCATGACCGATGCCGAAGGCGCGAAAACCGTGAAAATGTTCGGCCGCGACCGGATCAAGCTGGGCGTGCTGAATTTCAACGTCGTTCACGACACCGAAATGTACGGCCAGATGGTGGTTTACCTTCGGCTGAAGGGCCTGGTGCCGCCGTCCAGCCAGCGCCGCCCTTAGCTTTTGAGCGAAGTCGCGCGTCCGGTCTTTGAAAATGGCGAATCTAGGATTTGTTGGTCTGGGTGTGATGGGCGGCCGCATGGTGAACCGCCTGCTCGAAAAGGGTCACACCGTGACGGGTTACAACCGGACGCGCTCCAAGGCGCAATGGCTGATCGACCGCGGCATGAAGTTCGCCGACTCGCCGCGCGCCGTGGCCGAGGCCGCCGACGTGACGCTCTCCATGGTCACCAATTCGGCGGCCCTCGAAGACGTTGTTAACGGTCCGAACGGCATGCTGGCGGGGCTGAGCGCCGGCAAGATCCTGGTGGACATGAGCACCGTCAGCCCGGAACTCAGCAAGGCGCTGGCCGCCAAAGTGCGCGAAAAGGGCGCGGACATGCTGGATGCGCCCGTCTCCGGCAGCGTGATCACGCTGGAGCAGGGCAAGCTTTCTGTGATGGCCGGAGGGCGCACCGAGAGCTTCGAGCGCGTCAAGCCGTTGCTGCTGGACCTGGGGCCGAAGGTGACCCACGTTGGCGAAAACGGCCTGGCGCTGGTGATGAAGATCGCCACCAATCTGAATCTTGCCGTGCAGATGCTGGCGTTCTCAGAAGCCGTGCTTTTGGCCGAAAAGAGCGGCATCGTCCGCGAGACGGCGGTGGATGTGCTGACGCACAGCGCCATCGCTTCACCGATGGTTCAATACCGCGGCCCGTTCGTGCTCAAGATGCCGGACGAAGCCTGGTTCAACGTCAATATGATGCAAAAGGACATGTTGCTAGCGCTGGAACTGGGGCGCAAAGTGGACGTGCCTCTGCCCACCACGGCCACCGCCAACGAGTTCCTCACCGCAGCCCGCGGCATGGGCCTCGTGGAGCAGGATTTTGCAGTAGTATTTGAAGTACTGGCAAGGATGTCTGGAGTTGCACGATGACGGGTGAAAGCGGAATCAAGATTCTGCTCATTGGAGTGGGTTTTGCGCAAGCCGTCGCCGCCAGCGACTGATAGCCTTTGATCGAGCGATTGGAGTTTCAAAATGACCACGGCTGTTGATCCCTCCAAGCCCGAATCGCGAACGGGCGCCGACTATCTGCGCATGTACCGGCAGATGATGATGATCCGGCTGTTCGAGGAGCAGGTGAACGACTTGTATACCCGGGCGCTGATGCCCGGCCTCGCGCACCTTTATATTGGCGAGGAGGCGGTGGCGGTGGGCATTTGCGAAGCGCTGCGGCCGGACGACTACATCACCAGCACGCATCGCGGCCACGGGCATTGCCTGGCGAAGGGCGCGTCGGTGGACCGCATGTTCGCCGAGTTACTAGGCAAGCGGGCGGGCTACTGCAAGGGCAAGGGCGGCTCGATGCACATCGCCGATCCGGCCACGGGCAACTTGGGAGCCAACGCGATTGTCGGCGGCAGCGCGGGCATCGCTACTGGTGCGGCGTTCGCGGCGCAGCGGCTGGGAAACGGGCGCGTGACGGTATGCTTCTTCGGTGAAGGCGCGCTCGGGCAGGGCGTGCTGTACGAAGTGATGAACATGGCGTCGCTGTGGAAGCTGCCGGTCATCTACGTCTGCGAGAACAACATGTACAACGAGTACACGCATTTCTCCGAGACCACGGCGGGCGAAATTCTCTCGCGCGGGCCTGCGTTTGGCGTGCATGCGGAATCGGTGGATGGGCAGGATGTGCGCGCCGTGTATGCCACGGCGCAAGGGTTAGTGGGGCGGGCGCGAAACGGCGAAGGCCCGTCGTTCCTGCTGGTGAACACGTATCGCTACCACGGACATCACGTGGGCGACGTCAGCCGCGAATACTATCGCACCAAGCAGGAAGAACAGCAGTGGAAGACTGAACGCGATCCGGTCAAGATCCTGGGCGATTGGCTGG
Organism: Bryobacteraceae bacterium; assembly: GCA_035501155.1. Taxonomy (GTDB): domain Bacteria; phylum Acidobacteriota; class Terriglobia; order Bryobacterales; family Bryobacteraceae; genus Palsa-89. Next base: position 320,301 of record DATJWO010000041.1, read on the forward strand.
TGGCGGAGAAACTGGCGGATCGCGCGGTCTTGGACAAGATTCAGGCCGAAGTGAAGACGGAGATCGACAAAGGTGTGCAGTTTGCCTTGAACGCTCCGTACCCGACTGCCGACGAGGTGGACCAAGATGTCTACGCTTGAAGTCGCCACACGCGAGTTGACGCTCGGTCAGGCGGTCCGCGAGGCTCTGGCCGAAGAAATGCGCCGCGATGAGCGCGTCTTCGTGATGGGAGAAGACATCGCCGAAGCCGGCCATCCGTTTAAGGTGCTGACGGGCCTGGTGGAGGAATTCGGCCCGAAGCGCGTGCTGGACACTCCCATATCGGAAGCGGGCTTCACCGGGATCGCCGTGGGCGCGGCCATGACCGGCATGCGTCCTGTGGTCGACATCATGTTCGGCGATTTCATCGGCCTGACGATGGACCAGATGGTGAACCAGGCCGCGAAGGTCCATTACATGTCGGGCGGCGCGTGGAAGTGCCCAATGGTGATGCGGACGACGCTGGGTGCGACGCGGCGGTCGGCCGCGCAGCATTCGCAATCGCTGCATGCCTGGTTCTGCCATGTCCCCGGATTGAAGGTGATTCTGCCGTCGACGCCTTACGACGCCAAGGGGCTGCTGAAATCGGCCATCCGCGACGAAAACCCGGTGGTGTTTTTCGAAGACAAGATGATGTACCGGCTGAAAGGCCAGGTGCCGGAGGAAGAGTACACCATTCCTTTGGGCTTGGCGGACGTGAAGCGCGAAGGCGACGACATCACCATCATTGCCACCAGCAGCATGGTCCAAGTCGCGTTGGGCGCGGCGAGTTTGCTCGAAGAAGCCGGCATCAGCGCCGAAGTGGTGGATCCGCGCACGCTGTGGCCGCTGGATGAGAAGACGCTGCTGGAATCGGCCCGGAAAACGTCGCGCGTGATCGTGGTGGACGAAGGCTATGGGCGCTACGGCACGACCGCCGAACTGGCCTCGGTGATCCAGGAGGGCGCGTTCTTCGACCTCGAAATGCCGGTGAAGCGCATGGGCGCGATGCACATCCCGATTCCTTTCTCGCCGCCTCTCGAGGACCTCACTGTGCCGACCGAAAAGTCGGTGGCGGAAGCTGCTCGCGAGATGCTCGGCAAATCCTGACAAGACTCTTTAAAGAAGACTGGGAGACAGATCGTGGCACTGAAGACGTACGGAACAATGGCGGTGGATTGGGAGCAGCGCGTCGACATGGATCGGCTGCGCCGCGAGCGCCTGCAGCGGGCCAAGGATCTTCTGGCCAAGTCCGAAATGGGAGCGCTGTTGTGTTTCGACATGAACAACGTGCGCTACATCACCGCGACGCACATCGGGACCTGGGCGCAGGACAAGATCAGCCGCTTCACGCTGCTGCCGCAGAATGACGAGCCGATCCTGTGGGACTTCGGTTCGGCGGCCAAACACCATCAGCTCAACTGCCCGTGGCTGGGCGAGCGCTCGCGGCCGGGCATCGCACTGCTGCGGGGCGCGATGTCGCCCGAAATGGGCCGCGCCGAAGATGTCGCGAAAAAGATCAAGATTGAGCTCGAGATGCGCGGGCTGCACAAGCAACCGGTCGGCATCGACGTGGTTGAGCCACCCATTCTGTTCGCGCTTCAAAAAGAAGGCATCACCGTTGTCGACGGCCAGCAGCTCATGTCCAACGCGCGCGTCATCAAGACGCAGGACGAGATCGCGCTACTGAACCATTCCGCCATGATGGTGGATGCCGCGTATCACGAACTGTACATGGCGATGAAGCCCGGCATGAGCGAAAACCAGGCTGTCGGGCTGGTGAACAAGATTCTTTACGACATGGGTTCGGAATACGTGGAAGGCGTGAACGCGATTTCCGGCGAGCGCTGCAGCCCCCACCCGCACGTGTTTTCGGATCGCATCCTGCGGCCCGGCGATCCGGTCTACTACGACATCCTGCATTCCTACATGGGCTACCGGACGTGCTATTACCGCTCCTTCAGCATCGGTTATGCACCGCACTCGCTTATCGACGCCTACCAGCGCTGCCGCGATTATCTGGATGCGGCGATCTCGCTGATCCGGCCAGGCCGCACCACTGGCGAAATTGCTTCCGTATGGCCAAAAGCGCAGGAGTTCGGCTTTCCCAACGAAGAGGCCGCTTTCGCGCTGCAGTTCGGTCACGGCATCGGTCTCGCGATTTGGGAGAAGCCGGTGATCAGCCGGCTCGTCTCGCTGGAGCACTCCTACGAGATCAAGCCCGGCATGGTGTTTGCGCTCGAAACTTTCTGGCCGTCGAAGGACGGCTGGAGCGCGGCGCGCATCGAAGAAGAAATCGTCGTGACTGAGACCGGCCACGAAGTGATCACGCGTTTCCCGGCCGAAAAGCTGCTGGTCGCCGGCGCGCATTATCACACCGTGGACGGCCCGCTGCCCACCGAGCGTGAGCACGACGGCCCCCCCAGCCAGCGCATCCTCGAGATGGTGGAAGCCAGCGCCAGAACCGAGCAAGTGGTGTCGCGGTAAATGGCGGTCAGCGTTGTCATGCCTGCGCTCGAGATGGCGCAGGAGAGCGGCAAAATTATCTCGTGGCTGAAGAAGGAAGGCGACTCGATCGCCAAAGGCGAGCCGCTCGCCGAAATCGAAACCGACAAAGTCGTACTGGAACTGGAAGCGCCCGGTGAAGGCGTTCTGGCGGGCGTGAAGTCGGGTGCGGGCGACGTGGTTCCGGTTGGCCAAGTGATCGCCTGGATCGTTGCTCCGGGAGAAAAACCGCCAGCCGATGGCGGAAGCGCCGCTCCCGCAGCGCGTGCGATGACCGAGAAGCGGACCGCACCGGCTGCTGCGGCGCCCGCCCCCGCCCCTGCCCCAGTCGCGAAGGCCGAGGCACCCGAGCAACGAGTTTCGCCCAAGGCCCGCCGCATGGCCAAGGAGCTGGGCGTGGACTTGAGCCGTGTCACAGGGACCGGTCCGAGCGGAATCATTTCCGGCGAAGATGTGGAGCGCGCGGCCGCGGCGCAGAAGGCCGTAGCCGCACCAGCGCCTCCGGCGATACCCCCGGCGGCCACGATACACATTCCTCCTTCGTCCGAGCTCAGCACCATCGCGCGCCTGATGGCCGAGCGCACCACCCACAGTTGGACCACAGCGCCGCATTTCTTCCTGGTGCGCGAGATCGATGCTAGCGGTCTGAATCAGGCCCGCGAGAAGTTCGGCAAGCCGACCACACACACGGACCTGCTAGTTGCGTTGGTGGCCCGCACGCTTGCCAGGCATCCCAAGATGAACGCCAGTTGGGACGGCAAGGCGGTTCAGTTTCATCCCGACGTGAATATTAGCGTCGCGATCGCCGTGAAGGACGGTGTTGTGGGCGCCGTGATCCCCAATGCCGATAAAGCCAGCATCACCGAGATCACCGCCAGGCGTCAGGACCTCGCCGAGCGCGCTCGCGCCGGCCGCCTGCATCCGCCCGACATTACCGGCGGCACGTTCACGATCAGCAACCTGGGGATGTTCGGCGTGGACGCTTTCAGCGCCATCATCACGCCTCCACAGGCCGCAGTGCTGGCAGTGGGCCGCATTACCGACCGCGTGGTTCCCGTTAATGGCCTGATCGGCATCCGGCCGATCATGACCATGACGCTATCGAGCGACCACCGCGTGGTCGATGGCGCACAGGCCGCGGTGTTTCTGAACGACCTGGCCGAAGCTCTCACCGATCCGCTGACGCTGCGCGGATAGTCAAAGCAGCTTGAAGTTCACTTGGATGGTTGCCCGCACAGGCACGGGTTTGCCATTCTTGGTCCCCGGCTGAAATTGCCAGGCCTTAATGGCCTCAATTGCATTCGCATCCATGCCCGGATTGAGAGACTTAGTCACCTTGATATCGTGCGCGCGCTGATCGGTGCCAACAACGATGGAAAGCACCACGGGTCCTTCGATCCTGGCGGCTCTGGCTTGATCGGTGTAATTCGGATCCGTTTTTTGCAGAACTTTCGGCGGCACTATGCCCGGACCAATCTTGTAGATCTTTTCCGCGCAAGACACGCCGGTCAGCAGCACCAGCAGCACGGGAAGAGCGAATGCAATGCGGCGGCTGGAGGCGCGCGGTTCATTCCGCCAGGCGAACAAATGTGCGAACCGCTGCTGCAAGGCCGTGCTGGGGCGCGCCTGCATCGCACAGCTGAGCAGCAGGCTGGAGGAACACTCGCGCGCGGCATCCAGCAGAACGTTGGCATAGGCGTCCGCGGCCACTCCAGAAGCCAGCACGGCGGCATCGCAAGCCAGTTCCTGTTCGTGATCCAGCCGGGCGGCGACGACCCACACCAGTGGATTCCACCACAGCAGCGCGCGCGACCACTGCGCAAGATGTTTCGCCAGGCAATCCCGTCGGCGGACGTGCGCCAGTTCATGCAGCAGCACAGCGCGGAGACGCAGTTCGTCCCACCGGCGCGCTCTCTCGGGAAGAAGTACAAGAGGCCGGAACACGCCGCTGGTCAACGGAACAGAGGCGCGGCTGATGCGAACGGCGATGCCTTCGCGAATCAGGAATGGTTCAGACCGCCGCCGCGCCAGCGCCAGCACCGATAGACCGGCGATCAGCCGGCACAGCATCGCTAGCGCGCCGATGCCCCAGGCGGCCGACGCGATGATGGCCCACTGCAGCAGTGGCGTAGCGCCGCCGCTTCCCCCGGAGACTGCTGCCACCGTGGGGATCGGAATCGCGATGCTCCATTGTGGATTCCACAGAGCCAGCAGGAGAGTGGAGACCGCGCCTGCCAATGCCACAAGGCACACCGAGTGGCGTAGCGCCGCGTCAGCTTTGCGTAATAAACGCACACCAACCAGGCCCACCGCGAGCCACAGGCTGGATTTCAAGGCAACAGCGATCAGGTAGGACGCCAACATGATTACTTCTTCTCCTTTTGGGCCTGTTCGATCATTTGGGCCAGTTCATCGAGCTCTTTCTTACTGAGGTGGAAGACGGCCGGATCGAGCAGCGCCGCAACGGCCCGCTTGGCCGAACCATCAAAAAACGTGCGGATGATCCGCTCCAGGGCCGACCGGCTGGCGGCCTGGCGTTGCACCGTCGGTTCATATACGTAGCGCATCCCCTCTATGGCGTGGCGGACGTACCCCTTGCGCTCCAGAACGCGCAGGATCGTACGCACCGAAGAGTAATGCGGCTGGTCGGGCAGGCCTTCCTGAATCTGCGGCCCGGTGGCGCGGCCGCGCGCAAAAAGTACGTCCATGATCTGCCGTTCGCGGCGGCTCAGATTCGGATCAGCGGGAGCGGGCTGGGGTTTCTTTCTCATGCGTATTGTTTAGCAGGCTGCGTATAAATTAACATCGGGCGCGCCGGTTGTCAACGGCTTTGTGCAGGGTGCATCCTATGAGAGCAATCATGCTCACCAGCCGCGATCGCATCCTCACCACTCACGTCGGCAGCCTGCCGCGCAACGAAGTGCTTTCCGAACTTCTGATTGACCGTGAAGAAGGAAAACTTCTCGACGAGCGGCAACTCGCCCAAGAGATGGATCGCGCGGTCCGCCACATCCTGGAAAAGCAAGCCGAAGCTGGCATCGATATCGCCAACGACGGTGAGCAGCAGCGCGTCGGCTTCCAGACCTACGTGCCCCGGCGCATGTCAGGTTTCGCGGGCGAATCCAAGCGCCGCCGTGGGATCGATTTCGAAGAGTTCCCCGAGCTGGTGGCCGACCTTGCCCGACGCTTCCCCAAGCGCAGCCGCATGCAGAACGCGCCCGAAGCGCAAGCCGAAGTGCATTACCTGGACACCGCCCCCATCCTGCAGGAACTCGATCGGCTGAAGCGCAACGCGGGCGAAGTCGGCCGTTTCTCCGAATGCTTCATGACCGCGCCGTCGCCGGGCATCATCTCCACCACGATGCTGAATGCCCATTACGACTCGCAGGAAGCGTATCTGGCCGCGCTGGCGCGCGAGATGCGCAACGAGTATCTGGCCATCCACCGTGCGGGCATGTTGCTGCAAATCGACGCGCCCGACCTGGCGATGGACCGCGCGATGTTCTACCGGGATCTCCCCGACGCCCAGTTCCGCAAGGCCGTGGAAATGCACATCGCTGCTCTCAATGAAGGTATCGAAGGCATCCCGCGCGATCGCGTGCGCCTGCACGTTTGCTGGGGCAACTGGAACGGGCCGCACACGCACGACGTACCGCTGGAGCTGATTCTGCCCGTCCTGTATCAGGCCAACGTCGGCGCGCTCAGCATCGAGTTCGGCAATCCGCGCCACCAGCACGAGTTCCAGGCGCTGCGCCGGCATCCGCTTCCGGGCCAGATGCTGCTGCTGCCGGGTGTGATCGAAAGCAACAGCAACATCGTCGAGCATCCGGAAGTGGTGGCGCGGCGCCTCGAGGAAGCCGTGGCGGCGGTGGGTGATCGCGAGCGCGTCATCGCCAGTTGCGATTGCGGCTTCGGCACCTTCACCAACCGCGAATACGTGCTCGAGCCGGTGGTCTGGCTGAAGCTGAAGTCGCTGCGCCAAGGCGCCGATATTGCCTCGGACCGGTTGTGGGGACGCGCTGCTGCACGCTAAACGCACATTCGGAATAAGTTTCCATAAATTCCGGACGGTCTATTGCTATTCCACCGAAAGCATGTATAATTTTCTGACCGACTATGACGAAGCGTTCGACAGTTGCAGGAATACTCGTTCTTTTTGCCCTGGCGCCAGCCGCCGCTCAAATCCAGTTCGACAAATTGCAGCGCGACCGCGCCCGCAGAATGCTCCATGATTTGCAGGAAGGCCTGAAAAAGAACTATTACGATCCCACCTATCATGGGGTCGATATGGATTCGCGTTTCAAGGCGGCGGACGAGAACCTCCAGAAGGCCACGAATCTCGGTCAGGCGCTTATCCTCATCGGGGCGTCGCTAGATGCGCTGAACGATTCCCATACGTTCTTCAACCCGCCCTCGCGCGCCACTCGCCGGGAGTTCGGCTACGCGGCCCAGATGATCGGCGACCGTTGTTTCATTACGGCCGTCCGGCCTGACACTGACGCCAGCGAGAAACTGGCGCCGGGCGACCAGGTGATGGATTGGGAAGGATACACGCCCACGCGCCAGACGCTCTGGAAAATGAATTACGCTTTTAACAAGCTTTATGGACTGCAGGTTCATCACCTCACGCTTCGCTCACCGGACGGAAAGGAGCGTAAGGTGATCGTGACGCCGAAAGTCACTCAGGGAAAGCGCGTCCTGGATCTGACGGGTGACAACGACATCTGGCAATTGATTCGCGAAGACCAGAACGACGAGCGCCTGAACCGGCAGCGCTACGTCGAGTTTGGCGACATGCTCATGATCTGGAAGATGCCCGAGTTTGACATGACGGACGATGAAGTGGATCGGATGTTGAAACAAGCGAGAAAATTCCAGGCTCTTGTGTTGGATTTGCGCGGCAATCCCGGCGGGCTGGTAAAGACTTTGGAGCGCGTGGTGGGCGACGTAATGGATCACGATGTGACCATCGCGAAACGCACCGGCCGAAAGTCCGATCTCAAACCGCAACTCGCAAAAAGCCGCAGCTTCGCGTTCGAGGGTAAGCTGACTGTGCTGGTCGATAGCCGTTCGGCTTCGGCCGCAGAGTTGATGGCCCGAGTGGTCCAACTCGAGCATCGCGGAACCGTTCTCGGGGACCTGAGCTCGGGAAGCGTCATGGAATCCCGCTATTATTCCTTCAAACAGGGCGCCGATACAGAGATTTTCTATGGCGCTTCGATCACTGACGCTGATCTCGTCATGTCCGACGGAAAGAGCCTGGAGCACACCGGCGTGACGCCGGACGAACTGATCCTGCCGACAGCAGCCGACTTATCCGCTGGACGGGATCCCGTGCTGGCTCGGGCGGCGCATCTGGCAGGCGTTGAAATAGACGCCGACAAAGCGGGCAAACTGTTCCCGCCGGAATGGCGGAAGGACTAAGAGTCAAGGCGGCGCATGGTTCCACCGATATACTGAAAGAGAGGGCCCCTCAGCCGCCTGCGGGGAACCACCGTGACCGATCGCCAGAAGATAATCCGCAAGCTCATCCAATACGGCCTCTTCGTGGGCGTCGTCCTCTGGATCGCTTTCGCTTTCCGTGGCTGGAACGATGAAACCGGCCACATCCAACCGGTCGCTCAGCGAAAACCGCTGTCGGATCTGGTGATGCCGGAACTGAATGGAGCCTCCTGGCGGCTTTCCGATCATCGCGGCGAGGTTGTCCTCATTAACTACTGGGCCAGCTGGTGCGGTCCGTGCCGGCAGGAAACGCCCGGTCTGGAGAGCCTGGCGCGAGATTACCGCTACAAAGGCCTGGCGATGGTCGGCGTGTCGCTGGACAAGGGCAGCAAAGCCCCGGTTCAGTCGTTCGTCAAGGAATTTCACATGACGTATCCGGTGGTTTTCCCGGCGCCGGCGCAGCCGTTTGCATCCGATGTCGAGGCCATCCCCACCACCGTGCTGGTCGACCGGCAGGGCCGCGTGGCTAAGACCTATGTCGGTGCGGTGCGCGAATCGGTCTTTCAAGCCGATGTGGAGAGCCTGCTAGCAGAGCGTCTGGATCCTGCACCGGCGGCTTCGAGGAACTAACGATGCTACAAGCGCTCTTCCCTGTCCTGGTCATCATCGGCTACGTTGTGCTGATGCGCTGGGTGCTGCCGCGGCTCGGCGTTCCGACCTGAATGTCCGGTTCCTGCGACGTTGAGTCTCAACGCAAAAGGCTGGACAGCAAGGTCCCCAAGACAGAAGATTCGCTGTCAGTGCGTTCCAAATAAACTGAACAGCAGCAGTCCCAGAACAATCAGTGTAATCACGACGTATTTTCCGTCGCGCAAGCGCGCAAATCCATAAGCCGAAAACGCGACCCGCGCCACCGGCGTCGCGATCAAAAGCAGCAAGCCCAGTTGGATAATGCCGCGCCCGTGCAGCGCGATTGCATCGCGGAACACCCCTGACAACGTCCGGAAGTCCGCCGGCTCGCCTCGGAAAGTCCGATAGGCGCCCGCGTCCTGGCCATGGCGCGCCAGATAAAAGATGCCTCCGAACCCGACCAAGGCGGCCGCTAAAATGACGCCGGCCCGCAACAGATTGGCGACCATACCCTCTAAGTGGCGTTCTTCCGGTGTCACGTTCAAATTCTCCCGGCCAGGCCGTTGTAAATCATCTGAATTCCCAACGCGAAAATGACGACGGCGAAAGCGATCCGCAACACGTGGCTGCGAGCGGCAGCAAGGATATGTGCGCCGAGGAAAGCCCCGGCGAGAACGCCCAGCATCACCGGCATCGCGATACCAGGGTCTACGTAACCGCGTCCGAAGTACACGCCCGCGCTGGCCGCCGCGGTCACGCCGATCATGAAATTGCTGGTGGTAGTGGACACTTTGAACGGCAGCTTCATCGCCCGGTCCATCGCGATCACCTTGAGCGCCCCGGAGCCGATACCGAGCAGCCCGGACAGCACGCCCGCGATGGCCATGAGTAGAAAACCCACCGGTACATTGCGAACACGATAGGACACTTGCCCGGACCGGGTGGGATACGAACTGTCCATCCGCAGCCAGGCGGCCAGCCGGTCCGGAGGCCCCGTTTCGACTGGATCTTCTGCCGCCTTGGTGAATGAAAGATACGCCGAATAGATCAACACGCCGCCGAAAATAATGGCAATCACCTTGGGGGCAAGCAGCGTTGCGACAAAGGCTCCGGAAAGGGCTCCGGCGCTGGTGGCGATCTCCAGAAACATCCCGGCGCGAATGTTCGAGTAGCCCTCGCGCACGTAAGCTGCCGCCGCTCCCGACGACGTCGCGATTACCGACACGAGCGATGCTCCGATGGCGTAGCGAATGTCGACTCCCAGGCCGATGGTCAGCAGCGGAACAATCACCACGCCGCCGCCCAGCCCGGTAAGCGAGCCCAGAAAGCCCGCGACCAGCGCGCCGCCACCGACGATGGCGGTGAACTCAGCAACAGTCATTCACATTCGATGTTGACATGCCCGGGACAGTTTTCGCAGCCTGGCTGCTTCGCATAGAATGATTGTGCGAAGGAGCCTATGAAGAAACTAGCTGCATTTTCGCTCGCATTGGCAGCGCTGGTTACGCTTTCCGTGACGATGCACGCGCAGAAGGCCAAGAAGCACCGTGTTGTCATTGATGTCACTAACCCCGCGCCCGAGGTCTGGGGCACGGTGTTGAACAGCATTCAAAACATCCAGAAAGCGCTTGGTCCGGAGAACGTTGAAATCGAGGTGGTGGGACACGAGCGCGGACTGAGCATGGTAGTGAAGGCGGCCAACACCAGCATGGAGGAGCGCATGCAGAAGATTTCGGCCACCGGCGTCACGTTCGCCGCCTGCGAGAACAGCATGCGGCACCAAAACGTCACCAAGGCGGACTTGTTCCCCTTCGATGTGACTGTGGATTCGGGTGCGGCGGAACTGATCCGCAAACAGAATGACGGCTGGGCTTACATCAAAGCCGGTCCGTGATTCGTTACTTCGTCCACGCCGCCGGCATGCCGTAGGGTACCAGCGTCACCAGCGCCCCGATCCGATCAATTCGAGGGCACTCCCTGCACTGCCCGCCCGGATGTACACTGGGAGCTACCCGGTCCCCGTTGGACCAGATGCAAGAGGAGCTGGATATGAAGACCAGGCTTTTGACCGCTCTCCTTTTCGCCGTCGCGCCCGTCGCCTCGGCTCAATCCGTCGCAGGTCTGTGGGACGCCACCATTCATTTCAACAACGCTGACATCCCCTTCCGGCTGGAGATCGCCGGGGACGGTCCCAGCGTGCGAGGCTGGCTTTTCAACGGTGACGACAAAGTGCTGGCTACCAGCGGCAAGTTTCAGAACGGCTCTCTGGTGCTGAATTTCGACGACTACGCCGCCAAGCTGACTGCCACGCTGAAGGATGGCGTCCTCACCGGCGAATACGGGCCGATGCTCAAGAAGATCTACCCGGTCATGGCGCGGCGGCACCAGACGGAAACGAAGTCGAGCGCGAAGGCGCCGTCCATCTCCGGCCTCTGGGAAGTCGATGTCAACAGCGCCAAGGGTGAGAAGGCCTGGCGATTCATCGTGCGCCAGATGGGCGGCGACGTCTCTGCGGCCATCCTGCGCGTGGACGGCGACACCGGCGCATTGACCGGCGGTTACAAGGACGGCAAGTTCACGCTGAGCCATTTCTCCGGCGGCCGGCCCTCGCTGCTCATCGTCACTCCAGAGAGCGACGGAACCTTGGCGATCGACATGACCGACCTCCACGGCGCCAGGGAGCTGAAGGCGGTGCGTCCCGCGGTGGCGCGCGCTGAAGGGCTGCCGTCACCTGAGGATCCAGACCACCACACTACGGTGAAGGATCGCTCCGAACCGTTCCGTTTCAGCTTCCCGGATTTGAACGGCCGCCTGGTCTCGAACACCGACGCCCGCTTCCAGGGCAAGGTGGTGCTGGTGAACGTGACCGGTAGCTGGTGCCCTAACTGCCACGACGAAGCGCCATTCCTGGAGGCGCTGTACCGCAAATATCACAGCCAGGGCCTGGAAATCGTCGCGCTGTCGTTTGAGGAAGACGAGCAGCTTCAGAACCCGGCCCGGTTGCGGGCGTTCATCAAGACCTACGGGATCGATTACACGGTTCTGCTGTGCGGCGTCCCCGACGACCGCGATAAGAAGCTCACGCAGCCAGTCAACCTGAACTCCTGGCCCACGACTTTCTTCCTGGGCCGCGACGGCCGCGTCCGTTTCGTGCACGCCGGGTTCCCGGGTCCGGCCAGCGGCGAATTGTACAAACAGGCCGCGCAGGAGTTTTATTCGCAGGTGGAAAGCCTGCTGGCGGAGAACCGGACCGCCCAGCGCTAATTCTCTAGTACTAAATCCCAGACCGCATGACGGTTTTCGCCGCCCGCTGACGCAAGGCGAAGTGTAGACTACAGAGCGGCCCATCCGGGGGCGCTTCGAACATGCGGCAAACCATAACTTTCTTCGCCATCCTGGTGGCGTCCACCCCCTCTTACGCCCAAGGCGTGATCTCGACAGTAGCCGGCAACGGAACCAGCGCCTACGCCGGCGACGGTGGCCTGGCGACGAGCGCCTCGATGCACCCCAACGGGGTCACTGTCGACAGCGCCGGAAACATCTATATCGCGGACCTCTCCGCTTCGGTCATCCGCAAGGTCAACACGGCCGGAATTATCAGTACAGTGGCCGGTTTTCAAGGCGAAAAGACCCAGTTCTCCGGCGATGGCGGACAGGCGACCAGCGCATCGATCTACATTTCGTCCAACCACAACGGTCTCGCCGTGGACAGCGCCGGCAACCTGTACATTGCCGACGACGGTCACCAGCGCATCCGTAAGGTGGATCCTACCGGAATCATCACCACGGTCGCCGGTAACGGGCAAAGAAACTATTCGGGCGACGGCGTCCAGGCTACGGACGCGTCGCTCTATCGTCCCAGCGGCGTGGCTGTGGACAACGCTGGGAATCTGTACATCGCGGATACGGATAACTTCCGCATCCGTAAAGTGGCCAAGGACGGCACCATCAGCACGGTCGCCGGCAACGGCGCCATCGGCTATTCCGGCGACGGCGGCCTTGCCACCAGCGCGTCCCTCTTCTATCCGATGGACGTGGCGGTCGACAAGGCCGGCAACATCTACATCGCGGATCAAAACGCCTACGTGGTTCGCAAAGTGAACACGCTAGGAATCATCAGTACCGTCGCAGGCGATGGGGATTTCGGCTTTTCCGGCGACGGCGGTCAGGCTGCAAAGGCCGAATTGTCCGGCCCGTACAGCGTCGCCGTGGACGGCACGGGGAACATCTACATTGCCGATCACGGCAACGCGCGCGTCCGCAAAGTCGATCCCACCGGAACGATCACCACGGTGGCCGGACACGGCGGAAGTCTTGGAGACGGCGGCCCGCCCACCAGCGCGAACGTAGAGCCGGCGGGCCTGGCCGTCGATGCGGCGGGAAACTATTACATCGCTGACGACGGGGCCAATCGCGTCCGCAAGGTGACGGTCGGCGCGAAGGTTCCAGGGCTCTCCGCGAGCGTCGGCGCGCTTTATTTTTCGTCTACGGTGGGCGGAAACTCACCCAATTCCCAGATCGTCACCGTCTACACGGCCGGCAGCGTCCCGCTCGGTTTCAAAGTCTCCGCGTCCGTCTCGTCCGGGGGGAATTGGCTGCAGGCGACATTCTCCGGCGGGTCAACGCCAGTTGAGTTCACCGTCTCCATCGTCGCGGAGCCTCCCGCAGGCGCCTACAGCGGAACGGTCAAGCTGACTCCAACTGCGCCGGATCTCCCCACAGTGACCATTCCCGTTACGTACCTGGTTACGACCTCGCCACCCGACAGGCCCGTAGTCACGGGCGTTGTGAACGGAGCGACTTTCCAACCCGGCGTGTCCGCCAACTCCTGGGCGACGATTCAGGGAACCAATCTCGCGTCCAAAACGGACAATTGGAACAATTCAATCCAAAACGGGCAGCTCCCCACATCGCTCGATGGCGTGACTGTCCTGTTCGACGGCATTCCCGCCTACATCAGCTACATTAGTCCGACGCAGCTCAACGTCCTGGTTCCGAATATTCGATCCACGACGACATCGGTTGTAGTTTCGAATTCCGGAGCCAAAGTCACGAGCATCTTCAATGCTCCGGCGGGCCAAGCCGGGCCTGCATTCTTCGTCTGGCCGGACAATCAGGCCGTGGCAACACACCAGGACTACAGTTACGCCGTCAAGAACGGTACATTCTCCACCTTGACGACAGTAGCGGCGAAGCCCGGTGACGTCCTCATTCTGTGGGGCACTGGTTTCGGCCCCAGCACTCCGGCGACGCCGCTAGGCTATATCACTCCCACCGATCAAACCTACTCCAGCAGCACGGCGCCCAAGGTCACAGTCGGCGGAATCACCGCTGCGGTCTATGGAGCCGCCCTCGCTCCCGGCTTTGGGGGGCTCTACCAGGTCGCGATTCAGGTGCCTCCTTCGCTCGGCGATGGCGACTGGCCGATCGTCGCCTCTGTCGGCGGCTCGTCGTCGCCCAGCGGAGTGGTGTTGACAGTTCAGAAGTAGACTGGAGCGATCATGCGTGTCTTTTTACTTGCCTTGGTTGCGCCGCTGGTTTGGGGCCAGAACATCATCACGACGGTAGCCGGTAGCGGCGACATGAACTACTCCGGCGATGGCGGCCCAGCCATTAGCGCCGGACTAAACCCGCAAGGCGTCGCGATCGACAGCGCAGGCAATCTCCTGATCGCCGATATCGTTAACAACCGTGTGCGGCAGGTGACCCCGGATGGCAAGATCACCACGGTGGCCGGCTGCGGAGGAATCAGCGTGCAGTGCGTCCTGGCTGGCTTGGGCGATGGCGGACCGGCCTTGGCTCCCATCATCAACGTCTTCGACGTCGCGGCCGACAAGCTGGGCAACTACTACATCGCCGACGACGGAAATAACCGCGTCCGAATCGTGAACTCGCAAGGCATCATGAACACGGTGGCCGGCAATAGCCACACCGGATTCTCGGGCGACGGAGGCCAAGCCACGAACGCAACGCTCAATGGACCGCTTGGCATGGCGATAGACAGTGCGGGTAACGTCTACTTTGCCGACGTTTCCAACAATCGGGTTCGCAAGGTAAGCGCGTCTGGCATCATCACCACGATCGCCGGCAACGGGACGCAGGGGTTTTCGGGCGATGAAGGGCTCGCGGTCAACGCGGAGCTCTATAGTCCCCACTGCGTCGCCGTAGACAGCGCGGGTAATGTGTACTTCTCGGACACCAGCAACAATCGGATCCGCAAGATAGATACGTCGGGCATGATTACGACGGTGGCAGGCAATGGCGGCGTCGGTTCCACGGGCGATGGCGGCCCAGCCACGGCAGCCACGCTATCGGCGCCTTGGGGCGTCGCGGTGGACGGCGCGGGGAACCTCTATATAGCGGACTGGCTGTCCCACAAGATTCGCAAAGTGGATACCAAGGGAATCATCACTACCATTGCCGGCAACGGCACCTTGGGATTTTCCGGCGATAACGGCCCGGCCACCAGCGCGGAGCTCAACGCTCCCACGCAATTGACCTTCGACAACGCCGGGAACCTCTACATCGCGGACACGAACAACCGCCGCGTCCGCAAAGTGACCGGAGTGGGCACGTTCAGCCAGTCCGGCCCGAAGCCGGTGGTCACGGCCGCGCTGAATGCGGCGACGTTCGCGAAGGACCAACCGCTGGTGCAAGGCTCGCTGGCGTCGATCTTCGGCACAAATCTCGCGCCATCGACAGTTGTGGCATCTGCTGTCCCATTGCCATTTGCGCTCCACGGCGTCTCCGTCACGATCGCGGGTGTTGCCGCGCCTTTGCTCTTTGTGTCGTCCGGACAAATCAACTTGCAAATCCCGTGGACGCTCCAAACCGGGAGTTCCGACATCGTCGTGACTTTAAACGGATCTGTGTCGGCCGCGTTTTCGGCGATGGTGGGTGGGCTCGCGCCGGGTATTTTCACCACCAATTACGGAACCGGGCCCGCTATCGCCATCAACCCGGACGGATCGCTCGCCCAGCCGGTTGGATCAATTTCAGGCATTGTCACCCATCCGGCGAAGGTAGGCGACACCATCATCCTTTTGGGCACTGGCCTCGGCATTACGAAGCCGTCAGTTCCAGCGGCTGGCGCCGCCTCTTCCGATCAGTTGCGAACTGCGATCATACAGCCGACGGTAACTATCGGAGGCGTCCCGGCCACCGTTTCGTTCGCAGGACTTTCCCCGCAGTTCGTCGGCGTGAATCAACTCAACGTGGTCGTGCCGAACGTTTCCGCCGGCGTGGTGCCCATCCAGATCGACTCGCTCCAGCACCTCAGCTCGGACAACGTGACCATCGCGGTCGCGAGCCAGTGAGCGAGCGGGTGTAACCTCCTAGTGCGCCGACCGGTGTCCGCGCGTGAAGAGTTGATACAGGCTCGCGAACAGATACCCGGCGATCGCCCCGTCGAGGGCGCCGTATACGGTCCCCAGCAGCGCTCTCCCAATCGTGCGGGAGGTTTCCAGGCCCGGGTAAATCGAACTCATCACCCGGAGGAATTCCTCACCGTAAGATGCGTCGGCTAGATGGATTAGGCCCACCACCAACATACAGCCGCCCCACAGAAGGGCGGAGGTTATCGTGATCGCTTTCACTGAACCTTGCATACGCTTTCCCTTCCTCTACTTCCATGGTATGCCCGAAACATCAGCACGAGAATCCCGTCGCGGAGTGAGGCTAGCCCTATTGGGTTTCTTGACAGCCTGCCCCCATCCGGTGTCTACTACGGTACCGGGAGAAAAGCCTCATGAAAGCAAGACTTTGGATGTTAGCGGCGTTCGCCGCGCTCGCCAGTGCGTCCCTCTACGCGCAGACCGCGACAGCGATCAAAACGGCGAGCGCCGCTCTGCCAACCGCGATCCCCACTTTCTCTACGGCCGATATCTCCCGCACGGGCATCTTTTACGCCGGCGGCAAATACGTCGGCGAGCCGGGCAAAGAGGTCATGGGTGGGTCGGCATACGTCGAAGTCTGGGTGCCGCGCGAAATCCGCCATCCCTACCCCATCATCTACATTCACGGCGCCGGCCAAACCGCGACCGACTGGCTGCAAACTCCCGACGGCCGCCCCGGCTGGGCCTACTATTTCGCCAAGGAAGGCTACGTGCAGTACATGGTGGATTCGCCCGCCCGCGGCCGTTCGCCTTACGTGCCGGACCACGACGGCAATCTCACCATCCGCACGGCGCCGAATCTGGAGGCCGTTTTCACCGCTTCAGCGCGCAAAGGCGATTTCCCCCGCGCGCGCCTGCACAACCAGTGGCCCGGCACAGGGCTGATGGGCGATCCTATATTCGACGATTTCGCGAAAACCCAGGTGCAGTTTCTCAGCGGCGGCGGCCCGCTTTCGCAAGATGAACTCAGCCGCGACGCGTTCGTCGCGCTGCTGGACATGATCAAGACGCCGGTCATTATCCTGTCGCACTCGCAGGGCGGCCCGGTCGGCTGGCTGATGGCCGATGCGCGTCCCAATCAGGTAAAAGCCATCGTTACAGTGGAACCCGCTGCGCCGCCCATCAAGAACGTCAACACCGCGAAGGTCGCCTACAACACCGGTGGAGGCGGGCTGAGCTGGGGCGTCACCTCCAGCCCCATTACGTACGACCCGCCCATCAAAGATCCGTCCGAACTGAAGGTGGCGCTCGAAGAAAAGTCGGACATCCCCGGCGACGTGGTTCCCTGCTACGTGCAGCAGGAGCCGGTGCACAAGCTCGTGAATCTCGAAAAGATCCCCGTCGTCTATTTGTCGGCTGAAGGCGGCTATCACCGCGAATTCGACCACTGCCTGGCCAAATGGCTGAACCAGGCAGGCGTCAAGACCCAATTCGTACGCATGGAAGACGTGGGCCTCCACGGCAACGGCCACGAAATGATGCTCGAAAAGAACAGCGACGAAATCGCGCAGTTCATCGATGGCTGGATCGAAAAGAACGTTCCGCAAAAGGACCAGGCGAGCCTCGCCGCGCCGCCCGATTCCATCCCGACGTTTTCCACGCAGAACATCGCGCGAACCGGATTCTTTTATGCTGGCGGCAAGTATGTCGGCGAGCCTGGCAAAGAAGTCATGGACGACTCCATGTACACCGAAGTGTGGGTCCCCAGGCAAGTTCTGCATCCTTATCCGGTGGTTTTCTTTCACGGCAACGGGCAGACCGGCGCGGTGTGGCGGCAAACGCCGGACGGCCGTCCCGGCTGGGCTTATTATCTGGTCGATCACGGCTACACGGTCTACATGGTGGATTACCCCGCGCGCGGCCGCTCCGCTTACGTGCCCGGCGTCGACGGCAAACTGAACATCCGCACCGCGCTGCAGCTTGAAAACATCTGGACCGCGCCGGCCACCTCAGGCGGCAATTTCCCGCGCATGCACAAATACACGCAGTGGCCGAGCGACTCGCCGAACAAGGGCAAGATGGGCGACCCGGTCTTCGACAACTTCGCCAAGGGCCAGGTTCAGTTTGTCAACGATCAGGCCGAGTTGTCTGTACCCGCGGGTGTCGCGCTGCTCGACAAGATCGGCTCCCCGGTCATCCTGATCACGCATTCGCAGGGCGGCGGCATCGGCTTTAACGTCGCCGACCAGCGTCCCAAACTGATCGCGGGCATGGTGGCCATCGAGCCCGGCGGCCCCCAGATCGGCGTCGTGGATACCGCCAAAGTGGAATATTCGCGTGTGAACCCCAAATCCTGGGGCCTCACGCCGATGCCCATGCAATACGATCCGCCGTTCGCCAGCCCGTCCGACATCAAGGTTCATCTGGAACCGTCGGAACGGCCCGGCGACGAAGTCGGCTGCTATATGCAGGACCAGCCGGTACACAAGCTGGTGAGCTTCGAGGGGATGCGCATCTTGTCGATTTCGGCCGAAGGCACCTACCACCGCGTCTTCGACGTCTGCATTCCCAAGTGGCTGAACCAGGCCGGCGCGAAAGACGATTTCGTGCGCCTGGAGGACGCCGGCATCCACGGCAACCAGCACGAGATGTTCCTCGACCGCAACAGCGATCAGGTGATCCAGTTCATCGACGGCTGGCTGAGCAAGAACATCAAGTAGCCTAAACCGGCTCGCATCCGCTTGCGATAGAATCCTGGTGCGATGAAATTACCAGAAATCACCAGGCGCGGGCTCTTCAAAGGGTTCGCCGCCGCCGGCGCTGTGGCCGCTTCGCCCAGTCTCGCGCAGGCCCAGTCCGCTACCAGACCGCTTCCCGCGCGCGGCGAATTCATCATCCGCGACGCCTACATCATGACCATGGACCCCGCTCTCGGCGACATCCCCAGCGGCAGTGTCCACGTGAAGAACGGCGTCATCGCCGCGGTGGGCAAAGATATCAAGGCCCCGTCCCGCGCCACCATCATCGACGGCCATCGCACCATCGTGCTGCCCGGACTCATCGACACGCACTGGCACATGTGGACCTCCTACATGCGCTCCATGGCCGGAGACAAACCCGCCGACGGCTATTTCCCCATCACCACGCGCTACGGCAAAGCGATGGAGCCCATCGACATGTACCGCTCCACGCGCCTGGCTTGCGCGGAAGCCATCAATGCCGGCATTACTACCGTGGGTGACAACTGCCACAACGTGCGCAGCCACGACCACGCGGTCCAGGATATTCGCGCGCACCAGGAGACCGGCGTCCGTTGCCGCTGGTCTTACGGTCCTTACCGCGGCATGACTCCGGATCAACACATCAATCTCGAAGATCTGGAGGGTTTCCATCGCGACTGGGACAAATATTCCAATGGCGGCCTGATGTCGCTCGGATTCGCCTGGGGCGGCATCCCGCTGGGCGACGAAGCCACGAAGTATCCCGAACGCCTCGAAACCGCCCGCAAGGAGTTCGAGACCGCCCGCCGGCTCGGCATTCCCATGGCCACTCACTGGGCCTCGCGCGAAAACACGCCCGGCGGCCAGGTGGAAGCGCTGGTCAAAGGCGGCTTCTGTGGCAAGGACGTGCTGCTGATTCACATGCTCGCCACCACTCCGCCCGAAATGAAAATGGTGGCCGAGGCCGGCTCGCCCATCAGCTGTTCTCCCGGCTCTGAGTTGCGCATCGGCTACGGCCTCACCAAAGCTTGCGACTTTATGGACGCCGGCATCAACGTGGCCGTCTCGGTGGACACGGTGCCGCTCACCGGCGACGCCAATCTCTTCGGCATCTTGAAACTCATGCGCAACGCCGAAAACGCCAAAGCGTTCAACGAATTCAAGCTCACTGCCCGCCGCGCGCTCGAAATCGCCACCATCCACGGCGCCCGAGCTTTGCAGATGGATCACCTGACCGGCTCGCTGACGCCCGGCAAACGCGCCGACGTCATCATGGTGAAGACCGACAGCCTGCACATGGGTGTGTTCACCGATCCGGCGCACATGCTTGTGGAAGCGGCCGAGGAAGCCGACATCGACACCGTCTCAGTGGACGGCCGCATCCTGAAGCGCGCCGGCAAGCTTACCGCGCTCGACCCCGAGCGGGTGATCGCCGAAGCCGCCGAGACACTGGAAACCGTCGGCAAGCGCATCAGCTAGTCACGCATCGCGACCGCTTTTCTTTTGTGGCCTGCCAATCACTTGCGCGGCCCCGCTGGCTCCTTGCGCCCGCGCTGGTCCTACGCTGGCTTCCAGGAAGCGTTCGGAAAGGAAACAGCATGCGGCCCGAAACTCTGCAGAAAATCGCCCAAGCCATCAATAGCTCCCACCACCAGCACCTTGGCATCACGGCCCATCCGCCCCATCCGCCGCATGCGCCCGCCGCCGCGCGCCTCGAGCATAAGGACCTGAACTCCTTCGGCGAGGCGTTCGACAGCGCGCGGGAGTGTTGGCCTAATTCGCCGCTCGCGCTGATCGGCTCTCATGGAGTTCTGGGCGGCACCAACGTCGATTACCCTTCCGACACGCTACCGCTCGGCTTCAGCCAGTTCCTCGATCCCGAAATTCTCCTGCCCTTTCCCATCGACGACCCGGAAGCCGACGACAGTCTCAACCAATAAACTGAGCCGCGAGCGTCAGCGAGCGGTATGGCACTATGGTTGTGTCTATGACGCCTCCACAACCAGCGCCAAAGTTCCAACTGGTGAACACCCCGGATTACCGTGAACAGTACGCCAACAGCGTGCAGATCCGGGTCAACCTATGGGACTTCTTCCTGATGTTCGGCACCGTGAACCAGACCTCGCCCGACAACGTCATGATTCACAACTTCCAAGGCGTCTATCTCAGCCCGCAGCAGGCCAAGGCGCTCTTGAACGTGCTGACGCAGAACATCACGCAGTACGAAGCTACCTTCGGAGAAATTAAGCTCGAGCCGCACGGCCCCTCCGGCGCCATTCAATAATGTCGACCGCGGCCCGGGAGCCTGCCGCGAATGACGCCTTGAATGCCCAAAGTGGCATCCTGGCTCGCTACCGCCTCTGGCTGTCCCTCACCGTCCTCATCCTGGTCATTCACACGCCGTTCTTCCGGCTTCCCTATTTCTGGGATGAACTCGGCCAGTTCGTGCCCGCTGCCCTCGACATCCTGCACGATGGGGCCTGGGTGCCGCATTCCGCGGTTCCTAACTCCCATGCCCCCGGCGTCATGGCTTACCTGGCGCTGGTCTGGCGCATCTTCGGCTATTCGATCCCCGCCACGCGCGCGGCCATGCTTGTGCTGGCCGGTTTCGCTGCCTACTTCACGTCGTTGCTCGCTACGCGCCTGTGCCAGGGGCTGGGACGAATCCCTGCCTTCATCGCGACTCTCCTGCTATTGCTCGATCCGCTGTTCTACATGCAGTCCATACTGGCGCAGCTGGACATGCCCGCCATGCTTTTCACCGTGCTGGCGTTGCTGCTGTTCCTCGAGGACCGCCACGCCGCCGCCGCGCTCGCCTGCACTGCCCTGGTGCTTGCCAAGGAAACCGGGGCCGTCCTGCCTCTCACCCTGGGCATTGCTCTGCTGCTCGATCCTCAACGCCGTTCCTCCGCCGCCTACTACCTGGCCCCCTTCGTGATGTTGGCCGTTTGGTTTCTCGCTTTATGGAGCGCCACCGGCCACCTGTTCGGCGACGCCGGCTATACCGAATACAACATCTTCTATTCGCTCAATCCCGTCCGCGCCGTCTTCTCCCTGCTCCGCCATACTTACTACCTGTTCGTCGCTGACTTCCGCTGGGTAGGGTCCATCGCGATCGTCCTGGCCTGGAGGAAAACGCGCATCTACTCGGGCCGCGCGTGGGCCGTCACGTGGTGCTTCCTCGCGGCGCACCTGGTGTTCGTGAGCGTGCTCGGCGGCGCCGAACTGGAGCGCTACCTGCTCCCCGTGTTGCCTCTGGTCTACATCGCCATGGGCGCAGCCTGGATGGCCGTCACCCCTTTGTGGCGCAATCTGGGCATCGCCGCCACCGCCGCCGGGCTCGTCGCCGGCCTGTTCCTCAATCCGCCCTATCCATTTCCCTTCGAAAACAACCTCGCGCTGGTGGACTTCGTTCAACTCCATCGCGCCGCCGCCGAGTTCCTGGAAGACAAGTACGCCGATCAGTCTGTCTACAGCGCTTGGCCATTGACGCAGGCTCTGCGCAATCCCGCCTTCGGTTACGTCAGCCGTCCGCTGAACGCGGTGGAAACCTCCGACCTCCATTTCTCCACGCTCAACGCGCTCGCGCCGCAAAATGTCCACGTCCTGGTGCTCTATTCACGCGCCTGGACGCCGCCCTGGGGTATCCTCAACTGGACGCTGGTGCGTCGATTCCTCGCTCGCTTCTATCAATATGAACGCCAGATGAGTGCCGCCGAAGTCCGCAGCCGCTTTGGCCTTGTGCCGGTCCGCCGCTGGGATCAGCGGGGCCAATGGATCGAAGTGTACGCGCGACCCTAGCACTGGTACTTTTTTTCGGCTGGACTAAGGTATTCACAGTCTGGCCCATCGTCCCTCCACGCTTTAGCATCGAGATAGAGGTGAGAAACTCATGCGCACGTTCGCGCCTGTCGCAATAATTGGAAGTCTTTTGTTGGTTGCCGGCCTGGAGGCTCAGAGCCTGACGGAGAATGCCGCTGCGATTGCCGGCGCCACCATCGGCACGGCCGCCGGAAAACCGCTCGGCACTGCTCTGGGCAACATCTTCGGCAAAATAGATAAGGACACCGACAAGGCCGCCAACGCGAAAACCGCGAAGACTCCCAAAACTGCCAAAACGAATCAGGAGCAGAAGGTAGAAAAGCCGGAACCTGAAACGGTTACCGCAAAGCAATCTGGTTCTACCCCGTCGTTTTCGGGCTCCTCCCCGGCAGGCCCCGGCCCCATGGGCGAAGCGAGAGGTGGATCTGGTTCCAGCGGAAATAGTTCGCGAAACGTCTACCGAACCGAGGCTGCGCCAAGCTCCTTTGTTCCTGCCGCGCAATTTGCACCGGCGGCGCCTGTTGAGCCGGTGGTCAGGCAGCTCTCGGCGGCCGATCTGGCTAACCTCCGAGTGGGCTCCTCTGGCCAGGAGATGCAGGCAGCGCTGGGCGTCCCCGAGTCTCGTGTGATTATTCCCGGTGACGATGGGCGTCTCCTTGAGAGCTGCCAATATTGGTCCAACGGACAACACGTGGGGACCGTTCATCTGGTCAACGGCCAGGTGGTCAGCGTAGCTTCGCGCTCCACAAATTAGTTCGTCGTTCCGCCCATGCAGGCGCGCGGTTCCTCGCTAAACTGAATATGTGCGCCGCCTGCTCCTTCTTTTTGGCTTGCTCGCCGTCCGCCTTGCCTGGGGCGCAACCGCCGCGGACATCTCCACCGAAATCCAACAGGTGGCGCTCGATCCCGCCGAATGCTACCGCGTTTTGGATCTGAGCTTCAGCAAGGAAGATCTCAAACTATACCTGACATCCGGCTACCTCATCTTTACCAAGCCCACGGAAGGCCTGCGTCTGGGCGCGGTCTTTGTCGCCAGCCGGGAAGCCGGCGACGCTGAGGTGCTTCTGCTGCCTCCTTCTCGCGCCGAGCGGTTCTCGTTGGCCAACTTCACCGGAAGCCCAAACCTGGAAGAACATTTTCAAGCGGCCGTCTTCATCTTTACCGACGGGACGGCTGACCAGCTTCTGGCGCGCCTCCAGCAAGATTCCGCCAAGAAGGCACCGGAAGTCGGCGCCTTGATGGCCGATCAGTACACGCCCGTGCTCCGCAACCTGAGCGGGAGCTTCGAAACGCGGCTGGTTTACGACCTGCTGTCCGGCGCCCGCGATGCAGGCATTTTTTACGGTGCGGTTTCGGGCCTCAAGCTGGGTGATTTCGATATTCTGTACGATCCCACCGCAGCGGATCAGATCCTGGCCGGAAAGCTCGTGGACCGCGAAAATCGCTCCTACTTCGACATCTGGACCACCTTCCCCGCGCGCTCCTTCCGCAACGGCGCCCCTTCCCGCAGCGGCCATTTCGGGCTGGACAAGTACCAGATCGAGGCCACCATCGAACCCAATCTCCAGCTGAAAGCGGTTGCGCGCGCAGACCTGACGATCAAGCGGCCTGGGTTTCTGGTCCCCCTGGTCCTCGCTCAGAATCTCCGTGTAACCGCAGCCAGCATCGACGGTCGGCCCGTGGAGGTTTTCCAGCGCGATTCGCTCCGCGCCAGCCTGATCGCCGGCGGCGAGGACCGCCAGTTTCTCCTGGTATGCGCGCAGCCGCTCGATCCTGCGGCGCCGCACCGGATTGAGCTCCACTATGCGGGTGACGTGATCCGCGATGCCGGAAACGGCGTCTACTACGTGTCTTCCCGCGGTAACTGGTACCCGCGCGCCGGAGCCGATCTGGCTCGCTTCGATCTCACCTTCCGCTATCCCCGCAACCTGACGCTCGCCGCCACCGGCGATACCGTGGAAGATCGCACCGACGGAGATTGGCGCATCACGCGCAACATCACCAGTGTCCCCACGCGCTTTGCAGGCTTCAATCTGGGCGATTTTACTTCGCTCGAACTGGACCAGAACGGCTACAAGATCGGCGTGTACGCCAACCGCAAGCTGGAAACGGCTCTCCAGCCGAAAGCGCCTCAGCCTCCGGCCGGTCCTCCGCTTCCTTCTGCGCCGCGCATTTTCCACCGCCGGCCGCCAGATCTGGGCTCGCTCGATACAGTTCCTACTCCCCTGCCGCCGGATCCTGCGGCGCGCCTTCACAGCTTGGCCAAGGATGTCGCCGACACTCTGGATTTCCTGACCGGCAAATTTGGGCCTACGCCGTTCCGGCGGCTCTCCATAACTCCCATTCCGGGAACATTCGGCCAGGGTTTCCCGGGTCTGGTTTACCTTTCTACCTTGGCGTATCTCAACTCCAGCCAGCTGCCTTCTGGCATCCAGCATCAGCCGCAGGACGCCATCTTTTATGCGGACCTGCTGGAGAGTCATGAGGTAGCACATCAGTGGTGGGGTAACTACGTGATACCTGCCAGCGGTCATGACGACTGGTTGATCGAGGCCCTGGCCAACTATTCGGCGCTGCTTTTGCTCGAGCAGAGAAGAGGAACCAAGGCGGTGGACGCCGTTCTGGATGGATACCGGAGTCATATGTTGACCAAGACCGCCTCTGCCCGCACGCTCGAGGAGGCCGGCCCCATCATCTGGGGGTTACGCCTGGAATCCTCTTTCACTCCCGACGCCTGGCGCACCGTCACTTACGAGAAAGGCACCTGGATCATTCATATGCTCCGGCGCCGGCTCGGCGACGAGAAGTTTTTCGCGCTGCTGCGCGAGATTTGCAGCCGCTACGGATTCCAGAGAATCAGCACCGAACAGTTCCGCGAACTGGCACAGAAATACATGCCGCCATCGCAAGATCCGATGCTGAAAACGTTTTTCGACAACTGGGTGTACGGCAGCGGCATTCCCTCGGTGAAGCTGCGCTATGCCTGGCACGCGTCAAAACTGACCGGATCGCTCTCCCAGAGCGACGTGGACGACTCCTTCGCGGCGTTTGTCCCAGTGGAAATCCAGACCGGAAATCAAAGCCATGTCTACTGGCTGGCGACGGGCAGTGATCCGGTTCCGTTCTCCATCCCGTTGAAGACCTCGCCCGATAAGGTGACGCTGCTTACCAACGACTGCCTGATTCGAGTCTCGAAATGAACGAATCTCACTCCTGACCCCATGCCCATCGCCAGTAAACGCAAAGAAGAAGCGAAGAAGTCCGCGCCGATCGCCGAGGCCGAACCGGCGGCTCTGCCCGAGCAACTCGAGCCGGAACCTGGAATCAAGGTGACGGCGTTGATTTTTTCCTACGACAGCGCGCCGGCGCTGCGGCGTTGCCTGGCTGCGCTCGAAAGCTCCAACGACCGCGCATCCATCGAGATTCTCGTAGTGGACTGCGGTTCTCACGACGAAAGCCCGCAGCTCGATTCCGAATTCTCCGGCGTCACCATCCTGCGCCTGCCCCGTTACTTCGGCCGTACCAAGGCTCTGAACATCGGCACGCGCACCGCGGCGGGCGACTATCTGTTCTTTCTCACGCCGGAAGTCGAGCCGCTGCCCACCACCATCCCTGCGCTCCTGGCCCGCCTGGAATCCGACCAGGAAGCCGCGGCCGTATGCCCCTTGCTGTTGAACACCGACTCTCAGCCTGTACCGCAGTTCTTTCGCCTGCCGACGCCCGATACCGGCGCCGAGTTGACTCCCGTCAGCATCGATCGAACCGCCGCAGAGACCGCCGTGGAGTTGGCCACGTTCCAGGCCTTTCTCGTCCGTAAGTATTTCGTCAAAGGGATCAACTATCTGGACGAACGCTATGGCGAATCGTTCTCCGACGCAGAGCTCTGTTACCAGATCCGCCGCGCCGGACGCAAAACGCTGGTTCTACCGCAGGTGACTGCTTTATTCACTGCAAATTCGCCTTATTCAGAATCGGCGCGCACCATCATGGACGCCGATCGGCTCCACGGCGCCGCTGTCTACTTCGGAAAGCATTTCGGCTTGGTCGCCGGGATTCTGTTCCGCGTGAAGACCGCTCTTGCCGCGCTGGTCACTTTCCGGTTGGGTTTGTTTTTTGCACTACTTTCTGACACGCGAATCGACGGATCACAGTCAGACATTCTTTAGTATCAATAAGATGCGTGTAGTGTTCAGTACTCGCGGCAACGCGGTACCTAACGTTCCGTCCACCAAGCGCCGATAGTAGAGCGGTATGCAGATAGACGCCGTGCTTTGGATTCTCCTCCCCCTCTTCATTGCTGCCGGGTCTGCGCTGTTGTCGTTCTACATTATGCAGGCGCGGATGGAAGTCGCGATCGCGAAAGAACGCGAGGTGCTGTCGGAAGCACGCGCTGAGATCCGCACTTGCAAGAACACCATGGAAGAGCGGGTCCGGGCCACGGAGCAGGAGGCCCGCCGCCGCGCGCTGGACGAGTTCATGCAGGATTTCCGCGTGGAGGAACGCCACTACTTCCGTGAAAACAAGTCGGTTACCGCACGGCAGAAGGCCATGATTCTGCAGGAACGGCTGTACTTCCGCAACATCCCGCTCTCCAATTGGGTGGAGCACGAAATGGTAGTGGAACAGGACCTGCCCGACATCCAGCATCTGGCGAAAGGCTGCTCGATCTTCAGCACCAAGGCATTGACGGACGAAAGCAAGAACGCCGTCTCCCGCATGCTTGAACAAGCCGCCGCGTCGGCTTCCGGGTCGACTCCCCAGCTTGCCACGGCCACGAATAACGGCCAAGCCGCCTAATTCCAACAACTTCGCACCGCCCAAGCGCGGCGGCGCAATTGCATGTCAACCGATTCTCTGGATACCCGTCCAGAGGATATGATGGGCGCAATGGCGGACCGTCTGGAGGCCAGCATCCCCGCATTGGCCGACACGCGTGAGTTCGGGACCTGGATGGTCTCCGAGCAAAAGCGCATCTTTCTGCTTTGCCGCCGCATGCTGCAAGATACCGAGGACGCGGATTCCGCCACCCAGGACACCTTTTTGAAAGCCTGGCAAGCGTTGAGCCGGCCGGACTCGAAGAACCTGGACGACCCGGGCAAATGGCTGACCCGGATCGCCGTCAACACCTGCTTGGACCGTTTGCGCTCGCGCCGCTGGCAGTTCTGGCGGAAGCGCCCGCAGCCGGAGGATGAATCGGCGATTCTTCAATTGGCCGCGGCTACAGATCCGAACGCCGAAGATCAAGCCTTTGCCAACGAGATTCGCAACAGGCTGGAGGGCGCTCTCGGAAAATTGAGTCTGCGCCAGCGCGCGGTGTTCAATTTGAGGCATTATGAAGACCGGAGCCTCGCCGAGATTGCCGAGATTTTGAATTTGGACGTAGGAACCGTGAAGGTGCATCTGTTTCGTGCCACGGAGAAGCTTCGGGAGGAGCTGCACGACTTGTATCTTCGCGACAGGCAAGATGGGAAGAGAAATGAAACACCGGGACGAGACTGATTTCGAGAATTGGCTGCACGATCGCGCGCGAGGTGTGCCGGAGCCGGAAGTCTCCGAGGACTTCCTGGCCGCGCAACGCCGCAGCATCTATCGCCGTATCGGCGAACCCCGCAGGCATGCGGCGCTTCGCTGGGGGCTATCGGTTGCGATGCTGCTTCTATTGGTGGCCAGCTTTGCCATCCAGCGCGTCCAAAGACCCGCACCCACGATCTCCGACGAGCAACTGTTTTCCGACCTCGCCAACATGGAACAGCGCACCGAGCCGAAAGCCATCCAGCCGATCCACGGCCTGTTCGAGGAATAGCGGGTTCTGATCATGTTGCGGGCTATCGCACTGGTTTTGGCGTTCTCAGTCTGGG
This sequence comes from Bryobacteraceae bacterium, assembly GCA_035501155.1. Taxonomy (GTDB): domain Bacteria; phylum Acidobacteriota; class Terriglobia; order Bryobacterales; family Bryobacteraceae; genus Palsa-89. The sequence goes on from DATJWO010000041.1 coordinate 348,630, forward strand.
CTCCTGCGCAGTTACCCAAGGGACTTTACGCCTGGTGGAGCCGGCCGGAGATTACGCGCGGTTTGAACCTCACGCCCGCTCAGCGCCAGCAGATCCGGTCCACAGTCCAGCAGTACCGGCCGCATTTGTTGAACGTGCGCGCCGAAGTGCTCCGCGCCGAGCAGGATCTGGCGCAGGAGTTCAATCGCAGTCCGGTGAATCCGGCCAAGGCGGATGAGGCGATCGGCCGCCTGGTGGATGCCCGCAGCGATCTCACGCGCACGCTCAGCCAGCTGAGTCTCAAACTCCGGTTGATTCTGACTGATCAGCAGTGGCAGGATTTGCAGCGCCGTCAGCCCGTTCCCGCCGGCAACACGCCCGAACCTGCGGAACCACCCGATCAGAAGTAGACGCGAAGTTATCGCGACCGGCGCCGCTGCATCTAGTGGACTATCGAATCGACAGCGGCGGTTAGCGTTGAGGTCAAGGGTCGATTTCCCGGCTTGGCTCCGTTCTGCACGACAGCAGTGTTGCGATTCATGGAGGAGCTTCTTCGGTCGCTCGATTATATACAGTGCATAATGGGAACCATGCGTCTGCTCACCATTCTCGCCTTGGCTGCGATAACACCACTGTTTGCTCAATCATCCGACGAAAAGGAGGCGCTCGCGGCGACTCAGAAGATGTTCGATGCCATGACCGCTCACGACGCTTCCGCGATCCGCGCTGTCTCCTTGCCCGACGCACGACTGTTTGCCATTGGCGAACAAGGCGTTCCGTCCCCGGCCATGGCCATCGAGGACTTCGCCACGCGCATCGCCGGAATCCATGAGCAGATTCTGGAGCGCTTCACCGGCCAGCCAGCCATCTCCATACACGGCCGTATCGCTCAGGTGTGGGGCGACTACGAGTTCCTGCGCGAAGGCAAATTCCACCACTGCGGCGTCGATTCCTTCAGCCTCTTCAAGACCCCGCAAGGCTGGAAAATCGCCACCATTGTCTACACGTCGGAGACCACCGGGTGCCGGAGTCATTAGTGCGCGATCGGAGTTGGTGTCTCAGCGGGGAACGTCCACGATCCAGATTCGGGCTTTCGGCGATATCAATGTAGCTGTGTCGATTCGGTCAAAAACCAGGTGTTCGTTATCGAGCCAGCGCAAGTCGTAGGTTAGATCTGATGCCGGGCCTACTAAGCGGCGCGGTTGGCTCGTCGCCTGCAATCCCACCACCCAGATGCCGCTACAGCTCCAGATTGGTTGATTCCTGGGTCCGGCGGTTCGGGGCCGGGATGTGAACGTGGCATACGCGATCCGGCGTCCATCGGGCGATGGCGCGGCAAGACCAGCCGGCTCCTCTGCGCGAAGTACGACACGCCTCTGGTGGCCATCGGGAGAACTCACCACTAATCCATCAGTGTCGAAGAACGTGAGCTGGGAACTGTCCGCGAACCACGGACTCCAGCTTGGCTCCATGAAGTTCCAATCCGGATCCGGATGTATGGTTGCGGTGCCAAGTTCAATCCAAGCTTTCTCGCGCAGATCGTAAATGTGGAGCGATCGGCTCAAATGAACAGGACCAGCGGCTATGTACCGTTCGTCTGGCGAGGGCGCGAGCGAATCACCCAGAAACCCTTCGTGATGATGCGAGGAGAGATCTCCACGGGGCGTCATCAACACGGAATCGTCAAACTTCTCAAACACCCAAACAAAGCTATTGATCGTGGAAAGGTAAGCCACTCGCTCTGCGCAAGTAGGAGGCGCTTCGGAAACCGATCGTCCAGGGCAGACACGTCCTTTTTGAACAATTGACCCATCCTCTGAAACGAGTGCATAGGACCAATCCCGAAAAACAACAATTCCGGCCTTAGTCCAATCGGCTACAAAGCCGTCCGCAGGAGGTTTCGATGAGAGTATATGGCCCTCGCGATCCAGGAGGATGATTTCTGAGACAAGATTCGACCTTCCAAAACCGCTACTCCCACCTGGGCGATGCCAGCCTGTTCGAACGGCGGCGATTTTCTTGCCATCCGGGCTCGGAACAGGATTGTAAGCATTTTCGTCCGACAATTGGGTCTGCGCAGCGAGAATGGTTGGGAACGCCAGCGCCGTAAGAATGTAGTGCGCCCGAATCACTGTGCGCCGCCCTGTATCTAATGTAGCCAAGCCCACCGAGCGCTCGGATGCCCGGTGGACTCGGCTATTAAGACCCCGAACTCAAGCCAGGTCGTAGCGATCCAGGTTCATGACCTTGTTCCACGCGGCCACGAAGTCCTTCACGAACGTCTCCTTCGAGTCGTCCGATGCATAGACTTCCGCGAGCGCCCGGAGCTGGGAGTTGGAACCGAAGACAAGGTCGACTCGCGTCGCGGTCCACTTGAGTTTGTCCGTTGCGCGATCGCGCAACTCATAGACTCCTTCCGTTGTGGAGGGCTGCCACTTGGTGTTCATGTCGACCAGGTTGACGAAGAAATCGTTCGTCAGCGTCTCGGGCCGATTGGTGAACACGCCGTGTTTGGACTGGCCGAAGTTCGCATTCAGGGCGCGCATGCCGCCGATGAGAACCGTCATCTCGGGCGCGGTCAGCTTCAGCAACTGCGCCCGGTCGACTAAAAGTTCCTCCGGCGACATGGACTGTCCGTTTCGGACGTAGTTGCGGAAGCCGTCCGCCTTCGGTTCGAGCGGCGCAAAAGAGTGGGCATCGGTCTGCTCCTGAGTCGCATCCGTGCGCCCGGGCGAGAAGGGAACCTTCACGTCGTACCCCGCCTTCTTCGCGGCTGCCTCGACGGCTGCGCAGCCGCCCAGAACGATCACGTCCGCGAGAGAGACTTTCTTGGCTTTTCCGTTGGACTGGGATTGAGATTTGTTGAAGTCCTTTTGGATTGTTTCTAGCGTCGAGAGGACTTTGGCCAGTTCGGCCGGCTGGTTCACTTCCCAATCTTTTTGCGGCGCCAAGGTAATGCGCGCGCCATTTGCTCCACCGCGCTTATCGGAGCCTCGGAAGGTGGATGCCGAAGCCCAGGCAGTGGTGACCAGTTGCGAGATCGACAGTCCGGACGCGAGGATCTTGGCCTTCAGAGCAGCGATGTCCTGTTCGCTGATTAATTGATGATCGACTGCGGGAAGAGGGTCTTGCCAGATCTGCGGCTCCTTGGGAACAAGCGGGCCAAGGTACCGCGAGATCGGTCCCATATCGCGGTGCGTCAGTTTGAACCAGGCCTTGGCGAACGCGTCCGCCAACTCGTCGGGATGCTCGTAGAAGTGCCTTGAGATCGGCGCATAAACGGGGTCCATCCGCAGGGAGAGATCTGTCGTCAGCATTCCCGGGGCGTGCCGCTTCGACGCATCGTGAGCATACGGAACGGCGGTCGCCGCAGCTCCGTTCTTGGGAGTCCACTGGTACGCACCGGCCGGGCTCTTGGTGAGCTCCCACTCATACTTGTAGAGGTTTTCCAGGAAGTTGTTGCTCCACTTCACCGGCGTAGTGGTCCACGTGACTTCTATTCCGCTTCCGATGCTCTCGTCGCCGTGGCCACTGCCATAGGTGTTGTTCCAGCCCAAGCCTTGCTGCTCTATCGGAGCGGCCTCGGGCTCGGGACCGACATACTTGCTCGGATCGGCGGCGCCGTGGGTCTTGCCGAATGTGTGACCGCCGGCAATCAGCGCAACCGTCTCATAGTCATTCATCGCCATGCGGGCGAACGTCTCGCGGATATCGACAGCAGCGGCGAGTGGATCGGGCTTTCCGTTGGGCCCTTCCGGATTCACGTAAATTAGGCCCATCTGAACAGCGGCCAAAGGATTATCGAGCTGACGCTCGCCGCGATAGCGCTCGTCGCCGAGCCACTTGCCCTCAGGCCCCCAGAAAATGTCCTCTTCGGGCTCCCAGACGTCCTCGCGCCCGCCGCCGAAACCGAAGGTCTTGAATCCCATCGAATCCAAGGCGACGTTACCGGCGAGAATCATGAGGTCGGCCCAGGAGATTTTCCGGCCATATTTCTGCTTGATGGGCCAGAGCAGGCGGCGCGCCTTGTCCAGGTTCACATTGTCGGGCCAGCTATTGAGGGGCGCAAAACGCTGTGTGCCGTTGCCTGCGCCGCCGCGGCCGTCGCCGATGCGGTAGGTGCCGGCGCTATGCCAGGCCATGCGAATGAAGAGTGGGCCGTAGTGGCCGAAGTCCGCCGGCCACCAGGACTGCGACGTCGTCATGAGAGCGTGCAGGTCCTTGACCACGGCATTCAGGTCGAGGCTCTTGAATTCTTCCCTGTAGTTAAACTCCTTGTCCATCGGATTGGACAGATTGGAGCGCTGGTGCAGGATCTTCAGGTTGAGCTGATTCGGCCACCAGTCCGCATTCGAGTGGGCTCCAGCCGAGGTGTGGACGGGGCACTTGGTTTCGGTTGACATGTGTTCATCTCCTTCGAATTAAGCAAAAACATCAACGGGCATGCGGCCGAGCGCACTTCGTGCAGAGCCCCCGGAAAACGAGTTCATACTCGCGAAGAATCCGTTTGCCGAGGGAGCCAGAGGGAGGCTTGGGCACGGCGTACCACCCCAGGTCTTCAATGTTGCCGCAGCGCTCGCAGACAAAATGATGGTGCTTGGCCATGTTCGATTCGAACCGCACCGCATTGCCATCCACCGTGACTTCGCGTATCAGGCCCGCTGAAGCCATGGCGTGCAGGCTCTTATAAACGGTGGCCAGAGAGGCTCGCGGATCCGTCCGGTTGATGGCCTTGTAGATTTCTTCCGCCGAGGGGTGTTTCGCGTTACGATTCAGATAGTCCAGAATCGTGAACCGCTGCGGCGTGCAGCGAACCTTGTGCTCGCGAAACGCGGCGAGAATCTCCGGACGGGACAGACGCACTAAGCTAAGAATAATTCTCTTCTAAGAAGATGTCAACCCTAGTAATATTACTTGTATTGTCATCCGCGCGACACTGAGGCTCCGCTTCTTTGGATATCGTCACACCACTGCAATACGTGAAAGGGATCGGCCCGGCGCGCGCGGAGATGCTTGCGGCCAAAGGCCTGCTCACGGTGGAAGACCTCATCACCTATGCGCCGTTCCGCTACGAAGACCGGACCAACGTGAAGCCGATCGCTCAACTGGCGCCGGGCGAGATGGCTACCGTGATCGCGGAAGTGCAGTCCGCGCACCTGGCTGGATTCCGCCGCCGCAACCTGGGATTGTTTGAGGCGATTTTCAAGGACGCCTCCGGCGAGCGGCTGCTGGCGAAATGGTTTCACGGCGGCTATCTGGTGGATCGGTTCCTGCCGGGCTTGCGCGTGGCGCTGTACGGCAAGGTCGAGTTGGACAGCTACACCGGCGACCTCCTGCTGATGCATCCCGAGTTTGAAATCCTGACAGCCGATGATTCCGACGGCGAGGCCGCGCTGCACACGGGCCGTATCGTGCCCATCTACGAAGCTGCGGGCAAAGTCACAACGCGAGCGTTCCGTGCATTGATTGCTCGTGTGCTGGAGGGTCTGGAGCCGGTGGAAGATCACCTGCCGCCGGCGATTCGTGAGCGTCTGAAGCTGCCGGACCGCTGGGATGCGATCCGTGCTTTGCATTTCCCGGAGCAAGGCGCCGATCTGCGGCTGCTCAATGCCTATCGCACTCCGGCGCAATGGCGGCTGATCTTTGAAGAATTCTTCTGGCTGGAGTTCGGGCTGTCGTTGAAGCGGGCGAAGGCGCGGGTGCAGCCGGGCATCTCGTTTGAACTGACCGATCGCGTCCGCGAGCGCATCAAGACCATGCTGCCGTTCAAGCCGACCGGCGCGCAGAAGCGGGTTCTGAAAGAGATCGCGGAGGATATGCACCAGCCGCATCCGATGAGCCGGCTGCTGCAGGGTGATGTGGGCAGCGGCAAGACACTAGTGGCTGCGGAAGCCGCAGTGATTGCCATTGAGAACGGCTATCAGGTGGCGGTCCTCGCGCCGACGGAGATTCTTGCCAACCAGCATTTCTTCTATTTCAAGAATCTGTTCCAAAAGATGGGTTACGTGGTCGTGCTTTTGACGGGGTCGGCGACGGCGCGCGAGAAGTCGCAGCTGAAGAAGTTGCTAGCCGAAGGATTGGTGCACGTTGCCATCGGCACGCATGCCTTGATCGAACAAGACGTGGAATGGAAGAAGCTGGGCCTGGCAATCGTAGACGAGCAGCACCGTTTCGGGGTGATGCAGCGGCTGCGGCTGGCATCCAAGGGGGAGCATCCCGACGTATTGGTGATGACAGCCACGCCCATTCCGCGCACGCTGGCGCTGACCATCTATGGTGATCTGGATGTTTCGATCATTGACGAGATGCCGCCGGGGAGGCAGCCGATCGAAACCAGCCATGCGACGGAGGATCGCATCGAACGCGTGTATAGTTTCCTGAAACAGCAGATCCAGGCGGGCCGCCAGGCCTACGTCGTGTATCCGGTGATCGAGGAGTCCGAGGATGTGAAGGCGGCACAGAAGATGTACCAGCATTTGTCGGAACGCGTGTTCCCGGATATTCGCGTGGGACTGCTGCATGGGCGCATGAAAACGGATGAGAAGGAAACCGTGATGGATCAGTTCCGGCGCGGTGAGGTGAAGATCCTGGTGTCGACCACGGTAATCGAAGTGGGCGTGGATGTGCCGAACGCGACTGTGATGGTCATCGAGCAGGCGGAGCGCTTCGGACTGGCGCAGTTGCATCAGTTGCGCGGGCGAGTGGGGCGCGGGTCCGAGAAGAGCTACTGCATCCTGGTGACAGGCAAGCTCGGTGACGCAGGGCGCGAGCGTATCCGGACAATGGTGGACTCTACCGACGGATTTTATATCGCGGAGATGGATCTGAAGCTGCGCGGGCCGGGCGAATTTTTCGGAACCAAACAATCGGGACTGCCGACGCTGCGGATCGGGAACATTCTCCGCGATCAAGACGTGCTCGAAATCGCGCGGAACGAAGGGCAAGGATTCATCGCGAGTCCGCCGTCGCAGGATGAGATCAAACGCGCGATCACGTACCTCCGGGAACACTGGCAGCGGCGCTACGCTTTGGTGCAAGTGGGCTGATGCGGGTAATCGCGGGAGAGTTTCGCAGCCGCCGTTTGAAGAGCGTGCCCGGACTGGAGACCCGGCCGACGCCGGATCGTTTACGAGAGGCGCTCTTCAACGTGCTGGCGCCGCGGATTGAAGGTAGTGTTTTTCTGGACGCGTATGCGGGAACCGGCGCTGTTGGCATCGAGGCATTGAGCCGCGGCGCGCGAAGGGCCATCTTCGTGGAGAAGAACCGGGGCGCGGTCGACGTGATTCGCCAAAACGTGGCGGCATTGGGCCTGGAGGCACGCGCGGAGGTGTTTACGAGCAAAGCTCCGGTAGTGTTGGAGCGCGTGCAGGCTGATATCGTGTTTCTGGATCCGCCTTATGAGGCGGCGAAAGAATACGAACTGGCGATGGGGGCGTTGGACCGATCAGGAAGCGGGATGGTGGTAGTGCAACATTCCTCGCACGCAACGCTCGCGGAAGCGTACGGCCACCTGCGGCGTTGCCGCGTCCTGAAGCAAGGCGACAATTCGCTGAGCTTTTACGAGCAAGCTACTTGACCACGGCGCGCAGCGCCATGCTCACGGCGACGATCAGGACCGACATGCCAGGCAGGACGAGGAGAGCTTTCTGGAGCCGCTTCGGGTCTCCGGCCGCGATTACTCCGATGATGCGGGAACTGACGGCGAGACCGATCCAACTGGCCGTGATGGCAAGGCCGATGGCCGTGCCGGTCATGCGCGGAAACGAATCGCCGATGATCGCGACCGTCGTCGGGAAGACGGGCGCCATGGATGCACCGGCACAGAACGTGAGAATCCAAGCGCGCCGGGGGTCGCGTGTTCGGAGCATCAGGAACGTCGTGAGGGCCATCAGCAGCGCTGCTGCTAGGATGACGTTGAGTCCTTTGACGGAGATTAGCACCTGGGACGCGGCTAAGCGCCCCAGCAGCAGTCCCAGCGCGAAACCGAGTGAAAGGACGTTGAGCGCGCGAGCTTCCGGAATGCCCTGCGCGATGAGGTGCTGTACCAGCCAGTTCCAGACACCGACCTCGGTAGCGACGTAGAGGAACAGAAGCAGGGCGCACAGCGCGAGGGTCGGACTCGCCAGCACGCCGACATCGGAAAAGACGAAGCTCTGAGCGCTGGTGGGCGGAGGGATCGGCGCGCCGAGGTTCACAAGGACGGCTGCCACCGCGAGCACACCGATCAGGTAGGACAGCCGCGTGGAACTTCTGCGAAGAAGGTTGGCGGAAATGAACGGCGTGGCAAGGCCGCCGACGCCGAAAAAGATGTTGAGAAAGTTCAGAACGGTAGCGCGCCGCGTGGGGTCGACGTCGCTGCCGAGTGCGTTCGCAGCGGTAACGATAATGCCGCCGCCGCAGCCCAGCACGAAGAGGTATGCCACGATGCTCGGAAAGCCGCTGGAGCGGGGGAGCAGGAATAGCGCGACGGCGCTGAGTGCGAGGCCCAGCACCAGTGCGACCTTCTTGCCTTCGTTGTCGATGAGCGGGCCGACGCCGACTGAGGCAAGCACGAGGCCCATGGCCTGATACAGCGCGATGGTGCCGTTTTGCTTGGGCGTGAGTTGGAAGCGGGTCGAAAGATCCGGCAGGATGGTGCCGAGCATGGACGCGGTCATGCCGTAGACGAAGATGGAGAGGATCGCGGCGAGGATCAGCATCGTTGACCGCTCATGCTGACGCGCGGCGCGACGACCAGCGGAAAGCGAAGTAGACGGGAATGCCGATCACGACGATGACCAGGCCCGGGAAAGTAGTGGCCGGGCGATACACGAACAGTACGGTGAGAATGACGGCAGCGCTGACAAGGTAGAGCAACGGCACGATGGGATAGCCGAACGCGCGATAGGGCCGGTCGGCATTGGGCCGTGTGCGGCGGAGGCGAAACACCGCCGCGATGGTCAAAATGTAGAACAGAAGCGCGGCGGAGATGACGTAGTCCAGCAGATTGCTATACAGGTTGCCGTACGCGCGGGTGGCTGGATCGTAGGTGCGAATCAGGACCAGCACCACACCCCAGGCTCCTTGCATCATCAGCGAAGCGCCCGGCACGCGGGCTCCATTCAGATCGGCCGCGCGCCGGAAGAACAGGCCGTGCCGCGCCATGGCGAAGTAGGCACGGGCGCCGGACATCAGCATGCCGTTGATGCAGCCGAACGAGGAGATCATGATGACGAGGGCCATCAAGGCGGCGCCCAGCCTGGGAAAGATCGCCTCCACCATGGCGGCAGCCACGCGATCCGAGGCAGCATTCTGCACGTCGTGAAGCGGGAGCACCAGCACGTAGGCAGTGTTGGCCAGCGTGTAGAGCCCAATGACGAGGATCGCGCCCAAGGCGAGCGAGAGCGGCACGTTGCGCTGCGGCTTTCGGACTTCACCCGCGATGAATGTAATGTTGTTCCAAGCGTCGGCCGCGAACATCGAGCCGACCTGCGCGACGCAGAGCGCGACGAACAAGCCGAAGACAGTGGTTTGTGAAAGGCCTGGAGCAATGGGCGCGACGTCGTGCGCAGTCCAGGGATTGCTGAAGTTCGCGTTCACCGCCAGAGCCCGCCAGCCGACGACGCCCAAGGCGATGACGCCCAGGAGCGCGCCGATTTTCGCTGAAGTGAAGGCGTTCTGAACGATCTTGCCGTATTGGATGCCGCGGGCGTTACTCCAGGTGAGCAAGATGATGAGAAGTACGCCGACCAACTGGGCGGTGGACAGCGAGAGCGCGTAGCCGCTTGAAATGTGGATCGGCGGAATGAGGTAGTCGCTTTCGGAAATGCGCGGCCACAGCACGCCGAGATAGCGCGCGAAGCCGACGGCCACGGCGGCTACCGTGCCGGTTTGAATGACGAGAAAGAGCGTCCAGCCGTAGAGGAATCCGCACAGCGGCGACCAGGCTTCCTTCAGATAAACGTACTGGCCTCCGGCGTGCGGCATCATGGCCGCCAGCTCGCCATACGACAGAGCGGCGGCGATGGTCAGCAGTCCGGTGATGATCCAGGAGGCAAGCAGCCATCCGGCGCTGCCAAGCTGCCGCGACATTTCCGCCGAGACGATGAAGATGCCGGAACCAATCATGGATCCGGCCACGATCATGGTGGAATCAAACAGCCCAAGGCTATGGCGGAGATCTTCGGTGTGAACGCCGGCAGTAGGAGTGGTCAAGCTTCTGTAAGAACGTTACCACGATGCAGCAGCCAGCCGATAGCGCACCAGATGGCAACGGCGATCCATTCGTACGCGGTGAAATGTCCGGGGATGAACGGAATCAACTTCATCAGCACCAGCAGCGCCGTGACCAGCAGTCCCGCGAACGCCACAAGCTGGCCGGCCAGAGAAGGCTTCATGCGAGCGAAAGACGCGCACGCGGCCATCCAACCGGCTGCCGCGGCCACCGAGCCAACTTCGGCAACCGGCACGAGGATGGAATCGCCTCCGAGAGTGATGATTAGCGTTGCAATGCCCAGCCAAATGATCGCGACCGAGGGCGTCCGATTCTCCTGGTGCACATGAGCCATCTGCCGGTGCACAAAGCCGCGCCGTCCCAGCCCAAAGAGAAGGCGGCTGGCCGCCACCATATTTCCGTTGAAACATTTCAACACGGAGAGGAGCGCCGCCACCATCACCAGACTGACAATCCATCGCGCACCCACGGCATGCTGCAACGCGACGGCAGTAGCGAAACTGGTATGGAGATAAGTTTCACGGGGAGCGGCGTAGGCAACCGCGGCGATGACCATCACGTAAAACAGGATTCCGACGACAATCGCGAGACTGATCGCCAGGAAGAAGTGATGCGCCGCGAAACCCTCTTTGGCTTCCTCGGCGGATTTTCCGACCGATTCGTAGCCTTCCATAAAAAAGGGAACAATCTGAACGACGAGCAGAATGGAGACAAACGAACTGCCCTGAAATAGCGGCTTCAAATTTGCGGCGGAGCCATGACCGAAACCTGCAGAAGCAAAGACGAGAGCCAAGGCGATGACGCTGAGGGTGGTCCAGGTTTGAAAATTGGCGCTGAGCCGGATGCCGCGGTAATTCATGCCCGTCACCAGGGCGACCACCAGCAGGCTGACGATTAGGTGCGGCAAGTAGACCGGTTTGCCACCCAATCGGTACAACTCCATGGAGTCGAGCCGGGGAAAAACGTAGCCCGCGATCTTGCCAGCCGCGACGGCTTCGTACGGACAGACCACGAAGTACGACAGCATCATGGTCCATCCCGTGGCGAAGCTGACCGGCTTCGGAAACACTTTCGCGGTGTAAGCGACCTCGCCCGCTGCGTCCGGCATGGCCATGACGAGTTTCCCGTAGACATAGCCGATCGGAAACAGGACGGCGCCGCCGATCAGGAATCCGAGAATGGCACCGGCAGAGCCGCCGCGACTCAACCAGTCGTCCATGACCACCAGCCACCCGGTGCCGACCATCGTGCCGAAGGCGAGCGAGAAATAGTCGATGAGCCGGAGCCTTCGGGCAAGCGTGGTCATCAGGAGCAGAACAGGCAAAGCTGTTCGAAGAGCAGATTGGCGGCTAGAAGCGAAGTAATTTCGGCGCTGTCGAACGGCGGCGAGACTTCCACCAGATCGCAACCGACCAGGTTCAGGCCTTTGAGGGACCGCACCAGATCGAGAATCTGGACGCTGGAGAGCCCGCCGACCTGGGGCGTTCCGGTGCCGGGGGCGAACGCGGGGTCGACCACGTCGATGTCGAGGGTGAAATAAGTCTTGCGGCCTCGAAACGGCTTCAGCTTCTTCTGAACCAGCGGGAGCCCGTGCTCGTGGAATTCTTCGGATGTGATCGTCGAGATTTTGTGCTCACGGATGTAGTCGTAGTCCTCGACGCCGTAGAGCTGGCCTCGCAGACCGATCTGGAGCACGTGAGGCTCGTCGATCAAGCCTTCTTCGATGGCGCGGCGGACGGGAGTGCCGTGCGTGTATTTCGATCCCCAGTATTGGTCCCAGGTGTCGGAGTGCGCGTCGAACTGAATCAGCCCGACCGGACCGTGGGCGGCGTGAATCGCTCGCAGAATCGGCAAAAGGATGGAGTGATCGCCGCCGACGCACATGGGGATGGTTCCCGCGTCCAAGACGGGCTTCAGACCGGCAGTGATGCGCGCGTAGGTGTCTTCGATGACGATCGGGTTGATGGAGAGATCGCCATAGTCGGCCACGCGCAGTTGTTCGAAAGGGTTCACTTTTAGGACCGGGTTGTAGGGCCGGATGATGGCGGATTGTTCGCGAATGTGCCGCGGTCCGAAGCGCGGGCCGGGGCGGAAAGTGGTTCCGCCGTCGTAAGGCACTCCGATGACAGCGACATCCAGGCGGTCTGCATCGGGAATGTTGGGCAGGCGCATGAATGTCGGAATGCCGGCGAACCGCGGGTATTTCAAAGCGTCGAAGGGTGCAGGATGAGGTTCGGATAACTTCTTCCGATTTTTCTGCAATGGCATGGCCGTCCCTCAAGGCTACCAAAACCGTGCAAGGTTGCATTGACTTCCGGTCAGCCAGGGCGCTACATTGCTAGGCAATCATGAGACCCTTGCGCGTTCTTCTGCTTACTCTGACTTGTTTGCTGCTAGGCGTGACGGCGGTTCGCCATGCGGCCGTTCTCGGCGCAAAGTCCGCGGACGTGACGGACTCGAAGGTGATCGCGGAAGAATCCAAGGGGACCGACTGGTTGGTGGGCGGGCGGACGTTCGACGAGCAGCACTTCAGCCCGCTTCGTCAGATCAGCGATAAGAACATCGGCAACCTCGGCCTGGCCTGGTTTACCGACATCGAGAGCCCCATGGGTCTGGCGACGGAACCGCTGGTGATGGATGGCGTTATTTACGTGAGCGCTCCGATGTCCAAGGTGTATGCGGTGAGCGCGTCGTCGGGCAAGGTTTTGTGGCGATTCGATCCCAAGGTTCCGCTGAGCCGAATGCGGAATTCGTGGGCGGCGCACAGCAATCGCGGCTTAGCGGTTTGGGCCGGCAAAGTGTACGTCGGCACCGGCGATTGCCGTCTGGTGGCGATCAACGCGACGAACGGGGTGCAGGCTTGGCAGGCGCAGGTTTGTGATGCAACGCGAACCGGGATCACCGGCGCGCCGCACGTGGGCGATGGCAAAGTTTTCATCGGCTACAACGGCTCCGACACGGGCGTGCGCGGATCGCTGAGTGCGTTTGACGCAGAGACAGGGAAACTGGCGTGGCGGTTCTGGACCGTTCCGGGAAATCCGGCGAATGGCTTCGAATCCAAGGCGCTGGAAATGGCCGTCAAGACGTGGACGGGCGATCAATGGTGGCGCGCTGGCGGCGGGGATGTGTGGGACCCGATCACCTATGATCCGACGACGGGCTTGGTGATCTTCGGAACAGCAGGCGCCGAGCCGGAGAGCCTGTTTGGGGACAACGCGGAGCTGAAAGTCGGCGGCGACCGGCTATTCTCGGGCTGCGTCGTGGCTGTGAAGGCGGCCACTGGCGAATACGTGTGGCACTACCAAACCAGCGGCGAGCATTATCACACCGAAAACATGCATATCCTGACGGCGGATGTGATGTTCCAGGGACGCAAGCGTCACGTCGCGATGACCGCGCCGAAGAACGGCTTCTTCTACATGCTGGATGCGACCAACGGGCAACTACTGGAAGCAAAGCCGGTGGCCACGGTGAACTGGGCGACGTCGATTGATCTGAAAACGGGAAAGGCTGTGGAAGTGCTGGACCGTCCGCGCGGCCGCGGCCGGATCAACGGAGGGCACAACTGGTGGCCGATGAGCTACAGCCCGCTGACAGGCCTGGTTTATCTTCCGCTGCACGATCCGAAGCCGGCGCCGGTACCCGCGGGCGAGTTTCCGGAGTTGGGCAAGCTCGTGGCGTGGGATCCGATCCACGAGTCCATGCGGTGGTCCGTGGACGAGCCGATTTCGACCAATAGCGGGGTTTTGTCGACGGCCGGCAATCTCGTGTTCCAAGGCCAAGGCACTGGTGAATTTGCGGCTTACAATGCCGATACGGGACAGAAGATTTGGTCGGTGCAGACCGGATCGGCGATCCATTCGGTTCCCGTTTCGTTCGCGCTCAACGGCGATCAATACATTCTCGTGCCAGTGGGCTGGGGTTCCGGATCAAGGTTGTTCGCGAAGGGTAGTTCGATGGCGACCCCGCTCGCGAAACGAGGACCCTCGCGGTTGTTTGCGTTTAAGCTAGGCGCCAAGGAAGCGATGCCTCCAGTTGATTGGAGAATTCCGCCTGTGCCGAAGCCGCCAGCCCAAACCTTCGATCAAGCGACGATCGACAAGGGCCGCGCTCTTTTCGCGAAAGACTTCTGCTTCGATTGCCACGGGCCGGAGGCGGACGGCAGCGGCGCGTTCACCGAGGACGGGGCCATTCCGGACCTGCGCTACCTGCCTGCCGAGTCGCACCGGCTGTGGAGCGCGACCGTATTAGGTGGGTCGCATCGCAACAACGGGATGCCGGGCTTCGCCAACCCGCCCGGGTTTCCAGTTGTGGTTGGGAAGATGAGCGCGCAGGAATCCGAGGCGATTCACGCCTACGTCATCGAGATGTCCTGGAAAGCGTACAACGCGGAGCACGCAAGGTGACGGCGAATTAGAACTTGCGCGACCACTCCTTGGGCCAACGCTCGACCACGACTTTTTTGTCGGTGTAGAACTCGATCGCGTCGCGGCCCTGGCCGTGCAGGACGCCGAGAAAGCTGTCCTTCCAACCGCTAAAGGGGAAGTAAGCCATGGGCGCGGCCACGCCGATGTTGACGCCAATGTTACCGGTGGGCACTTCATAGCGGAACTTGCGCGCCGCCGGGCCGCTGGAGGTAAAGATGGACGCGGCGTTGCCGTAGGGATTGCGCGCGATCATGGCGATCGCCTGATCCAGGTCGTCGACTGCTTCAAGCGTGAGCACGGGGCCGAAGATTTCGGTGGTTGCCAAGGAATGCTCCGAGCCGACGCCGGTAAGCAGAGTGGGCTTCAGGAAATTGCCCTTCTCGCCTTGCGGAATTTTGGCGCCGCGGCCGTCGAGCAGGATCTTCGCGCCGCCTTGCAAGCCGGTTTCGATGGATCGTTCAATGCGCTGTTTGCTGGCGGGAGTAATCACTGGGCCCATTTGTACAGCGGCATCCAGGCCGTTCCCAACGTGCAGGCCCGCGGCAATGCCGCTGATCGTTTCTGTAAAGGGCTTGCTCGCATCGCCCACGGTGACGGCGGTGGAGACGGCCAGGCAGCGTTGTCCGGCGCAGCCAAACGCGCTGTCGCTCACGATTTTCGCTGCCATCTCCAGGTCCGCATCCGGCATGACGACGACGTGGTTCTTCGCACCGCCCTGGCACTGAACGCGCTTGCCGTGCGCGGACCCTTCGGCGTAAATGTACCTCGCTACGGGAGTGGAGCCGACAAAGCTAATGGCGCGCACGGCGGGGTGATGCAGCAGAGCGTCGACGGCAGGCTTCGCGCCCGCAACCAAGTTGACTACGCCAGCCGGCAATCCGGTCTCGTGCAGAAGTTCGAAAATCTTGAGCGCCGTCAACGGCACGCGTTCCGACGGCTTCAGAATGAACGTGTTTCCGCAGGCGATCGCGTACGGCAGGAACCACAGCGGAATCATGGCCGGAAAATTGAACGGCGTGATGGCTGCTACAACGCCGAGCGGCTGCCGGATCATGATCTCGTCGATGCCGCTGGCGACATCTTCCAGGTTGTAGCCCTGCATCATGGTCGGAATGCCGCAGGCCACTTCGACGTTCTCGATGCCGCGCTGCAGCTCGGCGCGCGCCTCCACGAGCGTCTTGCCGTTTTCGAGCGTGGTGATTCGCGCGATGTCCTCGAAATTCCTTTCCAACAGTTGCTTCAGGCGGAAGAGAAACTGGATACGATCTTGAGGCGGTGTACGGCGCCAAGCGGGAAAAGCCGCGACCGCAGCCGTGACAGCCTGATCCACTTCTTCGGCCTGGGCGAGTTGGAAGGTCGCAAGGACCTCGGAGGTGGCGGGATTCGTGACCTCCATGGACTCGCCGGACTTGCCGGGAATCCAAGCACCCCCTACATAGTTCGAGGCCAGCGTTTCGTTTTGTGCGGATACCATGGTTTAACGATAGCGGCCACGGCTGGAATCAGCAAGTGCTACGCTGCGTAGTACTAATGCAAACCCGGCGGCAGCTTCTTCAACTTACCGCTGCAATGGCGCTACAGGCGGCGGCATCACCGGATCTGGAGGAAATTACAGTCGCGCAGTTGCAGCAGGGTCTCGGCAGCTCGCGCTGGACCTCAGTGCAGCTCGTTGAAAAATATCTGGCGCGGATCGATCAGATCGACAAGCACGGACCGGCGATCAACGCGGTGATCGAACTGAATCCTGACGCTGCAGCGATCGCGGCCGCGCTGGACGCCGAGCGAAAGCAGAAAGGGTCGCGGGGCCCGTTGCACGGAATTCCAGTCTTGATCAAGGACAACATCGATACCGGCGACAAGATGATGACCACAGCCGGGTCGCTCGCCCTCGCTGGCGCGCCCGCACCCAAGGACGCTGCGCTGGTGACACGGTTGCGGGCCGCGGGTGCGGTGATCCTGGGCAAAACGAATCTCAGCGAGTGGGCCAACTTCCGTTCAACACACTCCATCAGCGGATGGAGCGGGCGCGGCGGCCAGACGCGCAATCCGTACGCGCTGGATCGCAATCCTTCGGGGTCTAGTTCGGGATCCGGAGCGGGCGCATCCGCGAGCCTTTGCGCGGTGGCCGTTGGCACGGAGACCGACGGGTCAGTGGTCTCCCCCTCATCGCTGAATGGTCTGGTTGGCATCAAGCCGACGGTTGGTTTGATCCCGGGCGCGGGCATTGTTCCGATTTCGCACCGGCAAGATACGGCGGGGCCGATGGCGCGCACCGTGACGGACGCCGCGCTGCTGCTCGGTGTGCTGGCTGGTGCAGATTTTCGATCTTCTCTTGATGCCAGTGGCCTCAAAGGCGCGCGAATCGGCGTCGCGCGTCAGGTGTTCGGCTTCAACGACCAGGTCGACAAGGTGATCAACGACGCGATTGGTGTGCTGAAGCACCTTGGCGCCGAGATAATCGATCCGGCCGACATCCCAACCTACTCGCAGTTCGGCGAGCCGGAAGGCGAGGCATTGCTGTGGGAATTCAAAGCCGACCTCAATGCCTATTTGAAGACGCGCGGCGCAGCGGTGCGCAGCCTGAAGGACATCATCGACTTCAATGAGCGCAACCGTGCCCGCGAGATGCCTTACTTCGGCCAGGATCAAATGCTCAAGGCGGAAACCAAGGGCGACACGAATAGCAAAGCTTATGCGGATTTGGTGGCGCGTCTGAACCGCATCGCGCGCCAGGACGGCATCGATGCCATTCTGTCGAAACGGAAACTCGATGCTCTAGTCGCGCCTACCGATGGCCCGGCTTGGCTGACCGACTATGTCGATGGCGACCATTTCACCGGCGGCTGCTCGACGCCCGCGGCGGTTGCTGGCTACCCGCACATCACTGTGCCTGCCGGCCAGGTATTCGGGCTTCCGGTAGGGCTATCGTTTTTCGGAGCGGCGCGCAGCGAGGCGAAGCTCATCCGCTACGCGTTCGCTTTTGAGCAAGCCACCAAGGCACGCCGTGCGCCGAAATATCTCCCCAGCGTGAAGCTCGCCTAAATTACGGCTGTACGGCGAAGCAGTAGAGCAAGCCAGCGCCGCCCGTGCTCACCAGATTTTCCTGGCTACAGCCGCGACTGGGATGCGCGGAGTTCCAGGAGGTGTTCGGTCCGCCGGTGCGGTCGAAGTGGCCGAGTTGCGCACTGCCTGCGCCTTCGCTGGTCCAGTTGCCGCAAGTATGGTCGGCGCTATCGGGGTATGCTGTGCCATCGGGCTGCGATCCTGTGAGGATGTCGTGCGTGTTGGGCGTGTCGCCAAAGCCGTTCACTCGATCGCCTTTTTCAGTGAGCGCCGTGGCCTTGGTCAGCGTATTGCCGACGCGCGCTTCTTCCAGCGTGTCGCCGTGCAGATCCGAAAGGTTCTTCGCGATGCGTTGGCCTTTGGCGTTGAACCAGGGGCCTTGGCCGATGCGGTCACGGGCGTTGAGTCCCGGCTTATCGCCCGACGGGCTGGTGCTCAAGTACGCGTGCCAGGTGCGATTACCCGCGCCTGCTGCTTCGGCGAGCTTCTGGCAATGCGCGTCCGCTCCCGACAATCCGCCGAGGTTCGCCCCTTTGCCCACGCCGGTGCTAGTGACGAAGAACGACATGGGCGGCGGCGGACCTTTCTGCTGCCCCTGCTGCGCCATCGCGAGCGCCGAGCCGAACACAAACAGCGACAGAACGCCATCCACAATGTACTTGCGATTCATACTCTTCTCCTTGGTGCTGATTCCCCGGCCAATCTAGTGCGTCATCGAGTATATGACATAGTTGATGCCGTAGCGATACGCGAGCGCGGTCATCTGCTCGGGATAGAGCGGTGAATCGGCGTATTCCCAGGCGTCGCCGACGTCAGTATTGAAGTTCACCGCGACCACCATGTGGTTTTTGTCGTCGTACATCGCGCGCCAAGCCGGCGACGTGCCTTCGGGCTGGTAAACGGTGACCGCTCCGCCCGGCCCGATGCGCAGATGGCGCGTGCCGGGAATGAAGGTGCGGTCTTTGTCGCGAATATCGTAGAGCGTGTGCATGACCGAATCGGATTCGGCGATGTCGGGGATCGGCCGGCTGCCGAGCACGCGATTCATCGTTTCGCGGAAAACCTCCCACTGCTCCTCGCCCCAGAAGTCGTCCACTACCAGAAATCCGCCGCGCAGCAGGTATTCGCGCAGGCGCGCGGTTTCAGCGTCGCTCAAGCCCCACCAGCCGGTTTGCGTCGCGTAAATCCAGGGATAGTCAAAGAGGCGGTCGTCGGTGAGGCGCAGGTGGCGGGGATCGCCGGTGTTGATGCGGGTGAGCCGCTCGACGCCCTGGGAAAAATGGTCGTCGGCGTCCGGCCAATCCACCAGCCACCAGCCTTCGCCCGTGGCGCCGCGCGAGGCGTAACCGAAGAACCTATGGAACTGCGGCAAATCGGTGTATTCAACGCGAATGAAGTGGAATTCGGCTTGGGTGGGGAATACTGGCCGCGCGCCTTCTGCTTGTTCGGGGATGCCGAAGCGGAAGCGCTGCGCCATGGCGGCCATCGCGAGGACAAGAAGCGCGGTGACGAGCAGACCGAGGCGCATCGACCCTATTTTAGTTCCCACACACGAACACGTGCGTTACGCGCGGTTGACCGCCAAAAGCTACGAGCCCACGTGCATCTTCAGCGCGGACGCGAGAAATGCGAACCGGTCCGTCCACTCGTCAATTTGCTTGGCCGTAGGCGATCCGGCGCCATGCCCGGCGCGCGTTTCGATACGGATCAGAATTGGCGCGGGGCCTTCCTGCGCCTGCTGCAGCGTGGCGGCGTACTTCAGGCTGTGTCCCGGCATGACGCGGTCGTCGTGATCGGCCGTGGTGATCAGCGTGGGCGGATACGCCACGCCTTTGCGAATGTTCTGCAGTGGCGAATACTTGATCAGCACCTTAAAATCCGCGGGATTTTCCGGCCGGCCGTATTCGCCGACCCATTGCGTGCCGAAGCCGAACTTGTCGAAACGCAGCATGTCCATCACGCCGACGGCGGGCATCGCCGCACCGAACAGATCCGGGCGCTGATTCAACACGGCGCCGATCAACAAGCCGCCGTTACTGGCGCCATAGATCGCGAGCTTGGGTGTGGACGTGTACTTGTTGGCGATCAGCCATTCCGCCGCCGAGATGAAATCGTCGAAGACGTTCTGCTTGTTGGCTCGCCATCCGGCGTGGTGCCAGGCCTCGCCGTACTCCGATCCACCGCGCAGATTGGCCGACGCGTAGATTCCGCCCATTTCAAGCCATTCCATGATCCTGGGCCGGAACACCGGATTTTCGGCGATATCGAATCCGCCATAGCCATACAGCAGCGTCGGATTTTCACCGTCTAGCTTCAGCCCTTTGCGATAGCTGAGAAACATCGGTACGCGTGTGCCGTCCTTGCTGTGATAGAAGATCTGCTTCGTCTCATACTCGGATGGCTTGAACGCCACTTTGCTTTGCCACACCTGCGTGCTCTTGTCGGTTTGCAGATCCAGGCGATACGTGCTGGGAGGAACGGTGAAGCTTTCGAACCGATAGAACATCTCCTTTTGGTGCAGGCGCGCGGCTGACCAATTCGCCGTGCCGATCCCGGGCATCGCGATTTCGGAGATCGGCTTCCCTTCGAGCGTCACCAGGCGAGCCACGGAGTGCGCGTCCTGCATGTAATCCAACAGCAGCTTGTTGTCCGCCATCTGCACGCCCTGCAGCGTTTCCTGCCGCTGTGGAACAATCTCTTTCCAATTCGCGCGCTGGGGACGATCGAGATCCATCGCGATCACTCTGCCGCGCGGAGCATTGTCGTTCGTCTGCACGTACACGAGGGATCCCACGGCCGCAATCGGGACATAGCTGTACTGGGGCGTGGTTATGAGATCGACGGTGCGTGGGGTTGCGGTGCTCAGATCCTGATACGAAAGTAGATTGGTGCCTTCGACGCCGGGGTAGATGTAGAAGAACAAATAATGGCTGCCTTCCAAAAAGATCGAATCGAGTCCCCAGGAAGGATGATCCGGGCGCTCATACACCAGCTTGTCGGCCGACTGCGGGTCGCCGAGTTTGTGGAAATAGATCTTCTGGTTTAGAGCGGCGACTGTCAGGATCTTGTCGGGCGGCGGCTCAGGAAAACGCGAATAGTAGAATCCGCGATCGTCCGCGGTCCAGGCCGGCATGGTGGACTTGGTCCAATGCAGCAGGTCCGGCAGGTCCTTGCCGGTGGCGACCTCGCGCACATGCCAGTCGGTCCAGTCCGATCCCGCCTGCGCCACGCCATAGCCGAATAGCTTGCCGTTCCAACTGATCGATTCGCCGTTCAACGCCGCTGTGCCGTCCTTGCGATACGTGTTTGGATCGATCAGCTCGCGCGCAGGGCCCGCCAGAGAATCTTCCACGAAGACCACGGATTGGTTTTGCAATCCGGTGTTGTGCCGGTAGAAGTAATGGCCGCCGGCTTCGTGCAAATCGGAAAATTTCTCGTAATTCCACAGCTCGGTGAGGTGCTTCTCGATCGCGTCGCGCCCGGGCAGCTTGTGCAGATACGAGAAGGTCAGCTCGTTCTCCTCCTTGACCCACTTTTCGGTGGCCGGCGAATCGGCATCCTCGAGCTGGCGGTAAGGGTCCGCGATTTTGACGCCGTGGTAAGTGTCCACCTGGTTGCCCTTTGGCGCGAGCGGATAGTGGAACGTCGCGGCCGACTGGCTGCACAAGGTTAGAGCCGCACCGGCCAGCACTAAGAGGAGTTGTTTCATAGGGGAGAGCCTTCTGCCTGCATTGTCCCAAAGTTTGCGGCGGCGTGGACCTCCACTCTGTCCGCCGAACCTGCTATCCTGTTTTTGTCCTCGTAGAGGCGCGGAGACCATCAGTAACCGGCGGCACGGTTCCGGGAGTTTCGGAGCGGCCGGTGAAAGGGGTCGGTAACATCTTCCGCCGAAATCGGCCGCGGCAGCTCCCGCCCGGCGCGGTTGGGGGGCCAGGCTAATACCTGCCCACTGTCATCCGAATCTCCTGGACTGGGGATCGGATGGAGCGCTACCGGGAAGCACGCGAGCGCGGTGTTCGCGTCCCTCCTCCGTTCCATCCCCCTTTTGATTGCTATGGATTTGTTTGAGCTAACACGGTCGCTGGTGGACATCGAGTCCATCACGGGAAATGAAGAGCGCATGGGCCAGGCGCTGTTCGCGCATCTCTCCGAGCTTGCCGCACGGCATGGCGGTCATGCCGAACTAGTGCCCGTAGAGCCGCGCCGCTCGAACCTGTTTGCCTGCTGGGGCGATCCGGTGGTCACGCTCTCCACGCACATCGACACCGTCCCGCCATTCTATCCTTCGCGCGAAGACAACGATCACATCTGGGGCCGCGGCGCGTGCGACACCAAAGGCATTATTGCGGCGATGCTCTTCGCGGTGCGCGAATTGCTGGAGGAAGGCCGGCGCAACATGGGAATGCTCTTCGTTGTGGGCGAAGAGCGCAACAGCGCTGGCGCGATCGCAGCCGCCAAGACGCCGCGTGGCTCGAAATTCCTGATCAACGGTGAGCCGACGGAGAACAAACTGGCGCTGGGCTCCAAAGGCGCGCTGCGGTTGGAATTGGTGGCGAGCGGGCGCATGGCCCATTCAGCTTATCCGGAGCTGGGCGAATCGGCCATCGAAAAGCTGCTCGACGCGTTGGAATCGGTTCGTCATATCACGCTCCCGGTGGACAAGATTCTGGGTCCGAGCACGTTGAACATCGGTTTACTGTCAGGCGGACGCGCGCCGAACGTCATCGCTGACAGCGCGCAGGCGGAGCTGTTCATCCGGCTGGTGGACGATGGCGCTGCAACGTTGGCCGCCGTGCAGCAGGCCGCAAGCGGCAAAGCGCACGTTCGCGAAGTGCTGACGATTCCCGCGGTGCATCTGGGCTCGCTGCCGGGCTTCGATACGATGATCGTCGCCTATACCACCGACATCCCGGCCTTTGGCGGCGCTTGGGGCCAGCCGTTCCTGATCGGTCCTGGATCAATCCATGTCGCGCACACGGCCGATGAGCGAATCCCGAAGAAGCAGCTCCTTGAAGCGGTGCAGATTTACAAAAAAATGGTCAGGCAACTCCAATGAACGAAACACGTATCCCGGTTGGAATCTTAGGCGCGACCGGAATGGTCGGCCAGCACTTCGTGAAGTTTCTACAGAACCATCCCTGGTTTGACATCGCCTGGGTGGGTGCGAGCGATCGCTCGGCAGGCAAGCCCTATCGCGAAGCCACTGCCTGGCGGCTCGATGGCTCAATGCCCGCCGCCGTGCAGCATCTGAAGGTGGACGAGTGCAAGCCGGGTCATACGCCGCGTCTGATGTTCTCGGCCATGGACGCGTCGGTCGCTACCGAGATCGAGCGGGAGTTCGCGCAAGCCGGCCACGTGGTCGTCTCCAACTCGCGCAATCATCGCATGGAGCCGGACGTTCCGCTGCTGGTTCCCGAGATCAACCCGGATCACTTGAAGATGATTCCGCTGCAGCAGCGGCGGCGCGGCTGGAAGGGCCAGATCGCCACCAATCCCAATTGCTCCACGATTGTGCTGACCATGGCCCTGGCGCCGTTGAAGCAGTTCGGCATCACGCGCGTGATTGCCACCACCATGCAGGCCATCTCGGGCGCTGGCTATCCGGGCGTCGCATCGATGGACATCAACGCCAACGTGATTCCGTTCATCGGCGGCGAAGAAGAAAAGATGCAGCAGGAGACGCAGAAAATTCTGGGCGACTTCACCGGCGAGGGCTTCCAGCCCCTTGCCGCAAAGGTGAGCGCGCATTGCAATCGGGTGCCTGTGGTGGATGGCCACACCGTCACCGTCAGTGTCGAGTTCGATCGCAAACCGGCGATGGATGAAATGATCCGCGCCATCGAAAGTTTCCGCAGCGTGCCGCAGGAGCGCAAGCTTCCCAGCGCGCCGCCGCAGCCGGTCATTTACACGTTTGAGAAAGACCGTCCGCAGCCACGGCGCGATGTCGAGCGCGAACGCGGGATGGCTGTGTTTATCGGACGTCTTCGCGAGTGCCCGGTGCTGGACTACAAGTTCATCGCGCTGGGACACAACACCATCCGCGGTGCGGCCGGCGCGGCCGTCTTAAACGCTGAATTGATGTACTCCGAAGGACTGCTCGACTAATGATCGTCATGAAATTCGGCGGGACCTCCGTCGAGTCCGCCGAAGCCATCCAGCGCGTTACCGGAATCGTGAAGTCGCGCCTCGACCGGCGGCCCGTGGTCGTCGTGTCCGCCATGGGCAAGACCACCAACCGCCTGCTTCACATCGCGAACCTCGCCGTCGGAGGCAAGCGCGACGAGGCGCTGGGCGAATTGATTGCCTTGCGTGATTTTCACCTGCGCGAGTCCGGCATGGAGCGCACGGTGGACGAACATTTTCAAGAGCTTTCTGAACTGGTAAAAGGTCTGGCGGTGCTGGGCGAGCTGACGCCGCGCTCCATCGACGCCATATCGAGTTTCGGCGAGCGGCTCTCCAGCCTGATCGTCACGAATTATTTCCAGCATCATGGCTTGAACGCCGTCCACGTCGATTCGCGCAGGGTGATTGTCACCGATCATCGGAACACGCAAGCCGCGCCGCTGCTAGATCAGACTTATGCCAAGCTTGCCGAAGCCATCCCACCGCTCACCCGGCAGCATGTCGTGGTGATGGGTGGTTTCATCGCATCCACCGAGGACGGCATCACGACAACGCTCGGGCGCGGCGGCTCCGATTTCACCGCTTCGCTGGTGGGCGCGGGCATCGGCGCCGACGAGATTCAAATCTGGACCGACGTGGACGGCATGCTGACCGCCGATCCCAACATGATCCCTAATGCACATCGCGTCCGCGTGATCTCGTTCACCGAAGCCGCCGAACTGGCCTATTTCGGCGCCAAGGTGCTGCACCCGGCCACGGTGATGCCGGCTATCGACAAGAACATTCCGGTGATGATCCTCAACTCGCGACGCCCGCAGGTGGAGGGCACGCGCATCCAGTCAGCGTCCGTACCGTCGAAGAACGTCGTGAAATCCATTGCCTGCAAGTCCAAGGTGATCGTAATGAACATAAGGTCAACGCGCATGTTCATGGCGCATGGTTTCATGCGGCGCATATTCGACGTTTTCGAGCGATTCGAAACGTCGGTGGACATGGTCGCAACGTCCGAGGTCAGTGTTTCACTGACTGTGGATCAGCCCGAGCGCGTGCAGCCGATTGTCGACGCGCTGCGGGAATTCTCCGAAGTCTCGGTCGACGAAAATCAGGCTATCATTTGCATTGTGGGCGAGAACATCAGCCATACGCCGGGTATCGCGGCGCGTCTGTTCAAGGCTCTGGGTGATATCAATGTCCGGATGCTTTCGCAAGGGGCGTCGGCGCTGAACCTGGGCTTCGTGGTCGCGGGTGAAGACCTGCCTGCGGCGGTTCACGCGCTTCACACGGAATTCTTCACTGAACTTGACCCGGCGGTCTTCGATGCCTAATCTCGCCATCGTCGGCTACGGGAAGATGGGCCGCTTGATCGATACACTCGCACCCGAGTATGGGTTCACGGTGACGGCCCGCGTGGACATTGGCCGCGACGAATCGCTGGCCGGCGCCGATGTCGCGTTGGAGTTTTCGGTTCCCTCGGCCGTGCTCGGCAACATCGCCAAGGTCGCCGGGCACCGCATTCCGCTGGTTGTCGGCACTACGGCTTGGTCGCAGCATCTGGCCGAAGCCAAAGCGATTATCGAGAAAAACGACGGCGCGCTCGTCTGGAGCCCGAACTTCTCCGTAGGGTTGAACGTCTTCACGCGCCTTGTCTCCGAAGCCGCACGGCTTCTCAAGAACGAAAAGGAATACGGCGCCTGGGCTTGGGAGATTCACCACATCACCAAGAAAGACGCGCCTTCGGGCACCCTGGTCAAGCTGGTGGAACAGATGAAAGCGGCCGGCTACGACCGCGCGATCGACGCCAGTTCGAGCCGCGCGGGCGCTCATCCGGGCACCCACGAGATCGGTTTCGATTCCGCCGCCGACACCATTACCCTGCGCCACACCGCGCGCAGCCGGGAAGGTTTCGCCCGAGGCGCTCTGAAAGCGGCACAATGGATTATCGGGCGCAAAGGATTCTACGAATTTAGCGACGTTCTCTTTGGAGGCTGACATGTTATTTCAAGGCTGCGGCACCGCAATGGTCACCCCGTTCCGCAAGGATGGGTCGCTCGATGAACTCACGCTTCGCTCGCTGGTGAAGCGCCAGATTCAGGAGGGCATCAATTTCCTGGTGCCGTGTGGGACCACGGGCGAAAATCCGACGCTCTCGCACACCGAACATTTGCGCGTGGTGGAGATCACGCTCGAAGAAGCCAAGGGCCGCGTGCCGGTGCTGGCGGGCGCGGGCGGCTACAACACCGCCGAGGTGATCGAGCTGGGCAAGGAAATGAAGGCCATGGGCGCCGACGGCATTCTGTCGGTCACGCCCTACTACAACAAACCAACGCAGGAAGGTCTGTATCAGCACTACAAGGCCATCGCGTCCGCGGTGCAGTTACCGATCATCGTGTACAGCGTGCAGGGCCGCACGGGCGTGAACGTGGAGCCGGCCACGCTGAAGCGGCTCTCCGAGATCGACTACATCATCGGCGTCAAAGAAGCGTCCGGCAATATCGGCCAAATGGCGGCCGTGGTTCACCTCGTGCCGCCGGACTTCGCGGTGCTCTGCGGTGATGATTCGATCAGCATTCCGCTCATCGCGCTCGGCGGCAAAGGCGTAATTTCCGTGGTTTCCAACGAAATTCCACGTGAGTTTACAATGCTCATCCAGCGCGCTCTAGCCAACGACTTCGCAGGTGCGCGCGAGCTCCAGCGCAAGTATTTGCCACTGATGGACGTCAACTTCGTCGAATCCAATCCGATTCCGGTGAAGGCGGCGATGGCTCTGATGGGCCTGCTCGAGCCGGTGTGGCGGCTGCCGCTCTGCCCGCCGAACCCCGCCAATCTCGCCAAGATCGAGAAGGCACTCGAGAGCCTTGGGCTGCTGGCCGGCCGGAGCGTGCATGCGGGCTGAGATCGAGAAGCTGTTCGACGAAAAGCCCGCCATTTACACCGAAGAACATTTCCATGTTTTCCAGCGATTCAAACAAGCGCTGAACGCCGGCGAGATCCGTGCCGCCGAGCCGGATCCCTCGGCGAAGACCGGATGGCGTGTGAACGCCTGGGTCAAGAAAGGCATCCTGCTCGGCTTTCGTATGGGAACCGTGGTGGACATGTCCGTCAACCCCACGCGTCAGCCTTGGTTCGACAAAGCTACTTTTCCGGTGCAGCACTTCACGGCCGATCGCGGCATTCGCATCGTGCCGGGCGGCTCCAGCATCCGCGATGGCTGCTATATCGGCAAAGGTGTGACGTGCATGCCGCCGATGTACATCAACACCGGCTCGTGGGTGGGTGACGGCGCCATGATCGATTCGCATGCGCTGGTGGGAAGCTGTGCGCAGATCGGCGCAAATTGCCATGTTTCCGCGGCCGCGCAGATTGGCGGAGTTCTGGAGCCGGTGGGCGCGCTGCCGGTGATCATTGAAGATGAAGTTCTGGTCGGTGGGAATTGTGGCGTCTACGAGGGCACGGTGGTGAAGCGCCGCGCCGTGCTCGGCTCCGGTGTCATCCTGAACCGCTCCACTCCCGTATACGACGTCGTGCGCAGTGCGATCTACCGGGCCACAGATGACGATCCGCTGGTTATTCCCGAGGACGCCGTGGTCGTCGCCGGCTCGCGCGCGGTGACCTCAGGGCCTGGACGCGATTGGGGCCTCTCCTTGTACACGCCGGTTATCGTCAAGTATCGCGACGCCAAAACCGACACCAAGATTCAGCTCGAAGATTTGCTCAGATAATCCAGCGTCGCGCGTGCCGTTTTCTCCCAGGTGAATCCGGCCGCCTGTGACAGCGCGGCCCCAGGCGAAATCGCGCCGGACGCCAGCCTCACAAGCGCGTCTTGAATCTGGCTATCGCTCCCCGGATCGAAGTAGTGCACGGTTGACCCCGCGATTTCCCGCAGCGGGGGAATGTCCGAGCACGCCACAGGAACTCCCGCCGCCATTGCTTCCAATACCGGCAGCCCAAAGCCCTCGAATGTGGACGGGTAGATGAAGCCCAGCGCGCCGCGAAACAACTCGTATAGCTCCTCGCGAGGAATCCATCCCGTGATCTGCACACCAGGCCCGGCAAGGCGCTCGATTCGATGGGCTGCGAAGCCCCGCACACCGGTCAGCACCAGCCGGGGCGCAGCGCTCATCTGTGCGTGCACACGCAGCAGCCGTTCCAGATTCTTGTGTGGATGCGTGGTGGAGGCACACAGCAAGTAATCCTTCGGCTCGCGGCGCGTGGCGATCTCGAAAAACTGTGGCTCCACGCCGAGATGGATCACCTGAGCCACCCGATGGTAATAGTGCTGAACGTCGCCCGCCGTTGCCTGGGAATCCGCGATGAGCGCGCGCGACCGCCGCGCCGACGCCCACAGCAACAGCCGCCAGAAGGGCAGATCAAACCACCGGAAATATTCCGGATGGCGCTTGTGCTGCAAGTCATGAAACACGGTCACCATCGGGCAGCCGCAGGTCACCGGCGCGGTGAATCCGGGATTGAACAGGACGTTCAACCGATGTTTCCGGACCGCCAGCGGCAACAGGAATTGTTCCCACAAAATTCGCGCCGGACGAAACGAGGCGCGCACCGGTTGTGGCTCGCAAATGAAGTTCGGCTGCGCCGGAACCAGACCGGCATCCGTCTCACGATTGGTGAACACCACGTACTGGTTGACGGAATCGACGCGTGCCAAGGCCTTCAGTAGGTTTCGAAGATAGATCTCGGTGCCGCCCACGCCGCCCGGTATCAGATACAGCGCGTTCACGCCGATGCGAATCATCGAGCGCCCAGGCGGGCCAAAGCGTCCTGTGCGGGTTGATTACCGGGATCCAACGCCAACACGTGCCGGTACTCTTCGATGGCTTGCTCGCGGTTGCCTTGGATGCTGTAGACATTGCCGAGATAGAAATACGTCATGCCAAAACGCGGATTCTTTTTCTGGGCTTTCGCAAGCGCCTCCAACGCCTCCGGGTACCTGCCCATCTTGCCGTACTCCATGCCCAGTTGCGAGTAAACGTGCGCGTTAGGCATACGCTCGGCGGCCAGTTTCAGTTTCGCCAGCGCGTCCTCGGATCTGCCCGCGCAGTCATAGGCTAAAGCCCAGTCGAGCAGCAGATCCGCGCCAACTCGCTTGGTGAGCTCGGCGGTCTTTCCATACTGTTCTGCTGCATCGCTGCACTGGCCGGCCTGATAGTAAACATAGGCGAGTTGGTACCGCGGCCGGACTTTCCGGGGCGACTTTGCGACCGTGTCATTCCAGATCCCGATCGCGCTTCCCCACAGCTCGTTTCGTTGATAGGTGAACACGCTTTCCACTAACAACACCGCGCTAAGGAACGCGATCATGGAATTCCGGCTCGTTTTCCAGCGGCGCAGGAACTCCACCGTGATGAACAGAAGACCGATGAATGGAAGGTACAGCCGCCGCTCCGCCATTGGGTCGCGAATCGGTACAAACGAGGACGTTGGAGCGATCAGGATCAGGAAGACAAACCAGCCGTAAGACGCCAGCGGAAACCGGCGGCGGTAGATCCACGCCAGCACGGTCACGGCGAGCAATGCAAGCAGCCCGAAAATTGCGCCGTGATCCAAAACCGTGCGGGAGATTATGACGTCTGGGTCGAGATTCTGGCCGATGGGCACCACAAACAAACGCAGGTAATCCCACAGCACGCGGCACTCGGTGAAGAAATACGCATACCAAGGCAGACCTCGGACATGGAATCCCGCAGTGCCTCCCACCCGCAGAATGCGCAAGACGTACAACCCACCCAGCGCGGCGCCGGCGGTGAAGGGCAGGTACAATCGCCAATTGCGTTTGATACCCGCTGCCGAGAAGCCAGGGTTCCAAAAGTAGTCGGTGATCAGCAGCAGAAAGGGCAGCACGGCGGTGTGTTCCTTGGACAGCATCGCGGCGGTGAACACCGCCAAGATGACACCGGCTCTGGGAAACGAGACTGGGTCTGTTCCGCGGTACAGGAAGATCACCAGCGCCAGCAGAATCCAAAACACACTCAACGTTTCCGAGCGGCTGGCGATATAGCTCACCGATTCGGTCTGTAAAGGATGCAGCAGAAACAATCCCGCCGCAAAGAGCGCTAAAATCCAGCGTTTCGGATCAACCACGCCGGCCCAGCCAAGCACCTTGCGAACTGCAAACAAAATGAATGCGCCATTGAAGAGATGCAGGATCACGTTGGTCACGTGGTAGCTGAAAGTGTCCTGCAGGCCCGACTGTTGGAAGTTCAGCCAGTAGCTGAACATCAAAAGCGGCCGGAGACCCCCCATCCAAACCGACAGCGGCCTTTGATCGGCCCCGGGCTGCATGTAATCGAGGTGCGTGTCGTCCAGAAGAAAGGGGCCGTGGATTGCGGGCCAATAAACTTCGAAAACCACGAACATCGCTATGAGCCCGGCGGCCGCGTACAACCACCACGCCGGCCCGGAGCGCGCGTCAACAGCAACCGCCGTTGCCGGCGGGCGTCTCGCCTTCTTGGACTTGCTACTTTTCATTCCGGCTCTGCAACTGAAACTCGACGATCGCCAGCCGCTGGGCCATGGCGATGTTGGCGTCTTTCAAATCGGAAATTACGACGGACAGGCGATAAATCACAATCACAAACACACCCAGTATCAGCAGCAGCAGGGCTAGCGGAGGGTCGGCCAGCCCCAGTTGAGCTGCAATCCACTTCAACGCGAAAGAGGAACGCGAAAGCACCAGGAGAATCACGGCGGCTGCCAGCCAGCTGGCCGAGTATTCGACGCGGATGTGCGAGCGCCGGACCGAGAACAGCACCATGGCCATCAAAAGGAGGCTCAGCACAGTCATGGCATTCAACAAGCGCTCCATGTTTATTCCTTTCTTCGGCGGCCTTCGAACTTCAAGACGTTGACAAATACGCCTAGCAGAACGTGGAAGATGTAATACAGCGATTTTACCGCGGTGATGGTGCTGCGGCCTGCCTTACGAGCGCGCATCTGGCAGGGCACTTCCTGAAACCGGAATCGCTTGCGCTGCAAGACGACCAGCGCCTCAATTTCCGGGTATTCCAGAGGGAAGCTGCCGGTGAACACCTGCAGAGCTTCGCGATTCACGCCCACGAAGCCGGAAGTCGGATCGCGGACCGGTTTGCCGAGAATCGGGCGCAGGACCAGCCGGAAAAACCAGATACCCGCGGCGCGAACCACGCTCGTATGCGCGCCGTTGTTCTGATAAAAGCGCGAGCCGATCACCATGTGGCAGCCGGTTTCGCGCAGCGTTTTGAATAAATCCGGTATGTACTTCGGATCGTGCTGGCCGTCGCCGTCTACGCGGATCACGTAATCGTAACCCAGCTCATAGGCAAGCTTATATCCGGCCTGCACCCCGCCCCCCAGGCCCAGATGATAGGGCAGCCGCAGCACATCGGCCCCTGCGGATCTGGCTTGCTGATAGGTGCCGTCGCGGGAAGCGTCGTCCACCACCAGCACCGGTACGCCCGGAAGAACCTCATGCACCTCCCGAATGACGCCCGCGATCGCGCCTTCTTCATTGAAAGCGGGAATCAGGACCAGGAGCTGGTTAGGACAAACGGCCTGCCTCACGATGCGGCTACCTGGCGCGGGCTGATCGCGAACCGGCGGATCAGCCTTCGAAACTGCCGCGAGGAAAGACGGCGTTTGATCCGTTGGCGCTGCTTCCAGATTTCCGGCAACCGCCGCAATAGCTCCCAATGCGCGCGTACGACGATGACCGGCAACTGGCCCAGGCTGCTCCCCTGCCGTTGGAACTCGGCCGCCTTGCCCCGGCCCTGGAGCGCATACGCGGCGTGCCAGAAGAAACGCGCCGTGGCATAGAAGGGGACCAGGAGCAGATCGGCCAGCGGGAAGTTCTTGAAGATCACGAACAGCCGGTTGCGCTCGACGTAATACGCCTTCAAAGCCGAAGCTTGGCCCGCCGAATGCGAGTAGCGATGCTCCACCACAGCGTCAGGCGCATATAAGCATTCCCAGCCGGCCCAGCGCGCACGCAGCCCGAGGTCGGTGTCTTCGCAGTACAAGAAGAAGCTTTCGTCGAACAGGCCGATTTCTTCCAGCATCTCGCGCCGGTACAGCGCGGCCGATCCGCTCGGCAGCAGCGCTTCTTCGAGCCGCGCGTACCCGTTCGATGACTCGCGATGCCCGCGCTGCTTGCTGCTGCCGTCTCGCGCGAGCAGCATCCCCGCCGAGTCCAAAAGATCGACGCCCGCCAGCCGGACCTGCGAGGCGCACATCCCCACGTCCGGACGCTCTTCAACAGCGCCGAGCAAAGCCTTTAGCCACCCCGGATGCGCTACGGCGTCGTCATTCAAGACGGCCAGAAACGGCGCCGCAGATTCGTGGAACGCCTGATTGACTGCCGCGCCAAAGCCCACGTTGCTCTTGTTGGCGATCACCCGCACATGCCCTCTGGGAACGACCGCCTGCCGCCCGCTGTTGTCGATGACCATCACCTCGAAATCAGAGAACGTCTGGCGCTCCAAAGAGCCGAGGCATTCCTCGAGAGCGCTATCAGCCGCCAAAGTGGGTACGGCCACCGTCACCATCGGGTGGACTTGGCCAGGTTCTCGTACCATCTCACATTATGCGACGCCATACCCGATGGTAGGATAGTGGCTTGCATAGAAATTTACTATACATTCTCGTCGCGGGCGGACTGCTGGCGCAATCTCCAGCTCACCTCGGGAAGATCCAGCAATTGACCTTCGGCGGCGAAAATGCCGAAGCCTATTGGGCGCCGGACGGCCAGCGCATCATCTTTCAA
This sequence comes from Bryobacteraceae bacterium, assembly GCA_035501155.1. GTDB lineage: Bacteria > Acidobacteriota > Terriglobia > Bryobacterales > Bryobacteraceae > Palsa-89. The sequence continues at coordinate 381,187 of DATJWO010000041.1, forward strand.
TCCACCCGCGACAAACTGGGCTGCGACCAGATTTTCATCATGAATGCCGACGGATCGAACCAGCACATGGTCTCCACCGGCAAGGGCCGCACCACCTGCGGCTATTTCCTGCCGGACAACCAGCACATCCTTTATGCGTCCACCCACGAGGCCGGCGACGCTTGCCCGCCGGCGGCCGACCGCAGCAAAGGCTACGTTTGGGCCGTCTACCCGACGTACCAGATTTATCTCGCCACCGACGACGGAAAAATCCAGAAGAAACTGGCGGACGCGCCCGGCTACAACGCCGAAGGCACGGTGAACTTCAAGACCGGCAAGATCGTGTACACCTCCATGCAGTCGGGTGACCTGGACTTGTGGACCATGAATCCGGATGGCTCTGGCAAAAAGCAGCTCACCAAAACCGAAGGCTATGACGGCGGGCCGGTGTTTTCGCGCGACGGCAAAAAGCTGACCTGGCGCGCCAATCATCCCTCAACGCCGGAAACCAAGAAGCGGTATCACGACCTGCTGGCCGACAATCTGACATCGCCCATGAAGATGGAGTTGTTCGTTGCGGATGCCGACGGCAAGAAGGTAAAGCAGATCACCAATTTCGGCTGCGCCAGCTTCGCGCCCACCTTCACGCCCGACGGCAAGAAGATCCTGTTTTCCTCCAACAAGCACGCCTGTGACGGACGCAAGTTCGAACTGTACCTCATCAACGTGGACGGCACGGATCTGGAGCAAGTCACCGATTTCGGCGGTTTCACGGCGTTTCCGGAGTTTTCGCCTGACGGAAAAAAGATCGTCTTCGCGTCCGACAAAGGCGCGAAGTCTCCCTACGAGTTCAACATTTTCACCGCCGAGTGGAAGTAATTCTCCCTCGCTAAGTCGCTTTGCTTCTGCTCAACAACGGCAGCCGGATCCGCAACACCCGCTCGCGCTTGCGCTCTTCGGTGAGATTTCGCGTTCGCGCCAACAGTAGATCCCGCAAGGCGATCACGCCGAGCAATTTCCGTTCGCCACTCCGATCCACCACGGGAAAATGCGTTAGCCCGGTCTCGGCCATCCGATTCACCACCACGCGCAAGGGTTCGTCAGAATAGGCCACAACCGGTTCTGCCACCACGCTCGCAAGCGTCTCATGCGGTGCCGACGGGTCCGTCAATAGCTGTTGCAGCTGCCTCCTGGTGATGACCCCGCTTAAAACGCGGTCTTCCGATACCACCGGATACAGATGCTGGCCTCGCGGCCCATGATTGGCGCGCATCACCGCCCGGACCTCCTCCAGTGTGCTGCTCGCCGGAAACGCGACCAGATTGGTTCGCATCGCGTCGCGTACTACCAGAATTTCCAATGGGTCCACACCGTATTCGCAGCTCAAGTGATAGCCGCGGCGCGCGACTTTCTCTGTAAGAATCGACCGCCTCAGCAGCAGCACCGTGAACGAGTGCGCCAGGAAACTGGCCAGCAGCAGCGGCAGCAGCATGTTGACATCGTGCGTCACCTCCAGGGCGAATACCACGCCCGTAAGCGGCGCCCGCATCGCACCCCCCAGAATCGCACCCATTCCAACCAACGACCAGAAACCCGCGCCCTCGGGCGGCAGGAACATCGACTCCAGCCCACCCAACGCTCCACCCATCATCAACAGCGGCGCCAGCACACCGCCCGACGTGCCCGAGCCAAGTGAAACCGCCCAGATCACACTCTTCACCAGCAGGATGCCGAGAATCGTCGTGCGCGCCACGTCGCCTTTCAGCAGCGCGCCGATGGTGTCGTAACCAACTCCCAGCGCTTGCGGGAAAATAAGCCCGCCGAGCCCTACCACCAATCCGCCAATGGCCGGCCACCACATCCAATGAATCGGCAGCTTGCGGAACCCGTCTTCGACAGCGTAAATCGCCTCGGTCAGCAGGGCTGCTAAAACTCCGGCCAGCACGCCGCAGATCACGCAGCCCATCAGACCCATCGGGCCGATGAAAGCCGGATGAGCCGGGACGGGAAACAGCGGTCCCGCGCCAAGAATGTATCGCCGGGCCGCGCCGGCCGTGGCGCTCGCCAGGGCCACCGGCACTAAGCTGCGCGGCTTCCATTCAAACAGCAGCACCTCCACAGCCAGCAAAACTGCGGCCACCGGCGATGCGAACGTAGCCGACATTCCCGCGGCCGCTCCCGCCACCAGCAGAGTCTTACGCTCCACGCTGGTCAGATGAAAGAACTGCGCGATCATCGATCCGAACGCTCCGCCGCTCATGATGATCGGGCCTTCGGCTCCGAACGGCCCGCCGCTGCCAATCGCAATCGCGGAGGAAATTGGCTTCAAAATCGCAAGGCGCGGCTGCACGCGGCTGCCGTTGATCAAAATCGACTCCAGAGCTTCGGGAATGCCGTGGCCGCGGATTTTTTCCGAGCCGTAGCGCGCCATCAAGCCCACGATGATCGAGCCCAGCACCGGCACCACGATCGCCCACGGTCCCAGCGGATTCCCAGCCGGCGACACCAGGATCGTGTTCCAGCGGTGATAGTAGAACAGATTTGTGAACAGACCGATGAGCCGCAGCAGGACCCAGGCCACCAGCGTTCCCAGTAATCCAATGGCAATTGCGAGTAAAGAGATCGGGACGACGCGCCAGTCCGTCGTAAAATCCCCGAGATCCGGTTTGGACTTTGGGTTCTTTTTCATGCCGGTTGTTTCTGTTTCCTGCGGTGCTGCTGGGCGAGCGAGCGCAGCGCCTTGGCCAGCGCCGGGCCGGCCGTTTCCAATTCCTCGTGATGCGCTAGCGAGAGCTTCCGCAGCACCGAGCTTCCCTCTGCTGTGAGATGGACGATCACCTGCCGGCGGTCCTCACGGCCGGAATTGCGGCTGACGAAGCCGCGTTTCTCCAGCCGGTCGATCAGCTCCACCACGCTGTGGTGCTTTAGCTGCAGCCGTTCCGCCAGCTCGGTGACGGTCGCCGCTGCGCCGCGCGGAAGCCCTTGCACCGCCAGCAGCAGTTGATGCTGCTGTGGCTCCAGCCCCACCGTCCGCGCCTGCTCCTCGCTGAAATGCAAAAAGCGGCGGATCTGGTAGCGCAATTCGGCCAGCGCCCGGTATTCGGCCTGCGAAAGGTCGCGCACATTTATATCGTATCACGATATAAAATCCGGGCGCCCGGCGCCGCCCGGTTGCCTCGCCGTCCGTGAGAATGCTATACGACGGGTATGAGCCAGAAAGGCGATATTCGCCGGCATTCCCGCACCCCTCGCAGCGGCCCCGTCCAGCTCTCCTGGAGGGATCGCAACGGGAATGCCCAAGTGAGCCGCGGCCGTCTGGTCGACATCTCCGAAGCAGGCATGCGGGTGGAAGTGCCCGAGCCTCTTGAAAAGCTCATCTACCTCACCGTCCGCGCCGACGAACTGGGAATCCATGGCACCGCCTCGGTCCGCAGTTGCACCCGCAAAGGCCTGAAATACGTCGTCGGCCTCGAATTTAGCGCCGGCTTGCAGTACAAGCCCAAAGACTGACACGCCCCCCCAGTGCCAGCCCATCCCGCGGAGCTATAAATTCTACTGATTCAACGAATTAAAGATTCCGATGGATTCCAGGCTCGCACCTGGACAATGATAGAAGCTATGCTTTCCCGCGTTGCGTGGGCTGCGTTGTTGACGCCGGTGTTGGCGCTCGCTCAGTCCGCTCCTACCTCCATCGAAGCTCGACTCGGCAGTTTGGAAACTGCCGTCAAATCCGCTCAGAGCGCCGGCGACAACGCGTGGATGCTGGTGAGCGCGGCTCTGGTGCTCATGATGACCGGCCCCGGCCTGGCGCTGTTCTACGGCGGGCTGGTGCGCCGCAAGAACGTCCTTAGCACCATGATGCATAGCTTCATCCTCATGGCCGTCGTCAGCGTGCTGTGGGCCATCGTGGGTTATAGCCTGGCATTCGGCGGAGGCACGGCTTTCATCGGCGACTTCCGCTATCTGTTCCTGAACGGCGTCGGGGCCGCTCCCAATCCCGACTACGCCGCCACGATCCCGCAGCAGACCTACATGATCTACCAGCTCATGTTCGCCATCATCACGCCGGCCCTCATTTCGGGCGCTTTTGCCGAGCGCATCAAATTCAGCGCGATGCTGCTGTTCACGGTGCTGTGGGCGTTCATCGTGTATTTCCCGCTGGCTCACATGGTGTGGGGCAAGGGCGGACTGCTGAATGCGTATCTGGGCGGCTCGATTCCCGCCTTCGACTTCGCCGGAGGCACCGTGGTCCACATCAGCTCCGGCGTCTCGGCACTGGTGTGCGCTCTGTATTTAGGAAAACGTACGGGCTATCAAACCGAGCCGATGAAACCGCACAGCCTGGTGATCAGCGTGATCGGCGCCTGTCTTCTGTGGGTGGGTTGGTTCGGTTTCAACGCCGGCAGCGCCGTGGCCGCATCCGCGCTGGCCACCAGCGCTTTCGTCGCCACACACTTTGCCACTGCGGCCGCGGTCCTGGGATGGACCCTGGTGGAATGGATGCATAATGGCAAGCCCAGCGTGCTGGGTGCTATCTCCGGCGCGGTGGCCGGCCTGGTCGCCATCACGCCCGCGTCCGGCTTCGTCAAGCCATTCCCCGCCATGCTCATCGGCTTCATCGCCGGCATGGTCTGCTTCTTCATGGTCACCACCGTGAAGAGCAAGTTTGGCTATGACGACACTTTGGACGCTTTCGGCGTCCACGGCGCGGGCGGCACCATCGGCGCGCTGCTCACCGGTGTGTTCGCCACCATGGCCGTGAACGACAATCTCAAAGATGCCAACGGCAAGGTGCTGCCCTTGGGCTGGATCGACGGCGTTCCTCACCAGGTGCTGAACCAGGCCATCGCTGTTCTCATTTCCTGGACCGTCGCCATCGTCGGAACGATCATCATTTTGAAAATCTGCGACGCCCTCATCGGTGTGCGGGCCCCGGTCGAGCAGGAGCGCGAAGGCCTGGATATCAGCTTGCATGGTGAAGAAGGCTATAATCTCGAAGCGTAGACTCAGACCTGCAACCAGACATCAGCCACGAGACAACGGACCAGCCATGAAGAAGATAGAAGCCATCATCCAACCCCACAAAATGGAAGACGTGAAAGAAGCGCTCAAAGGGATCGGCATCGACGGGATGACCATCTCCGAGGTCCGGGGCCACGGCCGCCAGAGGGGCCACAAAGAGGTATATCGGGGCATGGAGTATCAGGTGGACCTGCTGCCCAAAGTGAAGGTCGAGATGGTGGTCGCCGACGACCGGGCCGAAGAAGTCATCCAAACCGTCGTCGCGAGCGCCCGCACCGGCAAGATCGGCGACGGCAAGGTGTTCGTGTACGACGTCGCCGAAGCGATTCGCATTCGCAACGACGAGCGCGGCGACAGCGCCCTGTAACCGCCCGCGGACTGTCCGCCCTGTAACAAACCTAATCCCTCCGCCGTCCTGTAAAATAGCCGTTGCGCATCCTTGTGACAACATTAGTCTTGACCGTTCTGCGCGCACGGATTACAGTGAAAGCGTAAAAATGGAACCTTTGAGAGAAGCCACTCCGGCCGCCGCCGACTTATCTCCCACGCGGCGTACCTTTTACATCGGATTCATCAACGGCGTGATGGGCCTGATCGGCCTCGCGCTGGCCGTTCCGGCCGCTGTCTATCTGCTCGTGCCTCCCAAGCTGAAGAAGCAAGCCCAATGGTTTGAGGCCGAGGACCTGTCGTCGATCCCGGTCGGCACTCCCACCGAAGTTGCTTATGACCGCAGGCAGGAAGATGGCTGGAGGGTCACAACCGAAAAGGCGACCGCTTGGGTTGTGAAAAAGGCGGACAACTCCGTCGTCGCCTTTGCGCCGCAATGCACCCATCTCGGCTGCGCCTACCATTGGGACGATCCCAGCCACACCTTCGTGTGCCCCTGCCACACTTCGGTCTTTTCGATCGATGGCAAAGTGTTGTCCGGTCCAGCCCCCCGCCCGCTCGACCGTTACATGGTCAAAGTAGATGCCGGCAAACTCGAGATCGGACCTCCGGAGCCCCATGCGTAAGATCCTGGATTGGCTGGAACACCGGACTGGCCTGGAGAGCGCCATTAAGAATTTCCTGTACGAGGACATCCCCGCCTCGGCCGGCTGGCACCAGATCATCGGCAGCATGGCCGTATTCTTCTTCATCACCCAGGTTTTCACCGGCGGCCTGCTGGCGTTTAACTACGCGCCGACGCCCGGCGAAGCCTACAACAGCGTGCGCTACATCATGACCGAGGTGACCGGCGGCCCGCTCATCCGTGGCCTGCACCATTGGGGCGCCAGCATTATGGTGATCATCGTCGTGCTGCACATGATCCAGGTGTTCATCTACGGCGCCTACAAGAAGCCTCGGGAGGCCACCTGGATGATGGGCGTGATTCTGCTGTTGCTCACGCTCGGCTTCGCCCTCACCGGCTATCTGCTGCCATGGGATAATCGCGCCTACTTCGGAACCGTGGTCACCACCCACATTGCGTCGCAAACGCCCGTGCTCGGGCCCTATCTGGTGCGGCTGCTGGGCGCCCAAGGTGACACCGTCGGCAATGTGACCTTCTCGCGCTTCTACGCCCTGCACACCGTTCTGCTGCCGCCGTTGATGATGATCCTGATCGGGATCCATATCTACCTGGTGCGCAAACACGGCGTTGCAGCGGCAGTCGGCGATACCGCCCCCAAACGCAAGTTCTTCCCCGAGCAGGTCTTCAAAGATACCGTCGGCGTGACTATCGGCTTCCTCGTCCTGTTTGTCATGGCCATCGTCGCCAAAGTCCCGCTGGAGCGCCTGGCCGACCCCACCGACACCGCGTATATCCCGCGGCCCGAATGGTATTTCTTATTCCTGTTCCAGATCCTGAAGGCTTTCAAGGGTCCGATTGAGGCCTTCGCGAACGTGGCCTTACCCGGTATCGCCGTTCTGACTCTGTTCCTGATTCCGTTCATTGACCGCGGACCGATGGTCCGGCTGGGCAAGCGCGGGTTCGCCATCGCGTTTGTGCTGCTGGCGGCGATCGCCTGGACCGGCTTAACCACCGCCGCCGTCATCACGACGCCGAAGAACACCGAATCGGTGGATGCCTCCGCGGACACCGAGGGCGTGGCCTCAACAACACCACCGGCCTGGCAGAAGCTCTCACCCGAGGAACTGGCGGGACTGGGCCTCTTCAAGAAGGAGGCTTGCTTCGGCTGCCACCCCGGCCCGGGGAAGACTGGAGTGGGCCCGGACTTGGCCAAAATGCAGGCAGACCATCGTAACGCCAAGTGGTTGATCCCGCACTTCAAGAACCCGTCCCTGATCGTGCCCGGCAGCGTGATGCCGCCGGTGGAACTGGATGCGGCCGGCTTGAACGCCCTCGCGGCGTTCGTCCTGAAGCTGACCCCGGAAAATGAGGCATCGGTCGAGTCCGCCCCGGATTTCGCTACCGCCGGCGCGCTGGTCTATCAGACCAACCGCTGCGACTCCTGCCATCAGATCGCGGGCGTGGGCACCAAACTGGGTCCCGCGCTCGACGGCGTCGGCCAACGGCACGACCGCGCCTGGCTCGAAAAGCACTTCGCCGATCCGTCCGCCGTCACGCCCGGCAGCATTATGCCGCCCTACAAATTCACTTCGCAGGACCTGGACAACCTCTGCAAGTACCTGTTGCAGTTGCCCACGGCATAGCCGCCAGCGACCGCGAAGATCAAAGATCTTCAGGCTTCAAGCCAGTCCGCTTTGCGATTCTGGCCAACATTTTTGGGCCAATCTCCTCTTGCTCGTGGAAGGCGAATTCATAATCTGGCCATCCTGGCCGGACCAACAAGCGATGTGAACCGCGCTCTCGCTTCACTTGCCAGCCAATTCGTTGCAAGGCAGCAAGGACGCGCCGCGCTTTACTGGCGGGCCAACTGCTCATCCGGAATTGAGAAGGAAACTCCGAGGGCCGAGGACGGAAGCTCGCCGTGAGCAATCCGATCGGCAATCACCTCGATCGCAAGGCGCTCCGTATTACTGATTGCTTCGTCCCGCGTCTGGCCGTAGCACATGACGCCCGGAAGCTCGACAACTTCCGCGATCCAGCGCCCGTCCTCTTCCCGATCCAGGTCGATGGTCAGGTTCACCCCTCCATCATAGCCGGTGCAGCACGGGCAGGCTGTCAGTTGAGTGTCTTACGTCTCGTGCTTCTCGGCTAGCTCGTGGTCCAGCCAGGTGAGATAACCCTGCGATCCGTCGACGATCGGGAGCGCGATCACTTCTGGAAGTTCATAGGTGTGTAGCCGCTCGATCTCGCTGCGCAGCCGGTCGAAAAGCTCGCGGCTGGTTTTGATCACCAGCAGCACCTCTTCCTCGTCTTCCACCGCGTCCTTCCAGTGGTACACGCTACGCGCTCCCGGCAGGATGTTTACGCAAGCCGCCAAGCGTTTCTCCACCAGCGCGTGCGCGACGCGGTGCGCTTCCTTGGGTGACGCGCATGTGCTCAGCACAACAATCTTGTCTGTCATTTCGAGTTTTTTCGGTTCAGCTCTGGATCTTTTGGCAAAAGAGGATTATAAACGAATGTAAGGGCTGAATCCGTCGCGCATGAATCCTTTTCTCCGCCGCGTAATCCTCGTCGCCGCTTTTGGACTGCTGGGCGCCTACGGCGTGGTTGCTCTCCGTGGACCGCAGGGCATCCCCGCGCTTCGCGAGAAGTGGGATGACATTCGCAAGCTGGAAGAAGAGAACGCCAATCTCCAGCGTGAGAACGACTACCGCCGCGAGCGCATTCGGAAACTCGAAGCCAGCCCGTCGGATCAGGAGTTGGAGATCCGCAAGAAGCTGAAGTTGCTGCGCCCGGGCGAAACGACCTTCATTTTGCCCGATCAGCCCAAGACCGATAGCTCGAGCCCCGACCCTCAACCAGCGAAGTGATTTAGCGGGCCCGCGCCTTTGCCCAGCCCGGGACTTGTGCGAATGGCGTTTGTGATGTATTGCTTCGCGCGCCCGACGGCGGTCTCCAGATCGCAGCCCAGGGCCAGCGAAGCCGTAATCGCCGCCGAGAACGTGCATCCGGTGCCATGCGTATTGCGCGAATCGATCCGCGGCGCCGTGAACTCCAGCCATTCGCCGTTATGGAACAGGATGTCGATGGCCTCTCCGCTCAGGTGCCCGCCTTTCACCAAGACGGCCCGCGGTCCCATCGCTGACAGCTTCCGCGCCGCCTCGCGCATCCCGGCCGCGTCCCGCACTTCCAGACCCGTCAGCAGGCCCGCTTCTTCCAGATTTGGGGTGAGCAAAAATGCACGCGGCAGCAGCCCTGTCTTCAATATGTCTACGGCGCCGGCCGCCAGCAGTGCCGCCCCGTTCTTACTGACCAGCACGGGATCCACTATCAGTGGAAACGGGAACTCGGCAGCCAGTTCCGCGACGGCCTCAATGATCTCTCCATTGCCCAGCGCCCCGGTCTTTGCCGCCGCCGGCGGAATGTCGCTGATCACCGCGCGAATCTGATCGGCCACCAGGTCCGCCGCCAGGTGCTGGACGCGCTGCACGCCACACGTATTCTGCACCGTGACTAACGTGACCACGGCCTCGCCATAAACGCCGAACTGGTGAAAAACCTTGAGATCGGCCTGGATCCCGGCTCCGCCGCTCGCGTCCGATCCGGCGATGGTCAGCGCCACCGGCTTCGCGCCCGTCATGCCACGCCCGCCAGCTTCTGCACTGTCTCGAATGTATCAGCCTCGGCGGCGGGCTTGTCGGTGCGATAGCGCTTCACTCGCGCGAAACGGAGTGCCAGGCCGCTGACGTAGCGCGGGCTGATCTGGATCTCGTTGAACGCGATTTCCACTACCAGCTTCGGCTCAACGTACACCGTGTAGTTGTCGCGGCCGATTTCGAGCCGCAGCAGCTCGCCCGTCTGCCACTCTAGCATCTCGTCGGTGAGGCCTTTGAAGGTCTTGCCGAGCATGGCGAATCCGCCCTTGACGCTGTCGCGCGCGCCCAGATGCAGGTTGCTCAGCCAGCCTTGCCGCCGCCCATGCCCCCACTCGGCCGCCAGGATCACCAGGTCCAGCGTGCGCGCCCGCTTCACCTTCAGCCAGCTTTGCCCCCGCGAACCGGCGGCGTAGGTGGCTCCTGTCGCCTTCGCCATGATGCCCTCGTGGCCGCGCGCCAGCGCCTGGTCCATGAACTCATCGCCCTTGGCGGAGTCGCCGGTGATCATGCTCGGGATCACCGAGCCGCGCGCCAGCTCCGACAGCGCATGAAAGCGCCGCGACTGCGGTTCATCCAGAAGCGACCCGCCGTCCAGGTACAGCAGGTCGAACCAGAACGGCGTCATGGGCAGCTCCTGGCGCATCCGCTCGACATCCAGCTTGCGCCCGAACCGCCGCATCGTCACCTGAAACGGCTGCGGACGGCCATCCGGCTGCAGGCTGATCACTTCGCCATCCAGGATCAGATCTTTGGCGGGCAGCCCTCGCACCACTTCCACGATCTCGGGCACCGCCAGGCTGACATCATTCAAGGCCCGCGAGTACACGCGGACATCGTCGCCCGATTTGTGGACCTGGACGCGCGCGCCGTCCAGCTTGAATTCGAGTGCCGCCTCGCCCAGTTCGGCCAGCGCCTCCGGGACATCTTCGGCGGATTGCGCCAGCATCGGCTGGATCGGCCGGAAGAGCTGGACATCGAACTGCCCCAGGTCGGCCTCGCCCGCCTCCATCGCCGACCGCGCCACTCGCGTGATGTCGCCGGCCATCATCGCGGCCCGCCGGACGCGCTCACTAACGATGCCGGAAGCCTTCGCGACCGCCTCCACCATGATTCCTTCCAGCGCGCCTTGCCGCAGTTCACCCATCAGCAGGCCAACCAGGAACTGTTGCTCGGCCTCTGTGGCGCGAGCAAACATCCCCTGCAACAGCTCGAGCCGCCGCCGTTGCGAGCCGCTTCCAGTAGCAGCGGCTATCGAGTCAAGAGTGCGGTCGACTTCGGCCACTTCCAGGCTTGCCTCCGCGGCCGGCGAAGTTCGGGCGTCGCGCAGCGCCGCATAGCCGATCCCGAGGCGGCCCTGACGAGTCTGGCCTGCCAGGAATGGCACGACGATATCCACTTCGTTGGGATGAAGCTGGCGCAACAGCCCTGCTAGCAGGTCGATCTTCTCCAGCCGCTTAGATGTGTCGGCAACCTTCCGCGACGTCTCGACCACGCCGGCCAGCAGCATGTACGCAGAATAGCGGAATGCCGCAGGCGAGGTCCGGCTAGTTGCCGATGGGAATCTTCTGCGCGGTGGTGACGCCGGCGGAGTTGGTGATCTGGACATCCACGGCGCCAATCTGCGTCGTGTCGCCCGTGACCGGGAAGGTTGCTAGAAGACCGAAGGCGCCTCCCGTAGGGTTGGAATTGAAGAAATACCGGTGAAAAATCGACGTTGCATCCACCGGGATTGCGCCGGACATGACCGCCCCGCTCAGGTTGTAAAACGTGAACGCGAGCTGCGACGTCGAATACGTATTGTCGAACCCGGTCAAGCTTACATCCACGGCGCCAAACCGCCGCACGCTGGTGGCTGCGTCGACGATCACGGGCGAGGGCGTAATCACCAGCGACGCCTGTTGGGTCGCATTCGGCAGCGTCAAGGTGAACACGATCGTCCCGGCCGTGGTCCCCGTCTGGAACTGGATGCTGCTCTGCCCGTTGAACTTCGCCACGGTGTCGCCGGCCGCGATCGTGACGGTTGCCGCGCGCGGCGGTCCCGAGAGGAACGCGATCGCGGGATCGTCCGGAAGGCCGGTCGCCGGTTGGAAGGCCAGCGTCAGCGTCCCGGTGGCGCTCACCGGCGATGCAGACGCAAGCGAAACGGACACATTGTTCTGATCATCGCTGGCGCCCAATGTAGAGCCGAGCACAATGGAAGCTGTCGGCAATGGTTGAGCGAGTCCTTGCCCCGCGAGCTTGAACGAGCGCTGAGCTACCGTCAGGGTTCCCTGCGCGGCCTGGCCGGATTTTGGCTGAAAAGTCACTTGGAACGATGCCGTTTGCCCGGCCGCGAGTTGCACGGGCGCGGTGAGGCCGATGGGACCGCTAAAGCCGGTTCCGGCTACCGCCAATGTGCCGACGGTGAGGCTCGTGCTTCCGGGATTTGACAGCGTAAACGCGATCGCATGGCTTGCGCCCACGTTCACGGAGCCAAAATCGATTGTGCTACCGGCCGCGAGCGGCGTATTACTGCCGGCCTGCGTGAGCGACACCCCGGCTGCCGCCGTCCCTTGCAGAACGATGTTAACGGTGTTGACTTCCAGGAATGCGCTATAAGAGCCGGTGCTAGTCGGACTGAACGTCACGCGGAACTCGGCTTCCGACGTCGGGCCCACGTAGGGGGCGAGCGTGTAGGGAAGCGAAGGCGCACTGGAGATGGCGAATCCTTCGCCAGCCAAGGCGATTTTCGTCAGTTGCGTTGCCGCGGTGCCTGTATTGCGCACGCGAAAGCGTGTCTCGATGGTGTCGCCCGGCGACGCGGTACCAACGTTGAAAAGGCCGCTGACCGGTGCATAGTTGGTTCCGTCGTACTGAAAGACCTGGATCTGCGCCAGAGCTGCCAGAGGCGCGAGCAGCGCCACGAGAGCGCAGCGCGAAATCATTGCCCCACCTCCGGTAGCGTATAGAAGCCTTCGTGGCCGGCTATGACGCGAACGGCGAAACGCGCGGCGCTGTCCAGATCGGCCACCTGCACCCAGCCCGCGCTCATCTGCTGCAAGGCAAAATGCGCGGGTAACCGGCCGGCGATGTGGATTTGCGAGCCGTCCGGCCCGGTCACGACGATGCCCTGACTGTCGCTCGATACCAGCGCCTCCGAGGGCAATTCGAGAATCGGGGCAGTCAAGCCGGTAAGTGCGGCTTGAGAATCTACGTGGCCGTCAGAGAGGTCCACGCGCAGTTGCCAGAGCCCGCCATCGCGTTGGACGATCAACGACGCCTGCCGGATGTTGGGAAACGCGACAGAGACGACAGAAGAGACGTCCAGAGTTACGGTCCGAGGCGTAAAGTGGCCGCCGGTGAAGCGAACAATCTGGCCCGATCCCGGGAGGTAAGCAAGCGCCGCTTCGCCCTTCTCTGCAAGACCGAACAATGCCGGTCCCGCGGGCGCGCTGGCGCTGCCCAGCGTATTGCCTTGCCGGTCGAACGCAATCACCGCCGAGTCGGTCTTCAGCAGCCCGATCGAGCCGGAAAAAGCAGCCGCGGTGACGCCCGCCGCAGCCGCGCTCCCCAGCACGAAGTTCCCCGCGATGCCGTAAATCGCATGCAGCGCATGCGCGCCGTCCGCGATGAACCCCAGCTGTGGAGGCGCGAGCGCCGGCTGCGCCCACGCGCTCGAGACGGCGATGAAAAGTAAGAGTCGTTTCATTACGGATGTCCCACAATAATGCTCGGCGTTCCAATGACAATGCCCGGTGTGGTGGATGCCGCGGCGGTTCCCGACGAGGAGCCGTGCCCGCCGAATGCCATGCCTGCCCCTGCCGCAGCTCCAGCGACCAAAGCGATCCACAGCCACTTATGTCCTTTGTGCGGTGCAGTGAACACGCCTTCGCCCCCTGCTTTTGCCGCGATCGTGTCGCTCAGGTATTGCGTGCTGATAACGCCCGCGCGCGCCTGGTCCTTGGCAGCCGTGATGCGAATCGAGACCGGTCCCGCCGTCTTGTTCCATTGCATGCCCCAGATGGTGGCGCGGCCGTCCGGGCCGGTTGTCACCACTTCGGTGCGCAGGCCGGAATTGAATGTGCCGCTCGGGCCTTCGTCCGGCAGTCGAAAACTGACGGCGGCATTTTCCACGGGCTTGCCCGTTTCGTCGGTCACCAGGACCGTGAGCCCGCGCGTTGCCCTAGCCCCTGTTCGATAAACAACGCCCTCGCCCCCAACCACTTTCAACTGAATGATGACAGAGGCATTTGCAGCGAGAGCCGCGGCGAGCGCGCAGCAAACCACGTTGCGCCAAGCAATTATCCCTCGGATATTCACGCAATATACGTGCCGGGGGTGTGGAGATATTCTCAGGGAACGGCGCGCCGGCTATTGCGGACCCCAGTACTCGGTGGCCTGTTCGTGATCGGGCGCACGGACGATGCGATCCAACTCGCCATAGTCCAGCCAGTTAAACGAGCAGCGCTCGCAATCGTCGATGATGACGTTGCCTCCGCCCTCATAAGCATGCGTATCCATGGTTTCGCCGCATTGTGGGCAGTGGATGCGCCGGTCCAGGTCGTGCCAGTCCGGCTGGCGCGCGGCCTCGGCGACGGCTTCGCGGCGGGAACGCAGATCCTCAATGATGGCAAGAAAGATGTCCATGCCGATCAGCATGCCTCGGCAGCGGTTGCAGTACAGAATGCGCTGGCCGCCGACGGACGCGTGGACCAAAGGGACCGCGCACTTGGGACAGGCGAGAGTGGAAGGCTCCTCCAGCACGCGCACGCCCTCGGGATTCGGATCGGGGAAGTGGAGGTTGCCGCAGTAGTCGCAGACTAAGTAGTCTTTACCGGATTCCAGGCGCATCGGCGCGCCGCAGTTCGCACAGGTCATCCACCTGTTCCATCGACTGCGGCGCGGTTATTCTTCAGTCGATGCTACTGGGAAACCACCTGGCCTACTGTGCCGCGCTGATCGCCGAAGTGATGCCACTGGCCATCAGCAGTAGCATAGCTACCTTGCGCCGGCGGTTTGTAATAAGTGCCCTGCGGCGCCGGGTTAGCCGGGCGCGCGTTCTGAGCCGGAGGTGGCGCAGTCCGTTGTTGGGGAGGAGGATCGCCGTAGGGCGCATTGGCATAAGGGCCGTAATAGTACGGCGTGTTGTAATCGTAGGGATCGTAATAGTAGGGATCGTAGTAGCCGCCGTAGGCATAGGGACTCGGGTAGCCGTAATAATAAGGCCAATACCAGGGATCATACGCAAAGCCAAAGCCCCAGCCGCCCCATCCACCCCAGCCTCGACCCCATCCGCGGCCGTAGCCTCCGTAGTATCCGCCCCGGAAGCCGCCATAATAGCCGCCGCGATATCCACTGCCGCCCCGGTACGCGCCGCCACCATAAGAGCCCCCGCCACGGAATCCGCCGCCGCCGCGAAATCCGCCACCACCTCCACGGAAACCGCCACCACCGCGGAAGCCTCCGCCGCCGTGAGACCCGCCGCCACCACCATGGCCCCCGCCGCGCTGTGCGAAACAGGTAGCTCCGGTCAACGCAAAACAAAAGAGTGCGATCTGCAACGTGCGCATATGCGCCTCCTCGACCACATTATCCGTCCGTTGGACGCGCCTAACGCAATCCAGGATACAGCTTTTCTACGTACTTGCCGATCAGGTCCACTTCCACGTTGATGGCCGAACCGGGCCGGTAAGTGTGCAGGATCGTGTTCTGATAAGTGTGGGGGATGATGGCTACGCCCAGGACTCCACCTTCCAGCGATGCGACCGTCAGGCTGACTCCGTCGAGCGTGACCGAGCCTTTGTGAATGAGATAACAGTCCAGCTCCGGCGGGATTCGCACCTCGAGCCACCAATTGCCGTCCGTGAGCGGGTCCAACAAAACGAACCCAGCCGTGCCATCTACATGACCCTGAACGATATGTCCGCTCAGGCGGTCGCCCACGGCGGCCGGACGCTCCAGGTTCACGAGCGACCCTTCTCGCAGGGCGCCCAGGTTGGTCAGGGCCAGGGTCTCCGGCGACAGGTCACACCAGAAGCCGTCGGGTTCGATTTTCGTGGCGGTCAGACAGACGCCGTTGACCGCGATGCTGGAGCCTTCCAAGGTGTCTTCCATCACACGGCGGCACTGAATGCGCATGCGGTGACCGGCGACGGCGACGCTGCCGACTTCTTCGACGATCCCGGTAAACATCACTTCACGACGTAAGCTTCCACGGCGTATTCGTCCGGCGGGATGGTATGCAGCTTCACTTGGTGAAATAGGATCGCATCGGTGCGGCGCAGGCGGCCGGTTCCGCCCGCGACCGGCAATGACTGCAGCCCGCCCAGGATCTTGGGGGCATAGTAGAAGAAGATTTTGTCGGCGATTCCCGACTCGAGCACGGCCCAGTTGAGCTTGCTGCCGGATTCGATCATCAAAGACCGGTATTGCTGGCCGGCCAGATACTCCACCAGTTTGCGCAGATCGGTGCGGCCGCCTGGGCCGTCGAATACCAGCACGCGCACGCCGCGGTATTCCAGCGCGCGGCGGCGGTCCTCGGGCGCGGCGGAAGTCGTGAGTATGGCGAGATCGCCGTTGGCTTCCGTGACCATCCGGGAATCCAGGGGAATGCGCAGCGTGGAATCGGCAACGATGCGCAATAGCGGGCGGCTGCGCTCCAGGCCGGTGCGGTCGGTCAGACGGCAATCGTCAGCCAGCACGGTGCCGATGCCTGTCAGGATCGCGTCGGAATTGTGCCGGATCTGCTGCACGTGGGTGCGGGCCCGTTCGCTGGTGATCCAGCCGGTGTTGTCTTCCGGAGCGGCGATCTTGCCGTCCAGTGTCAGCGCGGCTTTTAGCGTCACTAGAGGAAGGCCCGTGCGCATGGAATGGATAAACGCTTCGTTCAATTGCGCGGCCTGCTCGCCATATTCTGACGCCACCTCGACCGTAACTCCCGCGTCGTGCAAGCGCCGGAATCCCTGACCAGAAACAGCCGGGTTGGGATCTTCCATCGCGGCGACCACCCGCGCTACACCCGCCTTCACGAGCGCGTCGGCGCAAGGCGGCGTACGGCCCTGGTGCGAGCAAGGCTCTAAAGTAATGTACAGCGTTGCGCCGCGAGCCTTTTCACCGGCCTCTTCGAGCGCGAGAATCTCGGCGTGCTTGGCCTGCGCATAGGTGTGGAAGCCGCGGCCGATCACCACGCCGCCTTTCACCAGCACGGCGCCGACGGTGGGGTTCGGGCTGGTGAGGCCCATGCCTTGGCGGGCCAGTTCCAGCGCTTCGTTCATGAGAAGGTCAGGCATGCGGAGGGTCTCAGGCGGCAAAAAGCGAGGCGATAAACTTGTCGGGCTCGAACGGCAGCAGATCGCCGGCCTGCTCGCCGACGCCGACGTAGCGGATAGGCAGGTTCAGCTCACGCGCGATCGCGACTACGATGCCGCCCTTAGCCGTTCCATCCAACTTGGTGAGCACCAGGCCAGTGACGCCGCTCGATTCGGTGAAGCGCCGGGCCTGCTCCAGCCCGTTCTGGCCGGTGGTGGCATCCAGCACTAGCAGCACTTCATGGGGAGCCGTCGGAATCACTTTGGCGGCAGTGCGGCGCATCTTTTCGAGTTCCGACATCAGGTTCGATTTGGTGTGCAGGCGCCCGGCGGTGTCGACGATGACGTAATCCACTTTGCGCGCTTTTGCGGCCTGGAGCGCGTCGAACAGCACGGCGCTTGGGTCGGCGCCGGCGGATTGGCGGATGACATCGGTCGCAGTCCGCTCGCCCCACACCTGCAATTGCTCGATGGCGGCGGCGCGGAACGTGTCGGCCGCACAGAGGAGGACGCTGCGGCCTTCGGACTTGTAGCGGTTGGCCAGTTTGCCGATGGTTGTGGTTTTCCCGGACCCGTTCACGCCCACCACCATCACCACGGCAGGCGGCTCGGCGACATGCGGCAACGGACGTTCGGCTGTTTCCAGCACTTCCTGCAGATGCTGCGCAATGAGCTGCTTGACTTCACCGGCGTCGGCCAGCTGCTTGCGGTCCGCGCGCTCGCGGATGCTCTCCAGAATCTCGGTTGCCGTGTTCACGCCGATGTCCGCGGTGATCAGCGCGTATTCCAGTTCCTCCAGCAGGTCCGCATCGATTTCCTTGCGGCCCGCGAAGGCGTCCTCCAGACGATCCACCAGGCCCGAACGGGTCTTCTCGATGCCTGCTTTCAGGCGTTCCAGCAGGTTGGGTTCTTGCTCGACGGAGCCGAATAGGGTCTGGATCATGGGGGACGCGAAGCACCTTCATTGTAACGGATGCGTGTTACCCTGAGGCTTGATGGGGCGTTTGTCCGCGAGAGTTTTGATTTTGCTTGCCCTCGCCTTGACCGCGGCGAACGCGGAGTGCTTTACGCGCTGCCTGGTGCATCCGGCGAACCACGCCTCCATGCCTTGCCACTCGAAGGACAAGGCGAAGCCGAGCGCGCCGCAGCACGATTTTGAGCTGGTCTCGGCGCATTCGCAGGCGCCAGCCGGTTGGCAAGTCGTGGCGCTCGCGCATCAAGATGAAAACTGCCTGCCGAGTGCGCGCGAATATGTGGGCCTTGCGCTCAGCCCGTCCCCGCCGATTCTCGATACCGCCAGTTCACCACTTCCTCTCCGTATCTGATCCGTCTCTTCCCGAAATCTTGACATAGATTTTTAGAAGGGATGGAGTATGTTCCGAAGTCTTGCTATTGGTTTACTATTTTTGCCTTTTGCGGCCGCGCAGGAACAGGACATGTCGCATATGCACATGGGCGGCATGAATGCCGCTGGCATGGACCTGATGGATTTTTCATCCGGCACCAGTGTGAGTCCGCAATCGGGAGCGCTGCCGATGGAGATGCTGAGCACGGCGGGCTGGAACTTCATGTTCATGGGCCAGGGTTTCCTGCTGGACACGCAGCAAAGCGGCGGGCGCGGCGCCGACAAGCTTTTCTCGACCAACTGGGGCATGTTTTCGGCCGGACACGAACTGGGGCACGGCAGCGTGCAGTTTGACTTGATGCTGAGCCTGGAACCGGCTGCCGTGACGAACCGCCGTTATCCGGAGCTGTTTCAAACCGGCGAAACAGCCTACGGGCGGCCGCTGGTGGACGCGCAGCATCCGCACGATTTCATCATGGGTCTGGGCGTCCACTACGCATACCCGCTAGCCGAGAACACGATGTTGGAGCTTTATTTCGCACCTGTCGGCGATCCGGCTCTCGGGCCGGTGGCGTTTCCGCACCGCGCTTCCGCCGCCGAACTTCCGCAAGCGCCGCTCTCGCACCATTGGCAGGACTCGACGCATATCGCAAACGAAGTGGTCACCGCCGGAATTAAGTACAGGAAAATCCGGCTGGAGGCCAGCGGATTCTACGGAACCGAGCCCAACGAAAACCGCTGGAACATCGACTACGGCGCCATCAACTCCTGGTCCACGCGGCTTTCCTGGTTCCCTACGCGCAATTGGACTGCGCAGGTGTCCGTGGGCCGCCTCACGCATCCCGAGCGATTGGACCCGGGCGATGTAGTGCGCTCGACCGCGTCGGTCGAGTACTCGCGACCAATGCAGGGCGACACGTGGTCCACTAGCCTGATTTGGGGCCGCAACCATGAGACCTTGCTGCATCGCGATACCAACTCGTACCTACTGGAATCCGTCGTGCCGTGGCGCGAGCGGAATTTCTTCACCGGCCGTGTGGAACTGATCGACAAGGACGAACTCTTCAGCGATCAGCCGGACCTGGAAGATCTGCTCGCCATCACAGCAGGCAGCACGTTCCGCATTGGCGCTTATACCGCGGGCTACACGCGCGACATCGGCACGTTTCACAAAATGGAGACGGGCCTGGGCGCAAACTTCACCGGCTACTCGATGCCGGATGCCATCCGTCCTTACTATGGCAACCACCCGATCGCCATATGCGTTTATCTGCGCGTGAGACTACACTGAGAAAGGGTCTCGTTCCCGCATGCCGCAGGACCGCAAAATCGTCGTAGTGATGCCCGCTTACAACGCTGCGAAAACGTTGCGCATCACCTACGCCGACCTTCCGCCGGGCCTGGTGGACCACGTGATCCTGGTGGATGACGGCAGCTCCGACGACACCGTGAAAATCGCGCACGAGCTGGGGCTGGAGCTTTTCGTTCACAACCGCAATTACGGCTACGGCGCCAACCAGAAGACCTGCTACCGGGAAGCGCTGAAAGCGGGCGCCGACATCATCGTCATGGTGCATCCCGATTATCAGTACGATCCCAAGCTGCTTCCGCGCCTGCTGGAGCCGATCGATCGCGATGAAGCCGATGTCGTGCTGGGCTCGCGACTGCTCGAAGGCAACCCGATGCGCCAAGGGATGCCGTGGTGGAAATACTTGTCGAATCGTTTTCTCACCATGCTGGAGAATCGTGCGTTCGGCTTGCACCTGAGCGAATATCACACCGGCTACCGGGCGTACCGGCGCGATGCATTGGAAACGGTGAATCTGGAAACGAATTCCGACAATTTCCTGTTTGACCAGGAAATTATTGCTCAGTTTGTTGACGCGGGCGTCAGGATTCAAGAAGTGGCGGTGCCCGCACGATACTTCCCCGAAGCGTCTTCGGCTTCGTTTATTCAAAGCTCCGTCTATGGAATGTCGATCCTGCAGCTTTTGACGAGGTATCTTCTGCACCGGGCCGGGCTGCGTCAACGGCAGTTTCAAAGCTTGCACCGGCGCTACGAAAGGGTGCCCGTCCGCGAACCTTGATTCGCAATGTTGCCAATCCTAAATAACACCGTCCAAGCTCGCGATCCGGTTTGCGGTATGAGCGTGGATCCCGAGAAGGCGGCGGGCAAATCCACGTACCAGGGGAAAACTTACTACTTCTGCTCGAAGGGTTGCGTCGCTAAGTTCGAGGCGGATCCGGAGAAGTACCTGCATCCAGCAGCGAAGCCCGAGCCGATGGCGATGCCGCACGCAATGGCCACGCCGGAGCCATCGGCTGCGCCCGCCGCGGCAGAGTACACCTGCCCGATGCATCCCGAGGTTCGCCAGATGGGACCTGGCTCCTGCCCCAAGTGCGGAATGGCGCTGGAGCCGGTCAGCGTCAGCGCGGAGACGGTGGATGAGGTCAATCCGGAATATGTCGACATGCGGCGCAGGTTCTGGCTGAGCGTTGTGCCCACAGCCGCGTTGTTGGTGCTCGTCTACACGTACCATGGACCGCGTGCGGCGCTGTTCGAAGGGCTGCTGGCGACCCCGGTGATTGTTTGGGCGGGCTCGCCGTTATTCGACCGCGCCTGGGCGTCGCTAGTGAATCGCAGCCTGAACATGTTCACGCTGATTGCGACCGGCACCGGCGCGGCGTTTCTATACAGCCTGGTTGCGACGCTCGCGCCCTGGATCTTCCCCGATTCGATGGTGGGACCGAACGGCGAGGTTCCGGTTTATTACGAAGCCGCGGCCGTGATTGTCACGCTGGTGCTTCTCGGACAGGTGCTGGAACTGCGCGCGCGCAGCCAGACCTCGAGCGCAATCAAATCTTTGCTTGGTCTCGCGCCTAAGACCGCGCGCCGGCTGGCGGCGGACGGCGCGGAGGAAGACGTGCCGCTCGCGCACGTCCATGTGGGCGACCATCTGCGCGTTCGGCCGGGGGAACGAGTTCCGGTGGATGGCGTGGTTCTCGAGGGGTCCAGCGCCGTCGATGAATCAATGATCACGGGCGAAGCGATCCCGGCCGAGAAGTTAGCCGGCACCCGCGTTACCGGCGGAACCGTCAACAGGACGGGCGCATTCGTGATGCAGGCCGAGCGCGTCGGGTCGGCTACGCTGCTTGCGCAGATTGTCCGCATGGTGAGCGAGGCGCAGCGTTCGCGCGCGCCCATCCAACGGCTGGCCGACCGCGTGGCCGGGTGGTTCGTGCCGGCGGTGATTGCAGCGGCGGTGGTCACATTTGTGGTCTGGGCGCTGGTCGGGCCGCAGCCGCGCTTGGCTTATGGGCTGGTGAATGCGGTGGCGGTGCTGATCATCGCGTGCCCGTGCGCATTGGGCCTGGCGACGCCGATGTCCATCATGGTCGGCACGGGGCGCGGCGCTACCGCAGGAGTGCTAATTCGCGACGCGCAGGCGCTGGAAACGCTCGAGAAGGTGGACACGCTGGTGGTCGACAAGACCGGCACACTGACCGAAGGCAAGCCCAAACTGGTCACCGCCGGCGATCCGGAGGTGCTGCGTCTGGCGGCCAGCGTCGAGCGGCTGAGCGAACATCCGCTGGCGTCGGCGATCGTGGCGGGCGCCGAGGAGCGGCATCTGGCTTTGTCCGCGGTTCAGGAATTCCGCTCGCTGACCGGGCAAGGCGTCACGGGAGTGGTGGAAGGCCACACGATTTCGATTGGGAATCAGAGCGCACAGGAACTCGGCGCCTCGCTGCCGCAAGACGGCCAGACGGTGGTCTACGTGTCCGTCGATGGCCAGCCTGCCGGTGCGCTCGCGCTAGCCGATCCGATCAAGGCCTCGGCCAAAGAAGCGATCGAGCGCCTGCACCGCGACGGGCTGCGCATCGTGATGCTGACGGGCGACCGCCGCGCAACGGCCGAAGCGGTGGCGCGCGAGCTTGGCATCGACGAAGTGCGCGCGGAAGTGCTGCCCGGCGGGAAGGCTGAAGCAGTCGCTGAGCTGCAGTCGCAGGGCCGTGTGGTGGCGATGGCTGGCGACGGTATCAACGACGCTCCTGCTCTGGCCCGCGCGCAGGTTGGCATCGCCATGGGCACCGGAACGGATATCGCCATGGAAAGCGCCGCCATCACGCTGGTGAAGGGCGATCTCGGCGGCATTGTGCGCGCCCGCGCGCTGAGCAAGGCCACCATGCGCAACATTCGCCAGAATCTGTTCTTCGCGTTTTTGTACAATACGATCGGCGTTCCTTTGGCGGCGGGAGTCTTATATCCGTTCTTCGGGATTCTGCTCAGCCCCATCATCGCCAGTGCCGCCATGACCTTGAGTTCGGTTTCCGTGATCACCAATGCGCTGCGGCTGCGGAAGCTAGCGCTGTGATCGATCTGCATAGCCATACCAACGAATCCGACGGAACTTTCACACCGCAGGAATTGATCGACTGCGCCGTCGCGACCGGTCTTGAGGCGCTGGCCATCACGGACCACGACACGTTCGCCGGCTTCGATCAGGCCAAGCCGATTGCCGAGGCAGCGGGTCTGGATTTGGTCTGCGGCATCGAACTGAGCACCCGTTCGCCGGGCGGCAGATCGCGCGCGGTGCATTTGTTGGGCTATTTTCTGGCGCAGCCGCCTGCAGCGGAGTTCCGCGAATGGTTGGGCGAGGTGCTCCAGAATCGCCGCGACCGGAATATCCGTTTGATCCAAAGCCTGCAAGCCCAGGGCGTCGACATTGAGCTCGCCGAAGTGGAGAAACTCGGCCGGACGCTCACCGCGCGTCCGCACTTCGCCCGCGTGCTGATCCGCAAAGGCTACGTTCGGACCACGGAGGAAGCTTTCCACAAATACCTGGACGAATCGGCGCCCACTTATGTCGAACGCCGCGCGCCGTACGTTCCCGAAGGCATCCAGCGGGTGCTGGACGCCGGGGGCCTGCCCGTGCTGGCGCATCCCGTGCGACTGGGCGTCCGCGATCCAGCCGACGAAGAGGCGCTGATCGGTGAAATGCGCGACGCCGGGCTGCGCGGCATCGAGGTCTACCACTCCGATCACACGCTGAAGGACATGGAGCGCTACTCCGGCATCGCGCGGAAGTACAATCTGGCCGTGACGGGCGGCTCCGATTTTCATGGCGACGCCAAGCCGCAGATCGCACTGGGCACGGGCTGGAACCACAACATCTGCATTCCCAAGGCGGTGCTGGACCAGTTGCGCGCGCGGGCGGGGTAGTCCAGTAATGGCTCGCCCGGCATTTTACCCCGTGTTATGCTGTGTTAAAGGGCTTACAAATCGTCTTGAGGTTTTCCACAGTTTTTCAAAAGAAAACTTCGGAACATTTGCCTGCTGATATGTTCTGTGGTAGCATCCTACTAATATCTTGGCCGTTACTTTTCATGGCCATAGATGTAGTGGCCGACTACACTCCCGAGTCGGTTCCCAGATTTGCGTTGCGTAGCAGGATTACCTAGAATGGAGTCCTTCTATCGAATGCCTGAAGACACAGCAGATCAAGAACGTGCCGAGTTGTTAGAGATGCTGGTCCGTCTCTCCCTACAACGCGGCGGAACCTTCAAGCTGTCCTCTGGGGCGGAAAGTCAATTCTACATAGACGCCAAGCGAACTGCCTTTAAGGCAAAGGCCAAACCTCTCATTGGGCGGGCTTTCCTACGCAAGATGGCCGAACGTGGATGGCATCCCGCAGCAGTAGGTGGGAGGACGCTCGGAGCCGACCCAATCATAGATGCGATTGCCAGGGAGAGTTTAGAATACTGGAGCGCGCCAATAGACGCTTTTGCCGTCCGCAAGGAACCGAAGGGTCATGGAACGAAACAGACCATTGAAGGCCTCATTGACCCTAGGGGCATGCGTGTCGTCATTGTTGACGATGTATGTACTGGCGGCGGGTCCACGGGGGATGCTATCGACAAAGCCCGAGACGCCGGTATGGACGTGATAGGTGCCATTTGCCTTGTAGATCGTCAACAAGGGGCTACAGAGAATCTGTCGAGGCTCTATCACTGTCCACTTGAGAGCATTTTCAAGGTCTCGGAGCTTATCGCCGAGGATGAACGACTTCACGCGTCTCCTGTCCCTGCTGGAGCACATTCATAGCCACGAAAGCTGCTCGGAGATCTTGGCGGAGAGCGATAAACTGGTGAGCTCGCCCAACGGTTGGTTTTTTGAGCGGTTGCATGAGATTGTTCTGTCCGCGATTGATGATCCCGAGACGTTTTACGGCGTTAGTGAGTCCACACCTTCTCCGGTCCTAGAGTCCATCGCCCTCGCTGCGCAACATGGAATCGCGGCTATCCGTCTAGGCGACAAGGAGCAGCTTGAGATTGCCTCACAGGAACTGTCCCGATCCTTGGATGCCTGAGCCACATGTCATGCTCAGGTTGAGCCACTACCCAAACCGCTTGACTTGCATTTCCGCCGCGCATCTGTATATACTGGCGTTTTATGCGCTGCCGCGCTTACAGCTCGTTTCGATTTTGGTACTGGTTTAGCGCCTGAATCGGGACGAGTGGCGTCGGCGTAAGCAATCGTTAGCAAAAAGCGGCCCACTCGAAAGAGTGGGTTTTTCATTTTTGGGAGAGTAACTATGATCATCTCGATGAAACTCCACTCGACGAAAGAGGAGATCGAGCAAGTGTGCGAGCGTATTCGAGACTTCGGCTATAAGATCCACGCCATCGAAGGCGAGGAGCGCGTGGTCATCGGCGTCGTCGGCGTCGGCGACGTCACGCCCTGCCTGGAATCGGTGGAAGCCATGCCGCAAGTCGAAACCGCCATGCGCATCTCGGCTCCGTACAAATTCGTCAGCAAAGAATACCGCAGCGAGCGCACGCGCATCCGGGTGAACGGCTGCGAAGTGGGCGGCGACGAGTTCATCGTGATGGCGGGGCCATGCTCGGTGGAATCGGAAAAGCAAATCATGCAGGCCGCCGAAGGGGTCGCGCGCGCCGGCGCCAAGCTGCTGCGCGGCGGCGCTTTCAAGCCGCGCACGTCGCCCTATGACTTTCAGGGCCTGGAAGAAGAAGGCCTGAAGCTGCTGGCCAAGGCCAAACAGGCTACCGGTCTGGGCATCATCACCGAAGTCATGAGCGACCGCGACGTCGACTTGGTCGCTGGCTACGCCGACGTGCTGCAAATCGGCGCGCGCAACATGCAGAATTTCGCGCTGCTCAAGACTCTGGGCAAGTGCAACCGGCCGGTGCTGCTGAAGCGCGGCATGAGCTCTACCATCAAGGAGCTGTTGATGTCGGCCGAATACGTGGTCGCACACGGCAATCCCAACGTGATCCTGTGCGAGCGCGGCATCCGCACCTTCGAGACGGCCACGCGCAACACCTGCGACATCGCCGCGGTCGCGGTCCTCAACGAGCTGACGCATCTGCCCGTCATCCTCGATCCCAGCCACGCTACGGGTAAACGCAGCCTGGTTCCGGCGCTCTCGCGCGCGGGCGTGGCCATCGGCGCCGACGGATTGATTGTCGAAGTGCATCCCGCGCCCGAAAAAGCCATGAGCGACGGCGCGCAGTCGCTCGACCTGCCGCAGTTCGAAAGCATGATGGAGTCGCTCAAGCCTTATATCCGGCTCTGGAAGGAGTCGCGCGTGACCGAGACCGCCGCCGCAGTGTAAGCCTTGTGCGCGGGCGTATCCAAGCCTGGCAAGTAGTAACCGTGCTGGCTTTCGCCGGCGCGATCGCGTCGATTATCCTTCCACCACTGTGGCCATCGCTGGCGAGCCGGGTCTCCAGGCTCAGCCCGGTGGATCTGGTCGCAAGCTTACCCGCCGCGAACGCCACGGTGGTCTACATCGATGTCGACGCGCTCCGCCGGTCCGGCATCCTGAACATGCTGGCTGGTTCGAAGGCCGCCGAAGAGCCGGATTATCAGCAGTTCGTCAATGAAACCCGGTTCGACTATGCGCGCGATTTGGATGCAGTCGCCGCGGCGTTCAAGGACGGCCAGGTCTACTTCGCGCTGCGTGGCCGCTTTCACTGGAAGGACCTGACCGCCTACGCCGCGCACCAGGGCGGCTCCTGTCATGAGAATTACTGCGTGCTCGCGGGCAGCCAACCAAACCGGCGCATCTCGTTTTATCCGCTTGCGTCGAACGTCATGGCGATGGCGGTCGCGCCCGATGATTTCGCCGCTTACCAAATCAAGCGTCAGGCCAGTCAACTGGCGATACCGTCTCCCAATCAGCCGCTGTGGGCGTTGGTTCCTGCCGAAGCGCTCAAGAACGCCGCTGCTCTTCCCGATGGCGCCAGACAATATCTCGCAGCGCTCGACAACTCCGATCGGATTCTCTTCAGCGTGGGCCCGTCCGCCGATCACCTGCAGCTCGACGTGCACGTCACCTGCAAGGATGCGGCGGCCGCCTCCGCTCTGGTCGGCAACCTGGAAGGCGCAACCAAAACGCTGCGCCAGTGGGTTGGCCAGTCCCACCAGCCGGCCAATCCTGCCGACCTCACCAGCTTGCTGGTTGCAGGCGCGTTCCACCGCGACGACCGCCAGGTTTACGGCCAGTGGCCGATCCCGAAAGCGTTCGTGGACTCCCTCACCCGCTCCTACTAGACTGGATCAATGACCATCACCCGACGCCACTGGTTCGCGTCTGCTGCCGCTGCCTTGCTGCCCCGTATGACACACGCCGCCGACGCCTCGCGCATGATCGTCCGCTCGCCCAAACCTCAAGATCTCGAAATGCCGCTCGATGGCTTCACCGATTGGATCACTCCCATCGACCGCTTCTTCGTCCGCTGCCACACTTACACGCCCACCGTGAAGTTGAGCGACTGGAGCTTGAAGATCGACGGCAAAGTCGACCACCCCATGACGCTCAGCCTGGACGATCTGAAGAAGCTTCCGCGCGTCGAACTGGTCAGCGTGCTGGAGTGCGCGGGCAATGGCAGGAGTTTCTATGAGCCGCACGTCGCCGGTACGCAGTGGGCTTATGGCTCCGTAGGCAATGGGCGCTGGACGGGTGTGCGCCTGCGCGACGTTTTGCAAAAGGCCGGCATCCAGAACTCCGGCACCGAAATTCTGTTCGATGGCGCCGACATCCCGCTCGGCAAGATGCCCGACTTCCAGCGCACCATTACCCGCGCCAAAGCGCTTCACCCGGACACGCTGCTGGCGTATCAGATGAACGGCCAGGATCTGCCGGTCGAGCACGGCTTCCCGCTCCGCGTGATTGCACCCGGTTGGGCCAGCGACTCCTGGGTGAAGTGGGTGCAGCACATCGAAGTGCTCGATCACGAATTCGAAGGCTTTTGGATGAAGTCGGCTTACCGGCACCCGCCGCAACCCGTCGCGCCCGGCACTGCCGTCGACGCAGCGGACATGGTTCCAGTCACCGATCTGAACGTGAAGTCGGTGATCGCGTCGCCGCGCGAATGGGCCAAGCCGGGGACGGTACGCATTCAGGGCACGGCCTGGTCCAACACCTCGCCAGTCAGCAAAGTCGAAGTATCCACCGACGGCGGCAAGACGTGGAGGACCGCTAAACTGGGCGGCCAGCGCACTCAATACGGCTGGCGTCTCTGGCAACTCGACTGGAAAGCCACCGAAGGCGAGCACAGCCTGATGTCGCGCGCAACCAACATGGCCGGCCAAATCCAGCCCATGACCGAGCAATGGAATCCAGCCGGTTATCTATGGAACGTGGTTCAGCCGGTTACGGTGACGGTCGCCGCTCAAGCTCCGACGCCGCAAGCAGCGGCGCCACCCGCCGAAGGCCCGCTCCCCGACGGCTACAAGACGGCCTGCTTCATCTGTCACGACGATCACATGATGCAGCAGCAGCACCTCACGCGAGCCCAATGGGATCGCGAATTGAGCAAGATGACGGGCTGGGGCGCCCCGCTGAAGGCCGAGGACCGCGAAGCCGTCCTGAATTATCTCGCCGCCCGATTCAAGCCGTAAGCCCTATGCCGCGCTCCTTCGCGCCATCGGCAGGCTGAGCACAAACAGCCCGATGCCGAGCAGCACGATCGCCGGTCCTGGCAGCAAACGGAACGCGCCCGCGATCCATACACCGGCCACCGAAATCGCGCCGCCAAGGACCGCGGACGCGATGATATATTGCCGCATACTGCGCGACAGATTCTTGGCGATGGAAGCTGGAATAATGGTGAGTGCGCCCATCAGCAGCGTTCCCACCAGCTTGATCCCCAACGCCACGATCATCGCGAAGATCAGCAGCAGCGCCAGGTCGTAGGCGCGGCCGACGCCTTCCACTCTGGCCAGATCCGGAGAGACAATCAAAAACAGAAACCGCCGGGCCAGCAGGAAGCATAGCCCCGCAAGAATGGCCGCGATGGCAAGGATCAGCAGCAGGAACGGCAGCGACAGCACCGGAAACGCGCCGAACAGCGATTCGATCACGTCGGCGCTCGGCAGTATCAGGATGCCGATGGCCAGGCTGGCTGTGAACAGCAGGCCCACAATGGCGTCCGGCGGAACGCGGCTGCGCACTTCCAACCAAAAGACAAGAAACGCCGCGGCGATCAGGAAGACAATCACGCCATAGAACGGATCGATTCCGTAGATCAGCGCCAGCGCGATGCCCGGTAGCGCCACGTGGGACAACGCGTCGCCCACCAGCGCCATGCGGCGGAGCAAAATGAACGGTCCCACGCTGCCGGAGGCGATGCCTACCAGCAAGGCGATCCAGAACGAAGCGTGATGGGGCGCCGGCATGGCTCTCAGTGGCCCCGCTCGTGCTCGTGGCGATAAAAGCCGGACTCGCCATAGAGAGTGGCCAGTGCTTCCGGATTCAAAGCTTCCACGGGATTTCCCTGGCAAACCACCGTCCGGTTCACGCACAGGACGCGCTGCGCGTAGCGGTAGACCACGTTGAGATCGTGCGAAATGACGAGCAGCGTGGTCCCGCGCTCCATTTGGACGCGATGCAGCAGCGCGTAAATCGAGTCCTCGAAGCCAGTGTCCACGCCCGCAGTCGGTTCATCCAGGAGCAGCACTTCCGGATGCTGCAGCAATGCCCAGGCAATGAGCAGCCGCTGCGTCTGGCCGCCCGAAAGATCTCCTAGATTTTTCTTCAAGACGTCACGCGTCAGGCCGACCGCGCCCAGTTCGTGGTCCAGGTGATCGATGAACTCCTTACTCGGCTGCCAGAACCGCGTGGACCTGAGGAGAAAGAACTCCATGGCAGTGATGGGAGCGGATGGGTCCACGGCGAATCGCTGCGGCACGTAGCCCCGCTTCACGCCCGGCCTCCAGCGCACCGTTCCCCCGTGAGGCAATAGTCCAAGCAGCGCCCGGAACAGCACCGTCTTGCCCGCGCCGTTCGGCCCAATCACCGCCAGTGCTTCCCCCTGCCGTAATGTGAACGAAACATCGCGGAGGATGGGGCCGCCGTCCAACGTCACCGAGAGATTTTCAACTGTAAGAACGTTCTCACTGGCCATCGGGCAACCCTCATCATAAACGTTGGTGGGGGCGTTGGTACTGGAACTGACGTAAGGGTGCGCGAATCTTCCGCCGATGAGACAATAGGAATAGCTTGACTCGGAGAAAACTACTTTCGTTGCTCCCGGTAGCAGGCGCCGCACCTGCGTATGCGTTTGGTTTGGAGCCCAACTGGCTGGAAGTAACTTCGTCTCAGGTCAAACTTCCCGGCCGCAGCCTCGGGGCAGGCGTGCGAATTTTGCAGCTTTCCGATTTTCACGCGTCCAGCGATGTCCCGTTCTCGCTGATCGAGAAATCGGTCGATCTGGGTTTGGCCGCCAAGCCCGATGTCATTTGCCTGACCGGCGACTTTATTACGAATGCGCAGCCGGTCGACTTTACGGAATACGCGCGGATTCTTCGCCGCCTCTCGAGCGCGGCGCCGGCGTTCGCCTGCCTGGGCAATCATGACGGCGGCCGCTGGGTTGGACGGCAGGGCGGGTTTACGGATACCTCGGTTGTTTGCGGGCTTCTGGATTCCGCGGGTGCAAAGCTGTTGCACAACCGCTCCGAATTGCTCCAGGTGCGCGGCCAGTCCGTTCGCCTGGTAGGAGTTCCCGATCTCTGGAGCCATCAGGTTGACGGCGACCTGGCGTTCCGGGATGTTCGGCCCGGAGAAGCCACGGTTCTTTTGGCCCACAATCCAGATACGAAGGATGCCCTGGCCGAACGCCCTTGGGATGTGATGTTGAGCGGCCACACGCACGGCGGCCAGGTGGTCCTCCCGCTGGTCGGCGGTCGTTTCGTCCCGGTGCGCGACAAGCGTTTCATTGCGGGCCTGAAGCCCTGGAACTGCCGCCAGGTATACATTTCCCGGGGCGTCGGCAACGTCGGCGGAGTCCGCGTGAACTGCCGCCCGGAAGTCACCGTGCTGGACTTGATTGCCTGAACAATGGGCGTTTCGGTCGTGCTATATTAATTGGCTGCGGGTCTGTGTCAGTCAGTTTTTTCCCAACCTCTCGAACGTAGTGACAGGAGACAGTTTATGAACCTTCGTCCGCTTCACGACCGCATCTTGGTCAAGCGCCTGGAAGAACAGGAGACCGTGCGCGGCGGCATCATCATCCCGGATAGCGCCAAGGAAAAGCCCCAGCAAGCCGAAGTGGTGGCCGTGGGCGCCGGCAAGCTGCTGGATAACGGGCAACGGGCTGAAGTGGATGTGAAGGCTGGCGACCGGATTCTCTTCGGCAAATACTCGGGCTCCGACATCAAGATCGATGGCCAGGAATACCTGATTCTCCGGGAAGATGAGATTTTGGGAGTTCTGGCGAAATGAAGACGCTTCTGGTTGCGGTCCTGGCGCTGGCCGGCGCCGGCGCGGTGAATGCGCAGCTCAAGGTCGGAGTGGTGAATCTGCAAAAGGCGCTGCTCGATACGGCGGACCTCAAGAAGGCTCAGGCCGAAATGGAGGCCAAGTTCAAGCCTCGCCAGGACAAGATCGTGCAGTTGCAAAAGGAATTGCAGGACATTCAGAACGAGTTGCAGAGCGGCAAACTGAATCAGGTTGGAACCGAAGACGCGCAGGCCCAAGGGCAGAAGAAGCAGCGCGACCTGCAGCGCCTGCAGCAGGACCTGCAGGACGACGTGACTCAGGAGCGAAATGACATCCTCCAGCGCGCCGGAGCGCGCATGCAGGACGTGGTCAAGAAGCTGGCGGAAGAGAAAGGCATGGATATCATCATCGATAGCGCGAACACGCTCTTCTACAAGCCCACCTTTGACTTGACCGCCGACGCGACGGCCGCCTACAACAAGACCTATCCGGTAAAATAGTTGTAGGCACGATGTCCGGATACCTGGAAGCCTACGGAGCGGCGGAGCAGCAACGCGCCAATCGGCTGCATCTCCTCAAGAACGCGTCCATTATTCTGGCCTGTGTGGTTGTCGTGGGCCTGATTCTGTACGGGACTTTTAAGAACTACAGTCAGGAACACAAGGCCAAAACGTTCG
This sequence comes from Bryobacteraceae bacterium, assembly GCA_035501155.1. Taxonomy (GTDB): domain Bacteria; phylum Acidobacteriota; class Terriglobia; order Bryobacterales; family Bryobacteraceae; genus Palsa-89. Next base: position 412,907 of record DATJWO010000041.1, read on the forward strand.
TTGCCCTGTTGTCCGCGCACGATTACAAAGCCGCCTACGCGATGTGGGGCTGCACGGATTCGCACCCCTGCACTGAGTATCCATTCAACAAGTTCATGGACGACTGGGGACCGAAAAGTCCGCATGCCGACGAGGCTTCGGCGCACATCGGCCTGTCGCAGTCCTGCGGTTCGGGCGTAGTGATCCGGATGGACTACAAAGGCTCGGAAGAGGCCGTCCCGTTGTGGGTGGAGCGCGACACGGGAACCCTCAGCTTCGCGCCCTGGCCCGAGTGCCCCGGCCGGCATTTGCATCTAGGCGCGTGGTTCAAGTCGCTATTCGGCGGCTAGGCGATAGCTAGGAGTCCGAAAGCTCCGCATAGTTCCGCTTGGAATCGTCAGACCTGAACGTGTAAACTTGCTAGCTATGAAACTGCGCAGACTCACCGGATTCGCTGCCGGGCTGGCGATTCTGTCATGTACGCCCGCTTTCCCGCATCACGCGTTCTCTGCCTTCGACATGTCCAAGACCGCAACGCTGACGGGTGTGGTGAAGGAGTTCCAGTGGTCCAACCCGCATTCTTGGATCCAGCTGATGGTGACGGATGCCTCGGGAATGGCGGTGGAATGGAGCATCGAATTGAATTCGCCATCTAGCCTGGTCAGAAAGGGTTGGAAACCGAAGACACTGAAGCCCGGCGACAAGATCACACTTATCCTGCATCCGCTGCGCGACGGAAGGCCGGGCGGTTCTCTGGTCTCAGCGACGCTCCCGGACGGCAAAGTCATGGGAGGTTCCCCGACCGGCGAACCGCAAACTCAGAACTAGAGGATCACGATATGTTGAAACATGCCCTCGTCGCTACGGCCCTTGCCTTCGTGCTGCTTCCAGCCGCGTTTGCGCAGACTCCCGTAAACTCTCCCGCGCGGCTCCAGAAATTTTCCAAACTCCCCGATTGGAGCGGCCTCTGGAGCCTGAAGGGTTCGCCCGCCTTGCTCGATACCGAAAACGGTAAATCATTCGTGCCCGGGGAACGGGATCATCCGCCGTATAACGCGGAATGGGAGGCCAAGTACAGGGAAAACCTGGTGCGTGCGGAGCACCAGGGGGATGCCAATTATCCCAACCCGCTGGTTGACACTCACACCGTTTATTGCGCGGCTGGCATGCCGCACATCATCGGCACTCCGTTCGACTACGAATTCATCGTGACCCCGGAGGAGACCTGGATCATCGTGGACAAGGAAACTCGGCACATCTATACCGATGGCCGCCCATTCCAGCCGGCCGACGAGCTATGGCCAACTTTGCTAGGCAGGTCAATCGGGCACTGGGAAGGCCAGACGCTGGTGGCGGAGACCATCTCGGTGAAGAGCGGTTTGTGGGCCGATTTTACGCCGGCAATGCTGAGCGAGCAGGCGCACTTCAGCGAGCGATTCCGGCAAATCGACTCGAACACGCTGGAAGATCAGGTCACCATCACGGACCCGGTCGCACTCACCAAGCCCTGGAAGTTCACGAAGCGCTACACACGCATGAAACCCATGATGTGGGTGTCTGAGCCGGAGACCTGCGGCAATCCAGAGGACCGGAATCCCATCGTAAATGGCCGGGTGACCGTAGTCCTGCCGAACGCGAAGTAAGCCGGATCATGTAGCTAGCGATACCCGGCGGCTTGGAGCTTCGGCGGCTAGAGCGCTGTAGCGCTCGTGCGCTTAGGTGGAATCGGCAAGAGATCGCAGCGGAGCATGTACTCGGCAAAACCGTCATCGTCCCTCCACGCATCAGTCTTGAGGATTTCCTCGTATCCGAGCTTTTGCGGATCGCGCGTTCGGACCTTGGACCCGGCCTGAACCCTCTCCACGAATGGTGCAGTTTGCCTGAGGATGGACAGGATTTTCCATGAATAGACGAGCGGCAGAACGTCACCATCCTTGTTTAGGGTCTCCCCGCAGGAGAATGGATCCACTCCGAGTGCCAATTGAACCTCCAGCCGGGATCCATCCGGAAGGGATGCGGGCAAAGGAGCGAATTGCGAATAGACCAAGATCCCTATGTCGAGAACAGTGATCTTCGTGTTCCGCACGACGACCTCGGCTACGGTGTTGTACACATGGCCGCCGACGTTGGTGGCTGACGTTAGACCTTTCGAGACAAGTGGAGCAACGCCCTCAGGACACCAGAACTCCACAGCAAACTCGACGGTTTGACCGATCTCGAAGTCGGGATAGTTGCCATCCTGGATGATCCAAAAGCTCAGTCCGATGTTCCAGCGTGTTGGAGGACCTGGCTCGCTCATTATCTGTACCCGGCGGCCTGTAGTTCGAACAACTCCGCGTAGCGGCCGCCCAGGGCTACCAACTGCTGATGGGTGCCTTGCTCGATCAGTTCGCCGTCGGCTAGGACGAGGATGCGGTCGGCCATGCGGACGGTCGAGAAGCGGTGCGAGATCAGCACGGCCATGCGGTCGCGCGTGAGGTCGGCGAAGCGCAGGAACACTTCGTACTCGGCGCGGGCGTCCAGGCTAGCGGTGGGTTCGTCGAGAATCAGCACCTGGGCGTCGCGCATGTAGGCGCGGGCTAGCGCGACCTTCTGCCATTGGCCGGCCGACAGATCCACGCCGTTTTCGAAACGCCGGCCCAGCATCTGGTCGTAGCCGAGCGAAAACTGCGCGATCAGAGGCTCGGCCAGGCTTTTCCGTGCCGCTGACTCGACCCGTGCCTGATTCCGCAGCTCTTCGATGCGCCCGAAGCCGATGTTTTCGCGGACCAGCATGTCGTAGCGCATGTAGTCCTGAAAGATGACGCCGATCTCACCGCGCAGGCTGTCGACATCGTACTCGCGCAGGTCGACGCCGTCGAGCAAAATCGCGCCGCCGGTGGGATCGTAAAGACGCGCCAGAAGCTTCACCAGAGTCGTCTTGCCGGCGCCGTTTTCGCCGATCAGGGCGATGCGCTCGCCTGCATCAAAGCGGAAGTTCACACGCTTGAGCACCTGCCGCTCAGAGCCGGGATAGGCGAACGAAACGTCGCGGAACTCGAAGCCGGCTTGAATGGGCCGCGGCGCAGGCAGGGCGTTGGGCGGCGACACAATATTGGGCTGCGTTTCGAAGAAATCGAACAGATCCTTGATGTATAAGGCCTGTTCGGCGATGTTGTTCAGACTTCCAAACAGGCTCTCGATCAGCGTCCGTGAGCGCGCGAAGGCTCCGGCGACGAACGTCAGGCTGCCTACGGTCATCGCGCCGGCCAGTGTGCGGATCAGGATCAGAACGTAAGCGCCGTAATACCCGGCTGTCGGCAGCAGATTCAGCAATGATCCAGTGATCGCGCGCTTGATGGCCAGGGCCTTGTTTTCGTCATAGAACCGGTCGAACAAGGCGCGCGAGCGGTCCGCCAGATGCTGGCCGAGGCCGAAGATCTTCACTTCTTTTGCGCTCTGGCTGCTGGCGCCGAGCATGCGGAGGTAGTCCAGTTCGCGGCGCTCCGGGGTCCAGCGGTAGAGGATCGAATAAGCCAACATGGCGAACCGAGTCTCGCCGAGGAAAGAGGGAACCACCGCGGCCACCAGCAGGACCAGGAACCAGGGCGAGAACGCGACTACGGCGCCGAGTAGGGTCAGCAAAGTCACGAACTGCTGGCCCATGCTGGCGATGATCCCGAGCATGCCGAGCCGGGCCGTGGTCTGGCGGCGGGCGCGCTCCAGCTTGTCGTAAAACACTGGATCTTCAAAGGAAACCAGGTCCAGGCGGGTGGCGTGCTCCATGAGCCGGAGGCTGACATAGTTAGTGAATTTGTCGCCCAGGAGGCTGTCGAAAAGGTTCACTGCGCGCGATAGCAGGTCGCTCAGGACGGCGAGGGCGATCTCATAGGCTAGATAGACCCAGATCCGGTGCGGGTCCACTGGACGGCCCCGTATGGTCTGGACCACCTGATCGATAATCAGCTTTCCGACCCAAAGTTGGCCGACCGGTATCACGGCCGAGACCAGACGTAGCACCACCGTGCCAGTGGTAAGGAGTGGGCCGGTTTCCCAGACCATCCGCAGGAGCGGCGGGAGATTCCGCAAGGCCTGCAGGCGTTCCCGCCAAGTCGCGGGCGCGGCAGAGGACTTCGGAGGAGGCGGATGCGGGATCAAATCTCAGTGTAACGCTGGATTTCTGGAATGGAACGGGGCCCGAAGGCCCCATTCGACACCATCTGCCTGTATTTACAGGCCCCTGCTATTCACAGGGCGATGTATGGGAGAATCAGATTCGACGGAACTGCAACCCGTCAAAACCTGTTTGTGATTCAGATCATAGGGCCACGGGGGTTGTGAGTCAAGCAAAAAACTGGCGAATTGATTTTTACCCGTAAGTGCATGATGACAGAACCGTTACCTACGTGGGTTTGTTTTGGAAATCCTGTGGAAAACCGGAGTTGAGCCATTTGCGCGGCTAATCCTTTGGTTTCTAACGTGGAGAAATCCGGGCAGTTAATCGCCGCTGAGGTGGAGCGTGATGAGCGAACCGTCAGCACCTGAGTAGCCAAACCGTCGCGCGACCATCAGCATCAGGCCAAAGGCGACACCCGATAGAACGCAGAAGCCCAGGACTATACCGGCCAGGCTGACGATCGCCAGAAGCATATTTCCGGCAGTCTGAGGTGTGACTACAAGACCCGGCGGCGGAGGGGTTTCGTTCGCCTCCACAATGCCGCCGTAGTTCACCTGCTTGAGCAGCGCCTGGGCGGCGGGCGTGGGACTGGCCAGAACAGCGATGAGCCAGGGACCGGAACGCTTCGCGGTTACGTCTGGAAGTTTCTGAAAAGCAGCCAGTTGCTGGCGGGCCAGGTCGGGCGTCGGGTAAGACAGGATGGCTAGTGTTTCTTCGCCCGAAGGCGTCCGGTAGCGGGCTATCTGGATCTCGGTGCTGAAATCGAAGTCCGCGACGGCGTCGGGAATCTGCGGGGCATTGGCGTGCAGCCCAACCGGGCCGATCACGTATCGTTCCGAGTGCGGGACCCGGTTTCGGCGGGGCAGATAGTCGCTCAGCATCGGCGGAGAGCCGTGCGAAACGTGGGGCAGCGCCGCGTCGGCCAGTTCGGCAAGGTTTTTTGGGCACTTGCCCTCGCAGGAGATCAGGTAGTTGCCCACGCGCGTCGCGTGAACATTCGCCGGTTCGAGAGAGGCGGCATAGGCACCCGTCACGTCTTTGAACTGCCAGACGGTGAGGCGGAATGCGCCGTAGTCGCCGCCATCCCAACTGTCGGCGCCATATTCGGCCATCTGCGCGTCAATGGCTGGCGCCTTCATTTCCAGAGGCTGGCGATGATACGGGCCTAACTGGTCCGGCAGGATCGCGGCGCAGGCTGAGGAAACGAAGCCCGCGGCAAGGATCAGGCTCCGCAACATTTCTTGTATTTTTTGCCGCTACCGCACGGGCAAGGATCGTTGCGGCCAGCTTTCTTGGCGGAGACGGCCTGCTTCTTTTCGGTGGTGGTGCCGCTGCCGCCGGCGAACTGCAGTTCGGCCATTTCCTTTTCTTTTTTTCGCTGGATGTTGCGGGTGAAGTCGGCGACGGCGGTTTGGGCCGCCGCGCGCTGCTCGTTGGAAGCGCCGACGAGCTGTTCTTCGTCGTCCTCGTCTTCCTCTTCGTCCTCGTCTTCGGCGAACGGCAGGATAGGTTTCGCCTCGCCGCCGAGCCCATTGCCGCCCGGCTCGCCCGTGGTCACCTGCAGGAAGAACAGGTAACGGATAGTCTCATCTTCGATCCGGTCCATCATGTCCTGGAACAGAGCGAAGGATTCCTTCTTGTACTCGATGAGCGGATCTTTCTGGCCGTATCCGCGCAGCCCGATGCCTTCTTTGAGGTGATCCATCGACAGCAGGTGGTCTTTCCACTGGCCGTCGATGACGTTGAGCATGACGATGCGCTCGGCCTCGCGCATGTGGTCGCCTCCGATGAGGTCTTCTTTCTCCTTGTAGCGGCGCCCCAGCAGATCGTTGATGTAGTCTTCGATCTCCTGCCGCAGCATGCCGTTGAGTTCCTGGGGATCGACCTTAACGCCGAACTGGCTGAGGACGTCGGACTGCAATCCGCCCAGATCGAAGTTGGTGATGTGCTCGCGCTCGGGGCAGCGCACGTCGATGAACGAGGCGACGATGCCCTGGATGATTTCGGTGATGCGCTCGCGCTGGTCATTGCCCTCGAGCAGGCCGCGCCGCATGCCGTAGACGGCCTGGCGCTGCTTATTCATGACGTCGTCGTATTCGAGCAGGTGTTTGCGGGAGGCGAAGTTCTGGGCTTCGACGGCCTCCTGGGCGGCCGCGATGCGCTTGGTGATGAGTCGCGACTCGATGGGCACGTCCTCTTCCATGCCCAGGCGCAGCATGAGGTTCTGCATGCGCTCGCCGCCGAAGATGCGCATCAAATCGTCTTGCAGCGAGAGATAGAAGCGCGAGCTGCCAGGATCGCCCTGGCGTCCGGCGCGTCCGCGGAGCTGATTGTCGATGCGGCGGGATTCATGGCGCTCGGTGCCCAGCACGTGCAGGCCGCCGGCGGCGACCACTTCATCGTGTTCGACCGAGGTCTCGTCGCGGTAACGCGAAAAAACCGCATCCCATTCCGCGCGCTCCGGGCTGCCTACCGGGGCGGTCTGCAGCGCATCCGGATCCTTGTTCTGCTTCTTCAGGTGTTCCTTGGTGAGGAACTCCGGATTGCCGCCGAGCAGAATGTCGGTGCCGCGGCCGGCCATGTTGGTGGAAACCGTGACGGCGTTTTTGCGGCCGGCCTGCGCGATGATGAAGGCCTCGCGCTCGTGATTCTTGGCGTTCAGCACCTCATGCTTGACGCCCATCTTCTTCAGCAGGCCGGACAGCCGCTCGGATTTTTCCACCGAGATGGTGCCCACGAGCACCGGTTGGCCGCGCTCATTAAACTCCTTGATCGACTTGGCGGCGTTGCGGAATTTTTCTTCCTCGGTGCGGTAGACGGTGTCCTGAAATTCCTTCCGCATCATCGGGCGGTTGGTGGGGATCACCATGACGTCGAGTTTGTAGGTCTTATTGAACTCGGCGGCTTCCGTCTCGGCGGTACCGGTCATGCCGGCGAGCTTCTTATACAGGCGGAAGTAATTCTGGAAGGTAATGGTGGCGAGCGTCTGGTTTTCGCGCTCGATCTTGACGCCTTCCTTGGCTTCCACGGCCTGGTGGAGACCGTCGCTCCAGCGGCGGCCCGGCATCACGCGGCCGGTGAACTCGTCGACGATGATCACTTGGCCGTCTTGCACCAGGTAGTCCTTGTCGCGATGGAACAGGACGTACGCCTTCAGCGCCTGCTGGACGTGGTGCAGCGTGGCCCAGTTCTCCGGCTGGTAGAGATTGCCGCAGCCGAGCAACTGCTCAACTTTCGAGATGCCTTCCTCGGTGAGAGCAGCGCTGCGGTGCTTTTCGTCGACCGTGTAGTCGCCGGTGGTGTAGGTTTCGCCGGGCTCCTTGCCCTTGATCTCTTCGCCGCGAACGAGGCGCGGGATGATGCGGTTGATCTTGAAATACTTGTCGGTGGATTCTTCGCTGGGGCCGGAGATGATCAGCGGCGTACGGGCTTCGTCCACCAGGATGGAGTCCACTTCGTCAACGATGGCGAAGTGATGGCTGCGCTGCACGCAATCCGCCAGGCGGAACTTCATGTTGTCGCGCAGGTAATCGAACCCGAATTCGTTGTTGGTGCCGTAGGTGATGTCGCAGTTATAGCTTTGCTGGCGCTCTTCGTCATCCAGATCGTGCACGATGATGCCGACCGACAGGCCCAGGAACTTGTAGATGCGCCCCATCCATTCAGCGTCGCGCTTGGCCAGGTAATCGTTCACGGTGACGACGTGGACGCCTTCGCCGGCGAGCGCGTTGAGGTAGACCGGCAGCGTTGCAACCAGCGTTTTTCCTTCACCGGTGCGCATTTCGGCGATTCGGCCGCGGTGCAGCACTACGCCGCCGATCAACTGGACGTCGAAATGCCGCATGTTGAGGATGCGGCGGCCAGCTTCGCGACAGACGGCGAAGGATTCGATGAGCAGGTCGTCGAGCGGCTCGCCGTTGGCGATGCGCTGCTTGAAATCCTGGGTTTTGGCGGCGAGATCGGCGTCGGAGAGCTGTTGGAGGGCCGGTTCCTGATCGTTGATGGCGGCGATGAGGGGACGGAGTCGTTTGACTTCGCGTTCGTTCCGGGTCCCGAAGATTTTGGCGAGGGTCTTATCGAGCATGAGACGCCTGATAGTATTTTAGCGGATCTGGGGGAGTGCGGCCTTATCCAGCGTGCGCTTCTTCAGACGCCGCAGAGTTGACCTTCGCACTACCGCTCCTTGTTGTGAATCCGCGAGAATGACCTCTGTGGCTCAACGCTAGGCTGACGCGCCTGACGAATTGCTAGTTGATTGACAAGCTAGTTCAGCGGGTGACTAAAAGCCAACACCGTCTCGTGCATCTTGAGGTCTGGCAGCCGTGCTTCCTCCGGCGAAAGTTCTCTCACATAGGAAAACCCGGCTCGCTGGAATTGTTTCTTTTTGTCTTCCGCGTCGACAATATTAACGCGGACGCAACCAATAAAAAGTCCGTGCTGTCTCATATGGCTTCTCCGGCGTGTTTGGTGACCATTCCCAGGGGTCAAAACGGCATTCTAGAAAGACCTCCAACCATTTTAGCGGATTTGCAGGTTGGGATCTATCAGCGTGCGTGCTTCCACACGCCCCAGAAGCGGACATTCATGCCGCCGCACATGTTGTTGTCGTTGGCCAGGATATATTTACCGATCAGCGCGAGGTCGATCCTACACGGATCGTCTTCCACGTGAAGCTTACTTCCGGCTGGAGCCGCTTCGCTGGAGAACTCGCCCGTGTGCACGTTATCTCCGATGCCGTGCCAGTAGGCTTCGCCTTCGAGATCCAACTTGCCAGACGTCTTCGACGGTTGAATCCGGATGCGGTTCTCTGCTTGAGACCAATTTCCGACCCAGGCGCTTAGCGGAGGGTTCTGATCGAAGTTGACTGGGCGAATGTCTGCGGAACGAATCCAACCCTGCGCCGCGCCGCGGCGGGCGGTGAGATACCCGCAGGTCCAATCGCCATCGACTCGGTTCACGACAACGGTGTCACCGGGCTTGAGCTTCATCGGGATAGATTGATAGTAGCCGGTGGTTGCGGTCTTGACCTCGGCCAGTTTTGAATTCGTGTCGAAGCCGTCGAAATCACAGGCCGGTTTCCGCGGCGGCTGTCCGAACGCCGTAAATCCCAGGAGGGAGATAAGAGTGATCCTTACGCCGAGCTCACGTAGGTTCACTCGGCTCGGCGCCATGCCAACCAGGCCGCAACGAAAGCGCACAAAGACACCGTCGCGAAGGCGATCGGAGCTGTCCCGATATTGTTCCATCCCCTGTAGGTTCCAACTGAATCATACAACCGGATTCTTACCAGAAAAGCTGCGAACAGACCGATCACGACGCCTGGAGTCACTAAGCAGACCACCAAGCATCCGGCTGCGTGTCTACTCATGATCTTTCAAAGCGGATGTCGGCTATGGTACTTCGTCGCGGAAGAAGAGACTCCAACCGCGCGTCATGCCAGCGCGGCCTGCTTCGGCAGCGCGCCAAAACGTCGCTCGCGCGAGTGGAACTCTTCCACCGCCGCGGCCAAGTCTGACGCGCCGAAGTCCGGCCACATCACGGGCGTGAAGACCAGTTCGGCGTAGGCGGATTCCCAGAGCAGAAAATCGCTCAGACGCTGCTCGCCGCCGGTGCGAATCAGCAGATCGACGTCGGGGCCGCCCAGCGCGGCAGACAATTTCTCGCGCGTGACCTTGCCTTTGAGCATCTGCGCGGCGTGAACGATGGCATCGCGCGATGAATAATCGACGGCCAGACGCAGGTGCAGCCGCTGGCCGCGCGCGGTCGCCTTTTCGCACTCCTCCATCACGGGAAGCAGCAGGCGTGGCAGACGATCGCGCCGGCCAATCACCGAAACGCGCACACCGTTCTCCAGGCACCGTTCCTGCTCGTGACGCAAATAGACATGGAATAGCTTCATCAGCGCGGAAACCTCCACCGGCGGCCGCCGCCAGTTGTCGGAGGAAAACGCGTAGACGGTCAGGGCGCCAATTCCCAGATCGGGCGCGGCCTCCACAACGCGGCGCAGAGCCTCCACTCCGGCGCGATGGCCGGCAATTCGGGGCAGCCCTCGCGCGGTCGCCCAACGGCCGTTTCCATCCATGATGATGGCCGCGTGTAATCGATTAGAAGTTCTTTGCGACATAAAGAATGGCTCCAAAAAAAGGGAACTAATGCTCGCGCATGGCTTCAATCAGCGCTTCCATGTGATCCAGATATTTTTCGAGTGCGCGCCGGCCCAGGTCGGTTAGCCGATACTCAGTTTTCGGCATGCGCCCTTCAAACGATTTCGTGCAGCTAATGTACTGGGCGTCCTCAAGCTTGCGGGCATGGACACTCAGGTTTCCGTCGGTCGTCTTGAGCAGCTTCTTCAGCTCGTTGAAGGTCAACGACTGGTTAGCCGCCAGCGCGCTGACAATGCCCAGGCGCATGCGTTCGTGGATCAGGCGATCCAGATCAGGCAGCGTCCGGCCCGCAACCACACGGTGCGCCCGTTCCACCGGCGCATCCTTTCTAGCCGTATTTTGTCTAGCCACCAAACCTCCTGGCGATAATAATTCCGAAAATTACGTGCAACCCGCCGAAACCAGCGCCCAGAAACGCGGTGCCCCACGTGAGCGGGCAAAACAGAGCAATCGCGCCGATCAGCATGAAGCAGAGGCCCATCACCGGCACCACGCGGACCGAGAACGCTCCGCCGGTGACCACCCCGCTCCCATAAAGCAGCAGCCAGGTTCCTGGAATGGCGCTGGTGAGCCCGGCGCGTAAGAGAATCAACGTCAGCAGCGCTCCAACTACCAAAGGTGGAGCAAAGCTCAGAACAAATTTGCGTGCGGGCGCCGACAGCAGCGGGATCTGCGCCGAATCGGCCTTGCGCTTCATCGTGAACGCGCCCAAAGCGATGGCGAAGACGCCCTCCACCAGCCATACCAGCAGCCAGGCGTCAATGCTGGATTGCCGGGAAGCGATGCCGGCGGCCACCAGGGCGCTCACGCCCATCGCGAAACCGCCCCAACCCGGAACAGCGGTGAACGATCCCGCGCGTTCCATGGTGTCGCGGATGAACTGCAGATTGTCCATCGCGTGGTTCTGCAGCGACACCGGTTCCCGGCGGGCCGCGCGAATCGGCTGAACGGTAGCCATGCGAGCGATTATAGGCGATTTACTTTGCGCTGTAAAGTGCCGGGAGTACCGGATGGGCCCTAGGGGAGATCGCGGTCGCGGATGGCCCTCTGCTGCGGATCGGAGAGGGTCCGGCAATTAGCCGCGCTGCTCCGCTCCGGCTTGCGCGAACTCGGTCTCCGGGACAACGCTGCGGTTGACTTCCCACAAATAAATTCCGTTGCCATCGGGATCTTCCACGTGAGCAAAAGTTCCCTCCTGCTCCCTCTGAACCGAACCCTTGATTTCCACGCCCTTTTCGTTCAGCCGGGCCAGCATGCGCTCCATGGGCTCATCAATCTCCATGCCCAGCACCATGGAGCCCTTCGTGCCGGGCGCGGGATACTTGGGCGAAGCCGGATGCAGGCCGATCGTGAGTCCTTTGCCGGCCTCCACTGTGGCCCAGTTGTTGCCGAAACGGTTGGTGAGCTTCAGTCCGAGGACGTCGGTGTAAAACTGCACTGCCGCGTCCATGTTGGAGACGAAAACGGTTGCATTGCCGCCAGTGATCATTTCAGGTTCCTCCCGCAAATATCTTCGCTGAATCGGTGCAAAATAGAAAGAGCCACTTGGGAGGGCCACTTGTGAGCCGACGCCGGGAACTTTTCGTGCCGCCGATCGTACTGGATCGGGACTCCGCAACCCCTTTGCAGCGGCAAATTCATCATGAGCTTGCGAGGGCCATCCGTAGCGGCGCCGCCGGCGCGGGAGCGCGACTGCCGTCCACTCGATTGATGGCGAAATTGTTGAGCGTGTCCAGAAACACTGTGATGGTGGCCTATGAAGATCTTGCTGCCGAAGGGCTGGTGTGCGGTGAAAGGGGCTCAGGAATGCGCGTGAGCGGTGACACGGCGCAGCCGGCATTCTTCGGTCTTGGCCATGTCATCCGAGCCGCCGGATATCCGGCCAAGGTTGTGGCGTTCGCGGATCCCGACGGTAATCCTCTGTATCTGAACTCCTGAGCACTCAGGCGCCGGGCGCCACCGCGGAGAAGAGGTCGAGTTGATCGTCCAGAGGCCATTCGGGCGCTTCCCGGGTAGCGAGTTTGTGACGCGCACGGATCTTCTTCACCCGCTCGGCGATCATCTCGGGATAATGACCCGACAAGTAAGCGTTGCGCTGAAAGCGCTCGCGATAGCGCCTCACCAAGTGCGGGAACGATTGTTCCAGAAACGGAAAGAATACCTGCTGGGCGCAAGGCTTCAGGAACAAAGGCGCGGCGCTGAAGGAGCACGCGCCGTGAGCCGCCGAGGCCGCGCAGACCGCATCCAGGCTTCGCTCGCTGTCGTTGATCAGGGGCATGACGGGGTGTGCCAGAACGCACACGGGGATTGAGGCTTCGGCCAACTTGCGGACCGCGGCGAGCCGCAGCGCCGGCCGTGGTGCTCGCGGCTCAATCAAGCGCGCGAGCGATTCATCCAGCGTCGTAACGGTGATATGCACGCGCACCCGGCTCCCTCTGGCGATCTGCGCCAAAAGGTCCGCGTCGCGGGCCACCAGGTCCGACTTCGTCGTGATGCCGATGTCCAGCCCGCGCTCGCTCGACAAAACCTTCAACATCTGGCGCATGATCTTGAAGCGCCGCTCGGCGGGCTGGTAAGGATCGGTGGCTGTGCCGATCCAGATCGTCTCTCCACGCTTGAGCCGGCGCACTTCGGCGCCGAAGGCCGACTGCTCGAAGCGCTTGGCGTAGATCTTGCGCTCGAAGAGTTCCGGATCGCGCAACTCCATGAATTCGTGTGCGTAGCGTGCATAGCAGTACTTGCAGCCGAACTCGCAGCCGCGATACGGATTGATGGTCCAGATGTTGGCCATCCGCCCGGAACCGCGCCCCAGGAAGCGGCGCGTTTCCAGCTCCAAATATTCGACCTGACGCTTGGCTTCAAGCACGCCGGCGGAGGCCGCCAGGCGCGCAATGCCGACCAGTTTTCGGGGAGGATCGTCGGGGAAGAGCATAGCCGGGCTCGCCTGATTATATTCGCCTTTTATTCTCCTGTTGTCAAGCGCCTCCCCTCTGGTAGTTTTTCCGGTGTCACAACTTATCTGTCCCTGGCGTCCCATCAGCAGGAATGGAGTAATCAAGCTGTTTTATGTTGGTATGGGCTGTATCCTTTCTGATCGCGGCTATCTCCGTCGGTCTGCTGGGCTCCGCCGAACCCTCCACCACACTGGCCGCTATGGCCAAAGTCCTGTTCTGGGTATTTATGCTCGGCGTTCTCGTGAGCGTGATGATTCACGTGCGGGGCAGGGCTTGAGCCTGAGGCCTAAAGCACGACGCGCGAATCGCCGTCGCGACGCGTAATGTGCTCGCGGTCCAGGTACTCCAGCAGCGGAATGGCGTACTTACGCGATATGCCGGTCCAGTCTTTGAACTCCGGCACTGCAAAGCGGGAGCCTTTTTTCTGGGCGAGCAACGCGCGCAGGGCCTGGATTGCGGACACGTGGAACACCAGTTCGTCGCTAACCCGTACCAGGCGTTTGTCGCGCAAGAGCAACTGCAGAATGGTACGGGCGCGAGTCGCCTCTACGCCGGATTTGCCGAGGACTTCGTGCATCGCGGGCGTCGCGAGGCCGGCGGAGCGAAACGCGTTTTCGATCTTCGCCGATGCTTCTTCTTCATCCTGCTTGAGCGAGACTTTGTGCGAGGAAAGCCGGACGGTCTCGGCGTCGGCCGCCAGCGACTTGCCGCGAGCGAGCAGCGCGTCCATCAGCCAGGGCGGCGCACCGGCCAGGTGTTTGCTCCGCAGCTCTTCTTTCGACGCGCCGGCCAGCAGCGGGTTCCGCCGGTGAAACTGCTTCAGATGTTCGTGAATCGCGGCGAGCTTCGCGTCGGCCCAGCGAGAATCGAGGAGCCAGAACTGCGGCGCGTCCAGAACGATCAAACCGGCGCTAGCTGCGGCCTTGCGGATATCGGACTCGAGCCAACCCGTGCGCGCCACCAATTCGGGCATGCCCAGGCCGTAGCGCGACTCGCTCACCAGCAGCGCCAGGCGTTCGGCCGGTGGCGCTGTTTCCAGGCTGCGCAGCCTTTCGACCGTCGCGCGGCGGGGTGCGGCGATATCCAGCACCACACCTCCGCCGATGGTGACAACCGGCGAGAACATGCGCACGATGAAACGATCGCCCGGCAGCAAGAGCAGCGGTTCGCTCAGCAGGAAGCGCACATATTCCCGCGAGCCGGGCGCCAGCGGCTCCGAGCCCCGAATCCGTCTCATCTCGGCTTCCACTTCGGCGGTTCCGGAGTGGAAATGCACGGGAGCGCGGTGCTTCAGTGGCTTTGCCGAAGGCAGCAAGTCGAACGCGCAATCCACCTGCGTGGTGGGGCGGAACCGTCCGGCTTCAGCCAGCACCATGCCACGCCGGAGCTCCGCGACGTCGACGCCCGCCAGGTTCAGCGCCGTCCGCTGGCCGGCCGAGGCCTCCTTTACACTGGCGCTATGCACCTGGATGCCGCGCACGCGGACGCGCCGGCCCAGCGGATGGAGTTCCACCTCTTCTTCCAGACGCACCGAGCCGGACACCAGCGTGCCTGTCACCACGCCGCCGAATCCGCGCATGGTGAACGCGCGATCGATGGGTAAACGAAAATACTGCGATGCGTCCCGCTCGGCGATGGACTCGGCCAGCTTAGCGACCTCGGCCCGCAGCTCCGGCAAGCCCGCCCCGGTCGTCGAACTGACGGCCACGACAGGTGCGCCTTCCAAAAATGATCCGCGTACGAATTCGTCGACTTCCAGCCGCACCAACTCGACCAGATCGGCGCCCGCCAAGTCGGCCTTGGTAAGAACCACGATGCCTTTTCGAATGCCTAACAGCGAGCAGATATCAAAATGTTCGCGGGTCTGTGGCTTTATGGACTCGTCAGCGGCTATAACAAAGAGAACCAGATCGATGCCACCCACGCCGGCCAGCATATTTTTGATGAACCTTTCGTGGCCGGGTACGTCTACGAAGCCGAGGCGGAGATTGGCGCTAAGCTGGAGGTGCGCGAAACCGAGATCAATGGAAATCCCGCGCTGCTTTTCTTCCTTAAGACGATCCGTATCGATGCCTGTCAGGGTGCGCACGAGAGCAGTTTTGCCGTGGTCAATGTGGCCTGCCGTGCCGATAATGATGTTCTTCATCTCGACGCTTCTCATCCTAGCGCCTCTCCGCGCTCAGGATGGGGAGTCGGCCATTTTCAAAGCCGGCGTGGCGGATGTGCGGGTGGACGTCCAGGTGACCGAGGGCAAGAAGCTGATTCGCGATCTCACCAAGGAGGATTTCGTCATCACCGACGAAGGCCAGCCGCAGACCATCGACGGCTTTTCACACGGCGATGAACCCGTGAACCTGATCCTGCTGCTGGATATCAGCGGGAGCATGCAGAAGTCGATCGACGAGATTGCGCAGCACGCGCGGGAGTCGCTGGACCATCTGCGCCCGGGCGATCGGGTGGCCATCATGGTGTTCGCTCGGCGCACCGCCGTGCACCAGGGCTTCAGTGACAATCTGGCCGAGACGGCGCGCCAGATCGGGAGCGCGGTGAAGAGCTGGGACGTCGGCACCAGCACGCTGATCAATTCCGCCGTCGTGGATGCCGCGCACTACATGGATAAGCGCGCCGGGCCGCGCGGACGCCGTGCGATTCTCATCCTCACCGACAACCTCAGCATGAGTTACCGCCTCACGGACGGCCAGGTGATCCGCGAGCTGAACAAGGCTGATACAGTTTTCAACGCCATCGTGACCGGGCACGCCATCCGGCCGAGGCCGCCCGATCCCAACAAAGACACCAACGCGGACTTCACACCCGCCAACGTGTTTGAGCTGGCCGAGCAGACCGGCGGCGAATGGGTGAAGGCGCAGGACGCGTCGGCGTCTTTCAGCGAAATGATCGAGCGGATTCGCAGCCGCTACATGCTGGCGTACCATGAGCCGCCGTCCGCGCCAGGCGCGTTCCGGCACATTACGGTGAAGCTTTCCGAGGCCGCGCACAAGAAATACCCGACGGCGGAACTGCACTGCCGCAGCGGATACTACGCCGAGTAGCTTCGCCAGTCTTCGATTTCCTTGACGAACTGCGCCTGCTGATCGTGGTCCCGAAATGCCCGGCTGGGGATGACGATGGCGTTCCCGGTGACGCCCACGATTACGACATTGCGCCGGGTGTTCGTGACCTCCTTGATCCTGCTCCATGGGATGGTTGCCTTCCGATCGCCCATTTCATTGGTGATGCCTTCCGGCGAAGTTGTGAGCGTCCGCTCTTCCAGCTTGTATCGAACGAGAAACCAAGTGGGCATGAAGAAGAAGGCGGCAGCGGTCCAGGCGAGGGCAATCAAGATGTCGCGAACCGTCAGGGATCGCGAAAAGTCGCCGTTCGCCAACATGGAGAACAGGCCGAACGCCACCGAATAGGTGACAACTGTGACGAGAAATCGCGGAGAGCTTTTCAAGCCCCGGAAAAAAGAGCGCAGGATGTCGGCCCGGGTCAAAGAGTACCGAATCGTCATTGGGAGAGACGAACATCAACCAAAATTCTGAAACTCCTTCCAGAATTCCGGCCACGGCATGCGCGGCGGGCCGCAAACAAAGATGTCGGGATGGTCCCGGCTCTCTTCGTTCCGGATGCCGAGGGGATTGCCGTCATGTCCGGCCAGCCGGTAGGACGTAAACACGCGCTCCACGGTTCGGCGCGAGAATCCGACGACGATCAAGGTAGTTGGTGGCGGCATCGGATATCCGCGCAGCCAGGCGGAGTTGGTCAGGCTGATGGGCGGTGGCAGATGATATGCGGGACCATAGATTTCGATCGCGCCCTGCTCACCGTAGTTGCCTACCAGCACACCGGCGCTGGCGCGCTCATCGGGCGGCAGCGAATCGCGGATGTCAGCGACGGTCTTGACCAGATCGGTCCACCCAATCTCCTCGCGCAGTTCGCCGTTGATGGTGAGCGCGAAGTCGCGGAGCTTTCCGTTGGAGGCCAACGGCAGGAGCGCGACGCAGATCAACAGCCCAGTCACCACGACGGCGGTGAAGAACACGGCTTCCACCGTGCGCCGCCACAGCCGCGAAATCGAACCCAGCCAGCGCTCGCCCACGGCCGCGCCGTTCGCGAACAGCACCGGGTAAGCGGCTGCCAGATAATAGCCGCGCCCTTTTCCGACCAGAAAGAGCGCTAGCGGGATGAGGTACATCCAGGCCAGCAGGCGTAAGCGCCGGTCGCGCAAGAAGCCGATCAGGCCGGCGATCCATAGCGGCACTGCAAACAGGTTCATGCAAAGCAGGAATTGATCGCGGACGAATCCGTCCGCTCGCCCTTCGCCGACGTCGCGCGCGTGAATGTGCTGCAGGAAGTGCAGCGAGATGAGATCGTGACGCAGTTGCCAGATGAGGTTCGGCAGGAAGATCGCAAGCGCCAGCGCCGCTCCGCCCCAGAACCAGCCGCTAGTGAAATAGCGTCGCGCAGGCGTCAGCACAAGGCCGCCCAGCACACCAGCCACAAGGAAAGCAATCGTGTACTTGGTCATGAGGCCCAGGCCGACGACCGCGCCGATCGCGAGCCACCAGCGCGGATTTTCCGTCTTCAGGAGGCGGATCGCGAACCAGGCAATCAGCACCCACCACAAATAATCGAAGGTGCTGTATTGAAATTCGGTTCCTTCGAACAGCGGCAGCGGCGAGAGCGCGACCGCAAGCGCGGCCGCAACTTGTGCCAACCGTCCGCCGCCCAATTCGCGGGCAATCAGGCCGGTGACCACAATGGCCGCTGCCTGCGCGATCACCGAGAAAAGCCGCAGCCCGACCAGCGAAAGCCCGAAGAGGCCGAGGCCGATGCGCTCCACAAAAGGCGTGAACGGCGGGTAGGCGACGAATCCCCAGTCCATGTGCAGCGCGTCGCTCAGCGTCTGCAGTTCGTCGCGATGGAAGCCGTAGCGCTGGTTCGTGAGGAGGTGCAGGAGCGCGATCGCCGCGGCGATAGCCAGGACAGCCCAGGTGCCGGTCTGCGAATTTTCGCTTGTCCGGCTGTTCTGCTCAACGGCGTTCAATGGAATCCTCCGCGGCTTCCATGCTCTCACACCCTTATACTGTTATTTCATGTCCACAGACCGACTCGCCGAAGTGCGCCGCCGCCACGCCAATGCCGAAGCCGGGGGCGGGCCGGAGCGCATGCAGCGCCAGCATGCTGAAGGCAAGCTGTCCGCGCGCGAACGCATCGATCTGCTGCTCGACGAAGGTACTTTCGAGGAAGTGGACAAGCTGGTGCGCCATCGCTCGACCGATTTCGGCATGGACCAGCAAGTCATCGATGGCGATGGCTTCGTCACCGGACACGGGCGCATCCACGGACGACAGGTGTTTGTCTTCGCGCAGGACTTCACCGTATTCGGCGGCTCGCTTTCCGAGGCGAATGCGCTCAAAATCTGCA
Source organism: Bryobacteraceae bacterium (assembly GCA_035501155.1). Classification (GTDB taxonomy): domain Bacteria; phylum Acidobacteriota; class Terriglobia; order Bryobacterales; family Bryobacteraceae; genus Palsa-89. Next base: position 431,590 of record DATJWO010000041.1, read on the forward strand.
AGATCATGGACCTTGCGCTGAAGACCGGCGCGCCCGTGATCGGTCTGAACGATTCCGGTGGCGCGCGCATCCAGGAAGGCGTCGCGTCGCTTGCCGGTTACGCGGACATCTTCCTGCGCAACACTCTCGCAAGCGGTGTCATCCCGCAGATTTCAGCGATCATGGGCCCTTGCGCGGGCGGGGCGGTCTATTCGCCGGCGCTGACAGACTTCGTTTTCATGGTGGATCACACCAGCCATATGTTCGTTACCGGCCCCGACGTCATCAAGACCGTCACGCATGAAGACGTCACCAAGGAAAAGCTGGGCGGCGCCGAAACGCACAACAGCGTGAGCGGCGTCGCGCATTTTCTCGCCCACGACGACGCTGAATGTTTGCAAATGATCCGGCAGCTGGTCTCTTACATTCCGCAAAACAACCTGGATAGCGTGCCGGTGCGTGGTTCGAGCGATTCCATCGACCGCGCCGACGCCGCGCTCGATACGCTAGTGCCCGCCGAATCGCAGATTCCTTACGACATGAAGGACATCATCCATCGCGTTGTGGACGACGGCGAGTTCTTCGAGATCCACGAGCATTGGGCGAAGAACATCGTGGTGGGCTTTGCGCGCCTGGACGGCCAGAGCGTGGGCATTGTGGCGAATCAGCCGGCGTTTCTGGCCGGTTGCCTGGACATCAACTCATCCGTGAAAGGCGCGCGCTTTGTGCGCTTCTGCGACGCGTTCAACATCCCGATTCTGACCTTCGTGGACGTGCCCGGTTTTCTTCCCGGGACCGATCAGGAGTTCGGCGGCATCATCCGGCATGGCGCGAAATTGCTCTATGCCTACGCGGAGGCCACGGTACCGAAAGTGACGGTGGTGACCCGCAAGGCGTACGGAGGCGGCTACATTGTCATGTCGAGCAAGCATCTCCGTGGTGACGTAAACCTGGCGTTTCCCACCGGCGAGATCGCCGTGATGGGTCCTGAGGGCGCGATCAACATCGTATTTCGTGAAACTTTGCAGAAAGCGAACAACCCGGCTAAAGCGCGCGAAGAAATGGTGGATCATTACCGACAAACCTTTGCCAATCCATTCAAGGCCGCGGAGTCCGGCTATATCGACGCCGTGATTTATCCCGAGGATACTCGCCCTACGCTGATCCGATCTTTGGAAATGCTCAAGAACAAGCAAGACCATAATCCGCCGAAGAAGCATGGCAACATACCGCTCTGAAGAAGTCAGTAGGCAACAGGCATTAGGCAATGGTAGGGGCGGGTTTCAAACCCGCCCCTACAAACACCGATGTATCCCGGCCGTTGCCTTTCGTTTTCCCCCATGTTCAAGCGCATCTTGATCGCTAATCGCGGCGAGATCG
>DATJWO010000042.1:0-104067 GCA_035501155.1 Bryobacteraceae bacterium
CTTTCAACTTGGAGCAGATAGAACAATCCGATGGAAGTGTGCAGTACAGCGTTACAAGTCTGACCCTTTTTGTCGTCAGCAACGGCAACACGCGCTCAGAGATCATCGGGCCGGACGAGTTCTGAAGGTAAACGTTTCAGCTCGGTGCGAGAAACGCACTTCGACAATTGCGATTCTTTTAGGGGCCGACACACCTTCGGCTCGGGAAACTGTTTGACAGCCACCTTGACAGCCAACAGGAACGCTCCCCGTTTCCGGGCGTGTCCGTGGTGGACAGGACAGGTTGCCCAGATGGCTGAAAAATCATGACATCGCCTTCCATGGACGGCGCTTGGCCGGACTCATAATCCGTTGGTCGAAGGTTCAAATCCTTCAGGGCCCACCAAATTTCCCGTGTCCGGCCCGGAGACATGGGTTACACTTTTTCCCCGGAAGGGGGCGGGAAGTGGGATGCCATGGAAGGAAAGTTCTGTTATGGCAGAGGTTGACTCGCCCTGTTTCCTCGAGCGCCGTTTCGGACCAGGAGATTTCAACCGCCGAACCTCGCTTACTTTCGACGGTGCGATACTTCTGAGATGGAAGTCGGTCTCTTTCCCAATCCTCGCAGGCCCGGAGTTGGCTTGCGGCCGCGCCGCGAAGCCCAGCGCCCCCTTCTGCCGCAGCACGCCCGCCACTGCCCTGTACTCGAAGCCGGCAGTGCCGCAGGCTTCCTGGTCCATCCACCGCTCGCTGAAAAAGAGAGCTTTCAAATCGGATATGAGGGGGAGGGCCGTTATCAGTTTGTCTACTCGGTGAACGCCAAAGGAAAAGACTGGAAGCCGGTCTTTACCGTGACGTATTTGCTGCCGGTGGGTGGGATCGGAGCCACTAAACGGGAAATCAAAATGCACATCCAGGACACTCCGGAAACCCGGGAAATCGCCCACCTGATGCCCGGTATGTTCATCTCCGCGGAAGACATGGGGACACCGGCAGGTGCCGTGACGCTGCGGGGAGCGTGGAACTTCCAGACTGCGCCGGGATGGGACACGATCTACACTCCGGTCTTCAACATCATCGAGCGGCCCGTCGCACCGATGCTGGTAATCCGCGTGGAGACCGATTGGTATGTTCACGACTCCGAGTTCCGCTACGTCCTCCAGCCGGGCGAAACGATTTCCGCGTCACACAGCCTACCGATCGGGCAGGTGATCTTTGTGCCGCGAGAAGAGATCACCTTCCGCAACGGCACCGAAGAGGAGATCGCAGCGCGGAACAGATCCAGTCAGGCGTTCTACGACGAAAAGGCAAGGACGAAGGTCAAGACGCCATACGGCCTGGAATACAGCCCTCACTACCAGCGCATGAGCCGCAGGAAGGACCGGAGAACCGAATCGCGAGACGCGGACGACGCGGGCGATACCACGGTTTAGTCGAAACATTCGGACATTGCGAATGCGCGCCCGTGTCCGGCATTCGTGCGGACTTGAATGCCGGCGGGGCAGGAGTGATTTCGGCGTCGAATTGCAGTAGACTGGCTCGTTCGGTGCGGCGAAGGAGATCTCGATGCACACGTTTCGAACGAATCGCGCGACGCCCATGCTGGCGGCTTTATGCCTCGCAGGCTTTGCAACTGCATTGAGCGCGCAGCAGCCGGCCGCAGTCGACCAGACGGCTTTGAAGAACGCCGGCACTCCCAACGGCAAGGCGGCACTTCCCACGGCAGTCGCGGCACAGGCCAACGGCTCCGCCCCGGCGCGGGAGCGGGCCAACTAGGCTTGTCGACACGCTCAACTCTGGAAGCACACACGCGGCTCCGTCCTCCACGCCGGCGCGGTCTATCATGAATGAGAATGCCAACGGAGGCCTTGATGAACAGATTAAAGAAAACTGTGATGGCGATATCTGCCGGGCTGCTGCTAGCGGCGGGCGCGAATGCTCAGGTGTCCCTCGACTCGGTGCGCATCGAGGCGAAAGACACTATAGCTCTTGCGAAGTTCTACCGGGAGGCGTTCGGCATGCAGGAAGTTAATCGGATCGAAAACCCAGGAGGCACTGAAGTCTTCGTGAACTTCGGCGCCACGGTCGAAGCTGCCAAGGCCAACAAGAATCCGCAGATGATACTTTTTCATCGCGATTCCGACGATGTGGAGGACCCGACGACGCACGTGATCTTTTTGGTGAAGGACATGAAATCGGCCGTCGCCGCCGTCAAGGCCGCCGGTGGAACAATGACGGGCGATCCGCGACCGTTCCGAAATACGGGCATCGTCCTCGCCTTCGCGATCGATCCGGCCGGTAACCGCATTGAGCTGATTCAGCGGCCATAGCCGGCTAGCCGGAGCCAATACACCAGGCAGCTCTCCTCACTCATCTTGGCTTCATGAACTCTAAACCAATCGGAGGTGAACTATGAGAAGCGGTTGGCTCTGTGCGACGATCCTCGGTCTTGGGGCTTGGGCGGGATGGACTCAAACAACAGACGAACTGGTCAACGATGGCAAGAACCCCGAGAACGTAACCACACAAAGCATGGGCTACGATCGCAAAAGCTACAGCCCGCTTAAACAGATCAACAAATCCAATGTGAAGCGTCTGGTGCCTATCTGGAGCACCAGCCTGATGAACGATCAGGGCGAGTTGGCGGCTCCCACCGTTTACGACGGCGTCCTGTATGTCGTTAACGGTAAGTGGAGCTTCGCGATCGATATTGAGACTGGCAGACAGATCTGGCGCACTCCTGTGCAACTGGAGCCCGGTGTCACGCGGTCGGCCTACAACCGGGGTGCTGCGACGATCTACAATGGCAAACTCTTTCGTGTCACGATCGACAACCACATCCTCGCGTTGGACATGAAGACCGGAAAGGAGCTCTGGAACCGGAAGTACGCCGACTTACACGATGGATACTACTCCACTGGCGGGCCAATCGTCGCCAATGGCGTGCTGATTTCCGGTGAGGGTGGTGGAGAGTCTACGACACGCGGTTTCCTGGACGGCTGGGACCCCGACACCGGGAACAAGCTTTGGCGGCGGTACACCATACCGGCGCCCGGTGAGCCCGGTTCTGAGACTTGGCCCAAGAATACCAACGCATGGTCTCAGGGCGGAGGCCCGACGTGGCGTTCCGGGTCGTACGATCCGCAACTCGACTTGGTTTATTGGGGAGTGGGCAACGCCGAGCCCTACGATCCCCGGCCACGCGAAGGTTTGGATAGCCTATTCACGAACAGCGTGCTGGCGATCCGTCCGAAGACCGGTGAGGTCGTTTGCTATTACCAATACACGCCAAACGACGTCTACGACGTGGATGCTACCGACGAACAGGTGCTCGCTGACATTCGCATTGGCGGCCAGCTTCGGAAAGTCATGATTCAGACCAACAAGAACGGCTTTCTTTATGTATTGGACCGTACCAACTGTAAATTGATCGCGGCGCATCCCTATGTCCGGGTCAACTGGGCGACGGAGATTGACCTCGGTACAGGGCGTCCGGTGTTGTCTGACGTCTACAAGCGCTTTGTCGCGGGGGAAGAGGTGGAAATCTGGCCTTCGCGCGGCACCAACGCAGTGCCGATCGCGTTCGATCCGAACACGGGTCTTGTGTACGCCAGCACGTGGAACGTTCCGCGCATCCAGCGGCTCGCGAATCCACCGAAGCCGGCACAAAACGGCAAAGACTCGACCGGTGTTATCGCAAGAGTCCCGGAAGCAAAGCCCGGCGACGTGCTCGGCCACTTCGTAGCAATCAATCCCCTCACCGGCGAAAAGAAATGGGAGATTCCCTTGACGGACCTGCCAAGTGCGGCTGGCATGTTGGCGACGGGCGGGGGCTTGGTGTTTACGGGCTATCTGACGGGCGAGTTCATCGCACTGGACGAGGACACGGGGAAGACACTGTGGCAGTTCAAGACGGGATCAAGCATCAATTCGACAGCCATCACTTACACACACAAGGGGCGCCAATATGTGACTGTGGTGTCGGGCATCGGCGGAATACTTGCTACTCGTTACGCCTCGCGTAAAGTGCCCGCCGGCGGTTCAGTCTGGACGTTCGCGCTCATGTCCGATTTGCAATAGGCCGGAGCTGTCCGAGGCGGGATGTCACCGAAAATCTGGCGCTTGTTCTGAGCTTGCTGAAGTATTCCTGGATCGCGCCAGGATCCGTGCGCTTCGTGCTTCCCCCAATTCATTCGGGCACCTGGACGTCGAGGTTACTCTTGACGATCTCAAGATGTACACGAAGCCCTTCAGCATCAAGTTCACGCAGCGACTCCTTGCGGAGTCGAACGTTCTCGAAATTATTTGTGGTGAAAATGAGAAGGGCCTTTCCCACATAGACCGCAACTGTGTCGCCCACAGGCTAAAATGGCATAGCGGATGTTCGATAGGCTGACAACGGGGAGAATCGGTCGGGCCATCTGGGCAACCCTGATCCTCTGCGCGCCGGCCTTTGCGCAGTGGCTGAACTACCCGACGCCGGGGATCCCTCGACTTCCGGACGGCAAGGCTAACCTGTTCGCGCCAGCACCGCGAGCGACGGACGGCAAACCCGACCTGTCCGGAGTCTGGGAGAGCGCCCCGGAGTACTTCTACAACCTTGCCAACAACCTGAAGCCGGGCGACGTTGTGATGCTGCCTTGGGCGAAAGCGCTACAGGCTGAGCGTGAGGGAAAAGAGCACCAAGATGATCCTCTGTCCCAATGTATGCCACCGGGTGTTCCGCGAATCGAGATGTCCACCCCTAACGCGCCGCACGTGTTCAAGATCGTGCAGACATCCCAACTTGTCGTTCTCCTGTACGAGACCTCGGCGAACTCTACGTTCCGGCAGGTGTTTCTGGATGGCCGCCCACTGCCTAAGGACCCACAGCCAACTTGGTTGGGTTATTCCGCAGGCCATTGGGAAGGCGACGCGCTGGTTGTGGAGACGCTTGGTTTCAATGGCCGTTCATGGGTGGACACTGCGAAAGGCCATCCGCAAACCGATGCTGCCCGCGTCATCGAGCGTTTCCGGCGTCCGGACTTCGGGCACCTGGAAATCGAGATCACCATCGACGATCCCAAGGCCTACGCAAAGCCCTGGACCGCAAAGGTGCCGGTTCACCTCCTGCCTGACTCCGATCTAATCGAAACGTACTGCGAGAACGAGAAGGATCAGGTGCACAAGAGATAGAGACGTCGCAGACCATTGGTCACACTCCAGGTCACTTCGCTTGGTTCTTGCTCCCTGGAGGTCTACCACGGCGTACTGCTTCCTTCGAGTTTCAGCTTCCCACATGGGCCGTTCCTGCCCAGTGTGACACCGCCTCAGCGATCCTGATCGCCCAATTCTGGTCCCAGACTGTACCAGGCTGTCAATTCACAGGACGGCGATCACCTTCGGCTTTTCGTCCATTTCGCATTCAGCACAGTGGATCGTCTTCGCCTCGCAATAGTACCGCTTGCCAATGTCGCGAGGTACTTCTCTCATCGCGAAACGCAGCGCTGCTTCGGTGCTGAACCACTCACCATACTCGACCGGTCCGCTAAACGGAGCAATCTTCACGCGGTAAAGATACCCGTGCGCGTGCTTCTTCGGTTCCATATCTCCATTACATCGGCGGGATCGCCAGCTTAGGTCTTCAGCCCTTCCGCTGCGGACCCCTCCAGCAGTTTCCGGGCGGCAATCTCGGCGCGGATCACTCGCATCCGAGCGCGATGTACGTTTCTCCGCTTCTTAATCTTGTTGAAACGAGCAGAATCACCACTCATCTTGGACATCTTTTAAGCTCCAATCTTGACCAGGAGTGCCGCTTGGATATCGCTGGCGAATCGCGAGACAAGCTCCTCAAAATTCCGTTCCTCTAATACCTCCACCCTGGAGACCCCCGAGACGCCACATGGAGATCAAGGCAGAGCCCAGTCTGACTGGCAAGGGTGGGTAAACAACCGGGTCTCAAGCCTATCAGTTATCGCAAATCTACGCTTGGCTGCCCGATTATCTGGAGTCAGCAGTCCAGTCCGGCTTGCCCACATTTCTCTCGAGGAGCACTACAACCTGGAAGGATGCGCTCGTGGTGGCCACGTTCCTCAACGCGTTCATGAACCACGCGCACATCGTGAAGATCGCCAACATGGCGCAATTGGTCAACGTGATTGCGCCGATCTTCACAAACGAGAACGGCTTGTTCCTGAAAACCATCTACTACCCACTTCAGCTTTTCGCAAACACCATGATTCGCGCCAAGCTGGGTTAGCCTCAGCTCTTGAGCGTCAGGACAAAAATCCGGCGATCGGCTAGCTCATCGATCAGTTCTTCGTTCTGCTGGCCTATCTGGTCGCGAATCCCTTCCAGGAGCGGACGAGAGTCCACCGTAAAGCCGCAGTGTTCGAAGAACTCCTGCGCGTGGTCCAGATCGGCGAAATAATTCGAATCAAGGCTGCGGCCCAATAACTCCCGCTCGCTCTGACGATACTCCGAGCTTTGCCGCTCCGCCCAGCTTTTCAGGTGGATGTCCGGCGTCACCCACCATCCGCCGTAACGCCGAAGAATCTCGCTCACATTTGCCGCCAGCTGCGCCTTCTCCTCGAAAGTGAGATAACGCAGCAGCCCTTCCATCGTGACAGCGACCGGCCGGCCGGAGTCGAAAGGAGAACAGCATGCCAGCAACTGCGCCCGATCGATCACGCTCGCAGCACAGAGATGCAGGCTATCAGGAACGGAGCCGAGAATAGCGGTCACCACCTCGCGCTTCATGGTCATCGATTCAGCCAGATCGGCTTCCACATAGACGACGCCACGCTGGGCGAATTCCATGCCGCGCGGAGATAGCCCCGCGGCGAGTTCGAGCACCTGAGTCGCGCCTTTTTCCTCCACCAGCCGGCTCACGGCACGAAAGCGCGCTTCAAACAAGGAAGCGTACCCACGCGCGCCATCCGACCAGGGAATGCTGGACAAGGTTGCCCCCCGGTCGCGTAGAACCGCCAGCATCTCCTTCGCCCACGGAATCTCCGTGTACTCGCCGCGCGCGAACGCAGGTACAAGCGCGGTGACGGAGACTTGCCGAAAATCGTAGCCCTCCATTGCGTTGTTTACCATTGTACCGCCGGTCCCAATCGCTACGGCTGCTAAAACATTAGTACTAAGCAGTTTAGCGACAGTGTAACCAAACGCCTGCCGAAGTATACTTTATGTGATAACCATGTTGCGTCCAACGCGCAGGACGTTTCTTCAGGCCGCCGCGGCGGGTTTGGCCGCTCCGTGCGTTCTTGCGCAAGTTCCGAAGATTACGACTACCAAACTGGACGGCAACATTTATCTATTGGGCGGCGCCGGCTGCAACGTCCTCGCGCAAACGGGAACCGATGGCGTCCTGATGGTCGACGGCGGACTGGCACAGAACGCCGCGGCTTTGGAGCAAGCGGTGGCTGCTCTTCCAAACAGCGGCCCGGTGCGGACGCTCTTCAATACGCACTGGCACCCCGAACAGACCGGCTCCAACCTGTCGCTCGGTATGGCGGGCGTCACGATCCTTGCCCACGAGAACACCCGCCTTTGGCTGACGCAAAACATCACCTGGCCCTGGGACGGCCAGAAATTTCCGAAATTCCCGAAGATCGCACAGCCGAACAAGACCTTCTACGATCAAGGCGCTCTCGACTCGGGAATCCGCTACGGCTACATCTCCGACGCGGCACACACCGATGGCGACCTTTACGTCTACTTCCCACAGCAGAACATTCTGGCCGTGGGAGACGCCGCTTACGGACAAGGTTGGCCATTCCTCGATTACTGGACCGGCGGCTGGATTGGCGGGATTGTCGGCGGACTGCAGCGCATCCAGACCGTCGCGAATCACGATACGAAGATCGTTCCCGGGCAAGGTCCCTTGCTCACCTTTGCCGACATCACCGCGCAGGTCGACATGTACGGCACCATCTACGATCGCCTGGTTCGTATGCTGAACAAAGGCCACAGCCCCTCGGAAGGCGTTGCGGCCAAGCCGGCAAAAGAATATGAAGCCAAAATGGGCGACTCGGACGCGTTCATTCGCCGTGCTTTCGAGAGTCTGTGGGCCTATCTTTCACCCGACGCCTGAGAGATCAATGCGACCAATAAAGAACTCCATTCCGCTGCTCGCCGTTTTGATCCAGGCCGGTGTTCTGGCCGCCGCGCCCGCCACCCAAACGCAGGATCCCGCCGAGGCGAATCTCGCCACCATCAAGCAATACTGCTCTGGCTGTCATAACGATCGAGCGAAAATCGGCGGCATCACCTTCCAGGGCATCACGGCCGAAAGCGTCGCCAAAAATCCTGAGCTTTTCGAGAAGGCCGTGCGCAAGCTGCGTGGCCGCGTCATGCCGCCACCGGGCGCCAGGCAGCCGGACGGCACGGCAGTCGACTCGCTGGTCGGCTGGCTCGAAGATTCGCTCGACAAGCTTCCCAACCAGGCGCACATCACCGACAGCGAAGTTCTGCACCGTTTGAATCGCGAGGAGTATCAAAACGCCGTCCGGGATCTGCTCTTGGTCGATGTCAACGCCGACGATTTGCTGCCGCCCGATGACACCGCGCAAGGCTTCGACAATATAGCCTCCGCTCTGCAAGTTTCACCTTCCTTTATTGAGCAATACGTCCTCGCTGCTCGCACCGTGGCACTGATGGCGCTCGGCAAACGCGATTCGCGCCCCCAGGGCTGGACGTTCAAAGCCGCTTCCGGCAACCAGCTCACGCACGTCCCTGGACTGCCTCTCGGAACGCGCGGTGGCATTCTCGCGAAAGTGGATCTGCCCGCCGACGGCGAGTACCGCATCAATATCGCCGACATGGCCACCCATATCTGGGGCAACGGCATGGAGTACGAAAATCCTCTGGTCGTCACGCTCGACAACAAGATCGTCTACCAAACCGTCATCGGCGGCGAAGAGGACATGAAGCTTTACGATCAGGTGCAGAGCGGCGCGATGGATCGCGTCAACGCCCGCCTGAAGAACATCAAGTTTCAAGCTACCGCTGGGCCGCACAACATCGGCGTCACGTTCCGGCGCCAGAGTTTCGCCGAATCCGACGATCAGTTGCAGATATTCGCGCCCGGCGGCGGACAGGACCGCTCCTATCGGGTCAGCTCATTCCAGCTTCTGGGCCCCTTCGACGTGACCGGTCTCAGTTCCACCCCGAGCCGCGACCACATCTTCACCTGCAACCCTTCCAAGGACAAAACCAAAACGCCCGAAGCCTGCGCAAAACAGATTTTCTCGACGCTCGCCCGGCGCGCCTATCGCCGCCCGGTAACGAACGACGACCTGGCGGAACTGATGCAATACTACGCCGATGGCGCCAAACGAGGTGGATTCGAAGCTGGCATCCAGGAGGGGATCACCGGCATGCTGGCCAGCCCCTTCTTCCTGTATCGCGGCGAGCGGGTGCCCGCCGGATTGAAGCCGGGCGACAAGTACGCAATCACGGATCTCGAACTCGCGTCGAAGCTCTCGTTCTTCCTGTGGAATTCCGTTCCCGACGATCAACTGCTCGACCTCGCCGCGAAGAACAAACTCAGTGAACCGGCCACGCTGGCGCACGAAGTCCGACGCATGCTGGCCGATCCGCGATCCAGTACGCTCGCCAGCAATTTCGTCTTCCAGTGGCTCGAAATGAAGCGGCTCGACGAAGTAGTCCCCGATACCGAGATCTTTCCGTATGCTTCCGGCCGCATGGACCCGCGTCAGGATTTTCGGACCGAGCTTGCGCTGTTTGCCAACAGCATCTTCCGCGAGGACCGCAGCGTCGTGGACTTGCTGCGCGCCAGTCATACCTACGTGAACGAGCGTCTCGCCCTGCACTACGGCCTTAGTGGGGTCAAAGGCGACGAGTTCCGCAGGGTGGAACTTAAAAATTCCGCGCGCTGGGGTTTGCTCGGCAAGGGCGCCATCCTGATGGCGGCTGCCTATCCAAACCGCACCTCTCCCGTACTGCGCGGAAAGTTCATCTTGAGTGACCTCCAGGGCGTGCCGCCGGCCAATCCGCCGCCTAACGTCCCCACCCTGAATGACAAGGACATCGGCACGACGAAAGCGCTCACCGTCCGCGAGTTGATGGCCAGGCACCGGGCCAGCCCCACGTGCTCGTCCTGTCACGCGGTGATGGATCCGCTCGGCTTTGCGCTGGAAAATTTCGACGCCACCGGAATGTGGCGCGACAAGGACCGCTACGCGGGCACGCCCATCGATTCCGCGGGCGAGTTGCCCGACGGCACGAAGATTAACGGGCCCGACGATCTACGCAAGGCCCTGCTGCGCCGTCCCGACCAATTTGTGCAGACGTTTGTGGAAGCCCTTTTAACCTATTCGATGGGCCGTACTCGCGAGTATTACGACATGCCAGCCGTTCGCCGGATCGTGCGCGAAACGGCGGCGCAGGATTACAAGTTTTCAGCCATCATTCAGGCTGTGGTGAATACTGACCAATTTAGGATGCGCCGCGTTCCGCAGCCGAAGCAGCAGCCGATTCAGCGGGCAAGCAGATAAGGAGACGACAGATGTTCATATTCAAGAAACACATTCCGCGCCGCGCGGTCCTGAAGGGCGCCGGCGCCACCATCGCACTGCCGCTCCTCGATGCGATGCTTCCCGCCACCGCCGCGTGGGCCAGCACACCCGCCGGAAACACACCGAAGCGTTTTGCCTTCGTCAGCTTCCCGCACGGCGCGATCATGGATCGCTGGTCGCCGAAGGAAACCGGCACCAGCTACAGCATCTCGCCCATCTTGCAGCCCCTCGAGCCGCTCCGCAAGCATCTGACCATCGTCTCCGGTCTGCGCAACAAGCCCGCGGAAACACCCGAGCCTCATGCTTACATCGAGCAGGGCTGGTTGACTTGCGTGAAGCCCTGGGACTTTGGCAAGAACGGCCCGGACTACGGCGTGAGCGCTGACCAGATCGCCGTCCGCTACGTGGGACAAAACACGCGTCTCCCCTCGCTCGAGCTCACCACCGCGCAGGTCAGCGCACGTTTGGCGTGGCGCACTCCCACGCAGCCGCTGCCGCAGGAGGGCAACCCGCGCGCGGTATTCCAGAAACTCTTCGGCCAGGGCGATACCCAGCAGGAGCGCGCGCAAATCCTGGCAGAAACCGGCAGTATTCTCGATCGCGTCCAGGGACAGGCGGGGCGGCTGCAGGCCAGCCTCGGCGCCAACGACCGCAACCTTGTCAGCGACTATCTGGACTCCGTGCGCGAGATTGAGCGCCGCGTGCAGATGGCCGAGAAGCAGGCCTCCAGCGACGTGACCATTCCCGATGCCCCAATCGGCACGCCCAACGACATCACCCAGTATTTCGCGTTGATGTTCGACTTGATGGGTCTGGCCTTTCAGGCTGACGTCACCCGCGTGATCACCTTCTCGATGGATCACGAAGCCAGCATGCGCACCTACACCAATCTGAAAATCTCCGAAGGGTTCCATCCGCTGTCGCACCACGGCAACAATCCCGAAAAGATGGACAAGCTGGTGAAGATTCAGAACTACCATACGCAAGTCTTCGCCGAATTCGTCAAGAAACTCGAAGCCGCAAAAGAAGCCGACGGTACCGTGCTCGATCATTCCACGATTCTGTTCGGGAGCGACATGAGCAACAGCGATCGACACAACAACGATCCTCTGCCGTCCGCCATCCTGGGACACGCGAACGGAAAGATCAAGGGCGGCCAGCACCTGAAGTATCCCCAGGATTCCCGTCATGCCGACCTGCTCTTCACGCTGCTCCAGCGCAACGAGATCCCGGTCAAGTCGATTGGCGACAGCGCCGACGGACTTTCGGAGGTCTAGGCCAATGCGCAGGTTCATGTCTGCGCTGGCAGTCCTGGTGGGCGCCGCTGCAATAGCGATGGCTGCCGGTCCGGCGCTGCTGGATGTGGCGGCATCCGGCGATCATGTGGAGGCCATGCGCCTGCTGAGCATGAAAGGCGCCGACGTGAATGCCACCGGTGCCGACGGCACCACGGCTCTCATGTATGCAGCCGCGAACAACGACGTAGAACTAGTCCGCGCCCTGATTAAAGCCGGCGCGAACGTCAAGCTGGAAAATCAGTTGGGCACCTCAGCCATTACTGAGGCCTCCATCATCGGCTCGGCTCCCATCATCGACGCGCTGCTTCAGGCCGGCGCCGATCCAAATTTCAAGACTCCCAACGGCGAAACTCCGCTTATGGCGGTCGCGCGCACGGGTCATGTAGACGCCGCTAAACTGCTTCTCGACGCCGGCGCCGACATCAATGCTAAGGAGACCTGGGGTGGACAATCCGCGCTCATGTGGGCCGCGGCACAACGCCAGCCGGACATGGTGAAGTTCCTCGCTTCGAAGGGAGCGAACCTGAACGATCACGGCAAGGTCCATCAGTGGGAGCGCAAGGTAATCCAGGAGCCTCGCCCCAAGGATATGAACAAGGGCGGCTTTACCCCGCTGCACTACGCCGCGCGGGAAGGTTGCGCCGCGTGCGTTCAGAACCTGCTCGCCGCCGGCGCCGATCCGGATTCCGAAGATCCCGACCGCGAGACGCCGCTGCTTCTGGCGCTGGAGAACATGCACTTCGATACGGCTGCGGTGCTCGTCCAAGGCGGCGCGGATTTGAACAAGTGGGATCTGTTCGGCCGCTCGCCGGTTTACATGGCGGCGGACGTGAGCACGCTGCCGGTGAAAGGCAACGGCGCGATGGCCGTTCTTCCGAGCGCCGATAAGCTCAGTGCGCTCGATGTCGCGCGCATGCTGCTCGAAAAAGGCGCGAATCCCAACATTCAGTTGAAGCGGCGTCCGCCCTATCGCGACGTCCCGCAGGATCGCGGCGGCGACCAGATGCTCGCGCAGGGCGCCACTCCACTACTGCGCGCAGCGCGTGCCGGCGACGCCAAATTTGTGGCGCTGCTGCTCGAGTACAAAGCGCTGGTGGATTTGCCCAGCAAGGAAGGCATCACGCCGTTGATGGCTGCCGCGGGAGTCGACTATGGTTCGCGCGTCACTCGTGGACGCAACCGTACCGACGAAGGCGTACTCGCCACCATGGATCTGCTGGTGAAAGCCGGCGCAAAGGTAAACTCCCGCGACGTTTTGGACCGCAACCTTGTTTTTCGTGGCCGTGGCGGCTCTGCCGGGTTCGGCGCCGGTGATAGCGCTTCCGCCCGCATTGCGCAGAGCTTCCGCCGGGGGAGTCAAATGCCGGGTGCCGATGCCGTCCCGAATCAAACTGCCCTGCACGGAGCAGCGGAGCATGGCTTCGACAAATTCATCGAATTCCTGGTCGCGCACGGTGCTGACTTGACCGCCAAAGACGCCAGTGGCCGCACTCCCCTCGATGTTGCCCGCGGCGCTGGCGGTGCGCGCGGCGGCCCCGATGCATTCCCGAAAACCGTGGCGTTGCTCGAATCCTTGATGCAGGCCAAGGGGATCCCAATTCCGGCTCCCGCCAAGCTGGAGAGCAGCACGAAGTAGAGAGCCGCCGGCGCTTTACTGGCCTCGTCCGTACATCAGCACTAACGAGCGCTGCGCGAATGGCAGGTAAACGAGCGTTGCGCTCATCCCCAAAGCCAAGCCTGTGCTCACGTGATGCACCAGCAGGAATGGCGACACCGCCCACAAGAGATCGAAGATCAGCAGCACCGGAAACATGCGCGCGAATTTTGAGGGGAGCTGCCGGAAGTCGAATGCAACCGCGGTGATCAGAAACAGCCGAACCGGGATGAGCACTGCGGCCGTTGTCACCACGACCGCCATTAGCACGGACGGAGCAGGCAGTCTTTCTTCCAGAAAGATGTCTCCGATCTCCCGAAGATTGGCCAGCGCACCCACATAAAATGCGAGGTAAAGCGCCTGCACCAGCAAGAGTAGCGTCCGCACCAGCTTCCGCGACGCCGCGGGTAGCTCCTCAGGAGTGGAAAGAACGGTAGGGGCCGGCTTGTCAATGGCCTCGGCAACAGCAGAAGTGCCTGAGCTTGCAGCCGGATCTCGCGAAACTGGCGCGATGAAGCGGTAGCCTTTGCCGGAAACCGTCTCCACGTAACGCGGCTGGGAGGCGGAATCGTCCAGTGCGTCCCGAATCTTATTCACGGCGCTGTTGAGGCCATGATCGAAATCCACGAACGTGTCTTCGCCCCAAAGCCGCCGCCGCATCTCCTCGCGCGTCACCAATTCCGAAGGTTTCTCGAGCAGCATCACCAGAACCTGAAAGGGCTGGGCGTGGAGTTTGATGCGAACGCCGTGTTTGCGTAACTCTCCCCGCGCCGCGTCCGCTTCGAACACTCCGAAGCGGAACACCCGGCCGCGAACGTCATTTGGCATCGTAATTTTTCAGTTTAGTCCACCCGCTCCCGGCGGATACTTGGCGATAACCGTTTTCTATTCAAGATCTTGCGCCGTGAGGTGGAAAAGAGATCCGTTTGATCCTGATAGCATTGGCTGCTCTCCCTGGCTCAGGCACAATTCGCTGGCGAGGTGAATTATGCGAATCAGTTGGCGTGCGCCGGCAATCTTGCTGCTGGCGCCCACGTTCTCCCCGGCGGCACATCTGAGCCGGCCCGCCGAACAGGCGTTTGAAAGCTACGTGACAAAACTGGAGGCGCGCTTGGCCAGTCAGCACTCGGACACATGCCTTGCTCTGTTGCCTCGTGGCGGGGCCCAGCGAGCCGACGCGGAACGAAAGCTGCTCGGGGGCGCCGTCCTGGCGGAGCCGGTCCAAGGTGGCAGTTGGGAGGTAGATGGCGGCATGTTACATCACTGGCGCGCTGCTGCCTTCGTCCCTGGCGCCAGCCCGAAGGACATGCTGGCCCTTCTGCACGACTACGCCCAGCTCTCCCACTACTATGCACCGGAGGTGGTCTCTTCCGCCGCGCCTGCGCGTGACGGAGCGATGGTCATCCGATTCAAGAAGCAACTCGTCATCACCGTCGTGCTCGATGCAGCTTTCGAAACCGAAGCCGGAATCGAAGGCGATTGCGGCTACAGCGTCTCGCGCAGCACGCACATCTGGCAAGTCGACCAGCCTGGAACCTCGCACGAGCGCCGCCGCACCGAGGGAGCCGACGACGGATTTCTTTGGCGTCTGAATTCGTATTGGAGCTTCCAGGAATGGCATGACGGACTGCTCCTCGAATGCGAGGCGGTTTCCCTTACGCGCGGCGTCCCGGCCGGCTTAGGCTGGCTGCTGGCGCCCATCATCCAAACACTGCCCCGGAATTCGCTGGAGTTCACTATGGCCGGTACGAGAAACGCGTTGAGGGACAGCACGCTGGGGAGGCACACTGATGCTCGCGCCAACTGATGCTGGTGTGAACGAAGCTCGGGCCGGATTTGTCAGCGCACCGCGGATTCACAACGCGTTGACGGCAGGTGTCGAGAAGCGGCTGTTGACGTGGATCGCCTCGCGTACCGCGGCCGCCATTAATCCGGACCACCTCACTGCCTTGGGCTTCATCGCGCAATTGCTGGCGGGTGCGGCCTACGCGTTGTCTTCGCACGACACCCGCGCTCTCTGGCTGGTGAACGCTTTCCTGTTCCTGAACTGGCTGGGCGACAGTCTCGATGGAACCCTGGCGCGCGTGCGCAACCAGCAACGGCCGCGTTACGGATTTTACGTGGATCATATTGCCGACACCTTCGGCGCCCTGGCGCTCATTGGCGGACTGGGCTGCTCCGGGTATGTGCACTGGCCAGTCGCCGTGGGAATGTTGGTTGTTTTTTACGTTCTCTCCATCGAAAGCTACCTGGCGACTTACACCATCGGACGCTTTCACCTGTCGCACGGCCCTTTCGGCCCGACCGAGATTCGAATCCTGCTGGCGATCGGAAATGCATTTGTGTTCCTGCATCCCTACGCGGACATCGCGGGCCGGCACTTCCTGCTGTTCGATGTTGGCGGCGTGGTGGCGCTGTGCGGCATGGCGGCCATGGCGCTGACCGCGGCTCTACGACACAGCGCGCTGCTGTACCGGGAGGAGACGTTACGGTGAGCGGCGCCCGGCAGTTTTGTGGCAGATTCGGCAGATTCAACCTGGTCGGCTTGGTGGGCGCCGCGCTTCAGGTACTGCTTCTTGATCTCCTGATGAAACGCTGGCGCCTGCCGAACGTCATGGCGACACCCATCGCAGTGGAGATCGCGTTGCTGCACAATTTCCTCTGGCACGAGCGGTTCACCTGGCGGGATCGGGAGCCGACCGGTCTGCGGCAACGAGGTATCCGCCTTTGGAAGTTCCACGCTGGCAATGGTCTGATCTCGCTCGCCGGCAATACAGCTCTGACGTATTGTTTCGTGGAAAAACTAAAAGCGCCAGCCGTGCCATCGGCGCTAGCCGCCATCGCGCTCTGCGCACCAGCAAATTTTCTACTATCGAATCATTGGATATTCAAAAGCCAATAGGATTCCGTCAGACATTGCAGACGCACAGACAATTCCTGTGGCTCTGCGGCGTTGTGGCCGCGATTGCTGTAGCACTGCTCATCTATTCCCAGACCAAAGCCTTCACCTGGGACGAAGGATTTCATCTCTTGGCCGCGCAGTTGATCGAAGGCGGCAAGCGGCCTTATCTGGACTTCTTCTTTCCGCAAACGCCGCTGAATGCCTACTGGAACGCCGGTTGGATGCGAATCTTCGACGATAGCTGGCGCGTCGTGCATGCGGTGGCCGCGTTGGCCACCTCCGGCGCCGTCCTGCTAACCGCGGACTTCGTCTTCACTCGTTTCCCAGCGTCGCCTTGGCGCTTGGCCGCGGCACTCGCCGCAGCCGTGCTGGTTGGCGCGAATGTACTGGTCGTCCAGTTCGGCACGATCGGTCAGGCCTACGGACTTTGCCTCTTGCTGGTGGTTGCCGCTTTTCGCCTCGCCATCCTCGCAGTGGGTCGCAAGAGCGCGGTCTGGGCACTGGGCGCCGGTTTTCTCGCCGCCGCCGCGGCTGGATCCTCACTCCTGACTGCGCCCGTTGCCCCGGTGTTGCTGCTTTGGCTGATGTTCTATAACCGGGAAGGAAGCCGCTGGCAAAATTGCGCCGTCTTCGTAGCGGGCGGAGCACTGGCTTTCCTACCGGTGCTGGCGCTGGCCGTGCAAGGGTTGCCTCAAACCGTTTTCGACATTTTCAAATACCACTTGTTCTACCGCGACGTCGAATGGGAAGGCGCCGGCGCGCAGAACATCAACGTGCTGTTCTCCTGGATCGATTCGGCGCATGCCCTGATCCTCGGTGCGCTCGCACTGGCAGGCTTGTTATTCACCGTCCGGCGTGAAGTGGACCGCATCCGGCGCTCAGAATTCTATCTGTGCTTCTGGTTGGCCGCCGCCCTCGCTGTCTACCTGGCCACGGCCCATCCGACCTTCGAACGATATTACCTTCTCATCGTTCCGTTTCTTGCCATTCCGGCCGCGTTCGGCCTGTACGAGATCAGCTCCCGGCTGAATCCCCATCAGCGTACGCTATGGCCCCTTCTCGCCTTGAGTCTCCTGCTGTGCCTGGGACTGGGGAAAGCG
Source organism: Bryobacteraceae bacterium (assembly GCA_035501155.1). GTDB lineage: Bacteria > Acidobacteriota > Terriglobia > Bryobacterales > Bryobacteraceae > Palsa-89. The sequence goes on from DATJWO010000042.1 coordinate 17,460, forward strand.
CTTTATGAGAGGCACGAGCAAGACAACTACTCCTGGCCCGCCTTTGAGGCGATCGCCAAAAAGATCGACCAGGTCACGCCTCCCGGCGCACCACTCTTCGCCGATGAGCACTTCTACTTCCTGACGCGGCGCCCGCCGCCCTCAGGAACCGAATACGCGGATGCTCAGAAGATCGACTTGCCGCCGCCGCTTTCCGCATCCCTACACCTGGTGCCCCGGAAGGAGTGGGCGAGGCGGATTCAGGCCGGGATGTTCAGCACGGTCGAGACCTGCCGCGATGAGGATGACGAAAGGTTCCAGGTGCTCGGCGTGCCGCCGTTATACCGCCGAAAGGCGGTCATGCAGGACTGCACCATCTTCTGGGATTGGGCGAGGCGCAAAACAGGCGGTTACTGAACGCTCTGCACGCTCATCAACGGCCGGAGACGCCGCGCGGCTTCCGAGTTGCACCGCAGGCGCCGCAACGCTTCGGCTTCGATTTTGCGAACTCGCTCGCGGCTCAGGTTTACCTGCTGGGCGATCTCCTCCAGCGTGTGTTCGCGCTCGTAGCCGATCCCGAAACGCATGCGGATCACCTTCTCCTGACCCGGCTCCAGCATCTTCAGCGCGCCCGCGGTTTCCTTACGAACGTCCTGTTCAAACATCGCGTCGGCCAGCGGAGGAACCCAGCGGTCTTCAATCAGATCGCGCAGCGTGGACTCGCCGTCGCGCCCCACCGGAATGTCCAGTGACACCGTGTCCCTGGAGATAGACCTCAGCTCTTCCACCCTTTGTTCGGTGGTTTGCATCCGCGCCCCGATTTCGGCATTCGTCGGCGTCCGCCCCAGTTCCTTCTCGAGTTCGCGCGAAATCCGCACAAACTTCGTCAGACTCTCGTTCACATGAACGGGAATCCGGATGGTACGCGAATGGTCATCGATGGCCCGGCTGACCGACTGCCGGATCCACCACGTCGCGTAGGTAGAGAACTTGTAGCCCAGATGGTAGTTGAACTTGTCGGCGGCACGCATCAGGCCGATGTTGCCTTCCTGGATCAGGTCCAGCAGGTGCAAACCGCGGTTGACGTACTTCTTCGCGACGGACACCACCAGCCGCAGGTTGGCCTCCACCAGCGCCTTCTTCGCTTGTTCCGCTTCCAGCTCACCTTGCCGGATGACAACCAGACAATGGCGCAGTTGCGGTGCTGTCGCCCCAGTCAGGACCTCCTTTTCGCGAAGCTCGCGCCGCAAAGTACGGACAGCGGCGGTTCCCGAGGCCCTGGATTCGTACCTCTTCAACCCGGCTTCGATCGCGATGACTTCCTCGGCCGCGCGCTGGAACGCACTTCCAAACGTAGCCCACCGATCCGCCGAGAACGGAACCGCTCGGATGGCTTGCGAGAGCTTTACCCTCGTGCGCAGCACTTTGCCTGTCAGCCGCGCCCGCACATGCACGTGTACCCGGGGCGTCGCTTCCAGCTTCTGCTCGATTGCCGCCAGATCCCGATGCAGCTTCCACATCCGGGCGAGCCGCTGCAAGCCGTCCGCCCGCTTCCGCTCCTTGGTAGACTCGTCAGCGCCGCCGACGTCCAGGAAGTCCTCGAGCCTCGTATTGCCTTCGCGGACGTCCCGATAGAGGTCTACGGCAAGCTGGCGCACCAGGAGCGAGCGAGAAAGTACCTTATGTACCCGTAACTTACCGCTCTCCATACGCCGCGCGAGCAGGACCTCTCCTTGCCGGGTGAGGAGAGAAACCGAACCCATTTCCCGTAGGTAGGTCCGTACCGGATCGTCCGTGTACGGGGATTCCTCGACCACCGCCGCTGCTTCGGCGCCTTCGTACTCCAGATCCAATGAATCTCCCGGCTCAGCTCGCTCTTCTAAGACGAGCCCGAGGGACTCATGGGATTCCGCTAAGCTGTGTTCGTCAAATGGTTGCATGTTCATACTGATAGCCCGCTATTCGCAGGCGCACTCCACTCCTTGCCACCTTTTTGGCCTTCGCTTTTTATTTTCTTATACTTGCAAAGGTTTGGAGCGATTCAGGCGAGTCTTAATAATTATACCTTGCTATTCGGTTGGATGCAGCATCCTCCTGGTAAGTTCCACTGGCAGGGTGCCCTGGCTTACTCCTGTGCGATAAGGATGGTTTTGTCCCGCCGCTTTGGGGTACACTGGACAAACGAGTTGGCTTCGTTTGTGCCTTCTCGCGGACTCCCCTGTTCGAAGCGTACTGCCCTGTCGCAGCAACCGGGTTGGTTGTGCGTTGCGCCTTGACGGTATTCGCCCGCCATGGCGTCTGCGGCCGATGAAAATCCATAAGTTCCTCTATCTCATCGCGGCAATGGTGGCGATGGCAGCGACACAAGCGGATGCGCCCGACCTGAAGGCCGTGCAGCGGCCCATGTCGGATCTGCATGCGGTTGCGAAGTTCCCGATTCCGGGATTCCCCGATTGGGTGGCCATCGGCGACAGCGTCTGGATCTCCAACAAGCCGAAGAACAGCATTTCGCGCCTGGATCCGCAGATTAATAAAGTCGGAGCGACTATCCAGGTAGGCAAAGCGCCTTGCGCCGGTCTGGCCGTGGGTTTCGGCAGCGTGTGGGTGCCGCACTGCAGCGATGGTTCCGTGTGGCGCGTCGACATGGCCTCGCAAAAGACCGTCGCGATGATCCACAGCGGAGTTGCCGACACAGAAGGGGGCATCGCGGTGGGCGAAGGCAGTGTCTGGATGCCGTCCGACACTTCCGGCATACTGTCGCGCATCGATCCAGCCACCAATCAGGTCACTTCCAAAATCAAGATCGCCCCGGGGTCCTACACGGCAATCGTGGCCGACGGTTCCGTGTGGATCACTAGCACCAAGAACAATCTGGTCACGCGCGTCAACGCGAAGACGGAAAAGGTCGCTGCATCCGTGCCGGTCGGTCCGACGCCCCGATTCCTGGCTGCAGGGCTGGGCAGTATCTGGGTATTGAATCAAGGTGATGGAAGTGTTTCGCGCATCGACCCGGCTACGAATCGCGTCTCGGCGACCATCGCCGTGGGCGTGCCCGGTCCGGGCGGAGACATTGCGGTCGGCGAAGGCGCGGTATGGGTGACGGCGATCGGAAAGCCGCTTTCGCGGATCGATCCGGCCACCAATCGCGTAACCAAACAATTTGTCGGCAAGGGGGGCGACGCTCTGCGCGTCGGGCTGGGCTCTCTCTGGCTGGCGAATCACGAATTCCATGAGGTGTGGAGAATTGATCCGAAGGGTCTTTGAGATGAGGAACACGATCCCATTTGTCTTTATCGCAGCGACGCTTCCGATGCTGGCGCAGGCGCCCGCTTCCTCCCAGGGCGCGGACTTTTTCGAGAACAAAATCCGGCCGGTGCTGGCCAATAATTGTTACGACTGCCACACCGCGCTTCAATCGGGCGGCTTGCGGGTGGACTCGCGCGCCAACCTGCTCAAAGGCGGTCAGTCCGGGCCGGCGCTGGTTCCGGGCGACCCGGATAAGAGCCTCATCATCCAGGCCGTCAAGCAGACCGGCGATCTCAAAATGCCCAAGGGCGGCAAGCTCAAGCCCGAAGAGGTAGAGGCGCTGGTGGAATGGGTCAAGATGGGTGCGCCCTGGCCCGATGCTGTTAAGGCCGCGCCGACGACTACCACCGACCGAGTGATCACACCCGCGCAGCGCGCTTTCTGGTCGTTCCAGCCGCTCAAGGAGCCAGAGATCCCTGCCGTGAAGGAAAAATCCTGGACCAAGACGGACATCGATCACTTCGTTCTGGCCAAGCTCGAAGAAAACGGCATGAAGCCGGTCGCGCAGGCGGACCGCCGCACGCTGATCCGGCGAGCCACGCTCGACCTCATCGGCCTGCCTCCGACGCCGGAGGAGGTGGATGCTTTCGTCAGCGACAAGTCGCCCAAGGCGTTCGAGAAAGTGGTGGACCGCCTGCTCGCGTCCCCGCAATACGGCGAGCGCTGGGGCCGGCATTGGCTGGATGTGGTGCGCTACGCCGAGGACGACGTGCGCGGCCTGGACCCCAAGGGTCGCGGGTATATGCCATTCCGCGGGGCTTACGTTTATCGCGATTGGGTGATCAAGTCGTTCAATGACGACATGCCTTACGGCGAGTTTGTCAAAGCGCAGCTGGCCGGCGATCTGTTGGACAGCAAGACCCGGGCAAAGATGGTTCCTGGTACGGCGATGCTGGGGCAAGGTCCCTGGTGGTGGGATCAGGCGGTGCCGGTGCAGGGCCGAGCCGACGAGCGCAACGAGCGCATCGACATGGTGACGCGCGGTTTGCTGGGCCTGACCGTGGCCTGCGCGCGCTGCCACGATCACAAGTACGATCCTATTTCGCAGAAGGATTACTACTCGCTGGCGGGTGTCTTCCTAAACACGACGTACAAAGAATATCCCGTGCAGTCAGCGGCAGAAACGGCGCTCTTTGACAAGAAGCAAAAAGAGATCGACGATCTCGAAGAACGCCTGGAAGACTTCCTCAAAGACCAAGGCAAGCTGTACTCCGAGATGCTGGCGCAGAAGACCTCGAAATACATGATGGCCGCCTGGGAGGTCACCGGCGAGCCGAAAAAGAAACTCGAAGAGGCCGCCGGGGAAGAGAAAGTCGATCCCGAGATGCTGCAGCGCTGGATCAAATTCCTGGCCAAGCCGCCCAAGCACTACTCCTATCTGAAGGATTGGCAGGACATGGTAAAGTGCGGGGGCACCAAGGAGCAGGCGCAGTTCCTAGCCGACAACTTCCAGAACACGGTGCTTTCGGTGATGGCGCAGGCCAAAGAGCTGGAAGAACAGAACGACGTCATCAAAGCCAAAGCGGGCGTTCAGAAGAAGCCTCGCCGCGACGCATATCCGAACGAGTTCGAAACGGAAGATCAGTTCTGCCCGGGCTGCGATCTGGAATTGAAGACCATGCCCATCGAGCCGACGAATCTGTATCTGGATTTGTTCATGAAGGACCTGGATTCGGAAAGCGACGAACGGCCGGAGCCGGGGCTGCTCGCCCTGCGCGGCTGGGATCTGGAGAGGCACTTCTCCCCCGACACGGTGGATCATGTGGCCACCCTGCGGGCGGAGATCGAAGCGAAGAAGAAGGCGCTGCCGGCCTATCCGTTCCTGCATGGGGCCAGCGACGTGGCCAAGATGCGCGAGATGCACGTCAACCTGCGCGGCAACCCCAACACCTTGGGCGATCCGACGCCCGCGCGCTTCCTGACCATTCTTTCCAAGGGCGCTCCGCAGCCGTTCACCGAAGGCAGCGGACGGCTTCAACTCGCCGACGACATCGTCCAAAGCCCGCTGGCGGCACGCGTGATCGTGAACCGCGTCTGGAGATGGCACTTCGGCTCCGGAATTGTCGAAACGCCGGACAACTTTGGCAAGATGGGCGACCCGCCTTCCGATCCCGAACTGTTGGAATACCTGGCCAAGAGCTTCGTGGATAACGGCATGTCCATCAAGAAGCTGCACCGTGAAATCATGCTCTCGTCCGTGTACCAGCTCTCGACGGATTCGACTCCGGAGAACGCCGAGAAGGACGGCGCCAACCGCCTCTATTGGCGCTACAATCGCCGCCGGCTGGACGCCGAAGCCATCCGCGATTCGCTATTGTTTGTCTCCGGCGCGCTGGATCTGAAGAAAGCCGGTGGGCCTTCCAGCGATTTCACTGACGACAACGTCCGGCGCACGGTTTACTGCAAGGTCAGCCGCTACCGGCTGAACAATTTCCTGCAAGTCTTCGATTTTCCAAACCCCTCGTTTACCGCCGAGCAGCGCTTCATTACCAATGTTCCGCTGCAGCGGTTGTATTTCATGAACAGCAGCTTCGTGTACCTGCAGGCGGAAAAGCTCGCCCGGCGCGTATACGACGAAGGAAGCGACGAAGCGCGCATCCGCAAAGCCTACCGGATCCTGTTCGGGCGCGCTCCCACCGAGGACGAAATCAAGGTGGGCGTGGAGTTTCTGCAATCGCATCCGGAAGCACCTGGCAACCAGATTTTGGGCCAACCAACCACAGCGTGGAAGGAATACGTCCGTGTACTCATGAGTTCGAACGACTTTGAGTTTATAGACTAAAAGAAAGGAAGGGAACGAGATGCTTCATTTACCGGCACGCCGTCCGTTATCCCGCCGCGAGGCGCTTTCGAGGATGGGTAGCGGCTTCGGCATGCTCAGCTTTGCGGCCATGGTAGGTGAGTCGTTGGCAAAAGCCGATACGACGCCCAACTCTGAAGGAGTCCCCGGCGCCCGCATTCCGAATTTCAAGCCGAAAGCCAAACACGTCATCTTCCTGTTCATGAACGGCGGTGCGTCCCAGGTGGACACCTTCGACTACAAGCCGATGCTGGACAAGTACAACGGCAAACCTCTGCCGGGGGCAATTCCGGATCACGAACGCAAGACCGGTAATCTGATGCGCTCGCCGTTCAAGTTCAAAAAATATGGCCAGAGCGGCATGGAAGTGAGCGAGATCTTTCCCTATTTGGGCGAGTGCGTCGACGACATGTGCATGATCCGGTCCATGTGGACCGACATCCCCAACCACGAGCCGTCGCTGCTGATGATGAACGTGGGGCACATCCAGCCGGGCCGGCCGTCCATGGGGTCGTGGATTACCTATGGCCTGGGCACGGAGAACAAGAGCCTGCCGGGCTTCGTGGTGCTATGTCCGGAAGTGCCAACCACGGTCGGGCCGCCGCTGTGGAACTCTGCGTTTCTTCCGCCGGTGTACCAAGGCACATACATTGCCGACAGCGTCAAGGATAAGACGTTCGACCCGGAGAAGCTGATCCCGAACATCCGCAACGACCGGTTCGATTTGAAGCAGCAGCAGAGCGAGCTCGACCTGTTGGGCAAGCTGGACCGTTTGCAAATGCAGCAGGAACGCGCCAACGACCCGCAGCTGGAAGCTACGCTGTCGTCGATGGAAACCGCCTACCGCATGCAAACTGAAGCGCCGGATGTCTTTGACGTGCGCAAGGAGAGCGAGGCGACCATCAAGCTGTACGGCGAAGGCAGCACGGCTCGCGGCTGCTTGACCGCGGCGCGCCTAATCGAACGCGGCGTCCGCATGGTGCAGGTCTACTACGCCAAGGGTGATCCCTGGGACCACCACTTCGACATCGAACTGCACCGCAAAACCGGCAAAGATTCCGACCAGCCCTTCGCGGCGCTGATCAAGGACCTGAAGTCGCGCGGGCTGTTTGACGAGACTCTGATCGTTTGCGGTTCCGAATTCGGCCGGACGCCCGTGGTTGAGGTGGGCAGCGGATTCATGGGAGGCCAACTGCACAACGGCCGCGACCATAACCCGCACGGATTCAGCGTGTGGATGGCCGGCGGCGGCGTCAAAGGCGGCATGGTCTACGGCGCAACCGACGATTTCGGCTGGAAAGTCGCCGAGAAGCCGGTTCACGTGCACGATCTGCACGCCACGATCCTGTACTTGATGGGCATCGATCACAAGAAGCTCACTTACCGCTACAGTGGGCGGGACTTCCGGTTGACCGATGTCGCCGGCAATGTGATTCACGACATCATCGCCTAACTCGATCGCTTTACTCGAAGAACGGTTCCGGTACGGGTGCGGCTCTGGCGGCCAGCGCCGCTGGAATCCATCGGGAGAATTGTGTTCGGGCAATCGCCGGAACTGATCCCGTCTGGTACTTTCGCCCGCAATTCCGCCTCAAATTTGCTTCACATTTCCTTGACAGGCCCCAGGGCCGAGGCGATAATTGGTGAATCTGGATTTTGGGGCTGCTTCCATCGTTGTAGCCATTTTTCTTAAAGTTTAATCGCCCCGTAGCCCGAGCCAGACTCTACGCAGAGTCTCCTTCGCCGCAATGCCCGCGGCACTTCAGCCTTTGTCGGCTCCCATGCCCGTAGCATCACTGACCGTCTAGACATTTTGTTGAAGGAGACGTACATGTTCAACAGGACATCTGTATATCGTTCGGGGAGAAACCTTATCGCGTGGATGAGCGTGCTCGCCTTAGGGTCTATCCTGCAGGCGCAGTCCGCCAGTTCCTTGCACGGAATCATTTCGGACCCGCAAGGGGCCGTGATTCCGGCCGCAGTCGTAACGCTTGCGAACGTCGCCACTGGGGTTTCGCGCGAGGTTGTGACCGACAACACCGGAGCCTATCAGTTCCTGCAGGAAATGCCCGGCGAATACACGCTCAGCGTGACCAAGCCTGGTTTTTCGAAAGCTACGAGAGAGCATGTCGTCTTGCAGGTCAACGTGCCTGCCACCTTGGATATCCAACTGGAAGTAGGCACGACCGGTGAGCTGGTGAACGTGACCGCCGAAGCGTCTCTGGTGAGCACCACCGATGCATCGGTCGGAAACGCCTTCACGGAGCACTCCATCAAGCAGCTTCCGCTCGATACGCGCAACGTCGTGCAGTTGCTCAGCCTCCAGCCGGGCGTCACCTCCAATGGCGAGGTCATGGGCGCGCGCCGCGATCAGAACAACGTCACACTCGACGGCGTCGACGTCAACGACAATCAAAACTCGGGAATTGGCGGCCCCAGGACCGACGGGCAGGGGTCCAACGCCAACATCTCGCCCTCCGATTCACCGATCACGGGGTTCAACTCCGTCCTCCCGATTCCCCTCGACTCGGTCCAGGAGTTTCGCGTGACAGTGGCCGGCCAGGGCGCCGACGAGGGGCGCTCCTCGGGCGGGCAGGTAGTGCTGGTCACCAAGAGCGGCACCAATCAGCTGCACGGATCGGCCTACGAGTACAACCGCAACACCGACTTTGCTGCCAACAGCTGGTTCAATGACCGCAGCGGCGTGGACAAGACGGTCCTGAACCGCAATCAGTTCGGCGCATCGCTCGGCGGACCAATCAAAAAGGATCGCGCCTTCTACTTCTTCAACTACGAACGCCGCATCGACGCCAGCGCACAGGGTGTGGAACGCATGGTTCCGACCGAGAACATGAAGCAGGGCATCCTGACCTTCGCGGATGGGGACGGCAACATCCATACGCTTTCACCATCCCAGATCCAGCAGATTGATCCCCTGGGTATCGGCATCAATCAGGGATATCTCAATATCCTGAAACAATACCCGGTCGGTAACGACCCGGCGTTCGGCACCGACGGCGGCTTGAACTTCACCGGCTTCCGTTTCAACGCGCCTTCGCGCCTGGATAATCGCGCCTATGTGGGGAAAATGGATTTCATTCTGGATGGCGCCGCCCATCATACGCTCTCGATCCGCGGCACTTTATCCAACTCCAACCAGGATCAGCCCGACGCGCTGGCGCAATTTCCCGGGCAGCAGGCTGCTTCGGAAATCTTGAACAACAGCAAAGGAATCTCGGCCTCCTACACGGCAATATTGACGCCATCGCTGATTAACAACTTCACCTTCGGATATACGCGGCAAGGACTGGCCAATTCGGGCACCGTGGGCGACAATTTCACTCTCTATCCGCTCGACCCTCTGCAGAACTACAACACCGACGCGCGCGCCTCGGGCCGGATTCTGCCGGTCTACAACATCGTGGATACGCTGACGTGGACCAAAGGCAAGCACACCGTTACCTCCGGCCTGAATTTCCGCATCATGACCAACGACCGCTTCAGCTACTCTCAGTCGTTTCCGAGCTATGGGTTCAACAACAGTGTTCTGGTGGGCCTGGGCGAAGACATCCAGACCAACCTGGCCAACTACACCGGCCTCTCGCTGGCCGATCCTGTCTCCGACTCAGCAGCTCTTGGCTCCTTGCTGGGGCTAGTGAATAACACGCAGGTCACCTATCAGGTTGGACCCGACGGCAAGCTGTTGCCGCAAGGCGTGGCGCAGGCGAGGGCCTTCGCGATGCGCGAGTACGAAGGCTTCATCAACGACCAGTGGCGCGTGTCGCGCGAGCTGACACTGACGCTGGGCCTGCGCTACAGCAACGATCCCGCGCCTTACGAGCAGAACGGATTGCAGGTCGCCCCGACGGTTGGCCTGAACCAATACTTCGGCGAACGCGATTACCTCGGCTCTCAAGGAGTGCCCTCTAACGCCATGCCCGATGCCATCCTGACGTACGCCTTGAACGGCCCCGCTAATGGCAAACCGAGTTGGTACGGCTCCGACAACAACAATTTCGGCCCGCGCATCGCCATCGCCTATAGCCCCAGAGACCGGGGCGGAATTCTGCAGAAAATCTTCGGCCAAAACGGCGTTTTCCGCGCCGGCGGCGCTATGCTCTACGACCGCTTCGGCAGTTCCTTGATCACCGAGTTTGATCAGTTCGGTTCCTTCGGCTTGGCGACCACGCTGGGCAACCCGGTGTCTTACAACTTCACCACTTCGCCGCGCTACAACGGCACGCAGCCGCCGCTTCCCGCAGCTCCTGCCACTGGCTTTCCCTACACTCCGCCCGACATCGCCGCAATTGAAGGCGAGTTCCAGGGGATATTTCCGAATTTAGTGTCACCCTATTCAGTACTGTTGAACGCATCCTTCTCCCGCGATTTGCCGGGCAAGCTGACCATGGAAGTCACTTACGCCGGGCGGCTGTCGCGCAAACTGCTGCTGCAAGGTGACGTCTATACGCCGCTCTTGAATTTTAAGGACGTGAAATCCGGCCAGACCTGGCTGCAGGGCATGACTACGATCCGCAACGCATATAACAGCATCTGTGCCTCGATGGGAAATAACACGCAGAACTGCGATCCCTCCGCCGCAGCCAATGCGGTTATGAACAACCCGTCGCTGGTGCCAAACATTCCTTTTGTTCAGAACATGTTCCCGGCCGTCGGGAACGCTTTCTTCCCGGGGAGCACGTCGGCGAATTACTTCTACGGTATTTACGGAATCTACGGCGGCAGCTACCTGGACATGTTGCACTCGGTGGACCGGATTCAAGGCGCGTATACAGCGCCCGGCACCTGTGCGTCGCTCTACGGCTGCTACACCTTCTTCGCGCCGCAGGGCAGCTCCATGCCGACTTGGATGAACGCCGGCAGCGCCAATTACCACGGCGTAACGTTCAGCCTGCGCCGCGCCTTCAGCCAGGGACTTCAGTTCGATTTCAATTACACCCTGTCGCATTCCATTGACAATGCGTCGGCCGCCGAGGGCGCGTCCGGCATCGATGGCGCCGTGATCCAGAACATCTTCGCTCCGGGCCAATTCCGCGGCTCGTCCGACTTTGATATCCGCAACCTGGTCAACGTCGATGTCGTCTACGAGTTGCCGGTCGGGAAGGGAAAACCCTTCTTGGGCAATGCTCCGGGCTGGGTCAACGAAATGTTCGGAGGCTGGCAGGTCTCCAGCATCATGCGTTTCTCCAGCGGACTTCCCAGCGTAGTCCAAGGGAACTACACTTGGGATGTGAACTACTGGCAGAACACGCTCGCCATCCCGACGGGATCATTTAAGGTGTCGAATGGTTACGATAGCGCGGGTAATCCGAGCCTCTTCTCCGATGTCAGCGCCGCCAATAGCTTCGCCGACGCCTATCCTGGAACCGCCGGCGCCCGGTCTGTGGTCCGCTTGACGGGTATGAGAAACTTCGATCTTGCCGTCGCCAAGTCCTTCCCGCTACCTTGGGAAGGCCACCGCATTCAATTCCGTGCGGAGGCCTATAACGCTTTCAACAACGTCAACTTCATCCAGCCCAGCTTGAGGCTTGGCATCCCGGCGACGTTCGGCGAATATCAAAATACGACGCCGCCCCGTGAAATGCAGTTCGCCTTGCGCTATGAGTTTTAAGCGCGCTGCCCTTGCTTTCATCCTGGCCGCTGGTGGCGTTCTCTGGGGCGCCACCACGGTTTTGGATTTCGTCCCGCTCTCCATCGAAGGCAAGGCCACGCCCCTGGTGGCCTATCGCGGCAAGGTGCTTCTGATCGTCAATGTCGCTAGCAACAGTATCTTCACTCCGCAGTACGACGGTATCGAGAAGCTGTACCAAAAATACGAAAGCCAGGGTCTCGTGGTCCTGGCATTTCCTTCCAACGATTTCGGCAAGGAAGAACCCGCGGCCGATGCGGAGATTCAGAAATTCGTCGCCGGTAAATACAAGGTCACTTTCCCGCTCTTCGCCAAAATCACCACCGAAGGCGTCCATGCCGCGCCCCTTTATCAATTCCTGACGGACAAAGAGACCGATCCCAAGTGGGGCGGGCCACTCCACTGGAACTTCACGAAGTTCTTGATTGACCGCGAGGGCAAAGTCATCGAGCGCTTCGAGCCGGATATCGAGCCGATGGGGCCCGAGATGATCGAGGCCGTCGAAAAAGCCCTGCGCGCCGAACCCGCCAAGCACGACAACGCGACCGCCAGGCTCTAGCCGATCCATGCCACACACGGGTTTCACCGAACTTCCCATCGTGGATGTTTCCGGCCTGAACGCCGTCGATCCGGCTGATCGTCGAGCCGCTGCCGAGCGTCTGGGCGACGCCGCGCGTCACTTTGGCTTTTTCTACGTCGTGGGGCACGGGGTTGCGCCGGCCTTGATGCACCGCCTGACGGCGCACGCGGGGGCCTTCTTCGCTCTGCCGCCGGACGAGAAGATGCGCTGGTACATCGGCAAATCCAGGCATCACAAAGGATACGTGCCCGAGGGCGAAGAGGTGCTCTACAGCGGCGCGCGCGACCGCAAAGAAGCGTTCGACCTCGGGCTGGACCTGGCGCCAGACGACCCCGAGGTGCAGCGCGGCACGCCCATGCTGGGGCCAAACGTCTGGCCGGACCTGCCGGACTTCGCTGCGGACGTCGGTGCATACTACGAAGCAGTTTTTCGCTTCAGCAAGGTCCTGTTTCGCGGCTTCGCCCTGGCGCTTTCGCTCGAAGAATCGTATTTCGACGCCTTCGTGACTAAACCGCCTTCTCAGCTTCGCCTCATTCACTACACCTACAACCCGGCTGCCGTCGATGCCCAGGGCATCGGCGCGCACACCGACTACGAATGCTTCACCATTCTGCTGGCTACCGCGCCCGGGCTCGAAGTCATGAATGGCGCGGGCGTTTGGATTGACGCGCCGCCCGTGGAGGGCGCTTTCGTGGTCAACATCGGCGATCTGATGGAGATCTGGACCAACGGCGAATTCGTCGCCACGTCGCACCGCGTGCGCCGGGTCAGCCAGGAGCGCTACTCGTTCCCACTGTTCTGCGCCTGCGATTACCATACGCGCGTGGAGCCTCTACCCGCGCTCGTTACGCCGGAGCGGCCCTCCGCTTATGCGAGTGTTGTCGCCGGAGAGCATCTATTCGCCCAAACCGCGCAGAGTTTCACTTACCTGAAAGCGCGGCTCGAACGCGGCGAAATCCGGCTCCCGGACGCCGCTTTGCCGCTGTCCTCGTTCGGCCAGGAGGCACGCCAGCTAAATCGCACTGCGGCCGCTAAACCAGCCTAATTCCGGCATTCTGGGCACGCCTGTTTGGTATACTGGTTAGCTTCACCGGCCATGTAGCCAACCGCAGTGCCACGCTGCACGGACGGTTGAAATGTTTAAATTTTTTTCGGTCTTATCCACACTTGTAGTCTTAGTCGCCCCTTTGAGCGCGGCAGGCAATCCTCCCACTTTCACGGTCGGATGGTCCGTTTACGTGGGCTGGGATCCCTATCAGTACATGGCCAAATCCGGCCTCCTCAAAAAGTGGGGCGACAAGTACGGCGTAGCGATAAAGGTCCAGCGTTTCGACTACGCGCCTTCGCTCGATGCTTTCGTTTCGAAGAATATTGACGCCTGCGCCATGACCAACATGGAAGCGCTCGACATGCCTGCTGCAGCCGGCATCGACACCACCGCGGTAATTGTGGGCGATTATTCGAACGGCAACGACGCCGTGCTGGTGCGGCATAACCTGGCGCTCAATCAGATTCCCGGCAAGCGCGTCCTGCTGGTGGAGAAAACTGTTTCGCAATACGTGTTCGAGCGCGCCATGGCGCTGAACAATCTGACCAGCCAGTTGAAACGGGTCCAGTTCGTCAACACTTCCGATTCCGACATCGCCGGCGCTTTCCTGAGCGATTCCAGCCAGCAAGTGGTGGTCTCTTGGAAGCCGCTGGTCTCGCAAATTCTCAAAGGCCCTGGCATCACGAAGATCTTTGATTCTTCGAAAATCCCCGGTGAGATCCTGGACCTGCTGGTGATTCGCACCGAAGTGCTGAACCGCCCGGACGGCTCGGGCCAGCGTTTCGCGAAGGCTGTGGTGGGCGCTTGGTACGAATTGATGGCGCAAATGTCCAATCCCGGCCCGCAGAGCGACAAGGTGCTCACCGCCATCGCCAGCGTTTCCGAGGATTCGCTCGCTTCCTACAAGGAACAGCTCTCCACCACGCACATGTTCTACACGCCGCAGTCCGGCGCGGAAATGGCCACATCCAAGCAGTTGAAGACCACCATGGAACTGGTGCGCCAGTTCTGCTTCACGCACGGCCTGCTGGGCGAAAAAACCAGCTCGGCCGACGACGTTGCCGTGCGCTTCCCGGATGGCTCCATTGAAGGCAAGAAGGATCGCATCCGCCTGCGCTTCGACGCGTCCTACATGCAAATGGCCGCCGGGGGCAAGCTGTGAGCCTGCTCCAAATTCACGCCCATCCGTCACGCACCGCAGTGTGGATCCTTTCGTGGTTCCTGTTTGCCGGCGGCTTGGCCAGCTATTTCTGGATCTCCCGCGCCCGTCATCATGAAAATCCGGACGACCGCATCATGCCGACGGTCCGGCAAATGGGCCAGTCGTTCTCCGACGCACTGCTGAAGCCCGCCGAAGAAGACGCGGTTGCCGACGACGCCGCCAAACAGCCGCTGTGGGCCCAAATCCGCGCCAGCATGCTTTGGAAGGACACGGAGGCAACCGGCCGCCGCTTCCTCATCAGCTTGGCGCTCTTGTTTCCGATGGTGATCCTGGGCCTGCACATGGGCATGTTCCCCTACGTGGGCTCGTTCTTCCTGCGTTTCGTGCTGTTCTTCGACAAGATTGTCGCGCTCTCGCTGCTGCCCATTCTATTCATCGCGTTTGGAATCGAAGAAACGGCCAAGATCATGCTGATTTTGATCGGAGTTGGTCCGACCATCGTCCTGGACACCTTCAATCTCACGCGCAGCGTTCCCCGCGAGCAGATCGTCAAAGCCTTCACGCTGGGCGCGAGCGATTTCTCCGTCACCTATCGCATCGTTCTCAAACAGATTTGGCCGCGCGTGTTGAATAGCATCCGGCTGAATCTGAAAGCCGTCATGATCTTCCTCTTCTCCGGTGAAATGATCGCCTCCACCGACGGACTCGCCTACCGGATCGCGCTGTTGCGCCGCCATCTGGCGATGGACACGATCATTCCCTATGTGCTGTGGGTGGCGCTGCTGCTGTTCCTGGTCGACTTGAGCATGCGGATGTTGAATCGCAGGCTTCATCCATGGTTCCAGGAGGCATAGCCAGCGATGGCAACAGCACGCGTATTGGCTGAACGCATGACCGAGTCGCCTGCCAGCACTGCGTCCAACGCGATCATTCGCGTGGAGGACGTCTGCGTCGAATATGCGCAGGCCAAGCAAGCGCCGAAGAAAGTCCTCAACGGAGTCAAGCTCGATATCGCCGCCGGGGAATTCATTTCCATCGTCGGCCAGACCGGATGCGGCAAATCCACGCTGCTGCGGCTGGTGCTTGCCGAAGAGATGCCCACCAGCGGACAAGTGCTGGTGGAAGGCAGTCCGCGCAAGCAGCCCGACCGGCGTTGCGGCTACGTTCCGCAAAAATACTCGCTGTTCCCGGACCGCACCGTTCTCGAAAACATCACATTCGGATTGGAAGTCACCGAAATCGGCGTCCTGGGCAGCCTCTCGCCCGCCCGCCGCGCGCGCCGCAAAGAGTTCCAGGCCGAGGCGATCGGCTATCTACGGCGCATGGGCCTGCGCGAGTCCGACGCCGGCAAATATCCGCATCAGCTCTCCGGCGGAATGCAGCAGCGCGTCGCCATCGCTCAGGCTCTCATCATGCGCCCCCAGATTCTGCTGATGGACGAAGCCTTCAGCGCCCTCGACCCTGGCACCCGCGCCGGCATGCAGCGGCTCATCAAGGATCTCTGGCGCGAAACCGGCACCACGATTCTATTTGTCACGCACAACCCGCGCGAGGCAGTCACATTGGCTACGCGCGTCATCGCTCTCGGCAAAGTTGGTTCCATCGACGACGGCGCCAACATTGTGCTGGATCTCGCCGTACCCGACACCGATGACGAATCGCGGATCGCCGCCATGACCCAGCAGGTGATACAAGGCACTTTCCCCGGCGGCATCGAAGATGAAGACCCCGCCGCCGCGGCCGTCTAAAAAGAGAGAAAATAACAAGTCCACATGTCCTTCTACAAGAACCATGCCCCGAAGCATCGGGAACACAATCGAGAAGTGTCTTTGCCGGAATTGGAGGGAATGAAAGCGCTCCGCGAAGAGGGCCAGATCCCATCTCGCCAGTGGCAGGAGGAAGTCCGGCGCGGCAAAGAGTTCGGCCTGGAGTGCGTCGATTCCATCCAGGACAAATCCGAGATCAGTTGTTTTCAACGCGGCGAGCTGCCGCACTGGTCGGGAATCAATACATTCCTGAAGACGCATTATCTGGAGGATGTCCGCAAGGTCGGCGAATACGACGCGGCGTTCGTCGGCGTGCCGTTCGACATCGGCACTACTTATCGCGCCGGCACGCGCTTCGGCCCTCAGGGAATTCGAAGAATTTCGTCGCTCTACACCACCTACAACTTCGAACTCGGCGTGGACCTGCGCGAATCGCTCAAGATGTGCGACGTCGGCGACATCTTCTGCCCCGCCAATATCACCAAGAGCCACGACCAGATTACCAAAGGCGTCGCGCACATCCTCTCGCAAGGCACGCTGCCGATGATCATGGGTGGCGACCATTCCATCGGCTATCCCTGCGTGCGCGGCGTGGCGCAGTGCGTCGAAGGAAAAGTCGGCATCATCCACCTCGACCGCCACATCGACACCCAGGAAAAGGATATGGACGAGATCATGCATACCTGTCCCTGGTTCCACGCCACCAATATTCCGAACTGCCCGCCGACCAATCTGGTTCAGGTCGGCATCGGCGGCTGGCAAGTCCCGCGACCCGGTGTGAAGAAGGGCCGCGAGCGTGGCTCCACCGTGCTCACCATCCAGGACATCGAGCGGATCGGAATCGATAAGACCGTCGAAATCGCTCTCGAAGTGGCGTGGAAAGGCGCCAGCGCAGTGTATCTTTCCTTCGACGTCGATTCAGTCGACGCCGGATTCGTTCCCGGAACCGGTTGGCCGGAGCCCGGCGGATTTCTGCCGCGTGAGGCCCTCGCCATTCTCAAGGGTGTCGCTAAAGAAGGCGTCGCCGCCATGGAGGCGGTCGAGGTTTCGCCGCCTTACGACATTTCCGATATCACCGCGCTCGTCGCGGTTCGCGCCATGGTGGACGTGCTCGCCACCATGGTGAAGCACGGGCGCATCGGCGGTAAACTGTACTGACCCCGGCGTTCATCCTCGTTACCGATTCGAATTGCGGCGACGCAGGCGCATTAGCTTCAGCTTGCGAGCCGATCCT
Source organism: Bryobacteraceae bacterium (assembly GCA_035501155.1). Lineage (GTDB taxonomy): Bacteria > Acidobacteriota > Terriglobia > Bryobacterales > Bryobacteraceae > Palsa-89. Next base: position 34,982 of record DATJWO010000042.1, read on the forward strand.
TGGTTTCGCTCCCGATATCGAGCTGACCTCCATCGAGGAACTGTCCGCGGCAATCGATCGCCATGGCTCGGGCGAGGTCTTCGTGCTTCCAACCGCTCTCGACTTCAACCTTCTCCAGCGCGAAGCGCTCGGACAAGCGATCGGCAAGGTGCGCCGGAGAAATCCTGCAATCGTCCTTCATCACGACGACGCCGATCCCTGCCACCCGCTGATCGTGGAGTGCCTGGCCGATCAAGTGGCGCGGGCAATAGGACCCGCCGGTCCGCAACGCACGGGCCTCATTCTCGCGGCCAGCGGCCACGGCGATGCGTCCAGCCGCGCTCAAAGCTACCGCCTGATGCGTTTGATCTGGGAACGCCTCGGCTTAGCGGTCGGCGAAGTGGGCTTCATCCGCCACGCACAACCTTTCCTGCTCGCCACGCTACAGAAATGCGCCGAGCGCCCGCTCCACTGGATCATCCTTCCGCAATCGCAGTGGCGCACCGAGCACGTCGAGTACGCGGAGGTGATTCTCCAAAATTTTCAGCGCGACCATCCCGAAGCCGCCGAGTGGCGCGTCGCCGAGCCCCCCGGCGACCATCCCGCAATGATCGCCTGGCTCACGCAGCGCATTACGAGGCTGTGGAACGAGAAGCGATCGCGCGACGCCGTCCGCATCGCCTCGCCGAAGCATGCCGCAACGGCCCCACCGCAATCCTGGAACGTTGGCTCTGGCATCGTCGCCTCCGTGCCGGACCGCCACGCGATGGCCTGCCTCCTGGAGCGCATCCTGCCTGCCGCCAAACCCGACCGCTTTCTGATCAAGGTCACCTGGCACGGCTACGCCACCGGCACCTACACCGATCCTGCCGCCCTCGATCTTCTCCTCGGCGCGCTGCCCGCCAAAGCGATCGTACTTGAAGGCCACACCAGCAGCCGCAACACGGAAGAAGCCGCCTTCGATTGGGAAACCGAAGCTCGCGAAAACCGCGCCTGGATCCGCCAGCAGGATGCCGGGTTCCTGCGCCGCACCGGGCTCGCGGAGGTCCTGGCCAAGCACCACGCCGAATACTTCAACGTCACCGAAGCTTGGTGGGACGAAGATTGCCCGCCCCCAGAAACGTTCATCCCGCAGGCTCTCCTTGATTACCGCGGCTCTCCGCTGATCAGCTTCGCCAAGTTCAAAGGACCGACGCGCCTGTCCATCTCGAACCTGTTCGGACTCCTCCCCGAGCCGCTGCGTACCGCCTGGCACGGTCCCAATCTCACCTACCTGGCTCGCGTCTGCTGCGATCTGGCGAAGCTCTACGGCGCGATCTTCCCGCTCTGCGGAGTGAACGAAGCGCTCTATTCCGCCGTGCGCTGGAACCGGCGGGGCCTCTACCGCAGCCGCTGGGGCAATTACGATTTGATCTCTGACGCCGGGTACATTGCCGCCGCCCGCGATTTAGTTACTGCCGATATCCTGGCCAGCCGTCTGCAAGGCCAGGACGTCCACCGCAGCGCATTCTTCGACGTCATCCGCGCCGAACTCGGCTGGGATGAAGCGGCGGCGACCGATCCTCTGCCGCCGCCAGTCTTGCACTTATTCGCTTAGAACTCGTACCGCAGCGCAAACTGCATCGTGCGCGGATCCGACGCGTTCTGATACTCGCCGAACGTCAGCGGCGTGCTCAGCGCCAGACTCGGATTGTAGAAATTCACGTTGTTGAAAGCGTTGAACGCTTCCGCGCGGAACTGCAAGCGCTGGCCCTCCCACGGCAGCCGGAACGACTTCGCCAGCGTAAGATCCGTATCAAAGAACGGCGCCAGCCGGATGGGCGCCCGCGCGCCGCTATGCCCCGGAATTTCGTCCGCGAAAGCGCTCGACGCGCCGGTGTTCGCGAAAATGCTCGGCAGCCCGTTCTGGTCGATCTGCAGGCCCGTCTTCACCGGTGCTACCTGAATCGCCAGCGAGTTCAGCCAGTAGTTCGCGTTATACGCGAGATTCGCGCCGACCGTGGTGGGCAGCCCGGTGCGATAGCGAATGACGCTGGAGATCTGCCAGCCGCCAATGATCTGATCCGCCCAGCCGGGTATGTTGTTCGCGAACGTCTTGCCTTTTCCAACCGGCAGCTCGAACAGAAAATCGGCGCTGATGTTGTGCCGCATGTCGAAATCCGACGAGCCGCGGAATTCATTGAAGTTGTAAATATTCTGAATGGCCGCACCCTGCTTGCAGGAACCCGACTCCGCCGCGGATCCAAGGTCGATCGAATGCGACCAAGTGTAGTTGAAATCGAACGAAAGGCCGTTGCTATAGTTGCGCCGCAGCGACAGCGTCAGCGCGTGATACACCGCGCGCCCCACGCTCATCCACGTCGGCATCGAACTGCCCTGTGTCGGGAAGAACGTGTAACAACCGTAAGCAGAAAGGCACTTCCCGTTGACGTAGCCGCTGGTTTGGTTGCGATCCGCGTGCAGACAGTCCAGGTAGCTTCCGCCATCTTGCCGGGTAACTCCCGCTCGAAGCTGGCGTTGATCAGGTACGAGTAAGGCGGCTTCAAGTCCGGCGTGATGCCCAGGAAGTCGCCAATGATGGACTCTAGACGCAGAGTCGAAAAGGAAGGGAAAGCGCTCCTGGCGGTGCGGAATTCCCGCTCTAAGGCCTTTGGGGCAGTATCCGTGGAATAGAGTTCTCTGTCAACAGAAACTTCTGATGAGGCGCATAAAGCAGCTTTATTTCGAGCATTGTGCTGCCTTTGGATATCATGAGCGTTACGTGCAAAACGCTCACCTATCTGCGGCCGCACTCCTGCGTTTGCAGCAACTCGCCGACAGCTCTCTTCCCATCGGCGGAGCCGCGCACTCGTTCGGCATCGAAGCGTTGGTGGAAGTTGGATTGCTCACCGTCGAAACCCTGGAGCCGTTCTTTGAGGACTATCTGTCGGAAGCAGGAGTGCTGGAGGCGTCCTACTGCGCCGCTAGCTGCGATTTAGCCGCGCGCCCGGCAACAGTCGATCCGATCGCAAAGTGGCTGCGTTGGAATGCAGAACTGGGCGCCCGCAAACTGGCCCGCGAGTCGCGCGAGGGTTCGGCCGCCATGGGCCGCCGGTTCCTGCACCTGGCGGCGCATATTTCGAAGATTCCGCTTTTGCTGAAAACTTCGGAAACCGTTACGGACTCCGGCGCCGAAGTTCACATGGCCGCGTGCTTCGGCCTTGCCGCCGGTGTGATGGAACTCGATCCCAGCTCGGCCGCCGCCGCATACCTCCAGCAGTCTCTCACCTCGCTGGTTGCCGGATGCCAGCGCCTGCTCCCGCTCGGACAAACTCGCGCGCAGGAGATCCTGTGGAATCTGAAACCGGCGATCCTGTGCGCGGCCGAGCGCGGTGTCGAGTTGACGCCGGATCAGACGAGCTGTTTCACACCGCTGCTGGATGTCGCGTCGGCGCGTCATGCCACGCTCTACACGCGGTTGTTCATGAGTTGAAAAATCGTGACGGCAAAACTGCACCTCTCGTTTGAATCCACTTCCGCGGGCGCCACCATCCTGCGCGTCAAGCAACAGCAGCCGCCGTGGCGCGTCGTCCGTGGTTTTCAGGCTCCTTCCGGCGAACTGCTCGCGCACCTGCACAACCTCTCGGGGGGCATTCTCGATACCGACTCGCTCGATTGCCAAGTAGATCTCGCGGCTGGCGCGCAAGCCCAAGTCACCTCCACCGGAGCGACGCGCGTGTACCGCAGCCGCTCGCGCGAACGCGTGGCCTCGCAGCGCACCACCGTCCATGTGGCGGCGGGCGCATTTCTGGAATTTCTGCCGGACCAGCTCATCCCCTTCGCCGGCTCGCGCTTGGAACAAACCACGCGCGTGGACCTACAGGACCGCGCGTCGCTCATCTGGTGGGACCGCGTGGCCCCCGGCCGCGAAGCATCCGGCGAAATCTTCCGCTTCGATTCGCTGGCCTCTGTTTTCGAACTGCTGGTGAACGGCGACCCGGTCGCCGCGGAGCGTTGGACCCTCTCCCCGCAAGAACAGCGGCTGGATTCCAGCGCGCGCCTCGGCCCCTTTCGCCACTTCGCCTCTTGCTACGTTTGCCGCGCAGGCGAACCCTCTTCCTATTGGCGCAAGTTCGAGTCGGAGATGCAGGTTCTCGCCGATCAACTCTCCAGCCCTGAGATATTATGGGGAGTGTCTTCGCTGCGGGCTCACGGCGTCGTAATTCGGGGCGTCGCGATGAGTGGGCGCGCTCTCGCCGGCGGGCTGGTGGAGATGTGGAAAGCAGCGAAGTGGTCTCTTTGTGGCCGCGTCGCCACGCTTCCCCGAAAAGTTCATTAACGCAAGGAGAGTTCGAGTGCATCTGACGCCGCGCGAGCAGGAAAAACTCATGATCTTTGCCGCTTCGGAGTTGGCCCGGAAGCGCCGCGCTCGCGGTTTGAAGCTGAACTACCCCGAAGCCATGGCCATCCTCTCCTCGGAAATCCTGGAGGCCGCGCGGGATGGAAAAAGCGTCGCCGAAATTATGTCCCTGGGCGCGAACATCCTGCGGCGCGAAGACGTCATGGAAGGCGTCGCCGAAATGATTCACGAAGTGCAGGTCGAAGCCACGTTTCCCGACGGCACCAAGCTGGTTACCGTTCACGACCCCATTCAGTAGGCCCGATTCGTAGGAGAAGACAATGCATCCCGGAGAATTCATCTTGGAAGACGGCGATGTGGAGCTGAACGCCGGCCGCGTCACCGCGAAAGTGGTCGTCCGCAACAAAGGCGACCGCCCCGTGCAAGTGGGCAGCCACTATCATTTCTTTGAAGTGAACGCCGCGCTCGATTTCGACCGCAACGCGTCCTATGGGATGCGCCTGGACATTCCTTCCGGCACGGCGATCCGGTTTGAGCCGGGCGAAGAGAAGGAAGTGCCATTGGTCGCGCTCGCCGGCAGCCGCGCCGTCTTTGGACACAACGGCAAAGTGAATGGAGCGCTGACCCGATGAGCGTACGAATTCCGCGCCGCACTTACGCCGACCTATATGGACCCACCACAGGCGACCGCGTCCGCTTGGCCGACACCGATCTGATCGTCGAAGTGGAGCATGACCACACCGTTTACGGCGACGAGATCACTTTCGGCGGCGGCAAAGTGATCCGCGACGGAATGGGCCAAAGCTCCACGGCCATTCGTGAGACCTCGCACGGTGCGCTGGATCTGGTGATCACCAACGCGCTGATCATCGATCACTGGGGCATCGTCAAAGCCGACGTCGGCGTGCGCGACGGCCGCATCGTCAAGATCGGCAAGGCGGGCAACCCCGACACGCAGGCCGGTGTCGATCCGGACCTGGTGGTTGGCGCCGCCACCGAAGTGATCGCGGGCGAGGGCAAGATCCTCACCGCTGGCGCCATCGATTCGCACATCCACTTCATCTCGCCGCAGCAGATCTACGAAGCAATCTCCGGCGGCATCACGACGATGATCGGCGGCGGAACCGGCCCTGCTACCGGCACGAATGCCACCACCTGCACGCCGGGCCGCTGGAACCTGGAGCAGATGCTCCGCGCGGCCGATGCCTGGCCGATGAACTTCGGCTTCCTCGGCAAAGGCAACGCCGCAACGGCCGCCCCGCTCACCGAGCAGATTCTCGCCGGCGCCTGCGGCCTAAAGCTGCATGAAGACTGGGGCACGACGCCCGCCGCCATCGACGCTTGCCTGCGCGTGGCCGACGAATACGACGTCCAGGTGGCCATCCACACCGACACGCTCAATGAGGCTGGCTTCGTCGACGACACCATCGCCGCCATCGCCGGACGAACCATCCACACCTATCACACCGAAGGCGCCGGCGGCGGCCATGCGCCGGACATCATCAAGATTGCCGGCTTGCCCAACATCCTGCCGTCCTCTACGAATCCCACGCGCCCGCTCACCGTGAACACCATTGCTGAGCATTTGGACATGCTCATGGTCTGCCATCACCTGAACCCGCAAGTGCCCGAAGACGTGGCGTTCGCCGAGAGCCGTATCCGCCAGGAGACCATCGCGGCCGAAGACATACTCCACGATCTGGGCGTCATCAGTATAATGTCCAGCGACTCGCAGGCTATGGGCCGCATCGGCGAAGTCGTGATGCGGACCTGGCAGACCGCGCACAAGATGAAAGTGCAGCGCGGGGCATTGCCCGCCGATTCTTCGCGCAACGACAACGAGCGCGTGAAGCGCTACGTCTCTAAATACACCATCAACCCAGCCATCGCGCATGGCGTCGCGGGCGAAATCGGTTCCATCGAGCCCGGCAAACTCGCCGACCTGGTGCTGTGGAGCCCGGCGTTCTTCGGCGCGAAGCCGGAGATGGTCATCAAGGGTGGCTTCATCGCCTGGAGCGTCATGGGCGACGCCAACGCCTCCATTCCAACGCCGCAGCCGGTGCTGTACCGGCCGATGTTCGGATCCTTCGGCGGCGCAACTGCGGCCACCTCGGCGACGTTCGTCTCTCGTGCATCGCTGCCGAATGTCGAGAGCCTGCGCTTGGCCAAGCGGCTGGTCGCTGTTGAAAACTGCCGCAAGATTGGCAAAGCGAACATGATCCATAACTCCGCCACGCCGCGCATCGAAGTCGATCCGGAGACTTACGAAGTCCGCGCCGACGGCGAGCTGCTTACCTGCCAGCCGGCCACCGTGCTGCCGCTCGCGCAGCGCTACTTTTTGTTTTAACCATGAAACAACCTACTGAACGTGCTTTTCGCATCGGCGTCGCGGGACCCGTCGGCAGCGGCAAGACCGCGCTGGTCCACGCCCTGAGCCAGGCTTTATGGCCGGCGGTCAACCTGGCCGTGGTGACCAACGACATCTACACGCGCGAAGACGCCGAGTTTCTGGTGCGCCAGGGCATCCTGCCGCAGGATCGCGTCACCGGCGTCGAAACCGGCGGCTGCCCGCACTCGGCCATTCGCGAGGACGCGTCCATGAACCTGGAGGCGATCGCCGACCTGGAGCGCAAACATCCCGGCGTCAAATTGATTTTCATCGAAAGCGGCGGCGACAACCTGGCCGCGGCCTTCAGCCCTGAACTTGTGGACGTCTTCATCTACGTCATCGACGTCGCAGGCGGCGACAAGATCCCGCGCAAAGGCGGGCCCGGAATTATGCGCTCCGATCTGCTGGTGATCAACAAGATCGACCTGGCGCCTTATGTTGGCGCGTCGCTCGAAGTGATGGATCGCGATACGCGCAAGATGCGCGGCGATCGTCCGTTCCTGTTCACCAACCTGAAGGCGGGCGTGGGCCTCGCCGAGTTGTGCGCCTGGGTGAAGCAGAAGATGGCCGAACCCGAAGAAGCGCGCCACAAGGTGGTCACCGTCGAGGATCTGGCCGCGCGGCCCGCCGGGCACACGCACTCACACTCGCATTCGCACTAACGCGAGCGCAGCAGACCGTTGCGCATGGCTTCGACGTCCCCTCGTTCCAGTTGGAATTGCCCCCTCGTCAAGTCCCGCGGTGTGAATGTGGCTTGAGCCACGCCATCGTGTCCGTGTTTGGCGGTGTCCGCGACGACGTGATACAACTCGTGCGCCAACACCCGGCCCATCGCACGCCCCAGCAGATCGTTGCCCCGTTTCCGGTTTTGGCCGTTCCAGGCGCCCTGAACCGCGCCCCGAATGCTGTCGCACGCCAGGTCGCTGAACGGCAGCACGCTGCCATCCACTTCATGCGACCAGCCCAAAGGACCGGGCTTGAATTGGGCGGCCGATCCATCCATGTCGCACCGGCCATGCAGCATCACCACCACCAGAAGCCCGTTCGAAACCTCGGAAGAGCTCTCGAGCCGCCACCGCAGCTTCATGCCGGAAGCCTTCAGGATGTGGGCCGTCTCGCGTTCCATCGCGCGCAAGGCGACCATCGAGTAACGGCCGTCGGGCAGCAGAACCGCGGTCAATGATGTTTGTGGGGATTGGACCGCCAGGGCAGGGGCGGCCAGCGAAATCAAACATAACACGCAACGAACGTAGTGCGTCACGATATACCTCGACACAGAGGTTTAGAGCAAACAAAGCTCGGAACTATTCTATCGTGACTTTGAGGGTCCGGCTTTAGGGTGGGAAGAAACTAGGTTACAGACGAACGCTCATGTCGCTGGAAGTCCCACCCGCGGCGGGCACATAGCATTTGAGCGTATAGTCGGTGACCATGCGATTCGCGTTGAAGCGCCACCCTAACGTGCGGATCGTCCGCTTCATGCGTTTGATCCAGCCGCGGGGCAGGCCGTCGCGGTCGCGCTGATAGTAGAGCGGAATCACTTCTTCGCGCAGCGCCCGGTAAAGATCCTCGCCGTCGCGCGAATCATGCACGTTCATGCTGGAATGAGTGCGCCCGGTCCCGATGCCGAATCCGTTTAGGCCATCGTAGGCTTCGGCCCACCAGCCGTCCAGGATGGAAAGGTTCAAGCCGCCGTTCAGCACCACCTTCTGCCCGCTGGTCCCGGACGCCTCCAGCGGCCGCCGGGGATTGTTCAGCCACACGTCCACGCCCTGCACGAAGTACCGCCCGACGTTGATGTCGTAGTCTTCCACGAAGACGAACTTGTCAGCAAACTGGCGGTCGCGCATCAAAGCGGCGATCTGCTGGAGCACCCGCTTGCCGGGTTCATCGCGGGGATGCGCTTTGCCGGCGAAGACGAACTGCACCGGCCGCTTGGGATCGTTCACCATGCCGGCCAGCTTCTCGATATCCGCCAGAATCAGGTTCGCGCGCTTGTAGGTTGCGAAGCGCCGCGCAAAACCGATGGTGAGGGCGTCGGGAGTGAGGACGCGCCCCAGCCGCTGCAGCACTTCAGCCGGCTCCCTACGGCGCTGCGCCTGTTCCACTGCGCGGCTTCGTACAAACTCCAACAGGCGCAGCTTCAAGCTCAGGTGTGTCTCCCAAAGCTCGCCGTCGTCGATATTCTCAATTCCTTCCCAAATGCGCGATTCGCCGCTGTGTTCCTGCCAGCCCGCGCCCAAGTGGCGATCATAGAGCCGCGACATTTGCGGCGCGAGCCAGGAGGGGACGTGTACGCCGTTGGTGATGTGGCCAATGGGCACGGAGTCTTCGGATTTTCCCGGATACAGCCGCGTCCACATGGCGCGCGACACTTCGCCGTGCAGCGCCGAAACGGCATTGGCACGCCGCGACAGCCGCAGGCCCAGCACCGTCATGCAGAATTCTTCGCTCCAGTTGCCCGTGCTCTCGCGCCCCAGGTCCATCAGCTTTTCGTGAGAAATGCCCAGGCGGTCGCGCAGCGGGCCGAGGTGCTCCTCGATCAGGCCCGCGCTGAACCGGTCGTGTCCGGCGGGCACGGGCGTGTGCGTGGTGAAGACCACCTCGCGGGAAACGCGCGGCACGGCCTGGTCGAAGCCGATGCCTTCTTCTTCCATGCGGGTTCGAACCGCTTCCAGCAGGGCGAACACGCTGTGCCCTTCGTTCAGGTGCAGCACGCCGGGCGTGATGCCCATGGCGCGCAGTGCCTTCAAGCCACCCACGCCGAGTAGTAGTTCCTGACGGATGCGCGTGCGGCCGTCTCCGCCGTACAGCCGCGAGGTGAGTTCGCGGTCCTCAGGTGCGTTGCCTTCCACGTCCGAATCCAGCAGCAGCAAATCGCAGCGGCCCACCTCCACCCGCCAGACTTTGGCGCGCAGCAGCCCGGTGCGCGTCTCGATGCCCACCATCACGGGCTGGCCGTTGGGGCCGATGGCCGGCTGCATGGCCAGCTGGTTGACGTCCGTCTCCAGATATTCTTCTTCCTGCCACCCCTCCGGGTTCAGGTGCTGGTGGAAATAGCCCTGGCTGTAAAACAGCCCGATGCCGATCAGCGGGATGTCGAGATCGGAAGCGCTTTTGATATGATCTCCGGCCAGTACGCCCAGTCCGCCGGAATAAACCGGCAGCGACTCGTGCAGTCCGAATTCGGCGGAAAAGTACGCCACCGGCCGCGGCCGCAGCACGCCCGCATTGGTCGCGCCCCAGGTGTGGTCCGCGCGCAGGTATTCCTGCTGCCGGCGATACGCGTAGTTAATGCGCCCGTGCAGCACCAGTTCGTTGGCGCGGCGTTCCAGTTTCGCGAGCGGCAGTTCCGACAATAGCGCGATGGGATTGTGATGCAACTGGCTCCAGCGCACCGGGTCCAGATCGCGGAAGAGGCTGGTGGAATCGTTGTCCCAACTCCACCACATGTTCCGGGCCAGCGACCACAGCCGTTCCTGGACCGGCGCAATAAACCGATCCAGCGTGCGGGCTTCGCTCACCACCGGCGCCACTTGAGCGGCGGCTTGCACGAGCATCTGCACTTCGTCCTCGGTGAAAGCGCGCGGCTCGATGGTTTGTACCACCAGCACGCCTTGCAGTACCCCCTGATCGATCAGCGGGACGCCGAGGAACGAGTGGTACTTCTCTTCACCCGCTTCCTTGAAGTACTTGAACCGGGGATGGCTCGCCGCCTGCTCCACCGCCACGGGGCGCACTTGTTCAGCAACCAACCCCGCGAGCCCCTCGTGCAGTGCCATGCGGAGAGTGCCGATGCATTCCGGGCGAAGCCCCAGCGTGGCCGCCAACACCAGATTGGCGCGGTCCGGCTCCAGCAAGTACGCCGAGCAGACATCGGTGTGAAAGCGCCGCGCGATCAATGCCACGACATTCATGAGCGTCTCAGCGGCTTTACCGCCTTCCGCCGCGAGATGCCCGATTTCCTCCAGTGTCAGCACGTAGCTGTCGGTTTGTGCGACGGGTTGACTCATGTCAGCGACTCCAATAGACACCGATCCCTGTTTAGCTTAACGACAGGGTTAAGACGCGGCAGCCAAGGCTGAGAGGAACAAGCCGGGACGTTTCGATCTGGCGTTGAGTGGGGCTCGGCTATCTATAGTGTAAGCAGATTGTCACAGGTGCGCAATCGCGGCGGCTACTGCGCGGTGGTGAACGGCTCGATGGGCAAAACGATGTTGCCTTCGACGATGGGAACGCAGTCTGGCGGAAACTCCTGCGTCATCACGAAGTTTTCGTCCTGGAGGCGCGCGAGGATTTCATCCAGATGCGCCATGGCGCCGTTCGGAAGGTCGTGCAGGACCACCAGCGTCCAGTCGCGTGACCTGCAATCGGCGAGCGCCCGCGGAAGCCAGCCGTTTGGATCCCGGAAATCGCCTGGCACGGAGTTCCACAGCACGCAGGTGTACCTGCCGGCTTTGAGCTTCTCGACCACGGCGGGATGCAGCAGGTGCGGGCCAAGCTTACCGCCGCCTTTTGGCCGGAAAAGACGTTGCGGCTGATCGAGCCATGCCAGCGCCTCTTCGGTTCGCTCGAACTCGCCCAGGGCAACGTCCCGATCCAACAGACCAAGCGGAGCCGAATGAGTAAAAGTGTGATTCCCGATCCAGTGGCCTTCCGCACGGGCACGTTCGGCGAGCGAACGGCCTTCCGGCGTGCTGACCTTCTGCCCCAGCACGAAGAATGTTGCCTTCACCTTGCGCCGCGCCAGGCATTCCAGCACGCCAGGGGTGACTCGCGGCTCCGGCCCGTTATCAAACGTGAGCGTGACTTTAGCGCTTGGCAACCAGCACGTCGTCGACGATGTCTTTGAATTCGGCCTGGCTCAGCAGCCCGCGCTTCTCGATGCCTTTGTCTTTGACGCGCCGCAACATCTCGCTCACGGCTTCGTCGTCGGCGTCGGTGATGCCCATCTGTTCCAGGTTGTAAGTGATGGAAGCCTTGCCGCTCTTCTTTCCGAGCACGACCTCGCCGCGGCGGCCGGTGAGCGCCGGATGCGTGCCGAACATGGCTAACGGTTCTTTCACCACCAGGTCCACGCCAATACCTGATTCGCGCGTGAAATTTCGCTCGCCCAAAATAGGCTTGTTCAGCGCGATGCTGAACTGGCTGATGCGGCTCACCAGCTCGCCCAGCTCCGGCAGCTTGTCCAGCTTGTAGTGCGTGTTGTAGCCGTAGAGCACGTGCAGCGCGACGATCAGTTCCTCCAGCGCCGCGTTGCCGGTCCGCTCGCCCAGCCCATTGGCGCAACTGTGCACCACTTCCGCGCCCGCCTCCACGCCCGCGAGTTCGGTGGCCACGGCCATTCCGAAATCGTTGTGCGTGTGCACTTCCACCGGAAGCTTGGTGAGCGACTTCACCAGGCGCACCAGGTACTTCATCGCTTCCGGCAGCACGCAGCCCATGGTGTCCACCACGCCGATCGAGTCCGGCGGCGCTTCCTGCATGAGGCGGGTAAGCAGGTTGCGCAGATCTTCTTCGCGTGCTCGCGTGGTGTCGTAGGGGAAATAGACGGCGTACAGCCCGCGCGACTTTGCGTAATTAACGACGCCGATGCTCTTCTTGAGAACGTCTTCCCAGGTCCATTTGAACTGGTACTTCAGCTTGGGATAGCCGATGGGAATCTCGATGATCACGCCCTGGCAGCCGCATTCCAACGCCTTGTCGATATCGGCGTTCATGGCGCGCGCGAACGTGAAGATCTTCGATTTCAGGCCCAGGCGCGAGATTTCCTTGATGGCCTGAAAATCCTGCTCGGACACCGCGGGCATCCCGGCCTCGATGCGATCGACGCCGATCTCCGCCATTTTTTCCGCGATCGCGACCTTGTCGGCGATGCTGAACACGACGCCGGGAGTCTGCTCGCCGTCCCGCAGCGTCGCATCGTGGATGCTCACCCGCTGCGGAAGCTGGAACGTGTTCACCACCTCCGGCACATAATTGTAGGGGCTAACCCACCACTCGTTTTCGCGATAATATTTTCCGTCCATTGTTGGCTCCCAAAGCCAACTCTAGTAAGTTGGCTCCAAAAGCCAACTATAGCACTCAGGGGTGCCCACGATCGGTGATCAGGCCTATCCGGTCCACGCCCGCGCCCTGCGCCACGTCGATCACCGCGGCAACGTCGGAAAACTCCAGTTCGGGCGCTCCATCAACGAACAGGACGCTGCCCGGCCGCGCGGCGAACACGGCCCTCAACCGGCCTTCCAGTTCCAGCATCAGCACGGGCTGTGAGTTGAGGTCGATACTGCGGTTCTTTTGAATGCGCAGCACGATGTCCTGCGGGTTCGCGACCGCAGCCGCGCTCTTCGGCGCCGGTTCCGGCACCTCCGACTTCAGGCCTGTCGTGTGACTCGGCATCACCATGAAGGTGATCAGAAGAACCAGCAGAATATCGATCATCGGAGTTACGTTGATCGCCGCCGAGGTCTTAGCGGAACCAATTTGCATCGCCACGACCTTATGGACAATGGCCGCCGCAGAAAAGTTCCCAGTCTAAACCGACCCAGGCTCTGGCACCGCCTCGCCCGGCGGAGGAACCGAACGAACGCGCAATCCCGACCACTCTTCGCACAGAAGAATGGAATTGGCGGGATTTTGCGGTGAGTACTTGAGCGATGCCGGCCGTCCGATGAGCTGCTCCAGATCTGTCGCGATCTGCTCGCGCAACTGCGCGATGTCCTGCGACGCGGTGTACGTCACGCCGCGCACCGAATACTCGTAGTACAGAATGCCGTCGTTGGCGTCGGTGATGGTGGCGTCACCCAAACGGCCGTGCAGATTCACCAGCAGGCGGCGGCGCTTCTCTTTGTCTTTCGGCTGGCGCCGGATGCGCAACACGACATACGCGCCCGCGGCCACCAGCGAAAGCGATACAGCGCCCAGGGTAATGGCTTCTGTCAGCGTAAATTCGTGGCCCGTCTCGAACACGTTCTTCTAGCGGCTTAAAACAGGTGTTTCGTGTGCGACCTTGCTGTAATCCTTCAGGAACTGCGCCAGCCCGTTATCGGTGAGCGGGTGATTGAACAGCATGTCCAGAACCTTGAACGGCATGGTGCCGATGTGCGCACCTGCTTTGGCGGCGTCGATCACGTGCATCGGATGCCGCAGCGAAGCAGCCAGAATCTGCGTCGTGAACTCGTAGTTCTTATAAATGGTCACGATCTCGCGGATCAGGTTCATACCTTCCCAACCGATGTCGTCCAGCCGGCCCAGGAACGGGCTGACGAAATAGGCGCCCGCTTTGGCTGCCAGCAGCGCCTGACCCGCTGAGAAGCAGAGCGTGACATTCACGCGAATGCCTTCCTTGCTCAGGATGGAGCACGCTTTGATGCCGTCGCGCGTCAGCGGCAGCTTCACCACGACGTTGCGATGGATCTTCGCCAGCCGGCGGCCCTCCGGCAGCATGTCCTCCGTGGCGGTGGAGACGACCTCGGCGCTGATCGGCCCGTCGACGATCTCGCAGATGCGCGGGATCTGCTCCTCGGTGGTGACATTTTCCTTGGCGATGAGCGTCGGATTCGTCGTGACTCCGTCCACGACACCCCAGTTCGCGCCTTTCCGCAGCTCGTCAAGATTGGCAGTGTCCAAAAAGAATTTCATCGTCTAGCGCTCCGGGACGATGGTATTTTCCAAAGTCCCAATCCCCTCGATTTCAATACGGACTTTCGACCCCACCTGGAGCGGACCAACACCGGACGGTGTGCCGGTCGCGATCAAATCACCCGGTTCCAGCGTCATAAACGCACTGACATACGCGATTATATCATTCACGCTAAACATCATTTCGCTGATTGGCGCGTCCTGCTTCAACTCGCCGTCGACGTAAGTGCGGACACGCAAAGCCGCCGCATCGATCTCCTCGCGCGGAACGATGCACGGGCCCGTTGGACAAAACGTATCGTAGCCCTTGCCGCGTGTCCATTGCCCGTCTTTCCTTTGCAGGTCGCGCGCGGTCACATCGTTGACGCAGGTGTAACCGAGGATGTAACTTTCCGCGTCCTCGCTCTTCACGTTGCGCGCGCGCCGCCCCATCACGACGCCCAGTTCGCCTTCGTAATCGAGTCGCTCGGAAAGCCTCGGATACACAATCGCGTCGCCGGATGCGATCAGCGACGACGGCGGTTTTAAGAAAATGGTCGGCTCAGCTGGAACCGGATTGCCCAGCTCCTTGGCGTGTTCGGCATAATTGCGTCCCACGCAGACAATCTTGGTCGGCGAGCACGGAGGCAGCAGGCGCGCGCCCGGCGGCAGATCGGCAAAGTCGCCGTGGCGAACCTCGGGATGTGAGTCAGGTGCATTGGGCGGCGTGTTCGGATTGAAACTGTAGCGAATGATTTTCATGGCACCATCACTTCGACGGGAGCGCACGGCATGCTGGCGTTTCCAGCTTGATCCACCGCCGAAACCTGGTAGCGGTAGCGTTTTCCGCTTTCGATCGTGCGGTCGGAATACGCGGGCGCTTCCAGTCCCTGCGCGACGATCGCAAAAGGACCGCCGCCTTCGGAACGGTAGACGCGATACTCTTTGAAATCGGACTCGGTGTTGCGGTCCCAAGCCAGCTCCACGGTTCCCACGCCCGCCGATGCCGTCAGGCTTGTCGGCACGCGCGGCGGGAAAATATCTTTCGGTGTAATTGCGACTGGGCTGGTGGTGTCGCTTTCCGCCTTGTCGTGCAGCGCTTGCACAGAGTACTCGTAAGTCTTGCCGTAGTCCGCCATCATGTCGAGATAGTTCTGTTCCGACACCGTCGCCAGCAACGTGGGCTTCTGTTCTCCCGCGGTCTTGCGGTAAACGCGGAACTGGTTGGCTCCGGACTCCCGCCAGGTCACACGAACGCCCTCGGGCACAGCCGTGGCTTGCAAGTCGGCGGGCGTGGCCAGCGGCTGCTCCACGTTCACAGTCTTGAAATCGGACCACTCCGAAAAGCGGCCCTTTTCATTCGACAGGCGCACGCCTACCGTAATTTCTTTACCGACGAAGGCGCCAGCGGGCGTCGAGGCATGCACGGGCTCAGGCTTCGCGGGCGCCGGCACATCCAGATGCGTCGCGCCGGCGGCCCACACGTTGACGTTCCAACCATTCGCGGGCGTGGGACCGGCCAGCAGTTCCACGCTCCCGATATCCTCGAGCGCGAGACCTTCGGTGGTAAGCGGCGGAACGGTGAAGTCGATGTCGATGCGGCTGCCCCGCTCCACCGCGGTGAGATCCGTCACGCGCGAAGGAATCTTCAGCGCTGGATACAGCGGCTCGCCGATAGAGCCGCATCCCGCAAGCCACGCATAGCAGGCGGCACAGAGAATCACGACCAGCGGGCGCATCGAGCTAGAGGATGTAACGGCTCAAATCCTGGTCTTTGACGATATCCGCGAGTTGCTTGCGGACGTACGCGGCGTCAATCCGCTGGTTCTTCTTCTTGAGGTCGGGGCCGGCGAACGAGATTTCCTCCAGCAGCTTCTCCATGATGGTGTGCAGCCGCCGCGCGCCGATGTTCTCCGCCATTTCGTTGACCCGCGCAGCGAAACGCGCGATCTCCTCCAGCGCGTCGTCGCTGAACGTCAGCTTGATGCCCTCGGTGTCGAGCAGCGCGGTGTACTGCTTCACCAGCGCGTTCTTGGGCTCTTTCAGGATGCGGATAAAATCGGCTTCCGAAAGCGATTTCAGCTCCACGCGAATGGGGAAGCGGCCCTGTAGCTCGGGGATCAGGTCGCTGGGCTTGGACACATGAAACGCGCCGGCCGCGACAAACAGAATGTGGTCCGTGCGGACGAAACCGTGGCGCGTGTTCACCGTCGTGCCTTCCACGATCGGCAGGATGTCGCGCTGCACGCCCTCGCGGCTGACGTCAGGGCCATGGCCCGATTCGCGCCCCGCAATCTTGTCGATCTCATCCAGAAAGATGATGCCGCTGCGTTCCACGCGCTCCAGCGCCACGCGCGTCACCTGTTCCATGTCGATCAGCTTCTGCTCTTCTTCCTGAACCAGGTACTCGGCGGCTTCAGCCAGACGCATCTTGCGCTTCCGCGTCCGCTGGCCGAACAGGCCGGGCAGAACGTCCTTCAGATTGACGTCCATTTCTTCCAGGCCGGCATTGGTGCTGATTTCGAACGTAGGGCCGCGGTCGCGGACGTCGACCTCCACCATGCGATCGTCCAGTTTGCCGGCCCGCAGCTTCTCGCGCAGCTTTTCGCGTGTCCGCTCGGCGCTTTCGGAAGCCTCCTGCTGCGGCGGCATCAGCAAATCCAGCAGCCGCTCTTCGGCATTCTTTTCGGCGCGCTCGGCCACTTCGTCCAGGCGTTCTTCGCGCACCATGTCGATGGAAATATCCACCAGGTCGCGGATCATGGCCTCGACGTCGCGGCCCACGTAGCCGACCTCGGTGAACTTGCTCGCCTCCACTTTCAGGAATGGCGAATTCGCCAGCTTCGCCAGCCGCCGCGCGATCTCCGTCTTGCCGACGCCCGTCGGCCCGATCATAAGGATGTTCTTGGGCATCACCTCGTCGGCCATGTCGGGCTCGAGCTTCTGACGGCGCACGCGATTGCGCAGCGCGATGGCCACGGCCTTCTTGGCGTCCGCCTGGCCGATGACGTATTTATCCAACTCCTGAACGATTTCTCGCGGAGTCAGCTCATCCAGCAAAGGAATTTCGTCCATCGCCTGGCCGGGCAAGTAAATCACCATCTAGCCCAGCTCCTCATAGGTGACCGTCTCGTTCGTGTAAATGCAGATCTCCCCGGCGATCTTCATCGCCCGCTCGGCGATTTCTTTCGCTCCCAGTTTAGTATTTTCGATCAGCGCCGTGGCCGCGGCTTTCGCGAATGGACCGCCCGAGCCGATGGCCGCCACTTCGCCGTCCGGCTCGATCACATCGCCGTTGCCGCTGACGATATAAGTATTGTTCGGATCGGAGACCAGCAGCAGAGCTTCCAAGTGCCGCAACACACGGTCCGTGCGCCATTCCTTGGCCAGCTCCACCACCGAGCGTGCCAGGTTGCCGTTAAACTGCTCCAGCTTCGATTCGAAGCGCGAAAACAAGGCGAAAGCGTCGGCAGTGGAGCCGGCGAATCCCGCGAGAATTTTATCGTTATAAAGGCGGCGCAGCTTCTTGGCGGAGGCCTTCAGCACCTCCTGGCCCAAGGTCACCTGCCCGTCACCTGCCATGACGACCTTGCCGGCTCTGCGCACGCAGAGAATCGTGGTCGAGCGTACCCGTTCTTTCATCGAAAATTTGCTTTCTCGGTTCTGGTCCGGCGCAGGCCGCGCCGCGCTCCGGTGGAAACCCTCATTTTAGCGCACGCGCGTCCGCCACAGCTCCGCGAACTCCGCCAGCGCCCTCGGCTGCCTGCGTCCCGCCAGCAATCGGATCAGTTCCACGCCCGCCCAGACGAAGTACAGCGCCGTGATCCACACGTGCGAGCGCGCCGCCAGCGGCCCGATGAACGGCACGCCGGCGGGAATCGCCGATAGCGCGAACTGCACGAACCAGAGCGCGAACAGTCCCGCCGCTTCCCACCAGGCCAACTCCATGTTCATGAGGAAGAGCAGCCCCACCAGCTGCTGGCCGATCGTCATGAGCACCTCAATCTCCTGTTCGTTGTCCAGAGGGATCGAGGCAACGCTGCCCATGCTCAGCGACAGCACGACAGGCAGCAGCGCCGCCAGCAGCGTCCATTGGTTGATATTGCTCGAGACCAGATTCATGAGCGCCATGGGAGCGCGGTGTACAGTGCGCGCCCAATAAAACGTCGAAACGCCCTCGGGAAACTCCGAGAGAAACGGCGCCACCCATTGGATGAACACAAAGCTCGGAAGGCCCACCATCGCGGAGAGCGCGAAGAGGCTCGCCAGAAACGGTTCGGCCGAAACGTAGATCAGGAATCCGCCCGCCAGAAAAAGCGTGCTGATCAGCGCGATGCGCCGGCCGCGCGGTGAGAGCACAATCGCGCGCGGGATGCGCTCCAATTCATCGATGCCCTCTTCTTTCTGCGGCGGCAGCTTGCTCAGCAGCGCCAAATACGCGCAATAGATGACGATCAGCGCAACCGCATCGCCAAGGCCAAGTGACCCCTTCCCGTAAATGACGCACGCATACGCGAGCGCCGGCATCAAGCTCACCACCTGCACGCTGTGCTCGCCTTCCAGAACGAAGCGGCGCATCGGCTTTCCCTCGCGCTTGCGATAAACCCACGCCGCGGCGAAGTAGATCATCGGCCAGCCCAGCCCCGTCAGCAGGCGCAAAGCGCCGGTCAGGTTCGCTAGCAGGTACGGAAGCTGCCGGTGCCAGGCCAGAACGGCTTCCACGGCGAACTCGGGCAGCGTTTGCAGGCAGGCAAGAATCGCCAGCGCGAAGCCCTGCGCCATGAAGAACTGCGCTGACTCCGCGGCCCACGCCACCAGCATCGCCGCAATCAGGATGCTCGGGCCCGCCCAAAGAATCGTCGCGGGGCGGCCTTCGGGAATCGCACCCACGGCGGCGAACAAAAGGAAGACCGGCATGAACTGGATCGCGGCGGTCATGTCATTCGATAGTATTCCGAGTCACCGCGTCCTCGCCCGCCTCGCCGACCGGCAAAAAATGAGGGAGCCTGCGTCCAGCCACGGACACCAGGCTCTCCGGAGAGGACAGGCGCGTCTCAAACAACTTCCAGCTCTCAGCGGCTGGTTCACTTCGCCTTTGCGGCCGAGAACCGCAGTGCGGCCGCGGTCCCCATCGACAACGCACCAAGCACGCCGATCAGCGGCAGCGGCGAGCCCGTGCTCGGCAGCTCCTCTGGTAGCACGGCTGCAGCGTGCGGCTCGGCGGCCTGCGGTGAATCCGGAAACGCAGCCGCAATCTCCACCTCTTCTCCACTTGGCTCCTCAGCCACCAGTGGAGCTTCTTCCAACGCGGCAACCTCCGGCGACGTCATCGTAACGGCCGGCTTGGTCGTGTTCACGGCCAACTCCTCCGGCATCGCCGGCACCGGAGTGTTGTTTGCCTTGGCCAGTGCCACCGCTTCCTGCTTCGGATACACGAACTCGTGACCATGGTTGCGCCCCGGATAGAACCACGCCTTCACGGCCTCCGGCGATCCGGCGGGCCGCTCGTGAAACGTGATGATTGTTTTCTCCGCCGGCTGCAGCCGGTAATCCGGAATCGCCAGGAATGTGCCGAGCACTTGATTCTCTTCCTGATTGAAGATCTGCACGATATGCCGGTTCGACGGCGAGTCCAGCAGCTTGAACACGTACGTGCCCGCTGGCAGCACCTGCCCCGGCACTTCCACCGCGCCGCCAAACGTAAAAACGGTTTTCTGGTTGTATGGGTCTGCCTTGGCGCCGGGCAACAAGGCCAATGCCCCGAGGCCGGCGAGCAGAGCCACTTTCATTTGCAATTTACTCATCTGCGTTGTCTCCTTCTTGACATCGTTCAGGCGATTAGCGCCGCGAGCGAGCCGCGAAAGTCGGCCTCTTCGTGCTCGCCTGACGTGTTCCTAAATCGCAATTGCCGCTCCAAATCCCCAGCGCCGGACATTCCTCGTGTGCTCAGCATCTTGTGTGCGCACACTCTACCGCACGCCAATCGAACCTGGAATCGCGGGACGAAATTCTGCGACACAACGATCGTCCCGCGTCCCAACGCAAGTCAACCGGCGCCGGATCGAGGTACCCTCAAGGAAGCTTGCCGCGCTTTTTCGGCAGCCAGAATCCATGATCGGCATGGGAAAAGTTCCCGCCATCCGCCCGCCGGCCTTCGCGCTCCTCCCTTACGGATTGGCTGTTGCGCTCGTCGCGGCTGCCCTGGGGCTTACCCTCCTCTTACAAAGCGTCGTTTCTGTAGCCGGATATATCTTCTTCTATATCGCCGTCGTCGCCAGCGCTTGGTTCGGAGGAAGGTGGCCCGGCTGGATCGCGGTCATCCTCAGCGCGGTCGCGGTCGCGTACTTCTTCATTGAGCCGGCGCGCTCCTTTGTGATTACCCGGGAGGCTGCGCCCATCTTCCTCGAGTTCGCGATTACTTCGTCAGTCGTCGGCTGGTTTAGCTCCTGGCGCAAGGAAGCCGAAAGTGAGCTGCAAAGAAGAGTGGACCAGCGCACAACGGAACTCAGAGAGAAAAACGAGCATCTATTGAATGAGATGGCCGAGCGCAAGCGTGCCGAAGACGCCTATTACGAAGCGCAGGCCGAGCTCGCGCGTCTCACCCGGCTCAGTGCCATGGGCGCGCTGGCCGCCTCCATTTCTCACGAAGTCAACCAGCCCCTCGCCGCAGTGGTCACCAACGCCGACGCTTGCTTGATGTGGCTTTCCAGCAACCCGCCGAATCTCGACGAGGCTCGCGCGGCACTGGAATCCGTCGCGCGCGAGGGAACGCGGGCGAGCGAGGTTGTCCGCCGCGTTCGCGCCATGTTCGCCAACGCCAAACCGGAAAGAACCACCCTTCAGATGAACGACCTGATTCGCGAAGTCGTTGTTCTCCTGGCCGCCCTGGCGCAGAGGAGCCACGTTCAGATCGAGACGGCCTTGGAACCCGGACTCCCGGCCACGCTCGGCGACCACGTCCAGTTGCAGCAGGTGCTGGTGAATCTGATCCAAAACGGCATCGAAGCCATGCGCGACCTCTCAGACCGGCCTCGTCGTTTGCTGATACGTTCTCAAACCTCGGACTCCGGCCGGATTCTCATCTCGGTGCGCGATTCCGGCGTCGGCATCCAGCCTAAGGACGAGAAACGCATCTTCGACGCATTCTTCACCACCAAGGCTCAAGGCATGGGAATGGGACTATCGATTTGCAATTCGATCATCGAGTCGCACGGCGGCAAGCTTTGGGCCGCTGCCAACGCCGATCACGGCGCCACCTTCCAATTCACGCTGCCCGCGGAGCCGGCCGCGTCATGAACGAGCCCGCCTCGATTGTCTTCGTAGTCGACGACGACGCCTCGGTCCGCGATGCCGTCAAGACGCTCATGCGATCAGTCGGTCTGCAGGTCCAGACTTTCGGATCTACGCGTGAATTTCTGGAAGCCAAGCGTCCCCAGGCGCCGTCCTGCCTCGTGCTGGATGTGCGCCTGCCTGGTGCCAGCGGCCTGGAGCTGCAGCGTGACTTGGCGGCCGCCGATATTCATATTCCCATCATCTTTATCAGTGGGCACGCCGACGTCCCCATGAGCGTGCAGGCCATGAAAGCCGGCGCCGTCGAGTTTCTCACCAAACCCTTCCGCGGCCAGGAATTGCTCGATGCAATCCAACAGGCGCTCGCGAACGATCGCCTGGCTTGGCATGACCGCGCGCAATTAGCCCAGCTTCGCTCCCGCTACGATTCCTTGACTCCGCGCGAGAAGGAAGTCATGGCCCTCGTCACTTCCGGATTGTTGAACAAGCAAATCGGCGCAGAACTCGGAACCAGCGAGCTGACCGTCAAGACTCACCGCGCCAAGGTCATGCAGAAGATGGGCGCCGAGTCCGTCCCCGATCTCGTCAAAATGGCCGAGCGGCTCAACATTTCCCCAACCAAATCGAAGTAGCCGTCTCCTCCCAACGGAGGATAGTATCTCGCCGCAAGCCGCCTTACCATGAAGCCAGATGACGATCGTCGAACAAAACGCCGCCCGGTCGCTTGCAGCCGCCGCGCCGCTTCGCATCTCCATCGTGGATGACGACGCGTCCATTCGCGAAGCCCTGAAGAGCCTCATGCGATCGGTTCGCTGGGAAGCAGAGGCCTTCGCTTCGGCCGAGGAGTTCCTGGCCTCCCTGAATTTCGAGGACACCGCGTGCCTGATCCTCGATGTCCGCCTGCCCGGGATGAGTGGCTTCGAGTTGCAGGACCGGTTGAATGCGCGCGACCGGGCGATTCCCATTGTCTTTATTAGTGGGCACGCCGACGAGACTTCCAGGCAGCGCGCGCTTGCCGCCGGCGCAGTCGACTTGCTGAGCAAGCCCGTTCGGCGCGAAGTCCTCTTCCAAGCCATTCACGCCGCGCTCCAGCGCCTCACCGAGTGAGTATCCGTCTCCTACCAAAAGAGGATGGAAGTCAGGAGCGATGGCCGTTTACGATGTTGCTTAAGAGAGATGAATCAAAGAGAAGTCAGTGCGAGCAGGAGCATGAAAAACATGACGTGGAACGCCCTTAACAATAATTGCCGGCCCGAAATACCGGAGCATGGAATGATCGGCACAAGTCCCGCCATGCAGGCGGTGCTCGAACAGATGCGTCTGGTGGCGCCTACCTGTTCCACGGTTCTCATCCAGGGCGAAACGGGAACGGGCAAGGAACTGGTGGCCCAGGCCATTCACGACTTAAGCCCTCGGCGCGACGCGCCGCTGGTGAAGGTGAATTGCGCCGCCATACCGGCGGGCTTGATCGAAAGCGAGCTCTTTGGCCACGAGCGCGGCGCATTTACTGGAGCTCTGATGCGCCGCATGGGGCGCTTCGAGCTAGCCAATCGGGGCACCGTATTCCTGGACGAAATTGGCGAGATAGCACCGGATCTCCAAGTGAAGCTCCTGCGGCTCATTCAGGAGCAGCAGTTCGAGCGCCTGGGCAGCGCGCACACCACCCGTGTCGATGTGCGCCTGGTCGCTGCCACGAACCGCAATCTGGCCGAGATGGTCGCTGCCAGAGAATTTCGGGCCGACTTGTTCTATCGCCTGAGTGTGTTTCCGCTTTCCCTTCCTCCGCTGCGGAAACGCCAATCCGATATTCCCGAACTGGTGTGGCATTTTATCGCGAAATACTCAACGAGTATGAATAAAACGATCGACCAGATCCCGGAGGAAACCATGGAGGCGATTCTGGCGTATGATTGGCCCGGCAACGTCCGTCAGCTCCAGAACTTCGTCGAGCACGGCGTCATCGTTTCCCAGGGCCCCGTTTTCCGGCCCAATCTCAGCCAGTTGCAGCGTCAGACCGCCAGTCCGGTCATCAACATCAAGACGCTGGAAGAGGCCACCCGCGACCATGTCCTGCGAACACTCGAGCAGACCAGGTGGGTGGTCGGCGGGAGGCACGGCGCGGCGGCTCGCCTGGGAATCGCGCGTACCACGCTGGTCTCGAAGATGCGCCGGCTTGGTATTGAGTTCGCGCGCGAGCAAACCCTGGCCAAGGACGTCCACCGGCAGCGCGCTGTCGGCGCAACAGCATA
This sequence comes from Bryobacteraceae bacterium, assembly GCA_035501155.1. GTDB lineage: Bacteria > Acidobacteriota > Terriglobia > Bryobacterales > Bryobacteraceae > Palsa-89. Next base: position 58,848 of record DATJWO010000042.1, read on the forward strand.
AGTGTTTAGGTTTCGTGAAGACTTCAGTCAATCAATCAGCAAAGGACAACAAGACAATGAAACTGACAAACCGGATCAGTCGCTCTGTGATCATCACGTCCCTCGCGGCCGTGATATTAACCACCCTTTCACTCCAGGCGAAGGCTCCCTCGGACAACGCCTCGGTTCCCATGACTATGACGATTACGGCGAGTGTCGACGAGAGTAAGCGCATGCCGGAAATTCAAAAAGAGGACATCTTCGTCAAGAAGGGCCAGGTCCGCCTGCCGGTGGCCAGTTGGACAGCGGCCCAGGGCGATCGCGCCGGCCTGGAACTGTTCATCCTCATCGACGACGCGTCCAACTCCAGCATCGGCAATAAGCTCGATGAGCTGCGGACCTTTATTAGTGCGCAGCCGGAGACGACCGCTGTTGGAATCGCCTACCTGCGCAATGCTGTCGTTCAAATCCTGCAAGACCCGACCAGCGACCACGCCCTGGCCTCTAAGGCGCTGCGCCTGCCGCTCGCAACCGCCGGCGCTTATGGCAGCCCATACCTTTCGGTCGTCGACCTGATGAAGCGTTGGCCCGAAACTTCGAACCGTCGCGAAATCCTCCTGATCACCGACGGCATTGACCGCGCCGGCCGCGGCGGCAATGCCCTGCTCAATCCCGATGTGGACACAGCAGCGAATGTGGCCCAGCGCGCGGGCGTCATGATCCACACCCTGTACTCTCCTGGCGTGGGTCACTGGCATCGCAGCTATTGGCGGGCGATCAATGGCCAGAACGCGATGGCCAAGCTGTCCGATGCCACCGGCGGCGAGTCCTATTTCCTGGGGCTCGGAAGCCCGGTCAGCTTCACGCCGTACTTGGACAGTCTGCAGAAGGTGCTCGACAACCAGTTTGTCTTGAGCTTCCTGGTCAGTCCAGAGAAGAAGGCGGCGTGGCAATACATAAATGTCAGCACCGAGATCCCGGGCGTTGATCTCGGCGCAGCCGATGCCGTGTGGGTGCCCGCAGCTAAGTAAACGCCCATTTTCCTTACCTCCTTCGCCCGGGTTCTCACCGAACTCGGGCTTTTTTATTGTTTCGCTATGCTACAACTTTGGTATGCCGTGCTACTTCGTCCAGACCCCGCTGGAGCGCTACCCGGTGTTGGTAGAGCGCGGCGGATTGGCGAAGGTGCGTGAGTACATTCCGGAACGCGCCGGTAAGGTATTCGTCATTTCCACCGAAGATGTCTGGCAGCTTCACGGCGGCGCGCTGCGGCGGGGGCTCGGCCATCGCGCGCACGAGCTTCTCCTCTTCCCCGGCGGCGAGCCGCGCAAGCGTTTGGCGGAGGTGGAAGCACTGGCCGAGCAGATGGTGGCGAAGGGCGGCGACCGTTCCAGCATCGTCGTGGCCTTCGGCGGCGGCATTCTCACCGACGTCGCCGGATTCCTGGCAGCCATTTTCATGCGCGGCATTCCGGTGATTCAGATCCCCACGACGCTGCTCGCGCAGGTGGACGCCGCGGTCGGCGGAAAGACGGGCGTCAATCTGGTGTCCGGCAAGAACCTGATCGGTAGCTTCCATCAACCCCTGGCCGTCGTGATCGATCCGGCGGTGCTGGACACACTGCCGGAGCGGGAATATCGCGCGGGGCTGTTCGAAATCATCAAGCACGGCGTGATCGCGGACGCGGACTTGTTCTGGCTGATGCGGCGGGAGCCGAAGCGCGTGCTGTCGCATGCGCCCGAAGTAGTCGACCGCATGATCTGCGATTCGGTGCGCATCAAAGCCGAGGTGGTCTCGGGCGATGAGAAAGAGCAGGACCGGCGGCGCATCCTGAACTTCGGCCACACCTTCGGTCACGCGCTCGAAGCCGAGACCGGCTATTCACGGTTTCTGCACGGTGAAGCCGTGGCGTGGGGCATGAAGGCGGCGTCGGTGCTCGGTACGCTGGAACGGATCCTGCCCGCCCAGGACAAGTACGAAATCGTGAGCTGCGTCGAATCCTACGGTCCGCTTCCGTCGGTGAAGGGCGTCGATCCCGAACGGCTGGCTGCGCGGTTGAAGAGCGACAAGAAGACCGTGAAGGGCAAGATCCATTTTGTGGTGCCGGAGCGCATCGGCGCCGTCAAGATCACAGCGGATGTCGAGGAACATTCCGTGCGCGCCGCGATCCAGGAAGCGCTGACTTGCTGAGCCCGACCTCAAGCGGGACGACTCCCACCGGCACAGAAAACGAGCAACAGGCCGCCACGTGGGTGCGCGGCATGTTCGGCCGCATCGCCCCGCGCTACGATCTGCTGAATCACCTGCTGTCGATGAACATCGACAAGTATTGGCGCGCGCGCACCGTGAAGCTGGTCTCCAGCGTGTTGGCGAAGCCCGGCGCGCGCGTGTTGGACGTGGCGTGCGGCACCGGCGACTTGATGATCGCACTCGCAAAGCGCGGCCCGAAAGCGTTGGTGCTGGGGAGCGACTTCAGCCATCCCATGCTGACCGCGGCCCGGAGCAAGACTTCGCTGGGGCTCTTCGAAGCCGATGCGCTCGCGCTGCCGGTGGCCGAAGGTTCGTTCGACCTGGTGACCATCGCGTTCGGCTTTCGCAATCTCGCCAATTATCAGCGCGGCCTGGTGGAACTCGGCCGTATTCTCAAACCGGGCGGAGTGCTCGCGATTCTGGAATTTTCCACGCCGCCAAATGCGCTGCTGGCGGCGCTCTACGGCTTCTATTCGCGACACGTTCTGCCGAAGATCGGCGGATGGATTTCCGGCTCGCCGGAAGCCTACACCTACCTGCCGGAATCGGTCCGCAAGTTTCCGGATGCGCCGGAGCTAGCGCAGCAGATGCGCGATGCGGGATTCCAGAACGTCCGATATCAGCGAATGACGGCCGGCATCGTGGCGGTGCACCTGGGCGAGCGGTCTTGAGCGATGAGGCTGAGGCCGGGCCGCCGCCGACCCAGGCTGCATCATTTGCTTAATGGAGATGGACGCCAGCGCCAGCGTCAGGCCGATCATGATGGCCACCGAGGTCCACGCCACCGCGTTGTACCACGCCGAGTTGGTCCACTCCTTCATGAGGCTCTTCTTGTTGATCAGCAGCACCATGTAAATCAACACCAGCGGCAGCAGCACGCCATTCAACACCTGCGACCACAGAATCATCTGGATCAGCGGAAAATTGGGCCACAGGATAACGCCCGCGCCCAAGACAACCAGCAGCGTGTAGAGCCAATAGAACTCGGGCGCCTCACGAAAGCGCTTGTCGACGCCCGTTTCGAAGCCCAGGCCTTCGCACACGGTGAACACCGTCGATAGCGGCAGGATGCAGGCGGCGAAGAATGACGCGTTGAACAGGCCCGCGCTGAATAATAGATAAGCGTATTGGCCGAACGGCTTGAGTGCGACGGCCGCGTCGGCGGCATCGCTGATGTCCTTGGGGCCGTGCGCCCAGATCGCGGTGGCGCAAGAGACGATGATGAAGAACGCCACTACGTCGGTGAGAATGCAGCCCACCACCACCTCGACGCGCGACTGCACGTACTCCTTGGCGGTGATGCCTTTCTCCACGATGGCCGACTGCAAGTAAAACTGCATCCAAGGCGCGATGGAGGTGCCGACCATGGCGATCAGCATGGTGATGTAGCCGGTGTCGAGCATCAGAATCGGCTTGACGCTGTTGACCGCGGCCTCCTTCCAGTCCGGCTTCAGCAGGAACGCGGAGATGATGTAAGTCACATAGAGGCAGCAGGCCACCAGGAAGACTTTTTCGACGCTGCGATAGTTCCCACGCACCACCAGAAGCCAGACCGCGACGGCGCAAATGGGGACGGAGATGTACCGGCTGATGTGGAACAGCTCCAGCGAGCTGGCGATGCCCGCGAATTCGGCGATGACGTTGGTGAAGTTCGTCAATACCAGCGCGATCATCATGAAGAACGTCGTGCGCAAACCGAACTCTTCGCGGATTAGGTCCGATAGTCCTTTGCCAGTGACCGCGCCCATGCGCGAGCACATCTCTTGGGTGACGATGAGCAGCAGCGTGATGGGGATCAGGGTCCAGAGCGGAAGATAGCCGTACTTCGAGCCGGCTTGCGAATAAGTAAGGATGCCGCCGGAATCGTTATCGACGTTGGCGGTGATGAGGCCCGGGCCGACGACGGACAGGAAGATCGCAATTTGATAGCGAAATCGTCTGAGCACAAGGTTCCTCTTCGCCTGGCGGGGGGTCTTCGTTCCTCATTTTTCTCTAAGTAGCGAGATGACTTCGTCGGCGGTGATTACGCCCGCCAGCTTGCCCGCTTCATCAATCACCGGCAGCGCCAACAGGTTGTACTTGTCGAAGGTCTCGGTGATCCGGTCCTGCTTTTCTTCTACGTTCACATGAATCAGATTTTCGGCGGCCAGATCGCGGAGGGGCGTCGCGCCGGCGGCCGTGAAGAGGCGCGCGAGCGGGACGGCCGCTTTCAGGTGCTCTTCGCCATCGATCAGGAACAGCGTATTCAGGCTCTCGAGGATTTCCTCGTGGGCTTTCAGAGCCAGCATGGCGTCGGCAACAGTGGCATCCTCGGACAGGGCGACGTACTCCGTGTTCATTAAACCGCCCGCGGAACTCTCGTGGTATTCGAGCAGTTCCTCTACCTCGGTCTTGGGCTCGGGCTCCATTTCTTCCAGGATCTCCTCGGAGGTTTGCTCTTCCAACTCGGCCAGCACATCGGCAGCCTCGTGCGGGGACATCTCCTCGACAATGTCGGCGGCTTTTTCGGTTTCAAGCGATTCCAGGATGCTGGCCTGCACATCCGGCTCCATCTCGGACAACGTTTCGGCGGCGACCTCGCTGTCGATGGTTTCGAAGATGGCTTCGCGATCGTCTGGGCTGAGGTCCTCGACGATGTCGGCCAGGTCGGCCGGGTGCATGCGCTCCAGCAGGTCGTTGCTGATGTTGAGGCGCAGGCGGCGCTGCGGATCGGCTTCGATGATGCTGCAGTGTTCCCAGCGGATGGAGTGCGGGGCGATGAATTCCTGCAAGCGGCGGATCAGCTTGCGCGGCAGCACGCCTTGGGCCATGCGGCGGAACACGCTGCGCAGGCCGATGTCCACGTCGACGATGCCGAGCACGTCGTTATCGGGATCATGCGCGATCTTGAAGGTGACGTCGGTGACGCGCACCACCTTCCGCCCCTGGCCGTCGATGATCTGCTGGTCGAGCAGGTCGCGCACCAGGCGGAGTACATACTCGTCGGAATGATAGGGCGTCAGCTGTTCATCTTTGAGATAGATCCCGTCCAAGGAGATGGAACGGACTTGATCGTGGCGGATGGTGAGCCATGCCCAACCCCCGCCGATCAGGAAGCGGTCGACACGGGAAGGATGGATGAGAGGGACGATGGCGGCATCTTTGATAAGACCCAGGCGGCGGCCCTTCAGGTCGTAGACGCTGAGACCGAGCAGCTCCGTGAGAAAGAGGATGTCGTCCGCCATCGGGAATCGCCTGTGCCCATAAATAGCCGTAGAGCGACAGACTCTCGCGCGAAGCGGATCGCTGCTCGACTGCGCCCTACATGATCGTCGTACTCAACCAATACCACTATGGCTCAAATCCGGCGGAGGCCGCAACAAAAAAGTGCCTTCTGAACTCCGGCTAATGCGCAGAAGCCGCGGTGAACGTGCGCGGGGGCATGTGGAAGAGGACCTGTTCGAAGTGGCGGGACTCATTGAGGCGGGCGAGGTGCTGGGCGTGTGCGGCGATTTGGTCTCTTGAAAAAACGAAGCCATCCTGGGCGGGGTCGTAAGGAATGCCTTTGTGTTGATGCATTTCCAGGAGCGCGGCGGCGCGTGCGAGGTCGCGATCTTCGCGCTGGCGGCGCTCGGCCTGGAGTTCACGGAGCGTGGTTAACGTCTTTTGGAACTGGCGGGAGAGGCGCCCGCCGTGGAGACCGAGGGTGGCGAGGGCGCGATGGGCGTCGACGACGTCAAAGGCGAAGGCTTCCTGTTCGGTGGAGGGGTTGGCGGCGCGGTCGAGCAGGCCGGCTTCGAGTTTGGGGATGCGGTTGAGGCGCCAGGCGGTGTCGGCGAGTTCCTGGACGAGCTGAGTTTCGGTGGCGGTGGCGGGTTGGTATTCGTCGCGGAAGCCGCGGCAATGAGCTTCGTAAGCGGCAGAGTCTTCGCAGGGCAGGACGGGGAGCGCGGCAGTGAGGCCGTGGGTGATGGCGTTGATGGAAGAGCGGCGCTTGCCGACGGGGGTGCGGGGGCCGGTGGAGTTTTGTGCGTTGGCGCGGTTGATGGCCGCGCGATCGGTGGTTCTTACTTGTGTAGGTGACATTTGAGGTCCTCACGTCCCGGATAGCACGGGGGTGTGGGAGTGAGAGGCGGGGAGCGGGGGAGGTTGTTGAGGACGGGCCAGATTGAGGAGCCGCGGGTTGGTGACCGGGGTGGCCGGATGGCATAGGATAGATGCTTTACGAGGTGAACCGGTGGCCTCTGCGCTTCTTTCACGACGGTCGGTACTTCAGGCAGTAGTGGCTGGCGCGGTGTCCGCGCGGGCGGCGGAGAAGATGGACCCGGTGAGCGCGGATCCAGAGCGACCTGGCGCGACATGCGAAGTTTGGAATCAAGCGCGCCGGGACACCGGGCGACCTGATGACCGCGGTATGGGATCGGAGCGATGGTGTGGGCAGCGGCGAAAGCGGGGGCTCGCGGAGTGGTGATCGTGACGCATGGGCCCAGCGGGGAGGCCGAGCTGCTGAACGCGCCGGAGGAGCCGGTGATGCCGCTTCCGGTCGCGATTCTGGCGCGGCGGTGCTGGAAGGGTTCAAAGGCATTCCGGAGCTGGAGCACGCCAAGCCTGTGCGCAAGGAGGCCGGCGAGCTTTCGGCGTTTACGGATCGCGGCTATGAGCGATGTTTCGCGGTGCTCGGAGTGCATAGCTGGTTCCATACGATTGAGGACACGATCGAGCGGCTGGACGGGCGGCTGGTGACGCCGGTGCTGGAAGCGCACAAGCGCACCATCGAACGCGTAGTGGTTGAGGTCTAGGAGGAAAAGGAAGCTTATGACAATACGATTTGGCTATGGCGCGGCGGCGCTGCTTGCTTTGGCGCTGGCTGTCGTGCCGGCGGTTGCGGCGGACATGGCGCGCGCCGAGGATCGCGCGCAGATCGAGAAGCTGATGTGGAACTACGTTCGCGCGCTGGACACGGAGAACGCGGATGCCTATGCGGCTGTGTACACACCGGATGGGCAGTTCGGCAGCGGGGCCAAGGCGGTGAAGGGGCGGGATGCGCTGAAGAAGATGATCGACGGCTTGAAGCAGCGCAACGTGGAGAACGAGGCCAAGACGGGACACAAGCGGCCGGCGATGTACCACGTGCTCACGAACAACTATGTGGAGTTCACCGATAAAGATCACGCGCGGATGCAGGCATACTGGATGACCGTGTTCGCCGGGGACGGCGAGAAGACGCCGCCTCGCGTGGCCGCGGCGGGGCGGGAGATTGATGAACTGGTGAAGGTGAACGGGCAGTGGCTGATTCAGCTGCGGGACGTCGCGCCGAAGAATTGACGCGCGGCCGGCGGAATCCCCGCCGGATGTAGGCGGCTGGGGTGCGCTGAAGGCAGTGCTGCGCTCATGGTAAGCTTCCTCCCAGAGTCCCTATTTTCCAGTTGGAGGCAACATGAAAGCGATTGCAGTGCTGCTGGCGGGCCTGACGCTGGCCGCGGTTCTTTCCGCGCAGCCGCCCGGGTTCAATCCGCCCAAGACATTTCTCAAAGTCGGCGACATGGCTCCCGACTTCACTCTTCCCGACACGGACGGCAAGCCCGTCAAGTTATCCGATTTCCGCGGCAAGAAGGCCGTCGTGCTGGCCTTCTTCATCGCCGCGTTTACCGGTGGTTGAACGAAGGAACTGAACGCATACCAGTCTGGTATCGATAAGTTTGAAGCGAATGGCGCGCAGGTTTTGGCAATCAGCACCGATTTCACGCCGACCCTGGCGCACTGGAAAAAGGAACTCAACGTCAGTTACCCGGTGCTGAGCGATCACATGCGGAACGTATCGGAAGAGTACGGCATCCTGATCAAGAACCTCGGGGTTGCCAACCGCGTGACGTTCGTAGTGGATAAAGAAGGCAAGATCCAACATATTGAAGAAGGCAGCGTGGCCATTGACCCGACCGGCGCCGACACGGCTTGCAGCCGGCTGGCGCACAAAGGCGGCCACTAAGGCCTAGCGCCCGATTCCCAGCTTCTTCATCTTGGATTGCAGTGTAGTGCGTTTCATGCCCAGGCGGGCCGCGGCACCATTCGGCCCGCCTACCACCCAATTGGCCTGCACCAGGACACGACGGATGTGTTCGCGCTCGGCGTCTTCGAGTGTGATGGCCGCGGCGGCGGCTGGTTCGACGGTTGCCTCCCGCAGTTCCGGCAAAGGCACCTGCAGGCTGGGGCCGCGCGTCAGGATGACGGCGCGCTCGATCAGGTTCTCCAGTTCCCGCACATTTCCCGGCCAGGCGTAGCGCGACAGCGCTTCCATCGTTTCGTGGGGGATGGTCTCGATGCGCCTGCTCATTTGCCGGGCGAATTTCTGAGTGAAGTAGCGGACCAGCCTGGGGATGTCCTCGGCGCGCTCGCGCAGCGGCGGGACAGAGAGCGGAAACACGCTGAGACGGTAGTAGAGGTCGCTGCGGAACTCGCGGTCGGTGATCATCTGGGCCAGGTCGCGATTGGTGGCCGCAACCAGGCGCACGTCCACCTTGAGGGTGCGGGTGCCGCCCAATCGTTCGAACTCATGCTCTTGCAGGGCGCGCAGCAGCTTGGGCTGCAGCTCGACGGGGATGTCGCCCACTTCATCGAGGAACAGCGTGCCTTTGTGGGCGAGCTCGAAGCGTCCGGCCTTTTGCGAAATGGCGCCGGTGAATGCGCCTTTCTCGTGACCGAAGAGCTCGCTTTCGAGCAGTCCGGTGGGGATGGCTGCGCAGTTGAGCTTGACGAAGGTGTGATCGCGGCGGGTGCTGAGGTCGTGGATGGCGCGCGCGATCAATTCCTTGCCGGTGCCGGTTTCGCCCAGGATGAGGACGGAGGCGTCGGTGGGGGCGACGGTGGCCACCTGATCGAGAATGCGGCGGAAGGACGGACTTTCGCCGACGATTTCGCCGAAGTTCTGCTCGGTGCGGATCTCGTCTTCCAGATAGAGTTTCTCTTCGGCGAGGCGGTCCTTCAACTGCGCGATCTCGCGGAAGGCGGTGGCGTTTTCGATGGCGATCGCGGCTTGGGCGGCTACTTGAGCGAGGAAGTCGACGTCGGCCGGCGTGAAGGCATTCTCGCTCTTGCTTGCGACATTCAACGTGCCCAGCACTTGTTTGCGCGTGATCAGCGGGACGCAGCATAGCGACCGCAAACCGGCGTCCAGCAGGCGACCAACCAGTGGGTTCGTGTAGTGGGCCAACGCGGCCGCATCCAAAACGACGGGGCGGCGGGTTTCTACGGCCTGTCCGGCAGGGACCTGATCGACCGGTGCAGCGGCGCCCGGGGGGATGACGTCGGGGTTGCCTTCAAAGACCAGCGCGTGGGATTTTAGCTGATCGGCCCCGGGTTCGAGAAGGGCGAGGCTGGAGTATTCGCTCGGCACGACGCGGCGCAAGAACGCGGTGATGGTGGGGAACAACTCGCCGATATCGAGTTCCGAGACGAGCGCGTTGGTGATTTCCAGCAGCACTTTCAGGCGGTCGCGCTCGCGCGCCAGTTGCTGCTGGTAGCGCTGGACCTTCTCATAGTTCAGCGTGTTATCCACCGCGACAGCGACCTGGGCCGCGATTTGGCGCATGAAGTCGAGGTGCGGCTCGAAGGGAGCCGCGGCTCCATAACCGAACATCAGCGCTCCCAGGCGGTGTTGCGCGGTGGTGAGCGGCAGCCAGCAGCAACTGGCGACGTGGTTGCGCTTCAGGAGTTCGATGACGCCCGGCCAGCGGGTTTCCTGGAGGACATCGGGGATGACTAGCGTTTCCTGATGCTGCAACACCCAGCCGGACGGCGATTCATCGGCGGGATAGTCCACTTGCGGCACGTCGAGGGCGCTGCCGGTGGTGGTCTCCAGGATGTGGAGCCGCATGGTGTCGGTGGCGGCGTGGTGCAGGACTAGATTGAGAAAATCAAAGCGAAGGATGGAGTGCAGGCGAGTGGAGAGCTCGCGAAACAGGCCGGCCAGATCGCGGTGCTGGAGAATGGCTTGAGAGACATCGAGGAGTGACTGGTAGGGAGTTTCCAAACCGACCCTTGGCGCCGCGATACCGCTCATGTGGATCTGGCGAGCATCTGCAGAGATGCGCTGAGACCAGTATAGCGGGAGGCTTCCGGAGGCGTGAAAAAGCGAGTAGGTAAGCGGCGCGAGAGTGTTCCGGCCGCTCTATACGGGCAAAATTGTGAGCGCTAGAGAACGGCGAGAGTTAGAACAGGTCGCCGATTTCCTTCGCAACGCCCCGCGCTTCGAGATGGATCAAGCCGGCGTTGGAACCCATAGGGCCCATCACCGCCAGGACGGCCTTAGGACCGGCCGAGTATACAAACAGCATTCCATCATCTCCGCGGATGCTGACTTCCAAAAGACCACCCGTAGCCATGCTTTCGCTGATCCGGCGGCCCAGACTGGTCGCCGCGGCTGCCATCGCCGCAACCCGGTTTGGATCGGTTCCATTGGAAAGCGAGTGCGCCACGGGCAACCCCTCGTTGGAGGCCAAAAGTACGCCCCGCAGTTCCGGAATTGAATTGCGAAGCGTTTCCAGATGATTCTTCAGAGCTTCGTGTTTCACCATATTCTCTCCTAACGATCGCGCACACTTGGACGGCAAGGGAGTTCCCGTGCGCCATCCCCTTTCGCGCCTTCTGACGCTCGCGTGAATGGCGCGGACCCTAGATTTTCCAGAGTCCCATCCAGCCTGCGCACCCAGCGCTCTTAGCTGTTAGTAAGATCGTCGGTTAAGGCGTGGACTTTAGGCTGGCGTTTCCGTGGAACACATTACCTGGCGGCGTTCAGAGCGGCTCAAGCGGGGTTTGTGCGGCGGTTCGGGCGGCGGGGGCCAGGCTGTACGAAAGACAAGGGTTTTGCTCTAGGGTGGTAAGGTTCCAGCCTGAGAAAGGCTCGATAAGCACTTTACCGTATAGAAACACCCTGAGGGGGTATTCACGAATTGCGTAGAAAAGCCGATTACACGCTCATGCGATGCCTGTACTGCGGCAAGGAGCTGGCACTGCTCAAAAGACTGAGGGGAGGTGGAGAGTTCTGCTCCGACGCTCACAAGCAAAGCTATCAGGAAGAATACAATCGGCTGGCTTTGAGCCGCCTGCTGCAAGCGCAAAGAAAACCGGAAAAGCCGGAGAAGGCCGCGCTGCCAGAAAAGCCCGAAAAACCGGCGAAGCCGAACCAAGAGCAGGCTCCCGCACGGCAGGCGCCCGTGCCGGAAGCTCCGATCGCGGAATCGCCGGTCCCGCAGATCGCCGCGGAGGAGGCGCAGCCCGCACCGGAAATCGTCCTGGAAACGGTGAAAGAGGAGCCGCAGCCGGCCGCCGCCCATCCGTTGGAAGACATGGAGCCTGGCGGATTCCTGGTGGAGTTTCCATGTGTACCGGCGATAGCGGAGATTGTGGATGGCGTCACTCCGCAGGCCGCGCAGTACCTAGAAGCCAACCCTGAGGAGCAACCTGCTCCCGCACTGGTGTCCTGGGATGTCGATCCCCAGGTCTACGATCTATCCACCTCGGAGCTAGTACCTCTGCCCGCGCTCACAAACTCCGCGTCGACCGGTGAGGCTGCCGTGCGGAGCACACCTCCGGTTCCGGGCGAATTCGAAGCCACAAAGCCGGCGGCAGCCGTTCCGTGGAAGGTCGTGAGCCGTCGTGTTTTGCCCTCCGCCGCGACGACGCCGATTGAACTTCCGGCAGTTGGGCTGAAGTTCGAGGCCGACAGGGACTTTGCGCAGCCGGTGAATTTCAGCCGGGTGATCCAGATTGAGAACCGGCCACGTTGGGAACTGCCTGTCACCAGCGCCGACCTTCCCGCCGAGGAGGCAGACGTAATAGTGGGGCCCTGGTCCGGCAACGGCGACCACGAGCTGTGGATGGACACGGCTCCGATGGAGGCCGCGAACGCCGCGCTGGAGGAGTTTTCTACCGAAGCGGAAGCGACGCCGCGGCTGGCGTTGGAGGCATTGTCCCGCCTGCATCACGAGCTTGCGCACGCCGGAACCACGGAAGCTGGCGACGTCGCGACCACGGTAGCGCCGGTTGCAACACTCGTCGAGGAGGCTCCACAAGAGGAGCTTCGAGAAATCGAACTCCGGGAAGAGGAATTCAAGGAAATACCCCAAGAAGTGGCCACAACCGTGATCGAAGTGGCAGCCACGGTTGTGGACGCAGCTTTGCCGGCTGCGGAACCGGCGCCGGGCCACGTCACGGAACTATTGGAACTTGCCATCAAGACCCAAGGCCCAGGCAAGCCGAGTCCGATGCCGAGCGAGCCGCTCGCGATCCGTCCCGCGGCGTTGCTGCCTCGGCTGAAGACGCTGCCACTGCGTCCCAAGATCGCGCTGGCGCCGGAGTACGCACGTCAGCAACCCGATCCGAAACCGGCCGCGGAGCCGGAGCTAAAGCCAACTGCCGCGCCGCGTGCGCCGGCTCAATCGAAACAAGCATCGTCGAAACCGTCTCCGGTTCCGCTCCGGGGGATGCAGCCGAAGCATGCCACTTCGCCCATTAAGGTCCCCGCGCCACATGCACCGGTGGAGTCCGCTAAACCAGCAGCAGCGGCCAAGGTGGAGACGCCCGTGCCGGCCGCGAAGCCTGGCGAGCGTCCTGTGGCGCCGCCGCCCGCCGCCGTAAAGGCAGCTGAAGCAGTACCGTCGAAACCAGAGGTTGCTCCCAAGCAAGACGAAACCAAAAAACCGGAAGCGGCGTCCGCTTCGCCCGCCACGCCACCGCCGACCAAGGAAGATTCCGCACCGAAGCCGCTGGGCCAGGACGAAGTGCTTCCCAGCTTCGGTTCGATTCAGGCAAGCCCGTCGTTCCTGGGTTCACTCAAGCTCAAGCTGGGGATCGGAATCGTACTGATTGCCGGGGTTTGCACGGCATATCTCGGCTGGGGCAGCAAGCCGCACAAGCCCGCGCCGGCGTCGGATGGCGCGGGGCCGAGCATCATCATGGGAGAAGGCGGTTGGGTGGAAGGCTGGGGTGGCGACCCCTCCAATGTGCATACCGGCCGCCAGATCACGATTTATCGCCCGTCGCTCACGATGGCGGATTATCGTATCGAGTTCCAGGGCATGATCGAGACCAAGAGCCTGGGCTGGGTATTCCGGGCCGCGGACGCGCAGAATTACTACGCCATGAAACTCACCGAGGTCTCCGGCGGCGCGACGCCCAAAATCGAGCTGTTCAAATACCTGGTTGCGAACGGGCGGCAGACGCAAGTGGGACGCGTGCCTATCGATCTTCCGGCGCGCCCGGATACCTACTTCAGCGTGCGGATTGACGTGCGCGGGCCTCAGTTTACGACCTACATGCAAGGCCAGCAGGTGGACGTCTGGACTGACGATCAGCTCAAGACAGGAGGTGTGGGGCTGCTGAATGAACGCGACGAACGGGGGCAGGTCAAGGCGGTCTCCATTCGCATCTTAAATGGGGCGGGCAAGTAGGAGTGGAACAGCAGAAGGAATCCATGGAACAGACAAACGATCAATGGTTATGGTTCGTTGACAATGAACTGGTGGAGGCCCTGGCGCGCACCGACACGCTCGGTGAGACGGCCGAGAAGCGCCCAGTGCGTTCCGCGGCCTTGGTCAAGGCGCTCGCGCTCAACATGGAGGGCAAGACCGAGCAGGCATGGCGCGAGGTCCGGGACGCGATCGAGGGCGGCGAGACTCTGCCCGAATTGATCTGGATCAAAGCACACCTCGAGTTCCAGTTGGGCCGTTTCGAAGACGCGCTGCAGGGCTATGAGAAAGTGCTGGAGACCAGCCCGAATCACAAGGCAGGAGTATATAACCTCGCGTTGTGCCTGGAGAAGCTCCAGCGTTTCGAGGATGCCGCGGCGGCTTTCCGCAAAGCCGCGGACCTGGATCCGAAATTGATCGAAGCACGCCTGGGCCTGGGAGTCTGCCAGTTGCAGCGGAAGATGGGCGAAGAAGCACAGGCCGCCTTCGAGGAATGTCTGCGCATGGAGCCGGGGCACGAGAGAGCACTATACGGAAAGGCGGTCGCGCTGCAATTGCTCGGGCGCGCGGACGAAGCCCTGGAACTTTACCAGCGGTTGCTGCCGACCCAGCCGGCGGACGCCGAACTGCTGACCAACATCCTGGGCCTGCTGCAGTCGCGCGGGGATCACGAGCAGGTCCGCGAGTATGCCGAGAGGCTATTGCGGGTGCAGCCGGGTGCACGGGTAGCGCTGGAAGCATTAGCGTCCGCGGCGATGGCGCGCGGCGACTATAAGGCCGCCGCCCAGCAGAATACGCAACTGGTGAAAGCCGCGCCGGATTCCTTCGAGGGATGGTTCAACCTGGGCGTCGCGTACCAGAAGTTGAATCGCGTCGAGCAGGCCGGCCAGGCGTTTTCGGAAGCCATCAAGATCCATCCGGACAATGGACTGGCGTACGCCAATCTGGGAGCCACCCTGCAGGAGCGTGGAGAGCAGGCGGAGGCTCGCAAGGCCTATGAAAAGGCGATCCAGCTGGCTCCGGAGAATCCCATCGCGCTTTGGAACCTCAGCATCGTGCAGGAACGCGTGGGCAATTTGGCCGATGCGGAGAAACACCTGGAGAAGCTGGTGGAGATCGACTCTGCGCGCGCTGACGCCTGGTTCCGCCTCGGCTACCTACGACTGCAGCGGGAAGACATAGCGGCCAGCCTCGAACCTTTTCGGATATGCGTCAGCAAGCGGCCGGACTGGCTGGAGGCGCTGCTGAATCTGGGTGTGGTTCAACGCCGCACCGGCGACCTGGATGCCGCTAAAGCCTCCTTCACGCAGGCCGTCACCAGCCATCCGGAATCGGTGGACGCGTTGCGCGCACTGGCCGCAGTGGCCGTCGACGAGGGTGACTACATTCTGGCTCTGGAAACCGAGTCCAAGTTGGAGGAACTCGGCGAGCACTCGCCGGAGTTGGCCTTTAATATCGGGGTGCTGCTGCAGCGCGCCAACTTGCATGAAGACGCGGCCCGCATGTACCGCCGCGCCACCGAGGAGAAGTCGGACTTCGCCGAGGCGCTGCTGAATCTGGGCCATGCCCTGCAGCACTTGGGGCAGGATCAGGAAGCCCGCTCCTGCTGGCAGAAGGCTGTTGAAACGAAGCCGGAGCTGGCAACACAATACTTTTAGTTACCGGACTTCTACCGGTCGCTACTTCGTCTGCAGCCATTTCACGCTGACGGGATTGGACTGCTCGCACTGCATGGTCTCGGTCACACCGGAGGCCAGCGTCGCGCAGGCATTCGATTGCGCGCTTCGCAATGCGTGATCTTTGGTGTCCGCCGACGCCGTGCGGCACTGGTTCGCGCCGCGGAACGCCACGCAAACCTCCACGCGGAAGTGGGCGATGTTCATGCTCGAGTAGATCAGGAAGGCGATGACCGCCAGCACAAAGGCCACGCCGATCACCACGGTCTTGTTCACTGGCCCGGACCCTCGGTGAAGAAGTTGCCCATCCGGCGGAACTTGCTGTAGCGGTCGTCCATCAACTTTTGACCGGAAAGAGGGGCCAGCTCCGCGAGCGCCGCTTGCACAGTCTCTTTGAGCAACTCGGCAGCTTTGTCGGGGTCGGCGTGCGCGCCGCCATCCGGCTCCCGTACGATGCCGTCGATCAGGCCGAGCTGATGGAGTTCTTCGGCGGTCAGGTGTAGCTCCTGCGCCGCCTCCGCAGCGCGGCCGGAATCGCGATAGATGATCGTCGCGCAGCTTTCCGGCGAAATCACACTGTAGTAGGCGTTCTCGAGCATATAAACGCGGTTGGCGACTCCCAAGCCGAGCGCTCCGCCGCTGCCGCCTTCGCCAATCACGACGGTGACCACCGGCACCGTGAGCCGCGACATCTCGCGCAGGTTCAAAGCGATGGCCTCGGCCTGGCCGCGCTCTTCGGCGTCGATGCCCGGGTAGGCGCCCATGGTGTCGAGGAACGTCACGATGGGCATGCCGAACTTCGCCGCCAACCGCATCAGCCGCAGCGCTTTGCGGTAGCCCTCCGGCTTGGGCATTCCGAAGTTCCGGTACAGTTTTTGCTTTGTGTCGCGTCCTTTTTGCTGGCCGATGACCATCAGCGGCTTGCCGTCCAACGACGCGAAGCCGCCGACGATGGCGGGGTCGTCGCCGAAGAAGCGGTCGCCGTGCAACTCCGAGAAGCCGGTAAAGACTTTCGCGAAATAGTCCAGCGCCTGTGGACGTTTGGGGTGCCGGGCCAGTTGGATGCGTTCCCAGGCCGGGTTGGTAACCGGCGCGGGCGTTTCCATCGTTTGTTCTGCCATTTAGCTCGCCAGGATTTCCCAGGACTCCGGCCCGCAGATTCGTTCCACCTCAGCCCAAAACTCTTTATCCGGGCGAACCTTGGGCGCTACGTCCAGGATAACGGAAAAATCACGCTGCTTCTCCAGCCGCAGCCGGACCTCGGTCTCGCCGCGCTTGCGTGTGAACAACTGGTTGAGCGCTTCGGCCTTGTCCACGGTTCCGTTGGCGCCCACCGACACGCGGATGGAAATCAGGCGCGGCAAATTCACGCGCGCCACCTGAAGCGGCACGATGTCCTGGATGGAAATCTTGGGCGGCGCGTTCTCTTCGGGCAGCGCGGAGCCGCGGACGAGCACGGCCTGATCCTCCACCAGGCTGGTGAGCAGACGGTCATACTGCGTGGTGAAGACCATTGCTTCGACGCCGCCCTTGCGGTCTTCGATGCGCATCGCGGCCCACAACTTGCCTTCGCGGTTGCGGCGCCGTTGGATGCCGGTGAGGATGCCGCAGAGCGCCACTTCGGCGCCGCGCTCCAGACCCTCCAGCGTTTCGGTATCGTACGTGGCCAGTTCCGCCACCTTGTCGGAGTACTGATCCAAGGGATGGCCGGTGACGTAGATTCCCAGCACTTCCTTTTCACTCGCGAGCTTCTGGTCGGTGGTCCAATCCGGCAGCGGCGGAAGCGGATGTTCGACTTCCTCGGGCGCCTCCGACGCCATTCCAAACAGGCCGGTCTGCCCGCTCTGACGGTCCTTCCAGGCGCGCTGTCCCGATTCCATGGCTTGATCGATGGCCGCGGTCAGTTGCGCGCGATTGCCCGGCAGGCTGCTCATTGCCCCGCACTTGATGAGATTCTCCAGAACGCGGCGATTGACGCTGGTAAGATCCACGCGCTCGCACATACCGTACAGCGAGCGGAACGGCGCGCCTTTCGCGCGGGCCTCAATGATGGCGTCGGCCGCGCTGGCGCCCACGTTGCGGATCGTCGCGAGACCCATGCGGATGCCTTCGCCATCCGGAGTGAAATCGCGGCCGCTCGAATTCACGTCGGGCGGCAGCACCGCAATGCCCATTTCGCGGCATTCGTTGATGTACTTCACCACCTTATCGGTATTGCCGGTTTCCGACGTCAGCAGCGCGGACATGAATTCGCGCGGATAGTGCGCCTTCAGGTACGCGGTGACGTAGGCCAGATATGCATAGGCGGCCGAGTGGGACTTGTTGAAACCGTAACCGGCGAACTGCTCCATCAAGTCGAAGATCTTCTCGACCTTCTTTTGCGGGAGACTCTTCTCTTTAGCGCCTTTGAGGAAGCGCTCGCGCTGCGCGGCCATTTCCTCGGCCTTCTTCTTGCCCATGGCGCGCCGTAGGATGTCCGCATCGCCCAGCGAATAGCCCGCCAGGCGGTTGGAGATCTGCATCACCTGCTCCTGATAGACGATGACGCCGTAGGTTTCTTCCAGGATCTCCTTCAACTCCGGAAAATCATAGGTCACTTGCTTGCGACCGTGCTTGCGATCGATGAAATCGTCGATCATGCCGCCCTGAATGGGCCCGGGCCGGTAGAGCGCGTTCAACGCGCACAGATCCTCGATGCGCGTGGGCTGATATTTGCGTAGGATGTCGCGCATACCGCGCGACTCAAACTGGAACACGCCGCTGGTATAGCCTTTGGAGAAAATCTGGTAAGTGGCTTCGTCGTCGAGGGGCAGTTCTTCGACCACCAGCTTGATGCCGCAACGCTGCTCGATCAGCCCGAGGGCGTCCTGAATGATGTCCAGTGTGGTCAGGCCGAGGAAATCCATCTTGAGAAGCGCCAGCTTCTCCAGGCCGACCATGTCGTACTGCGTGACAATTTCGTCTTTGCTGGTCTTATAGAGCGGGACCAGTTCCTTGAGCGGAACGGGCGAAATCACCACGCCGGCGGCGTGCATCCCGGCATTGCGCGCCATGCCCTCGACGCGCAGCGCGACGTCCAGCACTTCCTTGAGCCGCGGGTCCTTGCGGGCCGCGTCCTCGATGGCGGGCTCCTGCTCCATCGCTTCTTTCAGCTTGATGTTAAGCTGGGTGGGAATCAGCTTGGTGATGCGGTCGACATCGGCGAAACTGATGTCCAGCACGCGGCCGACGTCCTTGATGGCCGTGCGCGCGCCCAGCGTGCCGAAGGTGATGATCTGCGCCACCTGCTCGCGGCCGTATTTTTCGGTGACGTATTGGATCACTTCGCCGCGCCGGCGCGTGTGGAAGTCGATATCGATGTCGGGCATGCTGATGCGCTCGGGATTCAGGAAGCGCTCGAACAGCAGCCCGTATTCCAGCGGATCGATATCGGTGATCTCCATCGCGTAGCTGACCAGGCTTCCGGCCGCCGAGCCGCGGCCGGGTCCGACCGAAATTCCGCGCTGCTTGGCGAAGCGGATGAAATCCCAGACGATGAGGAAGTAGCCGGAGAACTTCATCTGCTGGATGATGCGGATCTCGGTGTCCAGTCGCTCGCAGTATTCGGCCAGGTCGTGTTTCAACGCGCCCTGCGCGCGCAGCGCTTCCAAACGTGCCCGGCGTTTCTCGAAGCCCTGGCGCGCAACGAATTCGAAGTAGCTGTCGGTGGTGTGGCCTTCCGGGACGTCGAACTTCGGAAACGGCTCCTTCACCTTCTCCAGCTTCACCTGGCAGCGCTGCGCGATCTCCCAGGTGTTGTCCAGCGCCTGTTCCACCTCGCCGAAGATGGCCAGCATTTCGTCGCGCGTCTTCAGATAAAATTCCGGCTGAGTAAACCGCATGCGCTGCGGATCGCTCATGGTCTTGCCGGTCTGAATGCACAGCAGGATTTCGTGGGCGCGCGCATCGGCCTTGCGCATGTAATGCGCGTCGTTGGTGGCGACGAGAGGCAGCCGCGTCTCCTGCGCCAGGCGCAGCACTTGCGGAATCACGGTGCGATCCTGCTCCAGGCCGTGGTCCTGAACTTCGAGAAAGAAGTTGCCCTTGCCGAACATGTCGGCGTAACCGTAGGCCAGGCGCTTGGCATCTTCGTAGCGATTCGCCAGGATGGTTTCGTTGATGTCGCCGCGCAGGCACGCCGACAGCGCGATCAAGCCTTTCGAGTGCCGCGCCAGCAGGTCCTTGTCGATGCGCGGCTTGTAATAGAAACCTTCCAGAAACGCGGTCGAGACCAGTTGCAGCAGGTTGCGATAGCCTTCCTGGTTTTCGCAGAGCAGCACCAGGTGGTTGTAGCGGTCGTTTTCACTGCGGGTCGCGAGACCCTGCTGCGAAACGTACACTTCGCAGCCGATCACCGGGTGCACGCCCTTTTCCTTGGCCTTGTTGTAGAACTCGACGGCGCCGAAAAGATTGCCGTGATCGGTCATGGCGATGGACGGCATCTTCTGCTCCACCACCAGGTCCATGAGCTGAGAAATCTCGCAAGCGCCGTCGAGCAGCGAGTAATCCGTGTGGCAATGAAGATGTACGAAGGGTGGCGCCGAACTCATTTCGGTTCTCTTGCTTCGAGGGGGAGGCTTGACTCCATTGTACTTCTTAGTTCGATTTCGCGCGAATTTTCTCCCGTCGGGCGGAGGAGGATTTCGATGCGGTCCTCCGGCATCAGCTCCGGAAAACGTTCGCCCCATTCGATCAGGACGACGGCGCGGCGGTCGAAGATCTCGTCCAAACCGAGCGTGGCCACTTGCGCGAGCGTGTCCAGACGGTACAGATCGATGTGGTAAAGGCTCGCGCTATATTCGTGGATCAGAGTGAAAGTGGGGCTGGACACTTCGTCCGGTTCGGCCGCGCCGAGCCCTTTCGCGATGCCCTTAGCCAGCGTCGTCTTACCCGCGCCGAGGTTGCCGATCAGCAGCACGACGGCTTTCGCCGGCAACTCCGCCGCGATTTTTTCGCCGAGCGCGATGGTCTCTTCTTCCGACTCAGTGTGAAAGGTCCGCGACTTCACGCATGGCCTCAGGCAGGAATTGGAACAGGTCGGTGGCGATCAGCGTCTTCTCTCCCAGTTCCGCGGCCCCCAGTTCACCGCAGCGCCCATGCAGATAGACCGCGGCCAGCACGGCTTTCTCGTAGTGGTCCGGGAACTGCGCGACCAGGCCCGCAATCATGCCCGTGAGCACGTCGCCGGTGCCTCCAGTCGCCATGGCCGGCGAGCCGGTCGGATTGATCCAAACGCGGCCATCGGGAAACGCGATCACGCTGCGGTTTCCCTTCAAGACCAGACAGACGCCCTGGTCGGCTGCAAACGCCCGCGCGCTTCCGACGCGATCCTTCTGAACTTCGGCGATCGATTTCCCGGTCAATCGCGACATCTCGCCCGGATGCGGCGTCAGGATTCGCGGCGCGTGGGAGCGCACTCGTTGTCCAGCCAGCGCGTTCAGCGCATCTGCGTCCACCACCAGGGGCGCGGGCGACTCCTGTACAAAGCGACGGATGAATTGCACTGTGTCGGGATGCTGGCCCATTCCGGGTCCAATCGCGATGACATCTTTCTTCGCTGTAATCGCGGCCAACGCCGCATCGTCGGACGGGCGCACCGCGATGGCTCCCGAATCGGTCTCCGCCAGCGCTTCCGTCATGATCTCGGGCGTATACGAAGAGATTGCGGAAATCGCCGACGCTGCCGAGGCCACCGTCGCCAATCCCGCTCCCGATCGCAAAGCGGCGATGCCCGCCATCGCGGCCGCGCCAGTCTTTCCGCGCCCGCCCGCGATCACCAGCACATGTCCGTATCCGCCTTTGTTCGATTCGCTGGGTCGCGGCTGGAACATCCACGAAAAGTCGGACGTCTCCGCAACGGAGAGCCAACAAGACGGATCCTCGTACAAGCCCGGCGGGCTTCCGATCGATACGACATGTACCTTGCCCGCCAACCCGCAAGCGGGCGAAAGCACGAGACAAGGCTTGGGTGCTGTGAATGTTACGGTGTGTTTCGCGCGCACCACGGTTTGGCCAGGAAGCTCGCCTGTATCGCTGGCCGCGCCCGAGGGTACATCTACCGACACGACGTCTGCAATCGGAAAATGATCGTTGATCGCTTGGATCGTTTCAGCCGCCTTCCCCTTCGCCGGACCGTCCAGGCCGGTTCCCAGCACGGCATCAATCACTAACGTCGCAATCCGCATCTCTTCGGTGATTTCAAACCACACGTGGCAGCCTACGGCCTCCAGCATCCTATAATTAGCCAGCGCATCGCCCTTGAGATCCTCTGGATTTGCCGCCAGGACCACTCGCAGCCACTTGGGCTCGACGCGCGTGTAAAGCTGCCGCGCCACCACGAAACCGTCCCCGCCGTTATTGCCCTTGCCGCAGACTACGACGATCCGCTGCTCGCGCAGAGGCGCGTACTCGCGTTCCAGAAACTCCACCACGCGATGGCCGGCGTTCTCCATCAAAATGATGCTGGGGATGCCGAGTTCAGTGGTCCGGCGATCCACTTCACGCATCTGCGCCGCGGTCAGAACCTTCAAGCGCGCACCTCGGTGAGCGCGTGCTCGAAACGCTGGAGGTTTGCGGCTTCGCCCATCACGATCAGAAAGTCGCCGCCTTCGATCTCGGCCTCGGCCGGCGGATTGAACAGCATGCGGCCGTCAGACTTGCGGATGGCCAGCACGATGACCCCCAGCTCTTTGCGAATCTGCATATCGCGCAGCGATTTCGACGCGAACTCGCTCGCGTCGGGCACACGCACCTGCTCGATGCCGACGTCCAGGCCCATTCCCTTGGTCGTGAAGTCAATGAATTGAAACACGTGCGGCTTCAACATCACCTGCGCCATGCGGTTGCCGGTGATGTCGTAGGGCGCGAAGACATGTTCAGCGCCCGCCAGACGCATTTTCCGTTCGCTCTGTTCCGATGACACGCGCGCCGACACTTTGAGCGATGGATTCAGCGCTTTGGCCGAGAGGATTACGAACAGGTTGTCGGCGTCGCTCGATAGCGTCGCAATCAATCCTTTGGCGCGTAGAATGCCCGCGTCCTTCAAGGTTTCGTCGTTGGTGGCGTCGGCCAGCGCCGCCAGCATGCCGCTCTTGATCGCCCACTCTACGCGGTCTTCGTGATTGTCCACCACCAGGAAGGGGACGCCGGCGCGCTGCAATTCGAACGCGGCGCCGCGGCCCACGCGGCCGAATCCGCAAACGATGTAATGGTCGTGCAACTGATCGATCATCTTCTTGGTGCGGCGCTTCGCAAAGGTCTGATTGAGCTCCAGTTCGATGATAGCCTGCGTCATGCCGCCCACCGCCAGCAGCATCACCGTCACGCCAAACAATATCAGAAACGAATTGAAGACCCGGCCGGCGTGGCTCAGCGGATGCACCTCGGCATAGCCGACCGTGCTGATGGTGATCACCGTCATGTAGAAGGCGTCGAAGGGCGGGTAGTGCTCGATGGCGATGAACCCCAACGTGCCGACCACCAGAATCAGCGCGATGGCCGCCGCGATGAAGATGAGCCGTTTGCGGAAGCGCTCCATGTCCGTCGTTATTGTAGCCATCGGAAGCTCACTGTCTGCGTGCCACCACCAGCGTCATGTCGTCAGACAATTCCGGCACGCCGGTCCATTGCCGCACCGCTTCCATCACGGTTTCGATGATCTCGGCCTCGGGCCGGTCCGCGTGCTTGGAGACCAGATCGATCAAGCGCTCTTCGCCGAACATCTCGCCGTATTCGTTCTCCGGCTCCGAGATTCCGTCGGTGTAACAGACCAGCAGGTCGCCGGTCTCGAGCGTGATCTTGTTTTCGCCGTAGCGGGCGAACGGGAAGGCGCCGACAACGGTTCCAGTCACTTCGAGCGGCGTGGCTGTTCCCGCGCGGAACAGAATCGGCGGCGGATGACCGGCCGTCGTATAAGTGAACTCGCCGGTGTCCTCGTTGTACAAGGCGAAGAAAAATGTCGCGTACTTTTCCGGCGCGGTTGTCGCGTGCAGCTGCTTGTTCAACTCAGAGACCATGCGCGCCGTCGAATAGCGCGTGCCGTTGGCCGACGGGCCCGCCAGCTCCACAGTCGCGCGCAACTCCATGCGCAGAGCCGCCTGAATGGTGGCCATCAGCAGCGCCGCCGAGATCCCTTTGCCCGCGACGTCCCCGATGGCCAGCGCCAGTTTGCTGTCCACCATCTGATAATCGTAATAGTCGCCCGAAACCATGCGCGCGGGACTGCAGCGCCCCATCACTTCCAGCGTCTTCAGCACCGGCGCGGCCTTGGGATAAAGCTGCTCTTGCACTTCGCGCGCGATTTCGATCTCGGTTTGCAGGCGCTCCTTTTCCTTGGCCACCGCCAGCAGACGCTCCAGGTTCTCGGTCATGCTGTTGAACGACTGGCTGAGCTCGGCCAGTTGATCGCGGCCCTGGACCTTGATCAAGTGCGAAAAATCGCCCTGCATTACGCGCTGCGTCCCTTCGTACAGGGAGTGCACCGCTCCGGTGATGGAGCGCGACAGCGAGATGCCGATGGCCAGGCCGACCACGCCCACCACCAGAAACGCGATCGCGACCGCCAGCAACAGAATCGGCAGCAAGCCCTGTAGTTCATCCGCCTTCTGGCTGAGAATCACGGCCAGAACCGCGGACAAACGCGTATGCACCAACAGAAGTGCCGACCGTGTTGCCGACGGTGTCATCCAGTCCGCTGCCGTCACCTGTGACGGCCAGAACATGTCCAGGTCGAAGTCGTTGACCGCAGGTGGCAAAGCCGAGCTCGCGGTCTCGTTGCCTGCGGGCTGGATCTCCAGTTCCTGTTTATTCGCCTGCCCTGCAGGCTGCGAAGCGGCGTCCGAGAATTGGAGAAAATACACGTCGCCGAGGCCCGGGACCATCGCGCTGAGTGAGCGGCGCGTGAGCGGCGCCAGAGCCAGAGCTTTCGTACCGCCTTGTTCAGCCAGCGACCACACGTAGTAGCGTCCATCGCGAGCCACAACGCCGCTGATATTGGCTACGGCTGGCATTTCAATCGCCGCGCCCGCGGGCCAGCGCTCCGTCGAACCTCGCTCGGAAACCTCGAGCACTACGCCGGGGTAGCGTGCGCCATAAATCTCTCCGACGCTGGCAAGCCGCGCCGCGCGAGTCGCCGAACCGCCTTCGAGAAGCAGGCCGGACGCAGCTCGCATTGCCTCGATCCGCCGGTCCAGTTCCGATCGCACCAGGTAGACGGCCACCTGATCGGCCAGCATGTAGGCGCCCAAGCCCGCCAGCGTGATGATCAGGCAGATCGGGATCACCGCGATCAACAAGTACGCGACGATCATCCGGTTCCGCAGTCTCCAGATCAGCTTCCGGATGCCGATGCGCGCCAGGCGCAGCAGTACGATCGCTCCCAGCACGAAGGCCGCGAATCCCAGAATGCCCGCGAACACGCCTCCGCCCGCGAGGAAGAACAGAATCAAGGACAACGGCAGAACCAGAGCGAAGGCCTTCTCCGGCCAGCCGAACCGCTTCCAGATGGATTGGAAATCGAAGCTCACACGCGCGACTTGGCGATCTGCGGCGTTTCGGGCACCGGTTCCGGCAGCGGCTTTTCCGGCTCCAGGAAGTACTTGGTCAGTTGCTCCTGCAAAATCTGCAACGCCGCCTCCGGGCTGTCGGCGTATTGGAACAGGCGCACATCCTCCGCGTCGATGGTCCTGTACTTCACCAGCGCGTCGAAGTTCAGCACCTCTTTCCAGAACTTCGAGCCATACAGCACGATCACGATCTTACTTTCGAGCTTTCGCGTCTGCGCCAACGTCAGAATTTCGAACAGCTCATCCAGCGTGCCGAAGCCGCCCGGAAAAATCACCAGCGCCTTGGCCAGATACGCGAACCAGAACTTCCGCATGAAGAAGTAGTGGAACTCGAACATCAGCTCCGGCGTGATGTAGGGATTCGGGCGCTGTTCGAACGGCAGCCCTATGTTCAGCCCGATCGTTTTGCCCCCGGCGTCGCTTGCGCCCCGGTTGGCGGCCTCCATGATGCCCGGGCCGCCCCCCGAACAGATCACGAACCGCCGGAACGCCGCCGCGTCAATCTTAGTGGACCATTCCGTAATCAGCCGCGCCAGCGTCCGCGCGTCGCGGTAATACTCGCTCAGCGGACCTTCTTCGTGGATGCGCGCCGAGCCGAAGAAGACAATGGTGTCCTGGATCTTTTCGTCGCGGAAGTGCGACAGCGGCTCCAGATATTCCGAAAGAATGCGCAGGGCGCGCGCATCGGGGCTCTCCAGGAAGGTCTCGTTCAGATACGCGACGGGGCGCCGCTCGTGGTTGGACTCATTTTCCATCATTGCGAGGTTGGCCGAGCGCCTTCCAGACGCTCCAAACGCTTTTCCAATTGTCTCACTGTCCTGAGCAATTCCGGCAATTTCGGGAAAGCCGTGATCGCCCGCAGCCAGATTTTGCTGTCGAAGGCCGGCGAGCCGGAAATCACAGAGCCCGCTGCCACGTCGCCGCCGACGCCGCTTTGCGCGTACACCACGGCATTATCGTGAATGGTCAGGTGACCGGAAATGCCAACTTGGCCCGCCAGCAGCACGTTCTTGCCGAGAATGGACGTTCCCGCCAGCCCGGTCTGCGCGCAAATGATGTTGTCTTCGCCCACCACGCAGCCGTGGCCCACCTGCACCAGGCTGTCGATCTTGGCGCCGCGCTTCACGCGCGTCTCGCCCATCGAGGCCCGGTCGATCGAGGAGAGCGACTGGATCTCTACGTCGTCCTCGATCACCGCCACGCCCGACTGCACAATCTTGAAATGCGTTCCCTCCCGCGTCTTGGCGAATCCGTAGCCGTCGCCGCCCACCACCACGCCGTTTTGCAGAATTACGCGATGGCCGATCCGGCAGTATTCGCGGACCACGGCGTGCGAGTGCGCGACGAAATCGTCGCCGATCTGCGCTCCTTCATAGATGACCACCTGCGGGTGCAGCACGGCGTTCTTGCCGATGACCACGTGTTCGCCGACGGCAACGAACGCGCCGATGGACGCACCTTCGCCAATCTTCGCCGTGGCCGCGATCGCCGCTTGCGGGTGAATGCCCGGCTTGGGCCGCGGCGGCTGGTAGAACATCGCCAACGCCCGGGCGAAATCGTGATACGGGTTGGCCGAAATCAGGCTGGCGGGCGTCGCGTCAAGAAGGCGCTCGGAAACCAGGACCGCCGCCGCGCGTGTGCCCTTCACCTTGGGTGCGTACTTCGGGTTGGCCAGAAAGGTCAGCTCGCTCGGCCCAGCCTGCTCGAGGCCCGCCACGCCGGTGATCTCAATCTCGCCGTCGCCCTTCAGTTCGCAGCCGAGCTTTGCCGCCAGTTCGCCCAGGCGAACCCGCTTAATGGTAGTCATGGGGATGGCTTTATTGTATCCGTCGTGCAGGTTTGCAAGGGGCTATCCGGAAAGCTTAGTTGAGATGGGGGATTCTTTAGGAATCGCGCGTTTTTGTGCTCTAGCCGGCCACGTTAATCACACCAAATGATATGCTCTCGGGTATGCCCAAGGGCAAGAATGCTCCTCGTAAACAGCAGAAAAATCAGATTACTAAAGAGCCGCCATCTTTTATCCGATGGTTCTTCGGGCACATTTTCAGCGTTCTGCGCCGTCACGGCAATACCGTCGGATTCTGGATCGGCATGGGGTACATTGCTCGCCAAGCATCGTTAGCATTTATCGCATATGCCGGAAAACAGTCGAACGCCAGTCTTGCCTTAAGCTTAATGAGGAATGTGAACTTCGTCTTTACAGGAAGCATCGCCATTTCTGGACTATCGGTAAGCTTATACTTAAGGGAGAGGTCGCTGCACCGCAGCACCAGAAAGCGTCTGGCATCCAGAATCACGGAACTGGAGATCAGAATAGATCCATCAAGGACATCAAGTCGCCTCACAGAGGAGGGCTTGACCAGAAGGGGGGACGAGTAAACATGAGCGCAGCGAACTTGACTGCTGTCAGTGAGTCAGCCGTTCTCCTCGCGGGAATAGGCATCGTGCTCTTTTGGTTTTGGTCCTCCGTTCGCTTGGACTGCTTCCGGCAAGAGATGTTTGCTATCAGGGACGAGCTTTTTGACTACGCGGCGTCCGGGCATATCATGTTCAATCATCCGGCGTACCGACTGCTTCGCCAGTCGATGAATGGGTTCATCCGATACGGCCACCAACTTTCCTTCTATCAGTTCTGCATGACATGGTTATCCTGGAAGGCGCTCGAAGGGACGCAAGCCTTTGACTGGAGAACAAAATGGGAAGCGGCGCTAAACTCTGTCGATGTACAGGCACGAAGAGACTTAGAGGCCTTTCACGATCGAGCGACTATGTGCGTGATTGAGAGGATAGTGCTGGGATCACCTATCCTGATCTTTGCGCTTATCGTCAGCCTCGTGGTGGTTTTGTGTCATGTAGGCTGGAAATCGGTCGGTGAACTGTTGAGAGCAGCCCTCTCAGAAACCGCGGCGAGGGCAATCGACCAACGTATCTTGGATGAAGAGGCCGCTAGGGCGGCGGCATAGCCGGGAGACTCTTGTTTTTGGCTCCTTAAGGTCCAGTCTCTCCGTTCCCCATTCAAGCTTCGACCAATTCGGCCTCCCCAAATCGCTCCTCCTGGTGTTGATACGCTCATGTGTGCTTGACAATAACACACTAAAGTTTAATAATGGTGTCAGGCTAATAGAAGAAACCCGCAAGTTCAAACCCAAAGGATAGACGCAACATGAGCAAAATCATAGGCATAGACCTCGGAACGACCAACTCCGTCGTCTCCGTCATGGAGGGTGGGCAGGCTGTTGTCATCCCCAACCAGGAGGGCGGCCGAACTACGCCGTCCGTCGTAGGCTTCACCAAGTCGGGCGAGCGCCTGGTGGGCCAGGTGGCCAAGCGGCAGTCGGTGACCAACCCGGAAAACACGGTTTACTCGATCAAGCGCTTCATGGGCCGGCGCTACAACGAAGTGAGCGAGGAAATGAAGCTGGTGCCCTACAAAGTGGTCGCCGGCGAGAACAGCGATGCCCGCGTCGAGATCAACGGCAAGCGTTATTCGCCGCCCGAGATCTCCGCGATGATCCTCGGCAAGCTGAAGGAAGCGGCCGAAGCGTACCTGGGCGAAAAGGTCACCAAGGCCGTCATTACGGTTCCGGCTTATTTCAACGATTCGCAGCGCCAGGCCACCAAGGATGCCGGGCAAATCGCCGGCTTGGAGGTCATGCGCATCATCAACGAACCCACGGCGGCCGCGCTCGCCTACGGGCTCGACAAGAAGAAGAACGAGACCATCGCCGTGTACGACTTCGGCGGCGGCACGTTCGACATTTCGATCCTGGAAGTCGGCGACGGTGTGGTGGAAGTGAAGTCCACCAACGGCGACACGCACCTGGGTGGCGACAACATCGACCAGCGCATTATCGACTGGCTGGTGCAGGAGTTCAAGAAGGAGCAGGGCATCGACGTCTCCAAGGACCAGATGGCCCTCCAGCGCCTGAAGGAAGCCGCCGAAAAGGCCAAGATCGAGCTTTCCACGGTGCTCGAGACCGAAATCAACCTGCCGTTCCTGACGGCCGACGCGAGCGGTCCCAAGCACATGAACGTGAAGCTCACCCGCGCCCGCCTGGAGCAGATGGTGGCCGATATTCTCGAGCGTGCCATCGGTCCTTGCAAGCAGGCGCTGGCCGACGCCGGCGTCACTCCGGCGCAGATCGACGAAGTGGTCCTGGTGGGCGGCTCCACGCGCATGCCCAAGGTCCAGCAGCAAGTTCGCGATCTTTTCAACAAGGAACCTAACAAGAGCGTTAACCCGGACGAAGTGGTCGCGGTGGGCGCGGCGGTTCAGGGCGGCGTGCTGGGCGGCGAAGTGAAAGACGTTCTGCTGCTCGACGTAACCCCGCTGTCGCTCGGCATCGAAACGCTGGGCGGCGTGTTCACCCGGTTGATCGAGCGCAACACCACGATCCCGACGCGCAAGAGCGAGATCTTCTCCACGGCGTCCGACAGCCAGACGTCGGTGGAGATCAAAGTCTACCAGGGCGAGCGTTCCATGGCAGCCGACAACAAGCTGCTGGGCGTGTTCCAACTGGTGGGCATTCCACCGGCTCCGCGCGGGATTCCGCAGGTCGAGGTCACGTTCGACATCGACGCCAACGGCATCCTGAACGTCACGGCCAAGGACAAGGCCACTAACAACGAGCAGAAGATCACCATCACGTCCTCTTCGGGCCTCAGCAAAGACGAAGTGGAGAAGATGGCTCGGGACGCCGAATCGCACTCCTCCGACGACCGCAAGAAGAAGGAAGAGATCGAGTCGCGCAACCGGGCCGATGCGATGGTCTACAACATCGAGAAGATGCTAAAGGAGCATCGCGACAAAGTCAGCGCGGACGACGCCAAAGCGGTGGACGACGCGCTCGCCGAGACCAAGAAAGCCATGCAGGAAGGCGGCGTGGACCGCATCAACCAGGCCACTTCCAAGCTCGAAACCGCCAGCCACAAGCTGGCCGAGGCGATGTACAAAGCCTCCAGCCAGCCCGGCACGCCGCCACCGCAAGGTGGTCCGTCCGGCGACGGCCAGGGGTCCGGCGCGGGGGAGTCTAAACCTAAAGACAACGTCGTCGACGCCGAGTTCGTTGACGTGGATGACAAGAAGTAAGCAGTTTCGATAATGGCTCCTGGTCCGTAAGTGGACCAGGAGCCGAGGATAATCAGAATGCCAGCCGCCAGTAAGCAGGACTACTACGAATTGTTAGGTGTGCCTCGCTCCGCCAAGGAGGACGAGATCCGCAAATCGTACCGTAAGCTGGCTCGCAAATATCACCCGGACTTGAATCCCGGCGACAAAGCCGCCGAGGAGCGCTTCAAGAAGGTTCAGGAGGCGTACGACATCCTGAGCGACTCCAAGAAGCGCCAAGTCTATGATCAGTATGGATTTTATTCCGACAACATCCCGCCGGGAGGCCCCGGAGCGGGACCCGGCGCGGGTGCGCATGAGCCCGGCATGGGCTTCGGTGGGTTCGATTTTTCAGAGTACGTGAACCAGGGCGGGCCGGGCACGCAGGAGGCCGGCGGCGCTGGATTCCGCGACATCTTCAGCCAGTTCTTCGGCGGCCGGCGTGCCGACCGGGCAACCACCGGACCCGAAAAAGGTTCGGACCTGGAATACGGCCTGAACATCGATTTTTGGGAGTCCATCAAAGGAACCCAGGTGCGGCTCAATGTGACCCGGCAGGAAGTCTGCGAGCATTGCGGCGGCACTGGGTCGCTCGGCGGATCCTCCACGGTGTGCCCGGAGTGCGACGGTAGCGGCAACGTGACGCAGATGGCGGGCGCGATGAAGTTCAGCCTCACCTGCCCGCGCTGCGACGGCAAAGGCCGGCTGCGCAACGTCTGCCCCACCTGCCACGGCGACGGCCGCATCGCGCGGAACGAGAGTGTGGAGGTTCGCATTCCGCCGGGCGCGCAATCCGGTTCGCGCCTGCGTGTCGCCGGCAAAGGCAACGCGGGCCGACAGAGCGGGCCGCCGGGCGATTTGTACATCACCGTTCGCGTGGAACCGCATGCGTTCTTCCATCGGGAGGGCGACGACATCCATATTCAGGTGCCGGTCACGGTGTCTGAAGCCGGCCTCGGCGCGAAGATTGAAGTTCCCACGATCGACGGCCGGGCGCTGCTCAAAGTCCCGCAAGGCACGCAGAACGCGCAGAAGTTCCGCCTGCGCGAAAAGGGCGTGATGAACGCTCGCAAGAACAAGCGTGGCGACGAGATCGTCGAAGTAGTCATCCAGGCGCCCAAAGTGCAGGACGAGCGCACCAAAGAACTGCTGCGTGAATTGTCGCAAGTGAACCCGGAAGATCCGCGGCGCGAAATGTGGAGCAAGGTGTGAGAGAAGGTTAGCCATGGCTAGAGCGCGATCCAAAGCCGCTTACATGATCTCGGCCGTTGCCGAGCAATACGAAATCCATCCTCAAACGCTGCGCCTGTATGAGCGCGAAGGCCTGCTCGCTCCCTCCCGCAGCGAAGGCAACACGCGCCTCTACACCGACGACGACCTGGAGCGGCTGGAAGTGATCCTGAAGCTGACTCGGGATCTGGGCGTGAACTTGGCGGGTGTGGAGATCATCCTGAACATGCGCGAAAAGATGGCCGCGATGCAGGAGCAGATCGAGAAATTCGTGGCCACGCTGAATCAGGAAATGTCCGAGCGAGTCCGCCAACCGGCCGCGGAGTCGAAGCGGTCGCTGATTCCGGTGGTGCAGATGCCGCCGCCCGCCACCGTCGACCCGATCCAGAAAGCGGAAGGCAGGCGGAAGAAGGCGGAAGGCAGAAAGCAGTAAGCGGAAAGCGTCGTCGTTTAACGTCCATGAACGAACTGGAACGGGCACTCACTGGCGACAGCGCGGCGGCGCCCGCGGCCCACATTCTGGAGGGGCTCAGCGATGACCTCGTGCATCGGCGCATTCCCGGCGCGCCGCACTCCATCTATGAAGAGCTGTGGCACCTTGCTTTCTGGCAGCAGATCAGCCTGGACAACGCCTATCACTTGGGCCGTATCGTGCTGCTGCGGCAATTGAACCAGGCATGGCCTCCGGCTTCCGGCGGCTTTACTTGGTAAGGATTCAATCCTTGCTACAGTAAGGATAGGTGCGCGATGGCCAAGATCACATCCAAATATCAGGTCACGGTTCCTAAATCGATTGCGGATCAATATCGGATTGGTCCTGGCGATGAGATCGACTGGATGGCGGCTGGCGAAGTGATCCGTGTCATTCCGGCCGGCCAACAAGTGGCGCCGGACGATACAGCGTCGCGTCTGCGCTGGTTCGATCAAGCGACGGAGCGGCACCGCAGGCGGTCTAAGGCCCTCAAGACGAGATCTACAGGCGGCCGAGGCTGGAAGAGAGAGGACCTCTACGTCCGTGGCCGCTCTCGTTGACACGAATGTCCTCGTCTACCGGTTCGACGGCCGGTTTCCAGCCAAACAGAAACGAGCGACAGAGGTCCTTAGGCGCGGGATCGCGGAAAACTCTGTTCGTGTGCCGCATCAAGCCATCGTGGAGTTCATTGCTGCTGTCACGCGGCCAATTCGGGGACACGGCATCCTCTCGCTAGCCGACGCTCTGCGGGAAGCCGAGGAACTTCTGAAGCAGTTCACGGTTCTCTATCCGAACGAGGCAATACTGCGCAACGCGATTCGGGGATGTGCCGCTTATCAGTTGAACTGGTTCGACGCACACCTGTGGTCCTATGCGGAACATTATGGTCTTGAGGAAATTCTAACGGAAGATTTGCAACATGACCGGCTCTATGGCAGCGTTCGAGTAGTGAACCCATTCATCTGAAGGCCTACCGCATCGAATGAAATACGAACTCGTGCTTTTCATCCCGGAACCGCACCAGTTCTCCCGGCCGCTCATGTTCCATCAACCATTGCCGCCCTTGCGGAGTGGCATCCACTAACTCGTAGGCGGTCTGCTCCACCCAGAGGGGTTGCTTCTGGCTATGCGCGTAATCCAAATCGCGCTGCATCTGGCCCAGGTCGGGCCGTTCCAGGCTCATCCACGCGGCCTGCTGGTTGAAGTAGCTGATGGTCCACAGATCCGGATGAAAGGTGTGGAACACGATGGCGCTGCCGGGCGGCCACGCGTCATGCTGGGCGAGCGCGAAGCGCAGCGGCGCGTTGAACTGGACGCGCGATTCCGGATACGTCAGGAAAGTGAAGTTCCACAGCAGCATTACCGCCGCTAACGCGAATCCGGCTAAATGATTTTTCCGCGTATCTTCGAACATCGCGCCCGCGATCAACACCAGCGGTGCTAGATAGAACAGACGGTAGAACGTATTTTGCGGCATCCAGAAGAACAGGAACGCCACGTAAACGCCGGCCCAAACCAGCAAATGCCACGGTGGCCGGGACCAGCGCACCGGCACGGCGCGCCAGCCGTAGACCAGCAACGCTACCAGCGCGAACGCGAGCAGCACGCCGGCGGCGATCGATAGCGGATTGCGGACAAAGTCCGGCAGACGTCCGCCGAAGAACAGCCGCAGCGTCCCGCGCAGCGTGTATCCAACGTTGCGCAGCAGGCGGAATGAGAAACCCGAGTCGGGCGAGTGCGAGGTCATCCATACCCAGAACCCGCCAGTCGCGCCACCAGCGACCGCCGCGCGATACGCCCACCAATACGCCGCCGCCACCGGTGCCAGCGCTTCCGTGCAATACGCCGCCACGAGCGCGCGTCGCTTCCACAGCAGCAAGATGGCTACCGGCAGAAACAGAATCGCCAGCTCATGGAACAACATCGCTCCAGCGTGAGCCAGGCCGGCGAACACAGCCGTTCGCGGATTCTCGATCAGCAGATACGCGCAGAGCAGCAGGAAGATCGATGGCACGTACGCGTTGGCATCGGTGGCGAACTTCCACCACGTCGCCGAAAAGCCAAAGATCCAGGCGGCCACGAGGCCATGTTCGCGGGACCAGCCGCTCTTACGCAGTGCCAGGTACAGCAGCACCACGGCGAATCCGGCCAGCAGGCAGTTGAGCGCCTGCATCAGGTACAGTGCGCGAATATGTCCGCCGCCCAGCCCATACAGTGCCGCTCCGCATAGCTTGTAAATCAGGTGATTCGGATGGACCAGCGCTCCGGCTGGAAGATTCTTTTCAATGTCGATCGCGAACGCGACGCCATCCCAATAGTAGTTCCGCGTGGGGAAAAGCAGATAGACGATGAACGGAACGAGCAGCGCTATCCGTAGGCGCCACATGGAGCCTCAGTGCATGGTTTGCAAATATCCGCCGGTGCTGGCGTCGACAAAAACCGAATAGTCGCTGGTGCCGACCGACTCGCCCCAAATGACGCGCCACGCAGGATCGGCAAACTTCGTGGTCTGTTCCAGCAGGAAGACAATCGGCTTGCCGGGGTTCTTCTTCATGTATTCCTGGCTCTTCTGAGCCGCGGTCTCCAGCGCCTGGTCGGAATCCACTTTCAGCGCCGCGATCGGAAAAGGCGCGGACGCTCCGTGCTGCGAGTAGTCCTCTTGCATGCCGGGAAAGACGCCTTCATGCAGGCTTGGCTCCTCTTCGACAGAGGAATACGTGTAAGTGCGAGCTTTTGCGCGCGAAGGCGAAACCAGAATGGCCTGCCACGCGCCGGCTTTACCGTTTTCCGATTTCACTTGCGTCAGATTGACGCTCCGCAGTTGAAGCAATTGCACGTCCGGAGCCCAGCCGCGCGCTTGCGGGTAGATCCGCTGGAAGGCCTGACGGCCCGTCAGTGCCTCCGGTGGCTTGACAGGCGCCTTCGCGGTTTCTTTGGGAGCCTCGGAACAACCCGCGAGAATCAGGAGGGGCAGGGCCCACAACAGGTGCTTGCGAATTCGCATCACTTATCATTGTCTCCCGGATGCTACAACCCTCACAATCGGGTTTTGTTATCGGGGCTATAATGGCGGCAGGTTTGGAGGGCTTTATGACCAGGCAACTATTTTTCATCGGTTCGCTCGGGCTGGCCCTGGGCATCGGCGCGTACGCCCAGCAGCATCCCGCTACTGGCCCGGTCTCCAACCCCGCACCGGGTACGGGTACTTCCATTCCCGGCAATCCTCCGCCGGGGACAGTGAATCAGCCCGGGTCATTTCCGGGCAACTCGCCGTTGGACCAGGAACATGTGGTCTTCCTGACGGGCAAGGTGGTGATGGACGATGGCACACTTCCACCGGATCCGGTGGCCATACAACTGGTCTGCAATGCAATGCCCCACACCATCGCTTACACCGACTCGAAGGGACATTTCAACGCCGATCTGAGCGACCGCTCGCTGATGACGCGGTTCGCGGATGCATCCGACGGATCGGACGAGTTCGATCGTCCGCTGGGGGGGCCAGGCCTTAATTCGCCCCTCAACCCCACGCAAGCCGGCGGTTTGGGTCTCAGCCGGCAGGACCTGATGAGCTGTGAACTCCAAGCCAGCCAAGCCGGCTTTCGGTCCGATGTGGTGGAGCTCGCGACCCGACGGCGCATGGACAATCCGGATGTGGGCACCATGATCCTGCATCGCCTGGCGGGCGTGCAGGGGTTCACCATCAGCGCCACCAGCGCCCTGGCCCCCAAGGATGCAAAGAAGGCGATGGAAAAGGGCGTGAAGGCGGAGGCGGCGAAAAAGTGGCCGGAGGCGCAAAAGCAGTTCGAAAAGGCCCTGGCAGTTTATCCGAAATACGCCGCGGCCTGGTACGAACTGGGTAATGTCCAAAGAGCCCAGAACGACCTGGCGGGCGCGCGCGAGTCCTATGCGAAAGCGCTGGAGGCCGACTCCAAGTTCGTCATGCCGTACGGGGCTTTGGCGGCCATGGCGGCGAATGAAAAGAAGTGGCAGGAGGTGGCTGACAACAGCAACCACTTGCTCCAACTCGATCCGATCGACTTCCCGGAGGCCTGGGTTTACAACGCGGTGGCCTATTATGGCTTGCGGAAGTGGGACCTGGCCGAGAAAAGCGCCAAGGAAGGCCTTTCGCACGACCCGAAACATCGCTATCCCAAGCTGAATCAGGTGCTGGGGGCGGTGCTGGCCATGGAAAAGGACTATTCCGGGTCGGCCCAGAACTTCCGGGACTACCTCCGCTACGCGCCCAACGCGACGGACGCCAACCAGGTGAAACAGGAGCTGGCCAACCTCGACAAAGTGCTGGAACCTCAAGCAAACAAACAGTAGTACCGTTTAGTACGTTTTCACCCTCAAAGTACCTTGCCGGAGGTGTCTGCTACGTTAAACACTGTTACAGGACACCATGGAGAGAGCCGACCTGGAGCAGTGGCGAGCAAAAGAAGTCGCTCGCCTTCTGTCGCTTGTCGAGACCCAGCGCCGCTACTATCAGGACATTGTCGCCTCCATTCCGGTTGGTCTGTTGGTGCTTTCTTCCGATTTGGCCGTCCTGCTGGCGAATGGGGCCGCGCGTCGGATTTTTGGGCTGCGCGGGGGTGATTCGCCGCACCGGAGGCTGGATACGATTCTGCCGGCCTGGGTGCTCGATCGCGTGGAGGAAGTGCTGCGCACGGGCATCGCACAAACCGGCCTGACGGTGGAAGACGAGCGCGAGCCAGAACGCAAGCTGCGGATCGGTATTCTCGCCATGCGCAACTGGGACGATGAGGGCGCGAAGGAAGCACTGCTGAGCGTCGAGGATTTGAGCTCCGTCGAGCTGGCGATTGTTCCTGATGAGGTAGGCGCTCCCGAGACTGAGGCCGCGCCGGCGGCGATCGCGGCGTTCCCGGCGAGCGAACTGGTCGATCATCTGGATGCGGTCACGTGGGCGGTGGAACTGCCCGGCATGAACTTCGTCTTCGTCAGCCCGCAGTTAGAAAAGCTGCTGGGCTTCCCGCCGGATTATTGGACGGCGAATGAGACTTCGTGGCTGGACCGGGTCCAGGAATCCGACCACGATTGGGTTGCCGGCTCTTACCAGCGGGCGATTGAGCGCAGCGCAGCGCATTCTTGCGAGTTCCGCATGGTGGCCGCAGATGGCCGCGTGCTGTGGGTCCGGGAATCCGCGCGCGTTCTGGCTCGCGGCGAAGGGGGACCGAGCTATTTGGTGGGGTTGACCGTCGACGCAACGGAACGGCGCATGCTGGAAGACCAGTTGGTGCAGTCCGAACGCGTCGAGGCCGTCTCCCGGCTGGCCAGCCGCATGGCGCACGACTTGAACAACGTGCTCATGATCCTCACCGGCTACGGTGAAGAGCTGCTGAACGGGCTCCCGCAGGGCAGTGGACTGCGTTCTGATGTGCAGGAGATCCTGGCGGCGACGGAGCGGATGAGCGGACTAACCGGCCAGTTGCTCTCCTTTGCACGGAGGCAAGGAGCAGCGGCAACAAGTTTGGAGTTAGAGCCGAGCTTGAGCGCGATGAGCCCGCACTGGAGGGAACTGCTGGGAAGCGGATTCGCACTGCAATTGGAGCTTGCACCGGAAGGGAATGTTGTTCAAGGCGATGCCGCGCAGCTGGAGCAACTGATCAATGCGATCCTGACGCGGGTGCGGCAGGCTATGCCGTCGGACGGGCCGATCACGATCGGGACGTCGCGCACGCGCATCGCAGAGGACCTACGACGCGCGAATGCCCCGCTTCCGCCGGGCGGCTACGTGGTGATTTCGATCGCGACGCCGCTTGCGCACATTGAAGGCGAGGCGAAGACCTGTCTGTTCGAATGCTCTTTGCCGGGCAAGGAACCTTGGGACGAAACGGCCGCGGCGATGTCCCGGGCATACGGGACGGTACGGCAATGGGGCGGCGATATTTCGGTGACCAGCAGTCTCGACGGCGGCAGCGTCTTCCGCGTGTTTCTCCCGCGCGTGGAGGCGCCCGCCGAGGCGGAAGTGGTTCCGCCACCGGCGCCCGTCGCTCCCGAACCGCCGCCGGCTCCAGAACCCGCGGCTCCGCTGGCGACGATTCTGGTGGTCGAAGATGAAGCCGGCATTCGCGCGCTAGTCCGCAAGATCCTGCGGCGGCAAGGCTATGAAGTGCTGGAAGCGGCCAACGGCGAGGACGCGCTGGCGCTGTGCAGGGAGCATTCCGGGACAATCGATCTACTGATCACCGACGTTCTGATGCCGCAGATGGGCGGACGCGAATTGGTGGAGCGCCTGCGCGCGCAAGGCCGCGATATGAAGGTGCTGTACGTCTCCGGCTATACCGAGGACGCAACCATTTACTCGGGCGAGCCAGCTAAGGGCACTGCATTTCTGCAAAAGCCGTTCACTCTCGGTTCGTTGCTCGACAAAGTGAAGGAAGTGCTGGCGGGCTAGCGCCTGGCTAGCGGTACATCGAGCTGTAGCCGAGCTGCTGCTTCACGAAGTCGCGCGGGTAGGAAATGTCCACCTTGGTCAGTTGGCCTCTGGCATCGAATGACGCGGTGAGCTGCGGATTGATGCCCGCCCAGTAGGTGGGCAGATCAAGCTTCTTGTAGCGGGCCACCACTTCATCCCGCAGTGCCGGGTCGAAGTGCACGGCGTACTTGTCCATCAGAGCTTTGGCCGCGTTGTAATCGCCCTCGGCCTTGATGCGCATGAGCTCGGCCAACAATTGGCCCACGCCCTGGCGCATTTTCGCGAAGTCGCGGATTTCGAGATACGTCTTGCCATTGCGCTTCACTTCGGCAATGGCGTCCG
This sequence comes from Bryobacteraceae bacterium, assembly GCA_035501155.1. Lineage (GTDB taxonomy): Bacteria > Acidobacteriota > Terriglobia > Bryobacterales > Bryobacteraceae > Palsa-89. The sequence goes on from DATJWO010000042.1 coordinate 97,386, forward strand.
TCTTGGCGCGAATGTAGTTGACGATCAACTGGCGATCGCGCTCGTGGTCCTCTTCGATGGTGTCGCCTTTGGGGATGCGGCGGAGTTGGGTGATGGCAACGCGAACCGCGGCGTAATACATGGCTTTGGCAACGTCGGGATTCGACTCGAGGCCCAGCGCGCGCACCTTCGGATCCCAGACGGACCATAGCGCCATCAGGTCGGCGCGGGCTTCCTCCAGTGCCGAGAAATACTCTTTCAGGTAGTAGGCCGGCTCGTGCGTGAGCTTGGGGTCCAGCTTGCCGGAGCCGTGGCCGATGATCTCGTGCAGGCCGGTCATCAAGTCTTCTTCTTCGTCGCCGTACTTCTTGCCGAGCGCGATCTCTTCGGGCGTGGCGGCGAATTCTTCGAGCGCGCCGAAACCCGTGGCGTGCGAGAGCGCCCGCGAGCTGCCGGTGAACAGGAAGCTCTTGCTGCCGTATTTCTCGTGGATTTCGTCTTCATTGGGCAGGTTGTCGCCGACGGTGGTGACGTGGAAGTCGCCCGTCTCGATCACGGTTTCGACGGCGTTGGCTACCGGGGGTTTGACGCCCTGCTTTTTGTATTGCGGCGCAAAGGGCGAGTGATCCTCGAAATACTGCGCGTTGGCTGCGATCTTGTGCATCAGCGCCTCCATCCGGTTGTCGGTGATGGAGACGAAACTTTGCGAGGTGCCTTTGGCGCCGCGGGCGTCGCGGTAGACCTCGATGAAGCCGTTAGCAAAATCGACGGGCACCCGGTTCTGCACCCAGTCGACGTCGAAATGAAGCCAGTCCTTCGGATCGCCGGTTTCGTAGAAGCGAATGAGGTCCTGGATCACCTGTGCCTGTGCGGGCGAGGCCACAGCAGACGCTTTTCTCAGATAAGAGTTCGCCGTCGCCAGGTATTGCGCGTAGAGGCCGGCGGGAATGACGTGATTTGTTGTGCCTGCGCGGTACACCTGCTCCTCGAGATGGCCATTCTTCATGACCAGGCGCGAGTTCAGCGGGTAGTGCTCGCTGAAACCTTTCAGATCGGCGAGTTTGACGCCGAAGTAGAAATTGTTGGCGCTGGCCTGGAGAATGTCTTCACCGGCGGGCGGGTTCTTCACTGTGACGGATGGCTCGAAGTTGGGATCGAACAGCGACGCTTTCAGCTCTTCGGTTTCCTTGCGCCACCGTTCTTCGGTATATCCGTGCGCTCCGTGGTGCAGCGCGGCCAGGCCGGCTGCCTGGAATTGGTCGAAGGTGAAATCGGGAAGGAACTTCTGCGCCGTGGTTTCGTTGTGATTGCCGCGATTGGCCCAGAACAGCTTGGTGAACGCGAGAATCTTTTCGTAGACGGCGTGATCCATGCCGTCGGGATGAGCAACGAGGAATTCGAGCGCGCGCTTCTGCCGCAAACCGAAGCGGGAGAGTTGGTCGTAGATGATGGGGTTGATGGCGATGGACGCCTGCGAGAGCCAGTAGGCGAGCGTTTTCTGTTGCGGCGTGAGCGAGCGGAAGCTATCGGCTTCCAGTTGCACGAAGCCGGTGGAACCGACGCGGTCGGCCGGCGCTCCCTCCGGTTGGCACCAGGCGAGGGATGCCAGAGCACAAATGCAAACGGCGAGCTTCATACGAACAGTTGCCTACTCTTACCAGAATACGAAAGCTTCTTCCTCGCACACCAGCAGGATGGGCTGGCCGCCGGTGGAGATGTGCGTGGCATGCGCCATGACTTCTTTGCCGCCCTCGGATTCGATGCACTGGGTAAGCGCGTCCAGGTTGGAGAAGTGGACTTCCATCATGCGATAGGCGATCACTTTTCCTTGCGGTGAGCCGGTGACCTTGGTCAGCACCAGCCGGGTCATCCCCTTCAGCTTCTGCTCGAACATGGGGACGTGCTCGTCCAGGTAGATTTTTTCGAAAGCCTCCACATCGTGAGGCCGGGGATAGATGACGACGATTTTTACGCTTTGAACGGCCATGCCAACTAAAGACTTCAACATCTTAGCACTACCGTGTCGCGGCGGGGCGGCGGTTTTGGGGCGGGCGGACGTTATTAACTATAGTTTACATATATCGAAAACTATAGTAAACTACGTCTGTGTTGACGAAAGTTATGCGATTTGCGGCCCGTTTCCTCTGGGTCGTTGCGTTTACCGCGGGCCATGGCGCAGCGGGGCAAGGCGAGACAACGAGCGCGATCACTGGCCAGGTGACTGATCAGACGGGCGCGGCCTTGCCGAAGGCCGCGGTGGCGATTACGGCGACGGATACCGGCTTGAAGCGCACCGCAAAGACCGACGATGCCGGCCGCTACAGCTTTCCGCAGCTACGGCCAGGCAGATACGACGTGGAAGCGGATTTGCCGGGGTTCGAACGCCAGCGCAAGGAGGCGGTGACGGCGGGGTTGGGGCAAACGCAGGAAGTGGATTTCGTGCTGCCGGTGGCCGCGACGCACGCAGATATCGTGGTTGGCGGGGAAGCGCCGTTGATCAACACGGAGAATCCAAACACGGCCACGACGCTGGATGCGACGGCCATCGAGAATCTTCCTAATCCCGGGTCCGACCTGACGTATCCGGCGCAGTTCTCACCGGGCGCGCTCATCAACACCGCTGGAAGCGGCAACGATTTCGTCGGCGCGCAGAATGGGTACGGCAACTTTCAGGTAAACGGGCTGCCGGCTTTGTCGAACGCCTACATTGTGGACGGGCTGGAGACGAACGATCCGCTGACGAATCTCAACAGCGGGCTGGCAACGAACCTGGTGCTGGGACTGAACTCGATTTCCGAAGTAACAGTGAATACGACATCGTACGCGGTGGACCAGGGCCGGTATGGCGCGTCGCAAGTGAATTACGTCACCAAGTCCGGGACAAACTCCTGGCACGGGAATCTCTACGAGTTGTGGAACGGGTCGAGGCTGAACGCTGCTGACTTTTTTACCAACGCGACGACGGGGAATCAGAAGCCGCGTTCCACGGTGAACCATTTCGGCGGGAGCATGGGCGGTCCGATTGTGCGCGACAAGCTATTTTTCTTTTTCGACTACGAGCAGTTGCGGATCGCGCTGCCGATCGTATCGCCTGTGACGGAACCGAGCGCGGCGTTCGCCGGGTATGTGCTGGACCAGTTGCCGCGCGGCGGTGTGGATAGCGTTTCCGGGGCGGTTTATCCGGCGCAGCCCGGGCTGGTTCCGTTCTATCGCAATCTGTTTGCGCTGTATGGCGAACCGCGTGGGGCGCCGGTATCGGTGCTGGGGTGTCCCTTCAACGCAAATGGCGCGGTGGCCGTGGGAGCGCCGCCGAACGGGGATGGATGTGCGCTGCGGCGCAGCGTATCGCAATCGAGCGGCGATCATGAGCAAGTGATTACGGCGCGCATCGATCACAATCTGAGCGCGGCGGATACGGTGTGGTACCGGTTCCAGTCGGACACCGGCCTGCAAGCGGCTTACACGGACCCGATCAATCCGCTGTTTGACGCTATTTCCTCACAGCCGCTTTATTCGTTTGCGGCGGGCTACACACATTTGTTCAGCCAGCACCTGGTGAACTACTTCAATCCCGCGTTTTCCTGGTACAAGAGCTTGTTTGGGCCAGCGAATCAGGCGAGCACTCTGGCCGCGTTTCCGATTGTGCTCGAAGGCGCCGGAACGAATGCGCCGTTCACCACGCTGGGCGGGCTGGACTACAACTGGGTACAAGGGCGGACGGCAGCCCGTTTTCATCTGAATGACAATCTTTCCTGGATTACGGGGCGGCATGACTTCAAGTTCGGGGTGAGCTCGCGGCTGCTGCGTTTGAACGACTACGATTTCAGCACCTATACGACGCCGCTGGTCACCTATACGACTTTGCCGCAGTTCATTTACGGCGCCGCGTCGACCGCGACTCGAGCGTTTCCGACGGCGGCCTCGCAGCCATTCCGCTATTTGAACGCGGATGTGTATGCACAGGATTCGATCAAGCTGGCTGCGCATTTGAACTGGACCGTGGGAGTCCGGTTGGCGCACAATTCGAATCCGGAGAATCCGCACGCGCTGATCGCCCGGCTGCCGGGATCGTTCGATGCGTTGGCGCACAATGTGAATCAGCCGTTGAGTGCCGCCTTGCAGACCGGCCTGTCAAATCTCTTTGCGTCGACGCCGTGGGCGCTGTGGCAGCCTCGCACGGCGGTAGCGTGGCAGTTCGCGCCGGGATGGGTTGTGCGCACTGGGTTTGGCGTGTTCTCGGACATTCTACCGGGTAGCGTGGCCGATTTGGTCGGTGAGAATCCGCCGTACGTGGATACTTTTCAGGGCGGATTGCTAGGCGCGGCGGGCGGATTAGCGATTGCACCGGGAGTGCCCGGCAGCGCGATCGACAGCACGGCGGCGGCGAATCAAGCATTCCTCGAGGGGTTTCAGAGAGGAGAACTTTCGTGCGCATCGCCCCGGGCTCTAGCCGGACAGTGTCTGCCGCCGGTGGCGCTGACCGCTGTGCCCGACGGAAAGCTGCACGCGCCGTATTTCCTGCAGTGGAGTCTCGCGGTGGAGCATCAATTGGGCAACTCGGCTAGCGCGCGCGTTCAATATGTCGGCACGCGGGCGATCAATCTGCCGTACCAGGTCCAGGTGAATGGATACCAGACGGTTTGCGAGGGATGCTTCGCGCCGTTTCCCTATGGGCGGCCGGCTGATCCACGGTTCGCTTCCGTGAATCAACTCGCGACGGGCGCGAACAGTAATTACAACGGCCTGCAATTGACTGGCGAGAAGCGGTTGAGTCATGGACTGCAGGTGCGGGCGAACTACACCTGGAGCCACTGCCTGGATACAGTATCGAACGGCGGTTTTCTTTCATTTTCGTCGGCGGGAATTTTGTCGCCGTTGCCGGGCGAGTTAGGGCGGCAATACGGCGACTGCGACTACGACGTGCGGCACAACTTCAACCTGAACTACGTCTACGAACTGCCGTTCAAGAGCAGGCACGCGGGCCTCGCGCGCCTGATCCAAGGCTGGCAGGTGTCAGGAACATTGTTCTGGCACAGCGGGCTTCCCTTCTCGGTGTTCAGCGCGCCGTATTCAGCGAACGGGAACGGCATCCTGCAATCCAGCGGGCCGCAGTTTGCAAGCGTCTTGTCCGGAGCGCCGCTATACGCACATCAACCGATCGCGGGTGTGACGCAGCCGGGGACCATTCAATGGCTGAATCCGGACGCTTTCATTTCCGTGGTGGATCCCAGCACCGGCGCCTGCACGGGCGGCGACAGCGTGGCGCATTGTCAATTCGGCGATCTCGGGCGGAACAGCCTGCGCGGACCGGATTTCGCCTGGAGCGACTTTTTCCTGACGAAGCGCTTCCGCCTGACCGAGAAACTGGAGCTGCGCGTGGACGGGCAGTTCTTCAACGTATTCAACCATCCCAACTTCGCGCTGCCGTCCGCAGTGGTGGCGGGTATTCCGGGGCGGCCACAGACGCAGAATGGTTTTGGAGCGATCAGCTACACGACCTCTCCGCCTACCGGATTGCTGGGCGTCGGACTAGGCGGCGACAATTCGCCGCGGATGATCGCAATTCGTATGCAGCTGGAATTCTGAGTTTTGCCCGCATTCAGGCGGCACTACTGCCCGCATTTACCTTAGATGCGGGAGAGCGATATGCGCCGATGGAAAATGTGTAAAGAAAAATTCACAGACTCCTTGGCGCGCTGGGAAGCATCTACGATACACTCGGTGTGAGAGCGCGAGTTGCCGGCTGGCAGCGCCCGCGGCTCCCCAGGAAGGTCGTAGGCCTATACTATGTCCACTTCCGTGCAAGTAGATCCCCGACAACCCACCACGAGCCGTATCGATCAACTCTGTATCAACACGATCCGGACGTTGGCGATGGATGCGGTCCAAAAGGCCAATTCCGGCCATCCGGGCACGCCCATGGCGATGGCGCCGGTGGTTTATTGTCTGTGGCAGCAGTTTCTGCGTTTCGATCCGGACGATCCCATCTGGCCGAACCGCGACCGCTTCGTGCTGTCGGCCGGCCACGCCTCAATGCTGCTGTATTCGCTGCTGCATCTGTGCCAGGTGAAGGCAGTGGATCCGGATTACGAGACTCTTGGCAAGTTGAGCGTGACGCTGGACGACATCAAGAATTTCCGGCAACTCGGCAGTAAATGCCCTGGGCATCCCGAGTATCGCTGGACATCGGGCGTGGAGACGACCACCGGGCCGCTGGGCCAAGGCGTTGCCACCAGCGTGGGCATGGCGCTGGCGTCGCGCTGGATGGCCGAGCATTTCAATCGTCCCGGCTTCGAGATGGTGAACTACAACGTTTACGCGCTGGCCGGAGATGGCTGCATGATGGAGGGCGTCAGCGGAGAAGCCGCATCGGTGGCGGGGCACTTGAAGCTTTCGAATCTCTGCTGGATTTACGACAACAACCACATCACCATCGAAGGCAACACCGCACTGGCTTTTTCGGAGGATGTGGCCACGCGCTTTATCGGTTACGGCTGGAATGTAACGCGTGTGGGCGACGCGAACGACCTGGAAATGCTCGCGCGTGCCTTCCGTACGTTCCAAAGCACCAACGACCGGCCTACGTTAATTATCGTCGACAGCCACATCGGTTACGGTGCGCCTCACAAGCAGGACACCAGCGGCGCGCACGGCGAGCCGCTGGGAGAGGAGGAAGTTCGGCTCGCGAAGCGAAACTACGGCT
>DATJWO010000043.1:0-4580 GCA_035501155.1 Bryobacteraceae bacterium
GGCATATTGGCAACCCATCCCAACCTTCCTATTGACATGCTTACGTAAGCATGTCACTATCGAGGCGGAGGTGTCTCCGGTATGGAAATGAAGCCGGTCGATAGCTCGAACGTCGTGGCCGTAGGGCACGATGCCAAGAAAAACCGCCTGCGCGTAGAATTCCGGGGTGGTTCGACCTACGAGTATTACGGGGTTCCGGCGGCCGTCGCCGAGGACGTGATCACCGCCCCATCGGTGGGCGGGTTTTTCACGCGCTGCATCCGCGGCGTATATCCGCATCAGAAGGTCGCTTGAGATGGCCAGCCCCTTCGAAGCCGACTGCGAGCGCAAGGCACAAGGTCTGCGGGATTTCCAAGACCGGCGCCTGCGGGGGAAAGTCTGCGCGGAGTGTCTGGTGCTGCGCGAGTACCACTACGATGCCGGCCACCGATTCCGGCGCATGACGGATCGGGAGTGGGCGGATTACTGCGGCATGCCCTACGAGGAGCCGGAGCGGTATCTGCGGCAAGTGCAGCAGGTTCACGCGACGTGCCTGGTGGGGATGTACCGCCATGAACTGGAGTGCGGCCACGTCGAGGATCGCCTGATTCGCGGCGATGGCCCGCACCCCAAGACGATCGACTGCAACCAATGCAAAAAAAGGAACAAGAGCAAGATGGGATTTCTCAACGGAAAGTACAAGGACCGCAATGGGGCGAGCGCTGTCACGCCCGCCCCGGCGCCGATCGAACCGATTGCCGATAGCCGATCGGACTCCAACGGCAATCGTAACACCGCCCTAGTTCCGGCACCGGCCCCGGCCGGTGGCGGCGATCTGGAGATTGCCATCCGGCGGCGCGAAATCCTGCGCCAGGCGGCGGAAATACTGATGATCGAGGGCGTGGACTACGGGCGCGCGGGCGGAACCAAGCCGACCTTGCTGCAGCCCGGCGCGGACAAGCTGTGCGTGTTGTTCGGCATCGACATCGCGTACACCGAGGCCATCCGCGTCGAGGACTGGACGGGTGCGGATCACGCCGGCGAACCGTTCTTCTACTACAAGGTGGACGCCATCGCGTACCACGGCGAGCAGCGAATCGGCCAGGGGACCGGCTCGTGCAACTCCTGGGAGTCGAAGTACCGCTGGCGGCAGGCCGAGCGCGTTTGCCCGAACTGCGGCAAGCCGAATATCCGCCGGGCGAAGGACCGCAACGAGTGGTATTGCTGGGCGAAGACCGGCGGCTGCGGCGCCACTTTCCCGGGCGAGGACCCGAAAATCCTGGAGCAGCAGACCGGCCGCAAACCCAATCCGGATATCTACGATCAGGTCAACACCGTGCTCAAGATCGCTTACAAGCGGTGCAAGGTGCTGACCACGATCAACGCCACCAGCGCCAGCGAATTCTTCACTCAGGACGTCGAGGACTTTGCCACTGCGCCGGATGATCCCATCGACACCGCCGGCAACCGGCCCGGCACGCGGGAGGCGGCGGCCTTCGTCGCCCAGCACAAGATCCGCACCGGCGAGGTGCAGAGCAAGGGATTCCGCTGGCGCAACATGGGCGAGTTGAAGGAGGCGTTCAAGGCCATGCGCGAGGGGGTCGGCGAGGTCATCTGGCGTGAGGAGCTGGAGCGCTGGGGCTGGTCGAGCTTCAACGATGTGCGCAACGCGATCGAGAACAAATCGCCGCAGGCCCGCGAGAAGACGGCAGCCCTGTTCGATGCGCTGGACGCGCGGAAAGGGGGGATCTGACGATGGAAACCGCGGCTGAGAATCCGGTGGTGATCCAGACCCCGGATACCAAGGTCTTCCGCTTCCCCGACCAGGCGAGCGCGGAGCAATTCGAGCGCGACGTAAGGCAGGCCGGGGGCGGCGAGCTGGTGCGGCTGGCGCCGGTTCCGCCCCCAGTGGCGCGGCCGCTCTACGACCTGGAACAGCATCTGGCGGCGCTGATCGACACCGAAGAGATGGTCAGCGCGGAGCAGGATGCGGAGTATTCGGCCGAGCTGCAGCGCGTGCTGATCCAGGCCGTCGAGAAGCGCGATCGCGTCGGGCAGTTCATGGCGTGGCTGGAATCGCAGGCCGCGCTCGCCCAGCAGGAGATGCAGCGCCTCGCGGAGCGGCGCGCGTTCTTTCAACGGGCGCTGGCGCGCATGGAAGGCTACGTCACGCGGGTGATCGAGTCGCTGGGCGTGGACGAGAAGGTCAAGCGCAAGCGTCTGGAGGGCAACACCGTCACGTTCGCCCTGCACGGCTGCGAGAAGCGGGTGGAAATCACTGACGATCAGGCCGTCCCGGCGAAGTACAAGCGGGCCGCTATGACCCTGCCCGCCGACCTGTGGGAGGAGCTGATGGACAGCATCAACTTCGAGCTGCGCGAGCGGGTGCTGGCGGCGATCACGTCGCCGCGACTGGAGGTGTCCAGCTCACTGATCAAGGCCGACCTGAAGGCCGACGTCGCTGTGCCGGGCGCCAAGCTTGTGGGCGGCACCTATTTGGTCCGGAAGTGATCAGCGGAATCGCGGCTCTTGGAGTTGTGATCGCTGGTTGCCCCGGGTGTGCCAAGAAGTTTCGGCGCACCTCGTGTGACGAAGAGTCTTTTGGCCACACCAGGCTTTCTCCGACAGGCCCGACTTCCGAACGACGTGTGTTGATCCTGCGCAACGAGTCCGCGGCTGACCGTGTTCTCCTCCTTGATGAGAAGCCGGGCAAAGGTGGTGGTACATCAAGGACCGGCCGCCAGGGGATTTGTCGTAGTGGATTTTCCCACGACGAAGAAACGCCTGGAGAGCGCTGTGGGCGCGACGCTTATTTCTGCGCGAAGCGCGGGCGCGGCTCTCACAGAGCCTTCGAGCGACCAGATGCCGAGGTACTTTGAACGGCTTGTGCCGCACCGATGACTTTCCGGGGAGCAGAGATTCCTAACTTTTCGGCGTCCCCACTGTGCTGTCGGTTTGAAACGCGATGCGACCAACTGGCAATCTCAACTCGCAAATTGCTGACTCGATGAGTTTCGCGTATTCTGTCTCGAGCCATTGGCGCGTCTCTTTGTCCGGCACCCTCACCAACAGCGTCTCATCAGCCACGCCAGCGAATGAGGTGTTGCGCAACCAATTAGCGTATCCCTCTGGGCTGACCCTTTGGCGCAGATGAATTCGGATCTGGGACCACGGATCCGATGGGTCAGGGATTTCCTCACCCGGCGGTGTCCGACTCTTGTACTCATTGGCCTTCTGGTTGGCCAGCTTTCGAGCGAGAGCCATTTGCGGACCCTTAGCCATCTTCGGCACGTAATGAATCAGGAAGCCGGTGAGGTTATCGATCTTCCCACGTTGCATGGCACCACGCATCTCAGCTTTCTTCAAGCGGACAAGCTCAATCGTTTCCTGCGGCGTAACACTCGGTTCGATTTCGAGTACACCGGCGTAGACTGCAGCTGCGGCTTCCTCATCCATGCCGCAGCCTTCAGCGATTGTTTTTGCGGAGTCGGACATCAGCTCTGGTTTTGGCGTTGTTTCGGTTTTCGTCGTCGTCGAATCGGGCGTGCCCAGTACAGGCGAGATCAATGACGACGACGTCTGTACTAGGTTGTTCTCCAGTTTTCTCTCGTTTATCTGTATTGGGTCGCGCGCCCGAGCACGATTCAAGACGGATCTGAGAACCATCCGGGCCCTTTGGTAATCGCGCTCAGCGGCCGTGACCTCCAAGAGGTAATCGCGCGTAATTACGAAATTCGTTGCCGCTTGAATTTTGAATGCCCTGAACAGGCGCATTATGTCCGCCGCTGCTTCCTCCGACACCTCGAAATGGTAATCGCGCGCGATTACCATTTCCGCTTTCTTGATCTTTTCAGAATCCAGATTCTCAGGCTTCATCCGAGCGTAAATCTCGATTCGGGCTTTCGCAGTCCCATGGACCTCCGCCAGCCCCCACGCTTCGAGCTGGGAGAGACCACGCCGGATATTCTGCTTGCGTATGCCAGTTTCACTTGCAATATCACCAGGAGTCAACGGCACACGCTTGCCCGCGACCATCTTGACTGCAAGCTCCTGCTGGAACGCCGCCGTGTGGAGTGCGAGGCAACACCAAATGCGGCCAGCCTCGCTCAGAGACCTAGATTTCATCGCGCGTTTGAACCGGATCTTGGAATCGCTGAAGTACTCTCCTTCCTTTATGCCGAGCGTGGCAAGCCATTCGGGGACCCGGGCGGCGGCATTGTTCTGGGTGATCATCAGAGGTCTCGATAGAGAGGCACACCCTTAGCGGCCTCCATCCTGGGCGACTCGCCGGCTGGAGGGGTTCAGTTCGGCTTAATCCTCGTTACCACCCATATCGATTCACGCTAGAGGCTGCGCAAACAATCCTTCAACCCGAGTTGCGAGAGCAGACTCGCTGGGTCGCCGCAGTGATGTGTCGCCTCCGTTTCTATGGGCAGTGACTCTGTTTAGCGGGCCGCCTCCCGTTCTTCGGCGACGACCGCCGCCGCAGTAGCCACGCTCCCAAAGCGTTATGAATGGGCCCGCTCATGCAACCCGCTGCCTGATTCTGAAAGGTATGTAGAGCACAGAACTGCTATCGGCGCCAACGCCGCCATCTTCAG
>DATJWO010000044.1:0-277850 GCA_035501155.1 Bryobacteraceae bacterium
CCTGATTCCGGATTACCCGATCCACGCTTACGAGTATTACGATTACCGTCACGACGTGGTGAATACCACCTTCGTGAATTTCCAGGACAACAAACAGCGCAGATCAGGCGCGCTTACCTGGCTGTTGTTTACGGGCGCCGGGGTTACCACCGAAAACACCGTCACGAGTGCGAAATACATCAATGCCAAGCCCGTGTATTTCCCGAAGATCGACCCCAGGTTCGACAGTGACAACCGGAGTGGTTCGGCCTACCGGACCGCGGCGATCCACGATCTGGACGGCTCGACGACCGGCATCCCTGATTCCTATATTCTGATCAACGACGGCGAGAACGACAGCGTCGCCACGGACGACAACTGCGAGATTCATCCCACCTGGAACGCCTCAGTGTGCAAGGGGGATATCGGACGCATTCAGTTCAGCATCAGGAGGCCCGGACCTACAAGCGGTGTTGGTCTTGCGCTGAAAGATGTTGCTTTGCGGTCAGCTGGTCCTGCACGGGTGGCTGGTCTTAGGCGGGCGGCTGCTCCTCAATACCCAATTACCCTGAGCCGCAATGGCAAGGACTTCAAGATCACGGCCAATCAGAGCACTGTGCGCGCCGGTACCGAGATCCGTGTGAAGACCGAAAGACCGGAAGTTACTATCAGCTTGAGCGAAATGGCCAAAGACTCATGGGTCGTGTTCGAGCTGCCGGGTTTCGCCAACGCGACCTCCGGGAAGCAGCAGGACAGCATCGACGCCCTGCGCAAGGCGACCGAGACTTCGTATTTCAAGGCTCCAGATGCCGTCTGGGTGAAACTGGTAATCCCGACCGCCCCCAAGGGCATTGGCAGAGATCAGTTTGGCCCGTTGGATATTCAAACCAGCATTACGGTAAGGCGATAAGCACCTTATTCGCGAACTGATCGTCGAGGTCCTGAAATCCTCGGTAATCGCTGGCTGAACGGATCGAGGCAGGTCAATACATTCCCGTGCTTACTCGATAGAGCGGTGGTGTTTCGATGGCGCGCATCGTTCAAGGTAGCGCGAGCCCTTCGGGTGTATCGTCCGACACTCTTCTAAAGGTCGGTACAAGTAGCGCGCAAGACGCCCGGAACGATCGACGTCACCTCCCGCACGCCGTTTGTGGAGCGTTGCAATGGGTCGTCAACACGGCTAGGTCAATCTCGCTGCGGTCCAGTCCTGCGCTCATCTTACGTGGCTTGATATCCCTCGCTGCTCCCCTTGGCAAATGCACAGCCGGAATCACAGTGGACCTCCTCAGCGATTTCAATCTAGACGGTTTCCATCGATCAGGCGCGCGCCCAACGACTTCCTGTAAGAGATAATCGCGCCGATGCTTGCGAAGAGTGAGCCCGCGCCCTCGTCAAGGATGTACTTTCCGAGAGTTTCCTTTAAGGCTGCCGACACGCCCAACAACGACATAATCGAAATAAGGAGTAACAGCCAAGGATGGGCATTCAACCAGCTAGACAGCCCATTGGGCAACTTCGAGTCGCGAATTTCGCCTTGGCCGACGGCTACGCTCGCGGCGAGAACGCAAAGCAGTGTGCACCTCAATTCCTTACGCATTGCGGTTTACGCATCATAGCTCATTCGAAAACATATTTGGCCAGAAGCGGCCTTCCATTAGAAATTTCTCCTGTTAAGTCGCACTCACCTACGGCTAGTGTCCCTCTTTCGCCTTATCTTCGCCTATACTAGATCCGTGCCTTCCCGCGCCTGCCGGGTCTCATTCACCGACACTGAAGGCCTCGAACACGCGGTCGAAATCTCCGCGGCGTCGGTCTTCGAAGCTGCCATACTAGCGCTCGCCGAGTTCCGACGGTGCGGACTTGCGGAGGTCGCTTTTGGCCCGTCGACCCGACTGACCATCCGCTGTCAAGCAGCCCGAGACCGAGCACACCGTTAGCGTGGGGAAGCTACAGAGCTGGCTCTATGGAGGAGTCAGGAGCCCGACCGAGCAAGTCGCCAAGTCGAAGCTGAGCGAGATTGTGAGGAAGTAGATCGAATCGAGAAATACCCTTACCAAACCGCGGTCCCTTACTGAGCGGCAACGATGCGCTGCACTGTCATGGGAGATACGCTCAATTCGGCCGCGATCCTGCGTACACTCAGGCCTTCGCGGCGAAGCCGGCGAGCCTTCTCCAACTTCGCCCCGATTAGCTTCCGGGGTCGTCCAAGGTGCTCCGTCTTGCCTTGGCGCTTCAGACGGGCGATCGCTGCGATGGCCCGCTCTGATCGACGCACACGCTCCTGTTTAGCAATAACCGCGAGGATTGCGATCACGGCGTCCTTGAAGAGCCCGGTTGAGTCCAGGTATTCTTCCGTATAGCTGCGCCAGTTCACGCCCGCTGCCGTCAGCCGTTCCAGGTGCGCGAGTGTGGCCGAGACGCCTTCTCTGCTGAGGTGGAAAGGACGCCTTTCTATGGTCCGGTCAGAACGAATTCGGCTGATCGCGAGTCAAAGCTAAAAATTGATTGTGACGATTACTGATATCTCCGCGGCGGATAGGACGCTCATGTAGAATTGCTAACGATGAACCAGGGACTCAGTGACCGAAGCACTCTAGCTCCCTACCTGCTGAGCCTGGTGCGGGTCATCGTCGGCCTTCTATTCCTGCAACACGGGGCTGAGAAGCTCTGGGGATTTGCCGGTGGACGAATCGACCATGACTTCGGCACGCTGCGTGGATTTGCTGGCCCATTGGAAGTCACCGGCGGCACACTAATCGCTCTGGGATTGCTTACGCGCTTTACTGGTTTCATTCTGTGCGGCGAAATGGCGGTCGCTTACTTCAGGTCGTGGGCGCCCCGAGGATTCTATCCAATTCAAAACGGCGGCGAAGAGGCTGTCCTTTTTTGCTACATCTACTTGTGGCTTGTCACAGCCGGAGCGGGGAAATGGAGCCTCGACCGTTTGATTGAAAGGTCCCATTCCTCTAAAAGGACCAGGGTCAAAGAGATGCTCGCATCATGGGAATCCTACGGCCGCTCTATTGTTCGAATGATCTTCGCGTTCACGTTCTGTCTCCATGGATTTCGGCTTGCGTTCGGCCTGCTTCCGGCTTTGGCTGGCCGGCGAGCCGGCATGGCTATGGCACTCGATCTGATGCCTCAGTTCGTGGGGTACTGGGAGATGGTCGGCGGAATTCTGTTGTTCTTGGGGCTCTTGGCCCGCCCGAGTGCCCTAATCTCTGCCATGGTCGCTGTTGTCGCTTATTTCTACGGAGCAGCTCCTCGTGGATTGTGGCCGATCCGAAACGGCGGCAACGAGGCGTTGCTGTACGCGCTCGTTTTCGCGTATATTGCACTGGTCGGCGCAGGCGCATGGAGCCTGGACCGAATCGCGGCAACTCTGCGCTTGAAACATCCGCGGCAGGTCCGGCCAGCGGTGAACTGACCTGATCAATATTAGTTGCACAGGATCTTCCTTCCGCGGTTTCTTCAGGACTTGTAGCGGGGCAAGAGCCGCTCAGCGTTGACGCGGACGATGGCCTGCAGTTCACCGGCTGTGAACACTTTGGAGGCCATGAGGTTTCGCACCGTTTCCTCAGCGGTCCTATACCAGTAATCGGTTCCGAACAGGATCTGGGAAACAGGCACTACTTTCTTGAGCCCTTCCAGAGCCACCGGGTTGGATACTTGTGCGGTATCGAAATGCATCTTGCGGATTTCCGCGAGCGTGCCTTCGGGAACGTTTTTGGGCGGCGGCCCATCCTGGCCTTTGGTCACGATGCCGGGGACGATTTCTGCTTGCGCGCCCCCCAGGAATCGCTCAATCACAAACGGCATCACCCCGCCGCCGTGCGAGAAGATCCACCGGATCCGCGGATACTTGACCGTGGTTCCGCTATAGATCAGGCTGCCGATGGCGCGCGTCGAGTCGGCTCCATACTCGACTAAGGTATCTAGGACTCCGGGCACCAGATTGGTGCAGCAGGCGGCGGTGATGGGATGAACAAAGACCACTGCCCGGCGCCGATTGAGCTCTTCGTACACGGGTGCGAAAGACTCATGACCCAGCCACCTGTCCCTGTAATTGGAAAACAGGCCGATGCCGTCGGCGTCCAGATTGTCGAGAGCGTGTTCGATCTCCTTCAGCGCCCCGTCGGTATCGGTCAGGGAAATGCACGCGAAGCTGCCAAAGCGGCCGGGATGGTCTGACCGCAGCTTGGCAGCGTACTCGTTCGACTCGCGCATCACCCTGCGGATCTCGTCTTGTTTGCCGAACCAAAAGCCGGGCGTCGTGATGGAGAGAATAGCGACCGCGGTTCCCGCCTTGTCCATGTCCTCCATATCCTTCGAAAGATCCCAGGGTGAGCCTGGGCCGCCGCGATTGCCCATTACTATCCCCGGCGACTGGTTGTTTGCTCTGACGAACGCCGTGTACGCCGGCGGCAGGAAGTGATGATGGACATCGATGCGGCGCGGTGCGCCAGTACCCTGCGCGGCGGATCTTACCCAGGGCAACAAGGCGGCTGCGGCGCCGCCAATAAACATACGGCGGGCAAGAAGCGAAGCTGTCAGTGCATCCCTCATAGGCAGGTTCCTAGGCATATTGCGGGAAAATCCGCAGTGCGTTTTCGCGATCGATGGCACGCAGTTGTGCGGCGGTGAAGCCAACTGAGTCCAGGCCCTCGGCAAGGCCGGCTGGGTTTCCAAACGGGTAGTCCGTGCCGAACACGATTTGTGACGCGCCCGCCAGCCTGGCGATGCCTTGCATCACAATCGGGTTTGCAGAGCCGGCCGTATCGTAGAAAAACCGGCGTATATGGTACAGGCGTGAGCCGGCCGGAGGCGTACCGGAGAGATCCTTTTCCGTAACTGAGCCGACGACACGGCTGGCAACGCCGATCAGCGCGCCGCCGCCATGCGACCATATGAACTTGCAGTTAGCGTAGCGCGTGGCCGGACTCGCCTCTGAGGCGCCGCGGCCGGTCACCACGCGCGGATCGGCAGCAATCATGCTCAATATGCTGCGGGCCGTGTCGGTCAACCATTCGAGCGTCGCAGGGTTCGCGTTGGCTAAATTGTGGCAGCAAGGCGCGTCGGTGGGATGGACGAACACCACGGCGTTGCGGCGGTTCAGCTCGTCAAAGACCGGCTCAAACATTTTTTCCCCTAGCCAGTGGTTGCCGTAACTGGTGAGCAAGCCGACGCCGTCGGCTCGCAGAGTCTCGAACGCATAGGCAATCTCGCGCAGGCTCGCGTCGATGTCTGGCAGCGGCAGCGCCGCGAACAATCCAAAGCGGCCCTGGTGATCACGCACCAACCGGGCGCCATAGTCGTTCATATCTCGCGCCATGGCGGTGGCCCGATCGCGCTCGGTACGGTTGAATTCGTCGCCCAGGTATAAACCTGGGGTAGTGACCGAGAGAAAGGCAGTGGCGACACCCCCCTTTTCCATCGCCTCCAGGTCCTTGGTGGGATCGTAGGGTTGGAAAACCTCCCAGCCCTGGCGCTTTCCCGCTGCCAGCAGCGCTTTGAATTTTGGTGAGGCGAAGTGATGGTGCAGATCCAGCCGCTTTGAGCTTGGGGTCTGCGGCCACGCCACACCGCTCGCAAGAAGGCCGCCCGCCGCCCAGATCGCCGGTAGGAACTGGCGGCGCGAGATGGTTGTGCATGAATGATCGGCCATGTCCGGATGCCTGACCGGGTATCTTATCAGTCCTTGGCGCTGAAGTCTTGCGCAACTGGCCCCCTGCGGCCCGAATGGAAACGAAACACTGTCCAGTTGGACGAACTCGGGATTCGGAGAGGTTGGCGCTTGTGACTCCTGGGCTCCACGACACCAACGCAGAGAGGATCAGGGCGAAGCTAACCAGGATGTCGGAACGCGGCTCCGGAACGGCTGAGACCGGCGCCTGGAAGAGACTGCCTCCGGGGTTGTTCACAATGATGGTCCCGTCCGGGACGGTAAGGGAGAAGTCGGCGCTGTTTAAGAAGTCCGCCGACCCGCTGGCGACGCCGATTCCCGCCGACAACTGCCATGTCAAGGTAAGGGATTCGACATTGTACCGCCACAAACCGCCGCTCACGCGGCGCTTTGTGGTCTATTATTGCTCCGCCGTTTATATAGGTGCGGATTTGCGGACGCGACCTTCAGCCCGGCCTCCCCGCCTGACCGTCAGCGTCAGGCAACCCGAGACCGAGCATACCGTTAGCGTCGGCAAACTCCAGGCTTGATGGAGGAACCAGGAGCCCGAACGAGCGAGTCGCCAAGTCGAAGCTGAAGGAGATTTGGGGGAAGTAGGACGCTTGCCGACTAGGTTGATTCAACCGTGGTCGACTGGGCATCTATGACCCGCGTGCCGGCCGCAACTTGAAGCCGCGATTCTTCCTCGGCCTTCTTGACGAGGTATTCAGTTATCACGCTGAGCTGCTCGTCCGAGAGCTTTTCGGGTTCGAGTTCGAAGAGCTTCGCCATTTGCAGATCTTCGCGATGGCGCTGGTACGTTTCTGGATTCATCGCTTCCAATAGCCGGATCAGTAAAACCCGGCGAGCCCGTGAACGATCGCCACACTCGCCCACCTCGGGGTTTGGCGCACGCGATTTGCTGAGGCGCTTTCGACACTTTCTGGGCGAGTCTCCTATGGCGTATGGGGTCATGGTGGCAGCCAATTCTCATCATGTTCTCATCAAGCTCTCATCTCGGGACGCTTCAGGAGCCCTAGACTCGTCTGTGTCTGCCACAGACGCAGAGAAAAACATTTGGGGAGAAACGAGATGTCAGAGAACAGTGCTAACGCTTTCACCGTCCTGCACCTGCGCTTCAAGCTGCGGGTATCGCCAGGTGTCATGCTTGCCCATAGCCGAGAAGCCGCTACCATCATTACCTCGGTAGATGACCTGATCTGGAAGATCTGGGTGTCACAGGAGGAGGAATTTGAGATGGGCGGCATCTATCTGTTTGCCAACCGGGAAGCTGCCGAGGCTTACCTGAACCACCCGGTAATCCAAGCCGTTTGCAGCAATCCTGCTGTAGTATCCACTGAGTCCCAGCTATGGGACGTAGAGAGTTCCCTTTCAGCTCTCACGCGGGCTCCTCTGCGGGGGATTCGGCCGCAATATTCACAACCAGACGCCCTGGTAGCAGGAGGCCGGTAATGAAGAACCCAAACAACATGCAGCAGAAAATTGAGCAGTTCGCCGGTCAGGTGGTAACGGATCTCGCAGCTGCCATGGCTGGTGTCATGACCAACCTTGGGCACAAACTGGGCTTTTACCGGACCATGGCACAGAGCGGTCCCATCAACTCTGATGAACTGGCGCGCCGAACGGCCACAAATGAACGTTCCGTGCAAGAGTGGCTCAACGGGCAGGTCGCCGGAGGATATGTCGTGTTCGACCCGGGCACCAAGCAATACACACTACCGCCTGAACACGCCTTCGTATTGGCCAATGCGGATAGTCCAATATTTCTGCCGCCGGCTTTCGATGTAGCCGCTTCTTTGTGGCACGACGAAGACCAGATCCTCGCCGCTTTCCGCTCTGGACGGGGCGTGGGCTGGCACGAACATAATTGCCGGCTATTCACCGGCACGGAGGCCTTCTTTCGCAACGGATACCGGGCGCACCTGACTCAAACCTGGATTCCATGCCTGAGCGGTGTCCAGGAGAAACTAGTCAACGGCGGGCTTGTGGCCGATCTCGGCTGCGGGCACGGCGCCTCGGTTATCCTCATGGCGCAGGCATTTCCTAAGTCAAAGTTCGTGGGAATTGACTACCATGAATCTTCGATTATTGTGGCACGGGAGCGAGCGAAGCAGGCCGGAGTAGCAGATCGGGTTCGGTTTGAGGTGGGAACCCCGCGGGCGCTTGTGAACAGTAAGGAGAAATTCGACCTGATCTGCTTCATGGATTCGCTGCACGATATGGGCGACCCGCTGGAAGCTGTGTCGGCGTCCGGGCAGGCAATGGCTCCCGACGGCGCACTCATGCTTGTGGAGCCGTTCGCAAAGGACCGCTCCGAGGAAAATGTCGGCCCAGTGGCCAGGATGTACTACTCGGCTTCCGTCGGTTTCTGTACCCAGAACGCACTGTCCCAAGGAGGACGCTATTCACTGGGAGCGCAGGCCGGCGCTACCCAGCTGCTGGGCATTCTCAAGAAGGGGGGATTCCGGAGCGCGAGAGTGGCCATGGAAACTCCGTTCAATCTGATTCTTGAGGCTCGCCCCTGAACCACCGTTCAACCTTGTGCGGGGAGCGCAGATTCCGTTGTTGGCCGATATCGATAGCCAACTCCCCGCACCGTCTCCAGCACGTCCCGGTGCGCTCCCAGCTTCTGTCGCACGGAGCGCACCACAGTCTCCACCACGTTGCTGGTGGACGCTTCCTTTCCGTATCCCCAGACAGCTTCCACCAGTTCGTAGCGAGCGACAGCCCTGTTCGGCCTGGCCACAAGATACGCCAAGACTCCGAACTCAAGCGGGGTCAGACCAATCCGGCTTCCATTCACGACTAACTCACGCGCTTGCTCATCGAGCAATGGTGAGGAGGATGCAGCTGCGCCCGTTGCCGTGCCGGTTTCCTTGGCAAGCAAGATGCCAAGCCAGCCGTCTACAGAATCCAATCCCATGTCGAGACGAAAGGTGTGGTGCAGAACCCCGTCGAGGACAGGGCGGACTTCGTCAACCAGATGGAATCCCAATTGTTCGAAAGAGCTGCGGTATTGCTCCGCATCACAGTAGCATGTATAGATCCAGCGCAGCCGCGGACGCAGTTCCAGATAGGTACGTTTTATGTCGAGCCAGCAGGCCGCCTGCCCGGATGAGGGCCCTTCTCCCGTGTCGCGATCCAACGTCCGCCGCAGCCAGAGCGCGGCGGCCCGATCTTCTGAGCGCGGCAGGTCCCTGGCCCAGCTTGCTGCAAGCGGGTCTCTCTCAATCACATTTTTGTGGACCTTCGATGCCACAATCGCCTGGTAGAAACCTTGCACTTCGCCATGTTCATCCCGCACGACAAAAAAAGAGTCCGGATGGGACCGCCACCACTGTTCCAGCGCTTGACGCGACTGAGACCCGTCGAACTTCTGAATAATCGCTGCAATGGATGTCTTGTCGTCGGCGCGGGCCGGCTCGACGGAAACCGAACTTTCCGTCGTGGGGAAAAACCCTTCGCGGAGGTTCTCGTTTTCAAGCAGGTAGAGTACGTCGGCCGTGCAACGCCATTGGTCGGATCGCGGCGCCTGCCTGTATTGGTCACGCACGACCTGTGAAGCCGCGCGCCGGTATGCGTGGTACCGCGCCGGATCACGGGACTTGAGAGCAGCCGCTACCGGACCGCGAACGGCTTCGTGCACCAGCAATCCGTGAGGACCTGCGCTGACAAATGGCAGGGCACGCAGCCGATCCAGTGCCTCATCGGCCGAGATGTGCGGCAGCATAGTTGCGAGTAGCGGCGCGGTGGCTGTTCGGACCAGGCAGGCGGCCTGCACGACTTTTACGGTTTCCGAATCGGCATCTTCCAGAAAGAGCCCCGCCATATGCTCCAGCACTTGATGACGAGTAGCCGCACTGCCACGCACCTGCCCGCCCGCAAAGTAGAGCGCCACTCCCAGTGAAAGCGCCAACGGATGCCCGCGCGCAACCCGATTCAACTCCCGCGCGCTGCCCTCCGGCACACCCTCCGAGGTCAGATACTCTAAAGCCACCTCCGGAGAAAATGTCTCAAGGAGCATCGAATCAAACAGGCCTCTCCATTCCGGGGCAATACGCCAAGCTGGCCGGGGTGGCTCGCGACTGGACAGGATGGTGCGCACACTGTCGCTGAGCGAAGGCAGAAAAACCTGCCTCAGCCAGGAGTCCAGCAGACGGAAGGATTCATAACTATCGAGCACCAAAAGCGTTCGTTTTCGCCCGTTCGACAGACCGGCTGCCACGACCGCGGGATCTCCGGACTCGGAGGCGCCGATTTCCTCGCAGATTGCGCGACACAACGCCGCCGGGGACGGTTCGCACCAGCGGGCGTCCATCCGCACAACGAAAACGCCCTTTCCGCGCATACTTGCCGCCAAGGCATTCAGCAAGTGAGTTTTTCCTATGCCCGGGATGCCCTGAATATGCATCAGTAGCGGTTCATCTCCCAGCGCAAAAGCTTCCAGGCGTTCGAGCTCTGCGTGGCGGCCGGCTGGTATTTCAACCGCACGCCGTTCCAATCTGTCTCTTAGAGACATAGCCACAGTTTACGCTGTCTTCAAGCAGCTTGATCACTCTGGACACGTCCACAACGCACCTCTTTGGTAGGCTGGCTTTTGCGAAACAATTGTTCCCACGGTCTGCCGGCGCCCGACGACGCCAGGTAGAACCATTCCACGGCCTACCCGCGTGCTGAGCAGCGTCAGGCTCTTCCCAGTAGGGACTCGCTCATCCCAGCGGCCGAATTCCTGAGCTCGTTGTGAAGCCGCCGGCCAAGATGTGCCCCAAGTTCCGGCATCGCCTCAATGTCGACGGGCTGTATGCGCCGCATCTGTGAGACAACGGCGCCAACGGTGGTTGTCACCTCGACTTGATCAACGGCGCCGTCCGGGTAGTTCAGGCTGAAGACCTCGCGAATTCCGAGTACCGCGGCGGCGGCTCGCAGTTCCGCCCCACGAACGCGACCGACTTCCACCGGATCGCCTCCCTTTCCGAGTGAGCCGAACCTCCCACGTTCTCCACGGGTGGCCGTGACGAGATACGTCTCAACCCCTTCAGCAGCGTACTTGGCGAGCGTGCCACCGAAACCGAGTGACTCATCGTCGGGATGAGCGAGGACGGCCAGCAATTTGAATCTTCTGTTCATCGTGACCCGGCCTCGGCGTGCTTCTTCAGTCCCCGCGCCTCCAGATCGAGATAACGCGCATTCAAGCCGCAGGTCAGGCGGGCGGCTAGCGGCCCGAGCGGGCCTGAGAAATCCACCGAGAGCGTGACAGGCGCTAACGTGTCAGCGCCGCTTTGATCCGAGCAAGATGGTGGTAACTGTGGCGCACCGCATGATCCTCCAGGAAGAACTGGCAAGTGAGTGGAGCGTCACTGTTGAGCGATACAGGTGCAGCGCGGTCGAGCTCTTCGCCGGTAAAGGCCCGGATTGCCGCGGCCGCCGCCGCGCTATTGGTTTTCAACAGGGCGAGTGCGGCTTCTTTGGTGACCTTGTCGTTCTCTTTCGCGTGGTCTCGGTTGATCGTATCGACCGCGTCCCACGTCACGCCCGCGATCGGCTGGCCGGCAGCGAGCAGACTCGCAAGCTGAATCTCAACCGGGTACATACTGGCGACGTGGTGTACAACCACACCGATTTTCCGGCGGTCCTTGAGAAGGCACCACTGCCACTCCGCCTCAGAAAGCGTGGCCGCAAAAGCAGCCAGTGCTGTTGCTCCGTTCTCAAGACGGGTGGCAAGGGCTTCCGACCTTTGATTCGGAATTGCCCCCAGCGACTGCGATTGGGTTTCGGCGACCTGTTGATGATTATGGTTTTTCATTCTTCTAGCTCTCCTTCTTCAAAGGGAAACAGTGACTCTTAGAAAAGTGGCAGGGATCAGAGTGCCGTCATCCGTGCTCTTGTTGTGTGCCTTCGCAAGGTCCAGCAGTTGACTTTGAAGCTCTTCGGCCCTCCCGCTCTGTTCCGCGGCCTCAAATGCGTTCATGGTGGGCCCATAGAATCGCCTGAAAAGGCTGATAAACTCCGCTGGACCCTTGCTGGCCGATACAAAGTAGTACGTATCCTTGGTCATGGACACCTTTTCCTTAGGCACGCCGGTCTGAGCAAAGCGCTCAATGACGTGATTTTCGGCGCCCCACAGCATTGGGCTGACGAAACCTTCCGGGGGCGGAGGCGTAAACGACGAACTGATCTTCAGGAGCTGCGAGACGAAGGTTGGATCGTTTGGAATCCAGTTGCCCATCACAATGGCTCCGCCTGGTTTTGTGACGCGGACCATCTCCCTGGCCACGTCGAAGGGTTTGGCGGCGAACATGGCGCCGAATACGGAGAGAGTCAAGTCGAAGGCATTGTTGTCGATGCCTTGCAAGTTGCAGGCATCCCCCTCGTGAAATCTCAGCCGTCGGAGTCCCTGCTCCGCCGCCCGTTTGTTGCCGGCCGCAACGAGATTGCTGGCAATGTCGACTCCGGTAACTTCTGCCCCGAGACGCGCCAGCGGCACCGCCGTAGTGCCGTCTCCACAGCCGAGATCCAAGGCCCGCAGCGGAGGCTTGACCCCGAGCGATCCCACGACTGTTTCACCGGATTCCCGCATGAAGGCGGCGATCGCCGTGAAATCGCCCTTTTCCCAGAGTGCTTTGTTCGGATTCATGAATGCTCCTTGTGTATGCGTAGCTGCAGGCCGAAGCTGGCTAAGCCCTGTCGAAATCGGCGACGGGTTCCAAGACTCGTCGATCGCCGGACTGGGCCGGTTTCGAGACGACCACGTGCCTGGGCAATCCGGGAACAATCATCGGCACCTGCCGCCGGTAATCGATGTATTCGGGATGGCTCGCCATGAGATCGCGTTCCTCGAGCCGGATGGCAACGAAGATGTACAGCGTTGTCACCACGGCAAAGAACAGATGAGTCACCGTCATGACCGGCGTACTCCAGAACAGGGTGATCCAGCCTATGTAGAGCGGATGGCGGACCATACGATAAAGCCACGGCGTCCTGAACACGAGCGCGGATTGAGGCCGTCCCTGCAGGTTCAGCCAGATTTGCCGGAGGCCGAATAAGTCAAAGTGGTTGATCACGAAAGTGGCGAGCAGTAGGAGCGCCCAACCAAATGCGTACCCGGCGTAGAGTGCCGATGCTCCCACACTGTTTTGAACGTCCCAGACTGTTCCTCCGAGAGGCTTCCACTTCCAGAACAGAAGCATCATCGCGAGGTTGCTGGCCATGACATAAGTGCTCCGTTCCGCAGCGGGCGGAATCACTCGGGTCAGCAGGCGCTTGAACGCCGGCCGCGCCATCACGCTGTGTTGTAGGGCGAAAACCAACAACAGCCCCAGATCGATCAGCAGCGCGGTTTGCCAAGGACCGTCCGCCGGGGAATCCATGGATTTCGGAACGCCGAAGTTGCCGATAAACCCGGCGAGGTACAAAAACGTGGCTAGGGACGCCACGTAGCTGAGCGTTCCATAAACGAAAACGGTTATGCGTTTCATGTTCTCTTGCTCCTTGGTCTACAATTGTTTAGGAAACGGGGCACAACGACCATGCTTGAGCGTTCCGATGAATTGCTCGGACGTTCGCCCGGGCTGATTGCTTTGCAGTTCAGCCGGGAGAATTTGCAGGTCGTCCAGAGAGCTGAATGGACGCATTCTCCGAGATTTTGAGTGGGGTAAAGCTAAGCGGCGCGTTATTCTTCCGCGCTGAGTTTTCAGCTCCCTGGTGTTTTGCGTCACCCGCGTCCAACACTCTTGCGCCTCTGCTGGCGCCAGGAGCGCCCCACCTGGTGATCTACCACTTCGTCATCGACGGCGCAGCGTTCGTGACGTTGCCCGATGGAGCGTCGATCGAGCTTGGTCCCGGAGATATCGTCGTCCTTCCCCACGGGGATCCACACGTGATGACCAGCGCACGGGGTTTGATGGGAGAAGCGCTTACCTCGGCGATTCTTTCCAAAATCAAATCGCGCGATTTGCGTCCCATGCAGGCTGGCGGAGGCGGCGATTCAGCGCGATATGTTTGTGGGTACATGGCTTGCGACCCCTTCCTGAGCCGGCCGATTCTCGGCGGTCTACCGCCCGTCTTTAAGGTCAACATCCGAACGGATCGCTCGGGGCACTGGCTCGAGAATTCGATCTTGCACCTAGTAGAGGAAGCAGCTTCGGGACGGGTCGGCAGTGATGCCATGCTCGCCAAGCTCTCGGAGGCCTTGTTCGTCGACACCCTGCGCCGCTATGTTGCCAGCCTGCCCGAACAGCAAACGGGTTGGCTCGCGGGAGCGCGCGATCCCATTGTGGGGAAAAGCCTCGGATTGCTGCACAGCCGCATTGCCCATCCTTGGACCATCGCGGATCTGGCGGATGAGGTGGGCATCTCACGGACCGCTCTCGCGGAGCGTTTTACGCGGTATCTTTCCGAGCCACCAATGACGTACTTGACTCGCTGGAGGCTTCAATTAGCCGCGCGATCGCTGGAGAACACGCCGCGGGGTGTATCGGAAATCGCCGGCGAAGTGGGATACGAGTCGGAAGCGGCCTTCAATCGCGCATTCAAAAGAGAGTTTGGGGAGCCCCCCGGCCGCTATCGCCTCAACCATAAGCGAACCTCTAGCAAGAGCACTAACGTGGACGCTCGCCCCGCCGGCGTTAAAGTGAATTCGAGCAGTGATGACTTGGCGGAAAGGATCGGTATTTCGTCCCATGGCTCTGGTGCGCGGAGGAGGTAGTATGACCCTCAACTCAGATCGCCGAAGAAAGCGGTTACGTCGTTTGCGACTGCCGCCGGTTCTTCAACCGGAGCAAAATGCCCGCCGCGCGGAAAGACTGTCCATCGCTGGATGTTGTACGCGCGCTCCAGATACGGGCGCGGTGGCTCACCCTCAGGAACGGTTTGATGCGCGAAGACGCCAAACGCCGTGGGCGTGCCGATGAAGCGGCGATCGACCGGATACCAGCGATTATCCCAATAGTCGCGCATCGACGAAGTGATGGTCTGGGTGACCCAGTACAGGGTGAGCGTGGCGCAGAGAAAGTCATCGGACGGAGTGACATCGCTCCACGATTGCCACTTCTCCCCCACATATGCGGCTAGTCCCACCGGAGAGTCGTTCAGTCCATAGCCGATGGTCTGCGGCTTAGTCGACTGGATCGCGCTGTAGCCCCGCTCTGTAACGTCCCATCCTCGGTTCACCGCAAGATACGCACGCTCGACATCGGACAGTTCCCTGTCATCCACGATGGGCGCAAGGTCGGATTCTAGTGTGGTGAGATGAATTCCGATTACCGATTCTGGATGATCCAGCGCAAGGATCGTAGTCACTCCAGACCCAAAATCATAACCGCCCGCACCGTAGCGGGTATATCCGAGCTCGGACATTAGCCGATGCCAGCGCTCCGAGACGTACCGGTAGTTGATTCCAACCTGGGGTGGGCGCGGTGAGAATCCATACCCAGGCAAGGAGGGCGCGACCACGTCGAAGTCAGGGAGCATCGGCAGCATCCCTACGTAATCGAGGAAACTGCCCGGCCAGCCATGCGTGAGTACGAGCGGCACGCCCCGACCCGATGCCGCACGCTTGTACACGAAGTGGATGCCCTCCCACGCGAAGTGGTCGAGAGTGTTGAGCCTTTGCTCCCAGGCACGCCAGTCGAACTCATCGGCCCAGTAGGACACCAGATGCCGCAACCAATCGAGCTCGGTGCCCTGTCTCCAGCCTATGCCGGGCAACTGGTCGGGCCACCTGGTACGTCGTAAACGTGCCCGCAGGTCCTCAAGCACTTCATCTGCGACATGAATCCGGAACGGCTCCACGAAGTCAACTCCCTGTTAGGCAGTAGCCAAGCGAACGCGCAGCAAGGGCGAACACCTCCGGAACCGACTTCGCTGCAGTCGTCCAGCGGCGCCGGGTAGCATACTGCCGCACGGCCCGATTCTAAATACAGGTGCTGCATCGCCAGAGTTCCGTGTGCAATAGAACAAGGCTTTTTCCGGAAATGCGGCCTGTGGAGTTCCGGGCGCGTTGGGCGCGAGCGATTCCATTCGTGTGCTTTCCTCTATGATTGTCGTTCACTTTTGAGACCCCCATCCGCGGCGCGCTTACTAAAGAGGTAAACTGTCGGGCAGCGCAGCCGCGCTGGAGACTCTCATGAAACCATTCTTACTGGCTACCGCCGTTGTCGCCTTGTGTTCAACCGCTTCCGCGGGCGATGAAGCACATATCCTGCGCCTGGACCATTATGTCCAGGTTCGCTCCACGGTCCCCGCCATCTCGGGCCAGTCCACCGAGATCTACGTGCGCGAAGTGGTCGAGGCCGGCACAGTGCTGCGCGGCGGTCCGGCGGCAGATCGCGTGGCGCTGTTCATCCACGGCGCGGGCACGCCCGCCGAGGTCGCCTTCGACGTCCCGTATCACGACTACAGTTGGATGGCGTATCTCGCCCAGGCGGGCTTCGATGTTTTCTCCATGGATATGACCGGCTACGGGCGTTCCACGCGGCCAACCGCGATGAGCGATCCTTGCAATCTCTCGCGCGAGCAACAGAACGCTTTTGTTCCGGCCCTTATCCCGGCACCCTGCTCCGCCAGTTATCCGCAGCAGATGACCACGCTCGCTTCGGACTGGTATGACATCGACGCGGTTGTCGACCACATCCGCGCGCTGCGTCATGTCGAGAAACTGGATCTGCTGGCCTGGTCGCTCGGCGGGCCACGCTCGGCTGGCTACGCGGCCGGGCATCCCGATAAAGTTTCACGGCTGGTGCTACTGGCTCCGGCCTACAATCGCGCCGCATCCGCCACGCCGCCTCCACAGGTGCCCGCCGACGGCGCCGCCATGAACACGCAATCGCGCGACGAATTTATTCGCAACTGGAACCGCCAGGTCGGCTGCACGGATCAGTATGAACCGGCCGCCCGCGATTCGGTCTGGTCTGAAATGCTGCTTTCCGATCCGGTTGGCGCCACCTGGGGCACCGGCGTGCGGCGCGCTCCGCAAGTCACCGTCTGGGGATGGACAACGGCCATCGTTTCCAAAATGCAGATTCCCACGCTGATGGTTTCCGGTGCCCATGACAAACAGGTGAACCCGGAACGCGTGCGCGAGCTTTACGCCGATCTCGGCTCAACTCAGAAGGTGTTCGTGGACCTAGCCTGCTCGTCGCACAACGCCATGTGGGAAAAGAATCACCTACTGCTCTTCCAGGCCTCGCTGGAGTGGCTGACCAAAGGCACGGTAGAAGGCAAACAGGAAGGAATGCTGCGGCTCGGCTACTGACGGGCGATGCGACGCCGGCGGGCTTGAAATGCGGCAATCGCCAGGAAGCCGGCGAACAGCACGAGAATGAGGCGGGGCTCGGGTATGGCGCCGACTGGAACAACGGTGGCGCTTCCGTCTATGCTTGTGAACGAGATATCGTTCAGGCTGGAATCTAAGAGTACGATGTTAGACAGCGAGATGGCGCTCGTTCCTTCGGCCAAGGAGGTGAACTGTAACGTTGCCAGCACGCCTGGTGTGCCGCTCGTGCTTGCACCTGAAATCGCCCCGCTCAAAACGTCAGCTGTGCCGGAGATCGCACCGCCAATATTGTCGATGGTGCCTGGGAGAAAGATCGTCGTGCCGGCGGAGGATAAGAACGGCCCCTCGCTTTCCGACGTAGCGGCAAGCAGGGTTGGATCGAAACCGACATCGAATTGAAAAGCATACAGATCCGACACATCCGTGATGTCGACGTTGACGTCCACCGTGTTCCCGACGCCAACCGTCTGCGAGACTGGATCGATGCTCACCGTCGCGGCATGAACCGCCGCTAGCGTAAGAAAACAAGCGGCCAGCGCCTTGCTTTTCATGTGCGGAACCTCCGGGGCATTCAGTATAAGCCGAAATCTGGGATAAATTCAAGGTTACACTCCGCTCACTAACCTACAGTTGGGTGAAAATCCTCGCGCAGCCGCGAGCGATTTGAGCCAAAACCGGGCGTGGCAATAGACCGCATAGTACTTCGTGACTGCACTTAGCTAGGCTCAGGCAATGGCGTAGATCGTGCATCAGGATTCATGGATTTGCGGACGGTTTTTCTTTAAGCCATCTGCGCCCCAAGCGGGCAACTCGACAGGCAGTAGCGCGACCCTCCCACCTTGCAGGCGAGTTCCGCCCGACACGCACATTTTCAAGCAGGGGTGCTTCCTATGACTTCGATATTGAAAGCAGGGCCGCTCGTAGCGGTCATTCTATTCCCGGTCTCAGCCCAACAGTTCGTAAACAAGGCGCCTCAGGCGCGCCCACACTTAATGGAAACCTATGGCAAGCTGCCGTTGAGTTTCGAGGCCAATCATGGACAAACCGACCGGCGCGTGAAGTTTCTGTCGCGCGGGTCAGGTTATACATTGTTTCTTACCCAGGACTCGGCCGTGTTGTCGCTGCATGGAAAGACGACGAACGCAGCGCTTCGGATGAAGGTCATTGGCGCGAATCCGCATGCGGCGGTCGTAGGCACGGACGGCCTACCCGGCAAGAGCAACTACTTCGTGGGCAAAGACCCGAAGCAGTGGCGCACGAACGTTCCCACCTACGCGTCGGTGAAGTACACAGAGGTCTATCCAGGGATCGACCTGGTCTACCACGGCAATCAACGCCTACTGGAATACGACTTCATGGTGGCGCCGGGGGCCGATCCGCGCGCCATCGAGCTTCGATTCCAAGGCGCCAAGAAGCTGACCGTGAACCCCGCCGGAGCGTTAGTGATCGGGCTGGGCGGTGATGAGGTGATCGAGCACGCGCCAGTTGTATACCAGGAGGTCGGCGGCCAGCGGCAGACCGTACGCGCACGCTATGTCCTGCGGGATAAAGGTCGAGTGGGCTTCAACGTCGCGGAATACGACCGAAACCTACAACTAGTGATCGACCCGACGCTGGTGTATTCCACCTACTTGGGCGGAAACGGCAACGAGAATGGCCTTGGGATGGCAGTTGATGCGGCGGGCAGCGTTTTCATAACGGGTGCTACAGGTTCGGCTAATTTTCCGACTACCTTGGGTAGTTTCAAGACTAAGGCCAGCGGCGCAGAATGGGAGGCTTTCGTAAGCAAGCTAAATGCCGCCGGCACCTCGCTGATTTACTCTACCTACCTCGGCGGAAGTGGCGGCTCTGCGGGCCTCTCCCTCGCCGTTGATACCGCAGGTAACGTCTATGTGACAGGCACCGCCAATGATGGCTTCCCAACCACCCCGGGGGCCTTTCAAACCAGCTGCGCTGCGCCAGGCAACGCCTTCGTAAGCAAGCTAGATGCCGCCGGCTCTAGCTTGATTTATTCGACCTATCTGGGAGCGTCGACAGGAGGCGGAGTCGGGGGCAATAGCATTGCAGTGGATCCTAGTGGTAACGCCTACGTTACAGGCTACACCTCTTCCTTTGACTTCCCCACCACGGTCAACGCCTTCCAGACCACACTGCACGCATCATCGGGCGTAACTGCATTCGTAAGCAAACTGAACGCCGCCGGCTCAGCGTTGGTCTATTCCACGTATTTGGGCGGAAACTATCTTGAGTTGGGTACTGGCATAGCGGTCGATGCGCTCGGCAGCGCCTACGTTGTAGGCAGCACCGGTTCATCGGATTTCCCCACCACGTCCGCCGCATTTCAGCCTACTCTGCATGGTGCGAGGAACGCCTTCATCACGAAGTTGAATGCAACTGGCTCCGGCTTGATCTACTCCACCTATCTGGGCGGAAGTTGGTACGACTGGGCCTACGGCATATCGCTCGACGCCGGACACAACGCCTACGTCACCGGCGAGGCAGGTTCCTCCGACTTCCCGACAACGCCTAGTGCGCTCCAGAGCGCTCCTGCTGGTACTGCCATTGCTGCCTTTACTGCGAAGGTGAACTCCACTGGATCGGCTCTGCTTTACTCTACTTATTTAGGCGGGATGTCTGGCGCATCCGGTAGAGCGGTAACAGTTGATGCATCGGGCGACGCTTATGTTACCGGATATGCTTACGCCGGTTTTCCTACAACTTCCGACGCATTTCAATCGGTGTTCGGCGGCGGCGACGACGTTTTTATAAGCAAACTAAATCCCATCGGTTCCGCCCTGCTCTACTCTAGTTATCTGGGCGGAGCGGATCACGACGAGGGCTACGGCATTGCCATCGACGCCTCCGGGAACGTCTATATGGCAGGAACCACTTCCTCCTCCGATTTCCCTATCACGGGCGGCGCCATGGAAAGTGCGTTCGGCGGGGGGGCTAACGACTCCTTTGTCGCCAAACTAAACCTTGGGTCGGTCGTTAGCACCGGGCCGGTGACCGCTGCATCTCTGAGCGGCCCCGCAGGTAACAACGGTTGGTCTGTTGGCCCTGTGACCGTGACGCTAAATGCTACTGCCGGTAGCAGCCCCGTTTCCGCTACGTATTATAAAGTCGACAATGGAGCATACCAGGCTTATGGCGCTCCATTCCAGATTACCGGCGATGGTATTCACCAGCTCGCGTATTACAGCGTTGACACGGCGGGGAATCAGGAAACACCCCACGGTCAGACGATGAAGATCGACTCCTCTCCGCCTGTAAGCCACGTCGCCGCACTTCCTGGCACGGCCTCTTCACCGAACTTCAGCGTCCAATGGTCCGGCTCAGATGCAACATCCGGCCTTGTCAACTACACGATCTACGTCTCGGATGGCACCGGCTTCACCCCCTGGCTGAGCCAAACCACCGCCACGCAGGCGTGGTACACCGGATACCTCGGCCACACCTACCGCTTCTACTCCGCGGCGCGAGACGTGGCTGGAAATGTCGAGGTCAAAACGATTGCCGACGCCACCACCACCGTCCCGGCTCAAATGGCCGCTGACACCAATGGCGACGGGCAAATCAACTGCACTGACATCGCCATCGTCAAAGCCTCCTTCGGCAAACGCACCGGCCAGACGGGCTTCGACCCCCGCGCCGACGTCAACCACGACGGTATCGTCGACATCCGCGATCTCGCCGCTGTGTCACAGAAGCTAATACCGGGCACCACATGCCCCTAGTCCGAATTTAAGCCGCGCTGGCACTAACCCGCGAAGCTGTTGCTCACCTAAAACTCGAAAGACGTGTCCGAACGCACGCCAGTGAGGTTTTATGTTCACCCTTGCAATTTTGCTCGCATTTTCTGGCTCAGCAGGGCCGGTCGCGACAACGACGCCCGCGACACGGTCGCACGTGATCGAATCCTATGGTAAGTTGCCGTTGAGTTTCGAGGCCAATCAGGGACAAACCGACCGGCGCGTGAAGTTCCTGTCGCGCGGGTCGGGCTATACATTGTTTCTTACCCAGGACTCGGCCGTGTTCTCGCTGCATGGAAAGAAGACGAACGCTGCACTTCGGATGAAGGTGCTTGGCGCGAACCCGCATGCGGCGGTCGCAGGCACGGACGGCCTGCCCGGCAAAAGCAACTACTTCGTCGGGAACGATCCTAGGCAGTGGCGCACGAATGTGCCGACCTACGCGTCGGTGAAGTACACAGAGGTCTATCCGGGGATCGATCTGGTGTATCACGGCAACCAGCGGCTGCTGGAGTACGACTTCATGGTGGCGCCGGGGGCAGATCCGCGGGCCATCGAGCTTCGATTCCATGGCGCCAAGAGGCTGACCGTAAACCCTGACGGCGCGCTAGTGATCGGGATCGGTGACAACGAAGTGATTGAACATGCGCCGGTTGTATACCAGGAGATCGGCGGCCGGCGGCGGGCTCTGCCCGGACGGTACGTGCTGCGCGGCAGAGGCCGAGTGGGATTCAGCGTGGCTGGGTACGACCGCGAGCAGCCGCTGGTAATTGACCCGACGCTGGTATATTCGACGTACTTGGGTGAAAGCGACTCGGGCGAAGGCATAGCAGTGGATAGCTCAGGCAACGCCTACGTCACGGGTGGGACCGGTTCCTCGAACTTTCCAACGACGTCGGGCGCATTTCAGACCACTTCTGCGGTCGGACCCGATGTATTTGTTACGAAGCTGAACGCGACCGGCTCGGCCTTAGTCTACTCCACCTACTTCGGTGGAAGCGGGTCCGACGGTGGCGTCGGCATAGCGGTTGACACCTCGGGAAACGCGTACGTCACGGGGTACACCTATGGCTCAGGAAAGAACAATGATTTCCCGGTCACGCCGGGCGCCTTCCAGACGACTTACGGCGGTGGGTTTGTAAACAGCTTTGTGACCAAGCTGAACGCCACGGGTTCAGCTCTGGTTTATTCTACCTACTTAGGCGGAAACGATTTCGACTGGGCCAACACCATCGTCGTCGACGGCGCCGGAGACGCTTTTGTCACCGGGTACAGTGAGTCTCCCGATTTCCCTACCACCCCCGGCGCCTTTCAGACCGCTCACGACAATGGAACAGATGCCTTCGTGACCAAGCTCAACGCTTCTGGTTCCGCCCTAGTCTATTCGACGTTGCTGGGCGGGAATCTTGGCAATGTTTACAGCACTGGGTGGGGCATTGCTGTCGATGCCTCGGGCAACGCTTATGTCACGGACCACATAAGCGAAACCAACTTTCCGACCACACCCGGGTCTTATCAGGCGTGTGGCCGCGAAGATGCCTTCGTGAGCAAGCTGAACGCCTCGGGCTCCGCCTTGCTTTATTCGACTTGCCTAGGAGGCTCCACCCCCGGTAACAACTGGGGACTAGCGGTCGCCGTGGACGCCTCCCTCAACACATATGTTATCGGTGTGGCCAATGCGGATTTTCCCAGCACGCCAGGCGCCTTCCAAACCGCCGCTCATGGAAGAAATAATGCCTTCGTGACAAAACTGAACGCAACTGGCACTGCCGTGCTCTATTCCACTTACTTGGGTGGAAGCGGTGGCGAACTGGGAGCGGAAATCGTCCCGGGCACCCGCATAGCGGTTGATGCCTCGGGCAACGCTTATGTAACCGGCGTTACCTATTCCCCCGATTTCCCGACCACGCCAGACGCCTTTCAGGCTGCTCTAGGTGGTGTTTCAAACGCCTTCGTCAGTAAGTTGAACGCCGAGGGTTCGGCATTGCTCTACTCCACCTTCCTGGGCGGAAGCGGCGCCGAGGGCAATGCTATCGCAATCGATGCTGCCGGTAACGTTTATCTTACTGGTGATGCTTACGGTCCCGGGTCATCCAGCGATTTCCCCACTACTCCGGGAGCCTACCAAACCACGTACGGAGGCTTCGGCGCTGCCTTCGTGGCCAAGCTGAACCTGGGCATCTCCGTCAACCCACCGATCACTACAGCGGTTCTCAACGGCCCGGCCGGCAATGACGGCTGGTATCTCGGCACTGTGAGTGTGACACTCAGTGTGGCCGCCGGCAGCAACCCTGTTTCCGCCACTTATTATAAAGTCGACACTGGAGCATACCAGGCCTATGGCGCTCCATTCTCGATCGCGGGCGACGGGAGTCACCAATTTTTGTTCTACAGCGTTGACACGGCGGGAAATCAGGAAACGCCCCACGGTCAGACGATGAAGATCGACTCCACTCCGCCTGTAAGCCACGTCGCCGCGCTGCCTGGAACAGCCTTTTCGCCGAACTTCAGCGTCCAATGGTCCGGTTCAGATGCAACATCTGGCTTGGTCAACTACACGATCTACGTCTCGGATGGCACGGGCTTGATACCTTGGCTGACCCAAACGACAGCGACTCAGGCTTGGTTCGCCGGCTATCTCGGCCACACCTACCGCTTCTACTCCGCGGCGCGAGACATAGCAGGTAACGTCGAGGTCAAGACAGTCGCTGACGCCACTACCACCGTCCCGGCTCAAATGGCCGCGGACGTCAATGGCGACGGCCAAATCAACTGTCTGGACATCGCAATCGTGAAGGCGTCCTTCGGGAAGAAAACGGGCCAGCCCGGCTTCGACCCGCGCGCCGACGTCAATCACGACGGCATCGTCGACATCCGCGACCTCGCCGCTGTATCACAGAAGCTGATTCCCGGTACCACCTGCCCGTAACCGGCCATCGCTGGGGCACGAACGCTCGAAGCCGTGGTCTAGAATAGTGAATTGCCGTCCATTCGTAATTCAAAATTCTAAAGGTGAATATCGTTCATGCCCCATAAGTTGACCAATGTCCTGGAGCGCGTGCCCAGCGACATTGAAATCGCGCAAGCTGCAACGCCTCTTCCCATCGACAAGATCGCTGCCGAAGCCGGCATCCTTCCCGAAGAGCTGGACCTCTATGGCAAAAGCAAAGCCAAAGTGCACCTCGACATTCGCGATCGCCTGAAGGACGTTCCCAACGGCAAGTACATTGTCGTCACCGCGATCACCCCCACCCCGCTGGGCGAAGGAAAAACCACAACTACGGTCGGCTTGAGCCAGGCGCTGGGCGCGCACTTAGGCAAGAAGGTGTTCACGTGCATCCGCCAGCCCAGCCAGGGCCCGACGTTCGGCATCAAAGGCGGCGCGGCCGGCGGCGGCTACAGCCAGGTTATTCCGATGGAGGAATTCAATCTCCACCTGACCGGCGACATCCACGCCATCATCGCCGCCAACAATCTGCTGGCCGCGGCCATCGACACGCGCATGTTTCACGAACACTCGGCCGACGACGCGGCCATGTTCGAGCGCCTTTGCCCGCCCGCCAAGGACGGCAGCCGCCGGTTTTCGCCAGTGATGCTGCGCCGGCTGCACAAGCTCGGCATCTATAAGACCGACCCCAACGAACTGACGGCGGAAGAACGCGCCCGCTTCGCGCGCCTGGACATCGATCCGGACAGCATCACCTGGCGCCGCGTCGTGGACACGAATGACCGCATGCTGCGGCAGATCACCATCGGCCAGGGCCCGGAGGAAAAAGGCTTCACGCGAGTCACCGGTTTCGACATGGCCGTAGCGAGCGAAGTGATGGCCGTGCTGGCGCTGGCAACGGATCTGGGCGATATGCGCGAGCGCCTGGGCCGGATGGTGATCGGCAGCAATCGCTCGGGCGATCCCATCACGGCCGACGATGTCGGTGTGGGCGGTGCGCTTACGGTCCTCATGAAGGACACCATCATGCCCAACCTGATGCAGACCATCGAGGGCACACCCGCCTTCGTGCATGCCGGGCCTTTCGCCAATATCGCGCACGGCAATTCGTCCATCGTGGCCGATCAGATCGCGCTGAAGCTGGTGGGTCCAGAGGGCTATGTGCTCACTGAAGCCGGATTCGGCGCAGACATGGGCTTCGAGAAATTCTGCAACATCAAATGCCGCTACAGCGGACTGAAGCCTGACGGCGTCGTGTTGGTCGCGACCATTCGCGCGCTCAAGATGCACGGCGGCGGGCCCAAGGTGGTCGCCGGACAGCCGCTGCCTCACGCGTATACGCAGGAGAATCTCGAACTGCTGGAAAAAGGCTGCAGCAACCTGGTCCGGCACATTGCCAACGCGAGTGGCTTTGGCCTTCCGGTGGTTGTCGCCATTAATCGCTTCAAAGACGACACGGACGCGGAAATCGCGCTTGTGCGCCGGCTCGCGATCGCCGCCGGAGCCTCCGATGCCGTGGTGAGCAATCATTGGGCGAAGGGTGGCGCGGGCGCGGTGGATCTAGCGAAAGCAGTTGTAGCCGCTTGCGAAAAGCCGAGCAAATTCCAATTCCTTTATCCTCTGGAATGGCCCATCAAGCGGAAGATCGAAGCCATCGTGCGCGAAGTGTACGGCGGCGCCGATGTGGAATACTCGCCGGAAGCCGAGAAGAAAGTCGAGCGCTACACCCGTCAGGGGTTCGACAAGCTGCCCATCTGCATGGCAAAGACGCATCTCAGCTTGAGTCACGATCCCAGCTTGAAAGGCGCGCCTAGCGGCTTTACCGTGCCGGTGCGCGACATCCGCGCCAGCGTCGGTGCGGGGTTCCTATATCCTCTGTTGGGAACGATGAGCACGATGCCCGGTTTGTCAACTCGGCCTGGCTACTACGACGTCGATCTGGACGTCGCGACGGGCCGCATCATCGGTCTCTCATAAAAGCTGATGGACTCGATCTGGAGCGGCTCGCTCGCAGCTTTTCGTGAGCGTGTCGCGGGTTCCGATCCCGTTCCGGCGGGCGTCAGCGCCGCGGCGGTCACGGCAGCGTTCGCGCTCGGGCTGCTGACCAAGGTCCTGGGTATTTGCGCCCGCCGCAAGGGCTTCGCGGGCGATCCGAAACGCGTCATCGCGATGATCGAATCCGCGCAGCGCGAGTCCGCCATCCTCCAGCGCGCCGCTGACCAGGACATCGCGGCGTTTGAGCATTACATGAAATCCCGCGCGCTCGGCCAACCCGACCTCCGCGCCGCGATCGAAATACCCATGGACGCCGTCCATGCCGCCGGCGTGGGGCTGGATCTTTGCGTCGAAGCCGCCGGCCTGGTCCACGCCTTTGTTGCCGCCGACCTCGGTGCTGCCGCGGCCCTTCTCGCCAGTGCGATCCAAGCCATGCTGCTCAGTGTCGACTTCAACTGCCGCCAGCTCGGTTCCAGCGAACTGCCCAATGCGAACCGCCAACTGGAAAAACTTGCGCTTGAGCAAGCCGAAACCGTTCGCCATCGCGTCCTTGAAATTATCGGTTGATGATGTATCATTAAGCCAAATGCGAGCTACCCGATTCACTCTTTGGACCGCCGGAGCAAGCCTGCTGCTGGCTTCCCTACCGGCCTTCGCCCATCATTCTTTTGCCGCGGAATTCGATCCGAGCAAGTCGATCACACTCACGGGGACCGTGACAAAAGTCGAATGGCTGAATCCGCACGTGCACTTCTATCTTGACGTGAAAGACCAGAACGGCAACGTCGTCAATTGGGACTTCGAAACCGCAAGTCCGAACGGCCTGAGCCGCCAAGGCTGGACTCGGCACTCGCTCAAAGTGGGCGACGTAATTACGGTCCAGGCGTTTCAGGCCAAGGACGGATCGCATTTGGCTTCCGCTGGAAACGTCACGCTGGCGGACGGCAGGAAAGTGTTTGGCGGGTCGGGCGACGCGGGAAGCGCGCCTGCAAAATAAAAGGCGCTTCCGAGCCGCTGCGAGCAGCCGGGAAACGCCGGTAATCCGGAGTAGTCTCCGAGAACTCTATTGCGCCGCTGGAGGTTCCGTCGCTGGAATCTCCGCACCACGGTGGCATGTATAGCAGCTGACGTGGCGCTTCCCGTCGGGGAACTTCATGTTGATCTCGCGCGCCATCGTGAGCATCATGCGCGCGGTTCCCTTCATGGGATTGTCGTCGCTAGCGAAATCGCCCTGCACATGGCAGAAAGTGCACTGGACGCCCAGCGCCGTACGGAAGGCCCGCATGGTGTTGATGAGCTCCGGCCCGCTCTCACCCTTCAAGATCTGAAGGTTCTTGGGCGGAGGCATCGGACCTTTCTTGCCTTCTTTTTCTTGGGCGCTGATGCAGACGGGGACGAGCAGCAAAACAACCGCTAGAATTGAACGCATGCGCCATGCTAACACGGGCTTTTCAAGCTGTCAATTGCTTTCTGAATTCCCGTAACCGTTTGTCAACGCGATGTTTCTGGGACAGTGCGCGGGCGCTGAGGAGCGTCTTGACATGTCAGAACCCGACCTATACGATGGTGCCC
Organism: Bryobacteraceae bacterium; assembly: GCA_035501155.1. Taxonomy (GTDB): domain Bacteria; phylum Acidobacteriota; class Terriglobia; order Bryobacterales; family Bryobacteraceae; genus Palsa-89. Next base: position 27,201 of record DATJWO010000044.1, read on the forward strand.
AGGGTGCCCCGCATCTCGCCGGGGAAAAGGAATCGCGATGAAAATTACGATGTTCGCGCTGCTGTTTTTTGTGCCAGCCCTGTACGCGCAACCGGCTGAAAAACCGGCGCCGGGCGAAGCGACGCAGGCGGCCCAGCCCACGCCGCACCTCGCGGACGGCAAAGTCGATCTCGGCGGCAAGGGAGTCTGGGCGCCTATCTGGGTTCACGATTGGGCCGACAAGCAATGGGTAGATAAGTCCATCGACGTGCCCTTCACTCCGGCCGGCCTCGCGACTTTCCGGGAGCGCCGCGCGAACAACTCAGCCGACGATCCGGAAGGTTACTGCCTGCCCGCCGGCGTGCCGCGCTACACAGGCACTCCGTATCCTTTTCAAATGATCCAATTGCCCGACCGCGTCATCATCTTATATGAAGGCGCCTCCCACATGTATCGCATCATCATGCTGAACGCGAAGCATTCCGCCGATCCCGATCCCACCTGGCTGGGTGAATCGGTCGGCTGGTACGAAGGCAACGACACTTTGGTGGTCGATACCGTCGGCTTCAATGGGCGCACCTGGTTGGATTACGTCGGGCATCCGGCCAGCGACGAACTCCACGTGACCGAGCGGTTCACGCGCACGAATTACCTGACGCTGCGCTACGAAGCGACGATCGAAGATGCGAAGAACTACACCCGGCCCTGGACCACCAGTTTCAACATCAAGTTCCAACCGGGCTGGGAAATCAAAGAGTACGTTTGCCTGGAAAACAACAAGGATCTACTGCACCTCGGCACCAAGGAGCCGAAATAAAAGAACATCCGCGGGATATAATGTTTGTCAGCACGCTGCCTTTGGGCAGTTGCGCTGGAAGGGGCGAACCGCAGGCATGCCATGCTCCACGGCCTATTGCTGACCGACGACGTTGAGAGCGTTGACCTGCTGCAGCGTCTGGTCCAAACCGGCGCAAGGCAATTGCAGCTCACGCAGGTCTTCTGTCCCATGGTCCTGGGGCCGCAGTTGCATCACGCGCTTTCGACGCTTGTTCTGGACGTCGTCTTGCTCGACGTTTCGGACTTGGAGCAAGCCGCTGCCATCTACCTTCAGATTCGCGAAGCTTTCCCGAAGCTTGCGGTCGTCGCTTTTGCACAGCCCGGAATAGATCCGCCGGATATCGGCGACGTCCCGTTCCTGGAACGGCCTTTGTCGATCGATGCCATCCTCACAGCCGCCAGGCAAACCATCCAGCGGCTGGATAGCGAACGCTATCCAAACCTGTTCGCGTTCATCCCGGCCAAAGCGGGAGGCGGCGCCAGCACTCTCGCAGTGAACATCGCCGGTCCACTGGGGCACGCGTTCAAACAAAAGATTATGGTTGTCGAATGCGATCTCCGCTCCGGCGTTCTATCGGAGATTCTGCGGGTCCAGGTGAAAGTTTCCACGTCGGAACTCCTGCAGGAATCGGACCATTTGGACACCGAGATTTGGGATCGCTGCGTGATTCCCACCCCCGGCATCGATTTCATCCTGGTGGGAACCAAGCCAACGGCGTATCTTCCGCAGTGGCACGACTATCGCCGCTTGCTGTCATTTACCACGCGCCGCTACGAGCACGTCCTGATTGATCTTCCAGAGGCCGTCAACGATGGAACCGCCGAAATCGTGAGGAAGGCGGCAGGCGTTTACATTGTGGTCACCCCGGAATTGCCTTCGTTCGCGCTCGCCCGGCGGAGGATGGAAGAACTTCGCAAGGCTGGCGCGGAGGATTCCTGTCTGCGCATCGTTCTGAACCGCTGGCATCCATCCGGTCTGCAAGTGGACGATGTGGAAGAGGCCCTCGGCTGTCGCGTGGACGTCGTCTTGCCGAACGATTACCGGGCCGTGACGGATGCCGCGCTCGAAGGTGCATTCGTCCCCGGCGACAGCGTGCTCGGCCAGACTTTTCGCGCGTTTGCCGGCTCGCTGCTGGGTAAGAATGAGCCTTTGGACGTCACCAAGCACGCAGCCTCGGGCGGCGTCCTCAAGTCGGTCAAGCGGTTGTGGCGAACTTAAGAGGCACGTTACCGCTCACTCTTCCCGCAGCGCTCGCATGGGATCGATGAGCGACGCTCGGCGCGCTGGAACGAAGGCCGCCAGCACGGTGACTAGCAGGACGGGCACCGCAATGGCCGGGAACAACCGGTAGTCCATATGGCCGAAGGAAGCGATCCAGGCCACGGTGGTAACCGCGCGGCAGGCGAAGAAACTGAGGATCAGGCCGGCTACGACACCAATAGATCCCAGCACGAATCCCTGCTGCAGCACCATGCGAATGACCTTGGAACGTCCGGCTCCGATCGCCATGCGAATGCCGATTTCGCGCGCGCGGCGGCTCACCGAATAGGCGATCAGACCGTAGAGTCCGACCATCGCCAGAATTAACCCCATACTTCCCAGTCCGGCTACGCTCTGCGTAATGATGTTGGGAGTCTTCACCGCTCGCTGTTCGTAGTAGTCCTCCATGGTTCGGGCGTTCGAGACCGGCATGCTGGGATCGATGTCGCGCACTACATTCCGCACTACGGGCGCAAGCGCCGCCGCGTTGGGCGCGACGGATTCTGTCACCAGGGTCATGGCCGGGCGCTTGTCTTGCGTATACGCCAAATACATAAAATCCAGGGGCGGTTCGGCGATCCAGAAATACTTGGCGTTGCGCGCGATGCCCACCACCTGCACCAGCGGGCCGGTGGCGTTGTGCAAGTGAAAACGCTTGCCCAGCGCATCCAGCTTCGGCCAGAAGTGGTTCGCCATGTGTTCGTTGATGACTGCCACCATGGGAGTGTCAGCGCGATCGGCATCAGTGAACGCCCGGCCGCGCAGAATTGGGACCCCCATCGTGTCGAAGAAGCCATCGCTGACGAGATAGTTAAAGACCGTGATGGCTTGTTCGCCGCGGGGCAGCGCGTAGCCTTCGGGAACGATCCCGTTTCCCTGCCCTCCGAGTAAAGGAATGTCGGATATCAATGCCGCGGAACGGACCCCCGGCGCTCTTCGCGCCTTGTCCAAGAGGTCTTTGTAGAACCGGCGGCTTTGGTCTTCCGAATAATGGATCGGTTGCGTGTCCAGGCTCGTCAGATACAAGCCATGAATGCGAAACCCGGGGCCTTGCTGCAGTTCGTCGCGGAAGCCCCGGAGCATGACCGCGGACACGATGAGCAGGACGAGCGAAAGCGCCACTTGTCCGGAGACAATCAGGTTGCGTCCCCAGAGGCGGCGCCGGCCGCTGCTGTCCGCGTCGGCGGCTTTCAGCGAAGAGACCAGATCGACTCGCGTGGTTTGCAGCGCGGGCGTGAGACCGAAAATAAAAGTGCTTAGCAACGACGCTGCCACCGTGAAGAACAGCATCCGCTGATCCACCGATACGTGAAAGACCAGCGGCACATCGGTGGGAATGGGGATGCTGTTGAAGAAGCTGGCGCCCAGGTAAGCGATCGCAATTCCCAGCCCGCCGCCCCCCAAGGCCAACAGAAGATTTTCCAACAACAGTTGCCGGATAAGCGCGCCACGCCCCGCGCCGATCGCCAGCCGGATAGCAATCTCGCGGGAACGCGCGCGCGTGCGGCTCAGCAGCAGACCGGTGACATTGGCGCAAGCTACCAATAAGACGCACAACGACAGCAGGAGCAGCATGATCGATAACGCGGTGTTGGGAGGGGACTGCTTGATTCGCAACTCCAGTTCGCTCTGCACTTCGGCATGCCGCCCGCGATCCTGAGGATACGTCTGCTCCAGCCGGTTGGCGATGGCGGAAATATCGGCGTTAGCCTGCGCAACTGTGGTGCCGGGCTTCAGCCGCCCCTTGACCGTGAGCCATCGGATATCGCGCTTCTCCAGCACGTTGTCCTGACCCAGACGCGGCGACATCGCCAGCGGAATAAAGAGCGAGGGCTTGAAGAACTGGTCGATGCCCGTAAATTCCGCCGGGGCCACCCCGATAATCGTGCATTGAACGCCATTCAGCCAGACCGCGGAGCCGAGAACCGAAGGGTTGGCGTTGAACTGGCTGACCCAATAGTCGTGGCCGAGCACAACAACCGGATCCCGTCCGACAGCTTGGTCCTCGGAATCCATAAACCCGCGGCCCAAAGCAGGTCGCACGTGCAGCGCTCGAAAGAAGTTACCCGAGACAAAAAACCCATACGTTACCTTCGGCAGCGTGGAGGGATTCGGGCTGACGCCGAATGAAGAAGTGCCGGCGGCGAACAGTCCGTCAAAGCTGCGGTTGTTATCGCGGAAATCGCGGTAGTCGGGATAGGAAACGGCCGAACCGGTGCCAAAGGTCGCCGAATCCGTACTAGTCACGGCGGCGATCTGGCTCGGCTCCTCGACCGGCAAAGGGCGCAACAGCAGCGCATCCGTGAAGCTGAACATCGCCGCGGTGGATCCGATCCCAAGGGCCAGCGAGCAGATTGCAACCAGCGTGAATCCGGGTGTTTTCCGCAACAGCCGCAACGCGTAGCGCAACGATTTGAACATTCTCGGGGCTCCGTTTTCAGTCTAGACGCAAACGGAGCGCCGTTTGTTCGCGAATTGTTCGAAAATTACCGGCCGCTCAGCCCGCCCCAGGGTGAGTTTAGATGATAAAAGGCTCCCGGGCCGATCATTTCCACGCGGCGGATCTTGCCGTTTTCGATCAAAAACGCCTCGGTCACCAGAATGCTCGAAGGCCGGTTGAAGCCGCGGAACTTGTAAGGGCGTCCGTCGGAAAGCACTCCGGAATTAACGGTCCCTTGATCGAACACCGAATGCGCCCAGACCACTCCGCGCTCGGCGTCCACCAGCGGGTAGCGGCGATGATGGATGCTCTGCACGACGAAGTAGAATCCCAGCTTGAACTGCGACATGCAATCCAGCGCAAATCCGTTGATAGCGTCCGGCGGCTCATTCGGCGGACGCGGCACGTTGGTGGTGTGTGCGCCGTTCTCGATGCGGTCGCAGTCGTTCGTAAACGGATAGGTGCCCGTGCCATTGACGCCTTTGCCGTCGTTCTTTTCCAGACCGCTGAAATAGGCATCGGCGATGGAGATCATCTGCTGGCGCGGGAGCCGCTCGGCAGGCGGAATCGACTTGAACCAGATATCTTCAGCCTTGTAACCCGGCTTGTCCATCGCCGGGATGTTGTTGGGCCCAGGACCGCCCGGCAGGAAATATAGGCTTTCGATTTCGGTGATGCGCCCTAACTGAATCCGCAGGCGCAGACTCATCAGCAGCGGCGCGCCGGCCTCATGCATCGTTCCCATGAAGGCAACCTGGCCGGCTTCCGGGTCGGCGAAGATGTGCTTGTAGTTTCCAACGCCTTCCATGGTCTTCCAATGGCCGTCGCCCACCTGCATCAACTGATCGTTTTCGGTGTACTTCACGTCGGCCGACAGCGGCAGCCGGCTGGGATCATGCGCGGCCAGTGCGTTGAGATATTGGTTCACCACGTCTTCCAGACAGGCACGGTCACAGTTCAGCGGGATGGGGCCGGTGGAACCGCTCGCGGCGAAAGTCAAAAGGCCCGCGAGAATGGCGGCCACGGTAAGGCGCATCGAGGTTCTCCTTATCACGGAGATTCTATCGCGAAATTGCGCTTTACTTGCCCACCACGTGTTCGAGATGATTGCTTTCCAGGCAGACGAACTCGATGAGCTCGGTATCCGGCATCAGGCGCTGATGCACTGTGAAGCTCCAGGGACGGGTGAACGTCTTGGCGTCGTCGACGGTAATTGCGATTTCCAGAGTTCCGTAATTGAGGCGGCGGAACCGTTCGGTCAATTTGCCCTGGTCGCTGATAGGTGTGCCCTGCTCGTCCAGCCAGCCCTTATCCTTGAAGCCCATGGTCTGCGCGACGAGTGTGTCGCCTTCCCACTTGCCGATGGAATAGCCAAACCATGTCGGCTCGGGATCGTTGTTGGGAAGCGGCCGGCCGTCGGTGAAGATCTGACGCTGGCCGTCGTTGGCTTCGTACAGGATGAGCACCAGGCCCGGCGCCTGAATGATCTTGCGGGCCTGCGGATGAGTGTGGAGTTGTACCGGATTGATCGGCAGACAGCGGGCGTCGGGATGGTCCTTGCTGTTGTTCGCCAACCGTTCCTTGCGCAAAGCCGCGGCCCACGGCTGCATGGGCAGACCGTCGGGAAACAGGGACGGCAGATCCTGGAAGGGCCTCGGCCCGGTAAAATGGCTCGTCGCAAAAACGTTGGCCGCCGGAGGAATCGGCGCTCCGGGAATGCGTCCTTGGTCCCACACTCCTGACAGGTCCGGATGTCCGTCGGCGGCGCGCGGCGCGGGCGCGTTGAAATCCACCTTGCCGTGCGGCGTTCTCGGTTCTCCGTCCGTCTTGTGCGAAGGCCATTGTGAAAGGAGCGCCGCCGGGAGCAGCGTAACTGCGATTGCTCTGAGCAACATCCCCATTGTGGATACTCTATCGCAGGCCCAATACGTTTGGTCGCGAGCATGTATAATCGTCCGGTGACCAAGGAGGTCCCGGTATGACCCAGAGGGTGCCGCTGATCTGCTTTACGATCACCTTCGTCGCGGCTGGCCAGTCTTACACGCCGCCACGCACACCCGACGGCCAGCCCGACCTCCAGGGCATCTGGACCAACGGCACCGTCACGCCGTTTGAACGGCCCGCAGCGCTCGCAGGAAAAGCTTTCTTCACCGAGCAGGAAGCGGGCGCGTACGAAAAGCAGATGGCCTCCGCCAGAAATTCAGACCAACGCGGCGCCACTGCCGAGCAGGATCTGGCGAGCGCTTACAACAACCGGTGGTACGACTGGGGCTCGAAAGTAGTGAAGACGCGGCGGACCTCCATGATCCTCGATCCGCCAGACGGTCGCGTTCCCGCGTTGACCGCGAAAGGTAAAGAGATGCAACGGGAGTGGGCCGAACGCCAACGCGGATTGCCCGCGGGCCCGGAAGACATCGGCCTGGCGGAACGCTGCATTGTCTTTCCGACCGCTGGGCCGCCGATGCTCCCGTACGCATACAACAACAACTACCGGATCCTGCAGGCGCGGGATTTCGTTGCGATCACGATCGAGATGGTGCACGACGTCCGCATCATTCCCACCGACGGCAGCCCGCATCTCGCACCGGCCGTCCGCCAATGGCTGGGAGATTCGCGGGGCCATTGGGAAGGCAGCACGCTGGTGGTGGACACCACCAATTTCAACGGCAAGAATCGCTTCGGACCGTTCTTCGCGTATGTCGCGGACGAGCACTATCACGTCACGGAACGTTTCACGCGGACCGATCCGGACACAATTCTCTACCAGTTCACTATCGACGACCCAACCATCTATGTCCGCCCATTCAGCGGCGAGTTGACGATGTCGCGCACGCCGGGGCCGACGTACGAATACGCCTGTCACGAAGGCAACTATGCGATGGCGGACATGCTGAGGGGAGCGCGGGCGGAAGAAAAGAAATCAGCCGGAAGATAGTAAGAGGGCCTGTTGCGAAAAACCTATTCGTGCACGGCTGTGTAGAGCGTCTGCGATCCTGATGCGCCGCCCAAAGTGAACGTCAGCGGCACGAGATCGCTGTCGGGCACCAGCGGCACCACGACATTGAACTGGTAAAGACCCACGAAGCCCGGCGCCAGCCCGAAGTAGGTTAGCTGCGCCTGCGTCTTCCCGAACATCATGGCAAACTGCTCGCTAAGTTGATTCTCCACCGTGGCGACTTGGCCCGCCGGAATGTCTGGAATCACAGCCCCAAATCCGATGCCATACATCACGATCGTCTCTCCGGGTTTGGCGGGACGGGAAGCAACGCCGGGAAGCGCTCCCGCAGGGAGAACGTAGCTGCCGTCCGGAAGCAGCGCGACGGCATACTGATTCCCTGAGATTTGAAAATTTGCCGGCGCGAGCAAGCCTGGCTGGACCGCGCTGACTGTGACGTTGAACGGGGCGCTAGTCGCGGTTCCGTTCGTCACGGTCAGCGGCAGAGTGCCGCCGGTGGGAATGTTCGACGGCAACTGCACATTCACCTGACCCGGGTTTGTGGAAATGTAATCGACGAAAGCCTTTTCGCCTCCAATGGTGACTTCGACGCCGTCCAGCGACGTTGGCGCATTGTTGCCCTGAAAGTCAGTCCCGACCCACATGCGCGTGTCGGGCGCCAGATCGGACCCATAGATCTCGATCCATGAGCCGGGCGCAACGGTGGAGAAGCCGCCAAAGGCCGATGCGCTGACCACTCCATTGACCACGGGTCCGGCTGGCGGAGGAGGCGGCGGTGGTGCAGGAGCGCCGCCGAACCAGGTCCACGTGTCGCCGAAAAGCACGGAGCCGGTACCTCCGAAGAGAACCACTTGATTGTGGGCCGAATCATAGGCCATCACATGGCCCTCGCGCCCCGTCGGTGAACTCGGCGCCGACGCCTTTGTCCAGTTGGAGCCGTCCCATAACCATGTGTCGGCGATCGGTTTTCCTTGAGCTGGCGCTCCTCCAAATAACACGACCTGCTTGTGCGCGGAGTCATAGGCCATCGCAGAATACTCGCGTCCGGGCGGACTGTCCTGAGGGGATGCCTGGGACCAATTAACGCCGTCCCAAACCCAAGTGTCGCTAGGAACCTTATTGAGGGCAAAGAATCCGGCAAACCCTGAGAACAAGACCACCTGCGCGTGAGCCGAATCGTACGCCATCGCGGTATTCACCCTAGCAGGCGGGCTGTTCTCGGGAGCTTTTTGACTCCAGTCTGAGCCATCCCACACCCATGTGTCATTCAAACCGTCAAATCCAACGTATCCGCCGAACAGGACTACTTGGCCGTGTGCGGAATCATAGGCCATGGCGAAGGAGTTCCGCGCCGACGGGCTGTGGTCTGGAAATTCTTGCGTCCAGTTTGTTCCGTCCCAAACCCACGTGTCGTTGAGTGAGTTGCCGGTGCTGTCAGCACCACCGAACAAAACGACTTGACTGTGAGCCGAATCGTAAACCGTCGCGAACGCATCGCGGGGCGAAGGGTTGTTTGACGGCGTTTTTTCGGTCCAATTGGAACCATCCCACACCCAGGTGTCACCCAGAATTCCCGCCCCGCTACCCCCGAACAGCACAACTTGGCCGTGAGCCGCGTCGTAAGCCATTGCGCCTCCCGACCGCCGGGAAGGACTGTCGCCTGGAAACTGCTCTTTCCAGTTGGCTGGGGTTTGGGCTACCAGCGCCGGAGCACAGACCAAGGTCAAGCTCACGAGAATTCGCCAACCCGGAATTTTCATGAATTCCTCAGGTTAGCAGGATAGGATTGCGTGCTGGATAAGGGTGTAGACTGGCACAGTACCCGATAAGGGAAGGCACGGGGAGGTTCACATGCGGAAGTTTGGAATCGCATTTTGGATGGTGGCCATGCTGGCGATCGGCGCCGGCATCGGACTGCTGATTTCTGGCAAATTTCAGCCCGTAAATGCACAGGCTCAGCCGGGCGCCGGATTCGCGGCCGTTCCTGGAAGCCTGGGATCGGAAGATCTGACCGGTGCTTATGAGGTGGTCAAGAACTGGCCGCAGGACGTCAGCACGCTGCCGGGCAACGAGAAATGGACCTACGGCGCGGGCGAGAGCGTTTTCGCCGAGAGCCCGGACCGCATTTACATGCTGTTCCGCGGCGAGCTACCGAAGATGGCGCCGCCCAAGCCGGTCCTATTGCCGCAACTCGGGCCGAGCATCAGCTTCCCGGTGGCCGGCTTCTGGCGCGACGCGACGGTGGCATCGCTCCCCGGCACTGGCGGCACGGACAACGACGTTAGCGAGTGGCTGACTTCGTGGGAGGGCCGATCGAAGAAGCTCGGCATCAAAGGTCCGCCCTATCGCACGTTGGGCGTGGATGCGAAGTGGGAAAACTGCGTCGTCGTGGTGAATCGCGAAGGTAAGATCATCGAGACCTGGAAGCAATGGGACAAGCTGTTCCGGCGGCCGCATTCCATCTACATCAGCCCGTACGATCCCGAGAAGAACGTGTGGATCGTCGACGACAACATGCAGGTGATCTATCGCTTCACGCACGACGGCAAGAAGCTGTTGCAGACCATCGGGACTCCGGAGGTGGCCGGCGCGGACGCAACGCACTTCAACCGGCCGACTTACATCGATTGGCTGCCCGACGGCACGTTCTTCGTTTCCGACGGCTACACCGGGACGCGCGTGGCCAAGTTCGATAGGAACGGCAAATTCCTGATGGCCTGGGGCAAGCTCGGCGGGCCGCCGCGTGGTCCGGTGGACACGCGACCCGGCTACTTCAGCAACGTGCACGGAGTGGCTGTCGATCCGGAGACGCGGCACGTGTTCGTGAACGATCGCAACAACCACCGCATTCAGGTGTTCGATGAGAACGGCAAGTATCTTTACGAATGGAAGATTGATGCCAATCCGTCCAGCCTGCATTTGCTGTATATCGGATCCGGCAAGAGCATCTGGTCGTATGACCGCACCACCAACAAGATGCTCGAGTGGGATCTGCACGGGCACCTGCTGTATGCGTGGGGCAGCATGGGGACGTTCCCCGGCGCGTTTTGGGGCGTGCACGGCATGAGCGTCGACCAGGAAGGCAATTTGTATGTCGCCGAAGTGGATGCGGGCCGCGTGCAGAAGTTCACTCCCAAACCGGGTGCAAATCCGGCGTTTTTGGTCGCGAAGCCGGTGTATTCGGCGTGGAAGTGACCTACAACTCTTTCAGCACGCGTACGGTCCAGAAGTCGTCGGCCAGATCCGTGCTAGTGAGATAGGCGTACGGGATGGTGAAGTAACCCTGAAGCCCCCAGTCGGTGCCCCAGGAATTGCGCACGAGGAAGCGCTGGGTGGAATCGTCGTAGCCCACGGCCATCACGGCGTGGCCGCCCTGTGAGGATTCATCCGCGACGGGCAAGTCCACCTGGCCGGTCTGGGCCACCTGGTCGCTTTCGAAGCTGTCGTAGACGCTGAAGCCGAAGACGAACGGGTAACCGGACGCGAGACATCCCTTCAACTGGTTTAAGTTCGTCGAGACCAGGCGCCGGTAGGCGACGGCCTCACACTTCTTTGCGTCGTCGTAGCACTGCTGGGGAGGCTTGTCAGCGAATTTGTCGATGTCGTAGGGCCAATCCGACTCGGCGCAGGCGCCCAGGCTAGCGATCGACTTGATGCCGTCGCGAATCTGCCCGCCGCTGTCGGAATCCACTGTGCCCTCTCTATCGCGCTCGTTGTAGTAAATGAACAGCCGCGACGCCATGAACACCTGAATTGCCTGCTTCTCCTGATCGAACTGAATGGCCGCGGCGATGGCGTTGGCAGTGCAACTGCCGAGTTGGCCTTGATCGTATACCGGCGGACATCTCGGGCGCAAATCCATTTTGGACGGCAGTTTCGCCAGGATCTCGGGCGTCGCCGCGTAGAGATGGTCGCGAATGGTCCGGGAGATCGGGTACCCATCCGTAGGTGCGATGAATTGGCATAGACGGTCCGATTGTAGGGACGCGTCAGCGCTGCAGTTGACACAGCTGGACACTAAGTCGCTGGGAACAGGTGGAAAATGATTGAGCTGGGCTTGTGACCTGTTCGTCAGTCCAAGGCGCCAGCCGTGCTGAGCGCCGCTATGCCCGAAGCGACGTCAGGGGCCAAGGGGATCACAGTGTTCAGACCCGTGATTTCGAGCACCTGCAGCACAAAGGGTTGCGCGCCGGCGAGGACAAAGCGTCCGCCACCGTTGCGGATGACCGATGTGAAGACCGCCACGAGAAAGCCCACGCCCATGGAACCGATCGAGGACACCTCGGTGAAATCGACCATCAGGCGGCGGCAACCCAACACCTTGATCTGCTCCAGGCGCGCCTGCATATATTCCAGGTCGGGGCCGGAAGCGAAGCGTCCTTGGCAACGCAAAATGCAGATATCGTCGCTGTGTTCGATCTCGATCGTCATGGGAGTCGGCGCTCGAACTGACGCGGTTGACTCATTGCTGATCATGGCTGGCATTGCGCCCTCAATAAGAAAAGCGTAAAACGTTGGCAAAACCCGCCGGTTCGTTACCGTTACTTACTCTTCCCGGAGACGCGCGGCGCATCGTCAAATTGGACGCGCTCGCGGGCCAAGCCGCGGATCACGGCCATAAACTCGCCCATCGGGTAGGCCCGCATGCGCTGGAGTTCGTGATGAATGGCGTGATAAGGCACGGCAAGATCGCGGCTGCCCGTGCGGGCTTTCAGCCAGAACGCTCCGATGGAGAGACCAGAGACCCGCAGGCGCCGCAATTCGTAGTCACGCGTCTGAACTTGCGGCAAGCGTTCGACCTGTTGAGTTGCCTCGAGCGCTTCGGCGGGAATTGCTCCGCGCGTGAGACTGGTCATCCGCGGCGGCTGACCTTTAGGCGGATGGGCGATACAAACGGCGACGGCCGGCCCGGCCGCGCGGCCGACCAAGAACTCCCAGACGGCAGGACGGGCTTTTGCGATGCCAGCGCCGTTGGCGATGTCACTCACCGTCAGTACATAAATTTGCTGAGGGTCGACTGTCTTGTCGAGATCGCGCGGCGCGCGGCCCGCCTGGACCATTTCATCCAGGCCTTTCCGAAACGCTTTGCGCACAGCGGGAGACGGGAGGGGCTTCGTGATCGCCATAGGTAGTCCGGCTCTTACACCGGGTAAGTGGCGACCCACTGGCCTTGCGCGTATTGGTAGTTGGAAAGGAACTCGTCGTAACGCCAGGTGGAACTTCCAGAATCCGGGTCTTCCACGTCCACCCAGAGCTCGCCGGACTTGCTGCGATAGCAGCCGGAAATTACGACGAAGTGAGCGTCCGGGCCTTGCCCCCACAGGATCCGGGCACACACGGGATTCCCGGCCTTGATCCTTTTGCGAACGCGCGAGAACTTGAGCGGCTTCGGTTTTGGCTGGCCCTTCAGCCGGTCAGCGAGCGCGAGAGCCTTTTCCAGATACCAGGGCCGGTTGCAAGCGGCGGCGACGCGTTTTGACTTCCCGCACGTGCCGCAGGTCTTGACCTTCAGCTTGCTGAGCCTGGCCATTCGGGAGGCCATGCGGCACTGGCACCAGCCGGAATCGGGATCGAAATAGCGTGAGACGCTCGTAGCGACAGCCGCCCAGCACCAATTGCTGTGCTGCTGGCGCTCCATTTCAAACGCGATCCTAGGCACGCGATTCAATCCCCCGCGAAATGATTCCAGCTGGCGTGATCGAGATTACAAACTAGTGTTTGCCACCCGGACCGATGGGCCCGGCCGAACTTCCTCCGGGACCGATGGGACCACCGGAACTTCCACCGGGACTGATCGGCCCGGCCGAACTGTCCTTGTGTGGCTTCTTTTTCTTGGTGTGTTTCTTGGCTGCTTTGGCCGCTGTCTTCTTTTTGGTCATGTGCGATTCTCCTTATTGAGATGGATGTGAGGCCAATAATTGTAAGAAGCGAGGATCGCGCTGTAAATCCGCCACGTCCGGCCAGCGGCTCAGATCGGCGAGCACGCCAGCGGGCGAAGTACTCAGAACCGCCAGCGTATTCTCCCGCTGGCCCAGCGCTTCGTAGGTGATCGCGGCGGCCCAGCGAGTGTCGGCATCGTTCGGCGAGAGCTGTAACGCCTGCGCGACTTCGGATTCCGCCCGTTGTTCTTCACCCAAGCGCGCGCATAGGTAGGCCAGGTCCGCGCGTATCGTGCCGTTGCGCGGATCGTGCGCCATTTCTTTCTCGGCCAGCTCCAGACCACGGCGATCAGCCTCCTCAGCTTTTGCGGCGAAATTCAAACGGCGGTAGGCGATGCCCAGGTTCATCCACCACAGGTAGCGCTCCGGCCAGCGATTGAGCGCACGAGTGATGTAAGGAATCGCCTCCTGCTCCTTTTCTTCGTACATGAAGAGAAGGCCAAGAGACTGCAGCGCGTTGGGGGTCTCGCCCAATTGAAGGGAGAGGCGAAGTTGGTTCTCGGCTTCGAAGAAGCGGCCCAAGTTCAGGTAAGTGTTTCCCAGTGCATAGTGTAGAAGCGGTTCGGCCGGGGCAATATTCACGCCTTTCGCAAGATACTTGAGCGCTTCCGGGTAGTTGGCGCGATTGTAGTAGAAGGCGCCCAGTGCCTGGTAGGTTCGATAGTCATCCGGTTCAAGCTGCAGCGAACGTTGATAGGCTTGCACCGCGTCGTCCAACTGGTTGTCTTGTTCGAGGACCTGGCCGAGGCGGCGGTAGGCGTCGCCGTCATCGGGTTCCAATTCGATTGCCCGGCGATACTCGGAGGCGGCCAACTCATAGCGGCCGGCATGATCGTCCAGCAATCCTAAGACGCGATGAACCGGGGCGACGTCGGGATCGCGGAGCTCCGCTTCTCGCTCGGACTCGCTGGCGCGGGAGAGCCAGGTCTTGTCGTTCGTCAGGAAGTATTTGAACCACTGCGCTTCAGCCAAACCGGCGTAGGTAAGCGGCGAATCCGGGTCGGCTGCAACCGCCCGCTCCATCAATGGAAGAGCGCTGTCGACTCCGGTGTCGCGCTCCAGGAAAGCGAGCCCGGCCAAATAGTCACGCCGAGCAGCGGCGTTCACAGCGGTGCCCCCATTCAGCGGCGGCAATCGCAGCGATTCGGTGACCAGACCCGCCAATGCTACCGGCGCGTAACGTAGTTCCGGCGCGGCATAGCGTACCGTCCAGTCGCGGGTGTTGACCCGCGAGCGCGCGTCGGTCAGAAAGGCGTGGAGGATGACATGGTCGTGGTCTTGTTCCAGCGTGGCACGGAGTACGTGAGTCGCGCCAAACATGGACCGTGCTTTCTCCGCGCTGTCGACTGCCTTGCGCAGCGTATCGTCGGGCGGGATCACGGTCAGCCGGATCTTATTGTTGCCCTTCAGGTGAGTCAACTGGACTCCCACGTCGTGGAACAGGCGGTTGGCCAGCACAGCGGTGCCGCTGTCGGCCTGGAACGGCAGGACTGCCACACGTACGGCTTCAGAAGAAGCGGTGGCGCGTTGGTAGGTAACCAGACCCGAGAGAATGGCTAATACGGCCGCGGCGGCAGCGGGAAGAATCCACGAGCGGGAATGCGCTGTGGCTAGTGCCTGGACAACCTGGTCGCCGGTTTGATATCTCCGTGCCGCGTCCGGTTCCAGGCATCGGCTCAGAATACGATCCCACTTCGGACTGACCGCGGGGGGCGTCCACACCAGGCGCTCCTCCCAGGACATTTCGGGGCGATGCAGCCGGTGGCCGGAGGCCAGTTCATACAGGATTACTCCCAACGCATACACATCGGAAGCCGCAGTGGGCTGTTCACCTTTCCAGAGTTCGGGGGCCATGTAATCCGGCGTCCCGCCCTGCTCATCCGGCTGGGCGGTACTCTGGGCCGGCCGGGCCAGGCCAAAATCAGTGATGACGGCCCGAACTTCGCCGTCCGTTCCCGCAGTCAGGATCACATTACCGCTTTTGAGATCGCCATGAATCACCTGGTTGCGATGAGCCGCTGCCAGGCCCGCGCAAAGCTGGCGTGCGATATTGCGCGCGTCCGCCTCCGGCAGAGGCCCGTGCTTCAAGCGTTCGGCCAGTGTTTCGCCCTCCAGAAACTCCATCGTGAGAAAGTCGACTTGGCCCTGATCGGTGGAGGCGGTGTGAATTTCGTAAATCTTGCACACGTTGGGATGGCTGATTTCGGTGGCGTGGCGCACTTCCGGCGGCAGGCGCTTGCGGAAGCCGATCTTGGCGCATTTCAGCGCGATGCGGCGCTCCAGCTTTTCATCCAGAGCCTCGTACACGATGCCCATGCCGCCTTGCGCCACTTCCCGCGTGATCCGGAAGCGGTCGTGCAAGAGCTGGCCCGGGTCAAAAGGATGCTCGTAATCGGCGGGCGGGCAAAGCGGAGTAAGCAGGAATCCATCCATCCTCTGCTCCCACTCCACGTAGTGCCACACCTGGCTGAACAGTTCGGGCTGGCCGTGGCAGGCGCCCCGAAGGTAGGCCTCCCGCTCCTGGGGCGGGCGCGCCAACGCCAGGTCGACCAGGCTCATGATTAGGTCATCGTCCTGCGCCTTGCGGATCATTGCCAGACTCCATCCGTTCAAACAGCCACTGCCGGGCGTCGCGCCACATGCGTTGCATGGAGCGGAGCTTTAGCCCTAGGGCCTCCGCCGCTTCTTCGTCGGTAAGGCCCAGAAAATACTTGACTTCTACTAAGCTGCACCAATCCGGGTTCACATCGGCGAGCTGATCCAACAGCCGGTCCACGGTAATGGCAACATCGACCTCCGCGCTGTCGGCTCGAATCAGGTTGTCCAATCCTTCGAGGGCGACGAATTCGGCGTTTGGCCGCCCACGGGCGTGATCAATCAGGTACCTTCGCATGGCTCTAGCAGCTATAGCGAAAAAATGGCGCCGATTCTGCCAATCCCGGTCCTTGGCAGCCACCAGGCGAAGGTAAATCTGGTTGACCAGCTCCGTGGCTTGCATGGAATGGTCCTTGCGCTCACGCCGCATCAGGTAATGGGCGAGGCGCCTCAGGTCTGGAAGTACTAGAACGAACAGCTCGTTTTCGGCTTCGCGGCTACCTTCGCGCCATTGGTGCAGTAGTCGCGTGATGTCTCCGGTTGGCTCCGCCATTGGCCCCGTGCCGCCGTGCGGGAATCATACCATATTAAACGTGGTTTCCGGTGTCCCACGCGAAAGATCTGGCGGACTTTCCGCCTTGGTACCGCTATCTCGGGCATGAGTCGCGGGCAGCACGTTCCTCTTTAAATGGTCTTGGTCGATTCCTCGGAGGAGGCGTGCGGTTATTTCGTGCCGCGCGAAGACAGGGCCGGGATCCGCGACAGCCAGTCCGCCATCCCGGCTTTGTCTAAACAGGACTGGTACTGAACCCGTCTGGCAGATCACAAGCGCCGCCCGTGCTTCATGTATTCTGGTAGTCCATGGCGCTTGCGGCACGAACGCTGCTCATTGTTGACGACGACCCTGCCATCCACGATCTGGTGCGTGCCATGCTCGCCGAAGAACCGTGGGAGGTGGACGGCGCTGCCAATGGCAACGAGGCTCTGGCCCGGCTGGGAACCCGCAGTTACGACGTGGTGCTGACGGACATCCTGATGCCTGGAATGGACGGGCTCACGCTGCTGGGCCGTCTGCGCGACAGCTATCCCGGCCTTCCCGTGGTGATGATGACGGTGAGAAACACGTCCGATCACATCCTGGGATCTCTACGCCAGGAGGCAACCGCTTATGTGGCGAAGCCCTTTGTGCGGGATGCGCTGATCACTACGCTGCAAACCGCGCTGATGACCAGCGTGGGACAGGACGACATCCGGATCATTTCCGACAATCCCAGCTGGATTTCGCTTCAAATCCGGTGCAAGCTCGCCACGGCCGATCGTTTGACTCAATTCGTACGGGAACTTCCGGCGGATCTGGAAGCCGAGGAGCGCGAGCGGATCGCGATCGCTTTCCGCGAACTGCTCATGAACGCCATCGAGCACGGCGGTCACCTGGACCCGGAGAAAAAAGTAGACATGAGCTACATTCGCACGGCGCGCAGCATCGTCTACTACATTCGCGACCCCGGCGAGGGCTTTTCCATGGAGAATCTCGCCCACGCAGCGGTCGCAAATACCCCGGACGCCCCGTTCCGGCACGTCGAACTGCGCAGCGAAATGGGAATCCGGCCCGGCGGATTCGGACTGCTCATGACCCAGAGTTTTGCCGACGAGCTGATCTACAGCGCGAAGGGCAATGAAGTGATTTTCATCAAGTATCTCTAGCGAGAACAGGGGAGGGAGTCTCATGAACCCAGTTACGTCGAATGGCGGCGCGGAAGAAAACCAGAGTTTCCCCGCGGATCTGGCCCAACCAAGTTCTGTCTACGCGGGCTCGGCCGAGTCCGCTCACGACTCGAGCGCTGGCAATGTCGACAAAATCCGCGACATTCTGTTCGGCACCCAGATGCGCGACTACGAACAGCGTTTTTCGCGCCTGGAAGAAGCGCTGCGCAAGGAGTCGCAGGAACTACGCGACAGCACGCGGCGGCATCTGGAGGCGCTGGAGGCGTTCGTACACAAAGAACTGGCGGCGCTGGAGGGCCGGCTCAACACGGAGCGCGAGGAACGGGCGGAAGGACAGACGCGGCTGGCCTCGGATTTGTCGTCCACCTCGGCGTCCGTATTCCGCAAGATCGGCGAATTCGAGAATCAGGAGGCGCAAGCCAAGCGCGAGATTCGCAACGATCTGCTGCAGCGGTCCAAGGAATTGTCCGACGCCATCCAAAGCAAGGGCGAGGAACTGGTGGCTTTGCTGGAGCGCCGTTCGACAGAACTTCAGCACGCCAAGACGGACCGCGCCGCGCTGGCCAGCCTCTTCTCCGAAGTGTCGCTGCGTTTGACGGATCAATTCAAAGTGACCGGCACGGATTAGCCAGCGCGTTACTGCCATGCCGACCGACGGTGCAACCAAGCGTAGTGCCTCCGACGATCAGCCGTTGGCGGAGCTACGCGCGATCCTGCTGGGGCCGGACCGCGAGGCCTGGGACACTCTGCGCCAGCGGCTGGATAATCCGTCGCGGCGCGCCGAGGATGTCGCGGGTGTGCTGGCGGAGGCGGTGCGGCTGCGTTCCGATGCCAAGCTGCGCCGCGCCCTGCAGCCGCTGCTCGAGGAAGCGCTGCAGCTTTCCGTGCAGTCCAATCCGCGCATGCTGGCCGACGCGCTGTTCCCGATTTTCGGCAAGGCAATCCGGAAGGCCATCACGTCGGAGCTGGACAGCATGCTCCAATCGCTCAGCCAGACGCTGGAGCAAAGCTTCAGCTGGCGCAGCCTGCGGTGGCGCTGGGAGTCGTTCCGGACGGGAAAGCGCTACGCCGAGATTGTCATTCTGCGCAGCCTGCTGTACCGCGTGGAGCAGGTCTTTCTGATTCATCGCAAGACGGGCTTGCTGTTGCAGCACCTGGCCGCGTCAACCGCCGAGGCGAAAGATCCGGAGATGGTTTCGGGCATGCTGACCGCGATCCAGGATTTCGTGCGCGATTCGGTGAGCGGAGCGGAGAGCGAGAACCTGGAAACGATCCGCATGGGCGAGACCGGCGTGGTGCTGGCCTACGGTCCGGACGCGATTCTGGCGGGGTTCGTGCGCGGTGTGGCACCACGCAATCTCACTCGACTATTCCAGGACACGCTCGACGGAATCGAAGAGAAAAAGTCCGCAGAGCTGCACTCGTTCGATGGTGATACATCCGAGTTTGAAGACTGCCGGCTGAGACTGGAAGCTTGCCTGGTCGGCCAGGGGAAGGCGGAAGAACGGCGAGCCACATCGCGGGCGGCTCGCGCTCTGCTGTTCGGCACCCCGGTGCTGCTGTTGCTGGCATTGGCCGGCTGGTGGATCTATTCCACGGCCATGGAACGCCGCTGGTCCAACTTCGAGCACCGGCTAAGCCGCGAGCCAGGTATCGTGCTCGTAAGCGCGGAAAAGCGAGGCGGCGAGTACTACATATCCGGCCTGCGCGATCCGCTGTCGGCTGATCCGGGGGCATTGCTGCGTGCCGCGGAGCTCCCCGCCAACAAGGCCGTGTTCCGTTGGGAGGAGTATCATTCGCTCGAGCCTCGTTTTGCGGCCGAACGGCGAGTGGAGGAGCTGAAACAGGAGCTGGAACGGCGTGCGTTCCGCTTTGCGACTGGCAGCGCGGAAGTCCCGCCCGGGCAGCAATTCCTCCTGGACGACGTGGCTGCCCAGATTCTCGCGCTCTTACGGGCGGCAGCATTGGTGGGCAAGACGGTCCAGGTTGAGGTGCGGGGCAATCACGACCCGTTGGGTACGGAGCAGTTCAACGCGATGCTGGCCCGTTCCCGCGCGATAAATGTACAAGCTGCTCTGATTTCGCTTGGGGTACCGGCGGCGCGCTTGCGCGCTGTGGCGGAAGATCGCGACCACGAAACCTGTTCGGCGGTGAGTGAAGAAGAGCGCTTATTTTGCCGCAGTGCGTCGTTTCGAGTGATTGGGACCCCCTAGAGCGAGCCGCTGCCGTAATGTTGAAAAAGAAAATCTGCATGGTGGGCCAGTTCGGGGTTGGGAAGACGAGCCTGGTGCGGCGCTTCGTGGACAGCATCTTCGATGAACGCTACCTCAGCACGATCGGCGTGAAAATCGACCGCAAAGATGTCTGCGCCGGCGGCACCGATCTGACTCTGATGCTATGGGATTTGGCAGGTGAAGACGACCTGGCGCCGTTGAATATGTCGCACCTGCGAGGGGCCTCAGGCTACATTCTGGTGGCCGACGGCTGCCGGGCCGCGACGCTTTCCAAAGCTCGCGAACTGCAGCAGCGCATCACCAAGATGCTTGGGCCTCTGCCCTTTGTGCTGGTGATTAACAAGACGGACCTGCGCGATCATTGGGAAGTTCAGAGCGCGGACATTCAACAATACGGGTGGCTCACGTTTGAGACCAGCGCCAAGGAGGGCACCGGTGTCGAGGAGATGTTTCTGGCGCTCGCGGCCAGACTTACCGGCGACCGTGCTGCCATAGGTAAGAGCGCGGAATCATGAGTCCGTCGGCCCAGTTCGAATTGCTCGCGGCACTCGGCTATGCGGTGCTGGAGCGAACGGGTCCGGGATCGTTTCGTGCATTGGGAAGCGCTCCGCGCTGGCTGCCCAAAGGCCCGGTGACCGATGCTTTCCCCTTCCTGGAGCTCTTTCTTCTGGATGCGGAGGAATACTGGGCCTACCCAGGAGGCCGGCCGAGGCTTTCGTCGGATCTGTGGACCCAAGCAGCCGACTTTGGCCGGGAAATGCACTTTCGGGCGGTTGCAGTCGCCGCGGACCGGCAACTGCTTCTCATCGAACGCGTGGATTCGCGGTTCGATCAAGCGCAGGCGTTCGTGCAGTACGCGCACGAGGCGAAGCTGGCGGAGGAGAAAATCTCGAAGCTGAGCCATGAGCTGGCGCGCGCCACGGAAGCCAAGAGCGAATTCCTGGCGCGCATGAGCCACGAGATCCGGACACCGTTGAACTCGCTGTTGGGCATGGCGGAGCTGCTCTCGGAGACCGAACTGAACGACGAACAACGCGAATACGTACGAATCTTCCGGCGCGCCGGCGACACTCTGCTGAACATCATCAACGATATTCTCGATTTCTCCAAAGTGGAGGCCGGCCAGATCCAGATGGAATGCATCGGATTCGATGTCGCCCAAGTTGTCCGCGAGGCGATCGACATCATTGATGTGCGGGCGCGCGCCAAGGGCCTTGCGGTCAGTTTCTCGATCCAGCCGGAACTGCCCGCGCGCTGGATGGGCGACCCTGGGCGGTTGCGGCAGATTCTTCTGAACCTGTTAGGGAACGCCGTGAAGTTCACAGAGCAAGGCGCCATCCGCGTAAGCGTCGAAAAGCTCCATGACGAACTGCACTTCGCCGTCAGCGACACCGGCGCGGGAATTGCAGCGGATCGCATTTCGACCATTTTCGATAGCTTCACTCAGGCCGATGTTTCCACGACCCGCAAATACGGCGGAACGGGACTAGGGCTGGCGATCTCGAAGCGCTTCGTGGAATTGATGGGCGGCCGGATTTGGGCCGAGAGCGCGCCGGGTTCCGGCAGCACCATCCACTTCACAGCGCGGTTGGAGGCGGACGAAGGGAACGCGCCCGAAGCAGCCGAAGATGCGCCTCGCCCGGCGCTTGACAATCTTTCATTACGAATTCTTCTAGCCGACGACTCCGCTGACAATCGCTTCCTGATCCGCGGCTACTTGAGAGGAACGGCCTGTCTGATCGATGAAGTGGAAAATGGCGCCGCCGCCGTAGAAAGGTTCCAGAGCGGCGAGTACGGCCTGATCCTCATGGATGCGGAGATGCCCGTAATGGACGGTTATTCGGCCGTGCGCGCAATTCGCGCCTGCGAGATAGAACGCGGCTTGCCGCCAACACCCGTCCTGGCTCTGACCGCTCACGCGTTCCAGGAGGCGCGCGATCGAAGCCTCGCCGCGGGCTGCACGGACCATCTCGTCAAGCCGATCGCAAAGACGGCGTTGCTCGAAGCGATCGCGCGGCACGCAGGGAAGCCACATGCCGAGGCGCCGATTCACGTTGAGGTCGAGAACTGGCTTAAACCGGTCGTCCCCGGTTACCTCGAGAAGCGCCGGGGCGACGTGGCTGCGCTCGAATCCGCGCTCGAGCGGCGCGACTTTGCAACCATCCATACGCTGGGCCACCAGATGGCCGGTTCCGGCGCAGGATACGGATTCGCCGGGATTACCGCCATCGGCGCCGCGTTGGAGGAGTCCGCGCTGGCAAGCGATCCGGCGCGCATCCGGCGCGCCATCAGTGATCTGGACCGCTTCCTGAGAAATGTCGTCACTGGTTAGGCCAGGGTCAGGCATTCTGCTACAACAACACTTGGTGGGCAAAAAATGGATCGCGTACGCTTGGGCCGCCTGGGTGCTGCTGGTTCTTGCGTGGGCGGTCCGGCCATTCCTTTGGCACCTGAATGTGTTCCGTAGCGTCGACGCGCGTCTTTATCTTCTGTTGCTTACTGCTTTGCCGCTCCTGTTGCTGGCAGGGGCAGGCTATCACTTCCTGCGCCGCTCCGGCTTTTGGCGTCATGAACTCTGGGTGCTTCCCGCGGCGGTGCTGCTGTTCCTGGCGCTGTATTTACCGCTCGCGGTCCTGATCACGGTGTGGATTGTTCTGGCTGCGTTTCTGACCGGCAAACAGGTTGCCGCGTGGTTGGGAACTGGCGCGGATTTCGCGTGCAGCGCGGCGGCGGGGTTGGGTGTATTTTCTTGCGCGCTGTTCGTGATTGGAATGACCGGCGCGTTCCGCACCTGGGTTTTCGCGTTGCTGTTCGCCGTCCCGTTGGTAGCTCTTGGAAAACACCTGGGCGCCTTGGCCAAAGAGCTTCGGTCGATGCAATCGGCCTGGATCAACGACCCGGAAACAACCGCGCCCCATGTTAGTCTGGCGGTCTTCGTCGCGATCCTTCTGGCACTCTTCACTACAGCGGCGGTGATCGCGCCGGCCTGGGAGGGAGATGCGATTCGCGCTCATCTGGCGCTGGCTCGCGCCTACCTGATTCAACATTCCGTGGCGGTCCCTCCAGCACTGAACTACGGCTATTACCCGCAAGGATTCGAGGTGCTGGCCAGTGCCGCATACGCACTCGGCGGACAAGCGGCCGCTCAGATGATCAATCCGGTCTTCTTTTGCCTGGCGCTGATGCTGATCTACAAGATTGCGCGGTCCTGTGGGATTGCGCGTTCGTGGGCCGTGACGGGAGTGGCGCTGGGCGCCTCGGTGCCCTACTTACACGCGGCCGGCAGCATCATCAAGAACGATCTGCCGTTCGTGGCGTTTCAGCTCGCGGCCTTGCTTTTCTATCTGCGCTGGCGCGAAACCTCCAATTTTCGTTGGATTGTAGGCAGCGCTTTCTTTCTTGCGATGAGCCTGGATGTGAAGCTGGTCGCAATCTTTGGCGCAGTGCCTCTCGTACTCGCCTACCTACCGGCTATCTGGCGCCAGCCGAACAAGCTTCGCTCCGCCGCGCTGGTGGCAACGGTTCTGGTGGTTTTCGCCCTGTTCTGGCAAACTCGGACCTATCTGGCGAAAGGCAGCCCTTTGTATCCGGCCTCTGCCGGTATCGCGAGCCGAACCCGATCCAGGGGCGGGAGACGGATTCTGCGGTATCTTTCCGTTCCTTATACAATTCATACCCAGGGCAGAGTGTATTCGTATCCGACACCCAATCCTCTGGGCATCGTTCTGCTGCTGTTGGCTCCGTTATGGTTGATACGAGCGCAAGACCCGCGTGCCAGGCGAACCGAAGTGGTGCTTTGGTTTTTCGTGTTGTTGTATTACCTGCCTTGGACGTACGCGTATAGCGTGCCGCGCTACGCCATCGGACCCGTCCTGCTGCTGGCAATGCTGGGGGCGCGGCGGCTGGCTTTGTTCCCGAAATGGCTTTCGTTCGCTGCGATGACGGCTGCGCTGGTGTTCGCGCTTCCGGTCACTATCATTCTGGAGATGGCGCCGGCCGAGATTCCGCTCTTGCTGAAGCAAATCGACGGTGCGACGTTCCTGCGCCGGACGCTTCCGCCTTATGGTGCGGTGGAGTTCCTGGCCAAACGTGCGACGCCTTCCGACCGCGTGGCGAGCGTCGGCGATTGGGCCGTTGCCTACTCACCGAATCCGGGACTGTTCTGGCATGACTACCGCGGTGGGCGGCGCTACTCTCCGCAGGATGTCGTACAGATTTTGCAGGTAAGCCGGGCCGACTATCTGATTCTTCCCCAAGGTCCCAATTTGGCGAAGCTCGAGGAAGCGGCGCAGCAACGTTCCCGCCTGACGCGCCTCTACCAGGATCACGATTTTATTGTGTACGCGCTCGGGAAGTAAAGAGCGGTTAGGCGTCCACAGGCGGTTCCGGACTTTGCACCGGCTTACTCGCGGGACGGGCCGGCGACGCCAGCGAGCGGACGGTCCACAGGCACGTCCCAATCAGAAAAGATACCCCGTTATAGAAGTGGTAGAGCAGATGAAACGGGAAGGCTGCAACGGCGAACAGCCGTCCGCGCTTTTCGGCCAGAAACAAATAGAAGCGGTTATTGAGCGTCGCGATCAAAGCCGCGCAGGCGACGATGCCCAGCAACAACCACCGGCCCTGATACAGATACCGCGCAGAGACGATGATCACCGCCGCAATATAGAGCCAACTCAGCCACTCGTTTAATGTGCGCAAGCGGCCGCTGACGGATTCGCGGTGCCGGATGAACAGGAGCGGCACGCTGCACACGATGATCGGCACCAAACCGCGCATATAGTGACCTTGCGACAACGCAATGATCACGCCGGCGACTACTAGCATCATCACAGCGGCGCCGCGCGAGCGCGTTTTGGATCCATCCGCCCAGTAACGGATCAGCAGGACAAAAAGGACCGCAAGAAACGGGGCCAGAAAGTAGCCGCCCCAACGGAGCAGGTACAGTCCCGCCAAACCAAGCATCAGGTAGACCAGCCCAATGCTGATGCGCTGGCTGATCTGGAGATTCAGATCGTTCGGCAGGTTCTGGTCGCGCAGAATCAGTTCGGTCCAAGGTACGCCTCGATCCAGAACATCGGTCTTCACGAGGTTCCAGAACGTCCAGCGCTTCAAATGCTTTACGTGCAGATCGCGGTCCAGCAGAATCCGGCGGCCGGCTTTGCGCAGCCGGTAACCCAATTCGATGTCTTCGATGGCAGGCCGCTTGTAGCTTTCGTCAAACCCGCTGAACTCCAGAAAAACCTCGCGGCGCACGGCTCCACACCCGCTCCAGAAGGTGAAAGCCTCGCTGCGCGCGGTCTGATGCACGAAATGATGCATCAGATTTTTGTATTGAGAAAGAAAATCGCGCGACGAAGGATCATCATCATAGGAGCCGATCACGGCGTCCACCAGGCTGTCCGAAAACGCGGCGGTCAGCCGCGCGATTGCGTCCTCGTGCGCGCAAACGTCGGCGTCCAGAAAGAAGACGACCTGGCCGCGCGCTGCCCGCGCACCGAGATTGCGTGCTTCCGCCGGCCCACAGCGTCCGGAGGTCTTGAGAACGGTGACTCCGCGTTCGGCGGCTCCTGCGATGGAACCATCGGTCGAACCATCATCGACAACGATAATTTCCAGGGGCGGCGTATCCTGGCGGGCGAGCGCGTCGAGGCACTGATCCAGGCAACCGCCGGCATTGTAAGCCGGAATCACGACGGAGATACGCGGCGCGGTTGGCGGATTTAAACTCACAGGCAAATGCGATCCACTAGGTGCCAGTGTACAACGTTGACAGCTGATCCGCATGCTGTCGAGACACGGCCCGCAGTGATATGCTCTGTAGCTGAACTTGGAGAGAAAAGAAATAATGCAAAACAGCTTTTGCTCGATTATCCTGGCCGCTGCGTGTGCGGCGGCTTTCGGTTTGGCCGCACCAGCAGCGGCTCAGACCGCAGCGCGCATTCCACGCACGACCGCGGGCAAACCCAATCTGACAGGTCTTTGGCAGGCTTTCGGCACGGCGGATTGGGACATTGAGGATCACAGCGCGCAAGCCGGCCCCTTCTATCAATTGGGAGCAGTGGGCGCCATTCCACCCGGCCAAAGCATCGTGGAAGGCGGAGACATCCCTTACCTGCCCGCGGCCTTGGAACAAAAGAAAAAGAATTACGCCAATCGCTGGAAAGAAGATCCGGTGGTGAAGTGCTATATGCCGGGCGTACCGCGCGCCACTTATATGCCGTTTCCGCTCCAGATCATCCAATCGCAAAAAGATATCCTGATTGCCTACGAGTACGCGACTACCAATCGCCTCATCAACATGGGGAAGCCGGAGGAAGCCGCCGTGGACACCTGGATGGGAACGTCCAACGGGCACTGGGAAGGTGACACGCTGGTGGTGGATGTCACCGGATTTAACGGTAAGCCCTGGCTAGATCGCGCGGGAGACTACACCAGCGACAGTTTACACGTGGTGGAGCGCTACACCATGCTCGACGCCAACACCATCAACTACGAAGCGACCGTCGAGGACTCCACCCTCTACAGCCGGCCCTGGAAGATCAGTTTGCCGCTATACCGCCGCCGCGAGAAGAACGCGCGCCTGCTGGAATTCAAGTGCGTGGAGTTCACCGAGGAACTGCTGTACGGCGACCTGGTGAAGAAGACCCCGGAAAACAAGTAAGGCCGTCGCCAAGTCGAAGTTAAACTATAGGATAATTTGAAATGCAGGCATCGGAAGAAAGGAGACCCGCAATGACAAAACAGATATTTCTGTTGATGGGCACGCTGGCGTTGGTCACGTTGGCGTCCGTTCCAGCGGCCGCTCAGTCGACTTCTTCTGAAGAAGGCAAGGTGGACAAGAACTGGTCGGCTCCGAAGACCCCATGGGGCGATCCGGACCTCCAGGGCACATGGACCAGCGACGACACCTGGGGAGTGCCTTTTGAACGGCCCAAGCAGTACGGCACGCGGCGGTTCCTGACCGAGGATGAGATCAAAGATCGGGCAAAACGCGTGGAGCAGTCGCAGGAATTCATCGACAAGGGCGGCCCCGCTCATTCTCCCGCCGTCGCGGAACTAGAGGCCAAGGAAAAAGGCGAGACCCCGCCTCCGGCGCAGGGCCGTTATGGGCGTGGCGTCGACGCGGCGCCGGTGCCGGGTCACTGGGGCGAGTTTGCGAGGAGAGCGTCCCCGCTGACGTCACAGGTGATGGATCCGCCCGACGGCCAGATCCCGCCGATGACTCCCGAAGCGGCAAAACTGCTGGCCGAGAAGCAGCAAATGCGACGCAAACAAGACTCCTATGTCGACTGGAGCCTGTATGACCGCTGCATCACGCGCGGTATCGCCGGTTCCATCATTCCGGTCATCTATGGCAACGGCCTGGAGATCGTGCAGGCGCCCGGCTACGTTTCCATTCGCTACGAGATGGTGCATGACGTTCGCATCATCCCCTTGGACAGACGGGAGCATGCCGGTTCCGGCTACCGGTCCTACATGGGCGACGCGATCGGCCACTGGGAAGGCAATACGCTAGTCGTGGACACCACCAATTTCCTCGGCAAGACAGCCATTGGCGTCAACGGCGACTTCGGCCCACCCACAAGCGAAGCTCTCCACACGACCGAGCGCTTCACGCGCACTGGGACGAACACGATCGACTACAAAATGACTGTCGACGATCCGTTTGTTTACACCGCGCCCTGGAGCTACGAGTTTCCGATTACCCAGGAGCCGGGGTACAAGCTTTTTGAGTACGCATGTCACGAAGGCAACATGGCGATGCACAACATGCTGAGCACGGCGCGGATGGAAGAAGCCAAAAAGGCCGCCGCCGGGAAACAATAGTAGAGCAAGAAAGGAATACGATGAGAACGAAACTGTTGATCGCCGCTGCGGGAATCGGACTGCTGCTCAGTGCGGCTCCCGTGTGGGCGCATCACGCTTTTGCGGCGGAATTCGACGTCAACAGGCCCCTCGTCTTGAAGGGCACAGTCACGAAGATGGAATGGATCAATCCGCACGCCTGGATCCATCTTGCAGTGAAAAACGCGGACGGAACCACGACCGAATGGATGATCGAAGCCGGCGCGCCCAACGGACTGCTTCGCCGCGGGTTCAATAAGCATTCTTTGCCGCCCGGAACCGAAATTGTGGTCGAAGGCTGGCAGGCGAAAGACCAATCCAATCGGGCCAATGGCAGCAACATTACTTACCCGGATGGCAGGAAACTCTTCATCGGATCTCCTGGTACCGGAGCTCCGGAACCGAAGGACGCAAGGTAGGATCAGTGACCCACGGATCCTGGTGTAGACATTTGGCAGCGGTTGCAGTGCTGACCGTTGCCTGGAATATTTCCGCTTTCGCGCAAAGCAACTCCGGGGAGCATTGGGTTCCTACGTGGGCGGCAGCGCCTCAGCAGCCATTTGTGCTTCCGCCACCTCCTCCGCGGCCACCGGGACAAACGACCGCGACCGCGCCACCACCCGCTTTCCGGCAAATCACAAGCTTCAAGAACCAGACGATCCGCATGATCGCCCATACCAGCATTGGCGGGCGGCGTCTACGCGTCCAACTCTCCAACGCTTACGGTACGGAGCCTCTAGTAGTGGGCGCCGCGCACGTCGCTCTTCGTGACAAAGAATCGGCGATCATGCCGGCGTCCGATCGTGCATTGAAGTTTGGCGGCGAACCGTCCTGCACCATCCCGCCGGGGGCGCTGATGCTAAGCGATCCGGCGGATCTGGACGTGCCGAAGCTGGGCGACGTGGTTGTCAGCGTTTACGTTCCCAACGAGGCCAAGCAGCTCACGATGCACTCCGTAGGCTTGCACACGACATACATCGTCGAGGGCGATGCCACTGGACATACTTCCCTGCCCGACGCGACGACTTCGCAGTCTTGGTATTGGCTGGCGCAGGTGGAAGTGCTTGCACCTACCGGCGACGGCGCGATCGTCGCGTTCGGCGACTCGATCACTGATGGCGCCACCTCAACGCCGGACACAGATCGAAGCTGGCCCAGTTTTCTCGCCGCGCGTCTTCAAGCAAATCGCCGGACGGCCAACCTGGCGGTGGTGAACGAAGGCATCTCGGGCAACCGGATTCTGCACGACCTGATCGGAACCAATGCGCTGGCCCGCTTCGACCGCGACGTGCTTAGCCAGCCTGCGGTCAAGTGGGTGATCATCCTGGAAGGCATCAACGATATCGGCTTTCCGTTCCGCGCGGGCGGTTCCAGTGCGGACGCGGTGTCGGCTGACGATCTTATCGCGGGCCTGCGGCAGTTGATCGAGCGTGCGCACGAACACGGCATCAAGGTGATGGGCTGCACGCTGACCCCTTTCGAGGGCGCGGCCTATTACAGTGAAAGCGGAGAAACCGAGCGGCAGGCAGTGAATCATTGGATCCTGACCGGCGGCGCGTTTGACGCCGTGACGGACTTCGACGCAGTCACGCGCGACTCCGCCAACGCCAAGCAGATTCGCCCGGACTTCAACATCCGCGATCACCTGCACCCCAACGACGCCGGCTACAAAGCCATGGCGGACGCCATCGACCTCGCGGTTTTCGAGAAGAAATAGTCGCCCCGTTTGAGCAAGTGCGCGACAATACGAAAATGCGCGCTTGGTTCATGGATGCATACAACGGTGTGGAGAACTTGCGTTTGGGCGAGGCGGCCGATCCGCAACTGGGTCCCGATCAAGCGCTGTTGCGCGTGCGGTTCGCCGCGCTGAATCCCGCTGACGCTTTCCTGGCCCAGAATCTGTATCCGGCCAAACCTGCACTGCCGCACATTCTCGGCCGCGATGGTGTGGGCGTGGTGGAAGCCGTCGGATCGGGAGCAACCAACGTGCGGCCCGGAGACACCGTCGGCATACTGCGATGTGACGTGGGCGTGGAAGTGTGGGGGACGCTGGCTGAGAAGGTTGTGGTGCCGGCCGCGAGCCTAGCCGCGCCGCCCGCCGGATGGTCGCTCGAGCAGATGGCTGGCGCGCCGTTGGTCTATCTAACGGCTTGGCAGGCTCTCACGCAGTGGAGCGATCCACCCGCGCCTCCAGCGGCGGGATCGGTGCTGCTGGTCACTGGCGCGTCCGGAGGCGTGGGGACCGCATCGGTGCAACTGGGCAAATCGATGGGGCTGACGGTCGTAGCTCTCTCGCGCAGCGCCGAAAAAGGTGCAAAGCTTCGCGAGTTGGGCGCCGATTTCGTCTTCAATCCCAGCGATCCGGCTCTGCGAAAGCAGGTGATGACCGCAATCGCGCCGAAAAAGGTTGACATCGCTGTCGACAACGTCGGCGACGCGCTGTTCAATCAGGTGATCGCGATGCTGGGCTACGGCGGACGAATCAGCGTGGTAGGCAGAAGCGGCGGTGCGGTGCCAGAGTTCAACACGGCGGCGCTCTTCTTCCGGCGAAATCGCATCGGCGGCGTCGCCGTGTCGGACTACACCGCTGAGTCCGCGCAAACTGCGTGGAAGCAGATCGTCGAGCGCTTGAACGCGATCGGCCAGCGGCCTGTCGTCGATCATGTTTACCCGTTTGAGGACGTCAAAGCAGCCTTCCAACGTTTGGCCGAGGGCCCCATGGGCAAGGTGCTGGTTCGTATGGGTGCCTAGCTCCAACGTCCGAACCTTGGGAGTATGCTGGAAAGGCTATGCGTAGCCGAAGAGAGTTTCTACAAGCAGGCATTGCTGCCTCCGTGCTTCCAGCCGCAGTTTCGGGGATGAACCTGGCGCCGGCCCAGCCTGAGGACCGCCACGATTTCTATAAAGTGATTTACGACGAGCGCTTCCCGGCCAGCGTTGCGTTCGCGCGCGAAATGGCAAAGATCGGCGCTCCCGTTCAGGCCATCCGCGGCGACATCACCGATCTGTGGTTCCACGATCTCGATCCGCAGTGGAAGAAATGTCCCGTGCCGATCGCAGGCCTGACGGCCCATGGTCCGCTATTCTGTCTGGAACGTCTGGCCTGGGATCACGGAATGCGCGTTGTGTACAGGGCCGAGCAGGAAGCCACCCACGACAGCGAGCCCTTGATTTCCTGGATCATCGCCTCGAAGACGCCGGCATAGAAGCGCAACATGTTACCTCCCGCTTCGGGAACTCTGACGCGATGCTGGAACGAGGCGGCGTCGAGTCGGCCGAGTTGCACAAGTATGCCCAGGATAAGAGAATGCCGTTCTGGTCCTGCACGGTGAAGTTCTACGGACCGGCTAAGGCAAGGCCGCCGAGGAATTTGATTTGCCGATTCTTTCGTTCAGTCTTCCGAGCACTTACTGGATGCGGGCGTTCATCTTCATCTTCGGGTTCCCGATCACGCACTATGTGGCGACGAACAAGAAGAACCGTGAGTCGTTCAAGCAGTTGATCCGGATCGCAGCCGAGCATGGTTGCGGGGGACGAAAGCATGAAGACGCTGCCAGTGGCCTTGTTACTCGCCAGCTTCGGCCTGGCGGCAAGCGCTTCCGCAGCCGATGAAGCGACGATTCAAAAGGGCGAACAAAGTCTTCGATTACTGGTGCGCGACATGTCATGGACCCGGGTTGCCGGGCACCGTCGCGTTGCAAACCAAGTACAAAGGGGCCAAGCCGGCTCTGCTGAGCGAGCGAACGGACTTGATCCCGCCTGTGACGAAGACTTTTGTCCGCAAGGGCGTCTCAATCATGCCGTTCTTTCGCAAGACCGAAATCAGCGATGCCGATCTGGACGCGCTGGCTGCGTACCTGGCGCGGAACCACCCGCCCGCGAAGCGCTAAGGCCGCTTAACAGCAAAGAACCGGTAATTCCGCAGGCCGTTTTTCCGGAATCGCACGGATGATTTCGCTGCAGCGTTCTTCGGAAAGCGAACCGCCCGCAAGCGAACGGAACTTCGTGGCCATATCATCCCAACTCAGGGGATTCTCGGGATCGCCTTTGGGATAGCGCACGAACTTCTCGAAGCGCTGGCCGTCCTCGGTCTCGATGGTTACGCGCGCGGGCCATTCTTTGGGAAAAGTCTCCTCGAGGCGAGCGTCCTTTACCAGCGCCACCTTGCTCATCAACTCGCGGACGCGCGGCGAACGGATCTTTTCGGTGGTGAACTGATCCAGACCGGTTGCGCCATCCATGACCGCAACCGAAGCGCCGAAGGGCATCGAGAACTGCGCGTCGACGATTGAGTCCGGGTTGTATTTCTTCTCGCGCGGATCGGCGACGATGTTCCATCCAGCTTCCAAAACCGCG
Organism: Bryobacteraceae bacterium; assembly: GCA_035501155.1. Classification (GTDB taxonomy): domain Bacteria; phylum Acidobacteriota; class Terriglobia; order Bryobacterales; family Bryobacteraceae; genus Palsa-89. The sequence goes on from DATJWO010000044.1 coordinate 59,371, forward strand.
ACCTCGATCCGCCGAATCTGACGGGCTTCTACGTTATGCTCACGCGCGATGGCAAGAATGGCGTCGATCGGCCCTTGCATGTACCGGCAGCAGGCGTGCGGCTTAACGGCGGTATGCAGGATCTCGAACGATTTACCCAAGTCCGCCGTAAGCCGGTCGGGCACGGCATTGCGCGAGTAGCCATGCAGAAAGCCGTCGCGGCCTTCCAGGATGTGGATCGGGCCGGTGAAGCCTTCGGCGGCCAGCAGCGCTGCATGAATCCCATTCTGCGCCGCCAGGCCGGGATGGATGCGCTTGGTCCAGGCGCCTTCCGCCAGAAACTCCATGGATCCTGCGGCCATGCTGCCGGCAATTCCGACGGCGGCAAGGGTCTGATCAGCGCTCAAACCAAGCAGCTTCGCGCTCGTGATCGCGGCGCCGAAAACGCCGCAGGTCTGCGTCGGATGAAAGCCGAGCGCGTAGTGCTCCTTAGGCTGCACGGCCATGGCGATGCGCGCTGCAGCCTCGAAGCCAGCCACCACTGCCGCGAGCAGCGCGTCCATCGGAGTATCCGGCATGGTCTCAGCTAGCGCCAGCGCCGCCGAGTACATGGTCGCGCCCAAATGGATGGACCCGCCGCTGTGCGTGTCGTCCATTTCGATACCGTGCGCGGCCGCGCCGTTAGCCAGGGCCGCCAAACCAGGGATGGTTCGCACCTTCGTGCCAATGATCGTCGAGCAGCCGTTCGCCCCGATCCGCTGCACCATGCGCTGCACCGCACGCGCCGACTCCTCGCGCGAGCCACGGATCGTCACTGCGAGATAGTCGAGCAAAAAGTAGCGGGCGCGATCGAGCACTTCGGCCGGCAAGCCGCGCGCCTCGAGCGGATGTAGAAATCCAACCAACTCACGCGTGTATTCCTTCATGCGGTGCCTTTCTTGGGCGTCAAATAATGCCGCCGGAGCACGATGACGCGCTCGCGATTCTGGTTGTAGCCGCGCGTCTCCACTCCCACGATGCCGCGGTCGGGCTTGCTCGCCGATTCGCGCTTATCCAGCACTTCGGACTCGGCATACAGCGAATCACCGGGAAACATCGACCGCTCGAAGACCACACTCTCGTAGCCTAAATTGGCGATGGTCTTGCCGCTAGTGTCGGAGACGCTCATTCCTACCGTCAGACTGAAGATGAGCGAGTCCAGCACCGGGCGGCGGCCGAGCGGCTGGCTGCGCGCGTAGTGGTCATCGATGAACAGGGGATTCTGATTCATCGAGAGCAAAGCGAACAGCGTGTTGTCGTAGTCGGTAATTGTGCGGCCAGGCCAGTGCTTGTACACGGTGCCCACTTCGAACTCCTCGTAGAAGCGCCCGAATTCCATCTATGCGTCCTCTTTGTACTTCTTCAGCAGATTGCGCGCAATGATCAGCCGCTGCAGTTCGTTGGTGCCGCCGCCGATCACGACCAGCGGCGCGTCACGATAGTAGCGCTCCACCGGAAAATCTTTCGAGTAGCCGTTGGCGCCCATGATGCGCATGGCTTCGAGCGCGACCTCGGCCGCCGTTTCCGTTGCGAACAGTTTGGCCATGCCAGCTTCCAGGTCGCAACGCTCACCGCGGTCGCGCTTCTCGCAAGCCGAGTAAATCAACAGCCGCGAGGCTTCGATGTTCGTCGCCATGTCGGCCAGCTTGTTCTGGATGGTTTGATATTCCGCAATTGGTTTGCCGAACGTGGTGCGCCGCTGCGCATAGCGGATGGCTTCTTCAAATGCTGCACGCGCAATGCCCAGCCCGCGCGCCGCGACGTTGAGCCGCTCGGCCTCCAGGCCTGTCATGACTTGCTTGAAGCCCTGGCCCTCAACGCCGCCGATCAGATTCTCCGCCGGCACCGGAAAATCGGAGAAATGCAGTTCGCAAGTCTCCACGCCTTTATAGCCGAGTTTCTCGATATCGCGGCTGACCGTCATGCCGGGCGCGCCCTTTTCGATCACGAAAGCGCTCATGCCGCGATGCGCCGGCTGCGCCGATGGATCGGTCTTTGCCAAAAGCAGAAATGTATTCCCATGCCGGCCATTCGTGATCCACATCTTCGAGCCATTGACGCGGTACACATCCCCGTCGCGCGTAGCCATCGTCGTGATGGCCTGCAGATCGGTTCCAGCGTTCGATTCGGTCAGACAGATGCCACCGCGCTTCTCGCCCATCGCCATCGCGGGCAGGAACCGGCGTTTCTGGGCTTCGGTTGCAAACCGAGCCACCACGTCGCACATCACCGAGTTGCTGCCGATCACGCCCGCCAAACCCAGCCAGCCGCGCGAAACTTCCTCGAAGACCATCGCGAAAGTTGTGGTGTCGACTCCCGCGCCGCCGTAATCCTCGGGGATGTTCAAGCCGAACAGCCCCATCTCTTTCATCTGGGCCACTAGTGCATGCGGATATTCGTCGCGATGCTCCATGGCCGAAGCCACGGGAATCACTTCCTTCTCGACAAACTTCCGCACCGTGCTCAGGATCAACTGCTGCTCGTCAGTGAGTGTCGCCAAGTTCCGCTCCAACCGTGCCCCTGAAAGGGCACCTTCAAGCTTGCCGCAAGCCGATTCCCCAAGGCAACCGGCGGAGGGGCGCCCTCTGTCTGATAGACTGCTCAACATGGCCCCAGAAGTAAGCCGCAACATTGTCGAGATCCTCGAAAACAGCCGCCAGGAGTTCAACGCCGCGGCGGGCGTGGTCGCTGAACCACACGCCAAAACACGTCCGGAAGAGGGCCGCTGGTCGGTTCTGGAATGCGTGGAGCACGTCACGGTGGTGGAGGAGCGCTTCTTGAGCCGCCTGGAAGAAGCGCCCAAGCTGGACTCGCCGCGCATCGACCGTCAAAAGGAAGCCGAGCTTTTGGTCCGTGTCGCGAGCCGCACAAATAAGGCGCAAGCCCCGGAGGCCGTTCGTCCTGTTGGCCGCTTCGCGAGCTTAACTCAGGCGCTGGAGCAATTTAACGCAGCGCGGTCCAAGACCGTCGAGTTCGCCGAAAGCCGGGCCGCCGAGCTCTATTCGCTTTCCGCTGAACATCCCCGGTTCGGGGTTCTGAACGGAACCGAGTGGATGATGTTGATCGCCGCCCACGGACGGCGCCACGCCGATCAAATCCGCGAAGTCCGTTCCGCGCTCGCGCAGGCCTAGGCCACCTGCCCGATTAGCCAGGTCTCAAGCTACCCGATCTGCCGGTGCGCCCGCGACCCGCGCAGGCGCATCCTGTGAGTAGGGAGTAACTAGCTTGACCAATCCTCTGGTTTCGTTTTCAGAACAACTGGCGTCCACAGTGGCGCAGGTTGGGCAATCGATCGTGGCGGTTCATGCGCGACCGCGTTTCGATTCGAGCGGCGTGCATTGGAAGAACGGCGTGGTCGTCACCGCGGATCACACCATTCGCCGCGACGATGATATCCAAGTCACTGCGCCGGATGGTTCGAAACTCAGCGCCGAGTTGGTGGGGCGCGACTCAGGCACGGACCTGGCCGTTTTGAAGGTCTCCGGGCTCACCGCCCGTGTTGCGGAAAGAGCTGCGGAGATTCCAACGCCGGGGAGCGTGATGCTCGCCGTTGGAAGGTCCAAAGATAGTGTGAACGCGGCGTTCGGCGTACTCAGCAGCATTTCGCCCGCTTCGCAGACCTGGCGCGGCGGCCGCTTGGACCAGGTGGTACGGCTGGATATTGCACTCCATCCCGCCGCTTCCGGCGCCGCAGTGGTGGATGCGGCGGGTAAGCTAGTCGGCATCGCGACCCCGGTGCTATCGCGGGTCTCGGTCTTCGCGGTTCCGTTGGCCACAGTCGAGCGCGTGGTGGAAGCTCTGCTTGCACATGGCCGTATTCCACGCGGTTATTTGGGCGTCGGCCTACAACCGGTCGCCCTTCCCGAGCACCTGAGAAGCACGATGAATCTGAAGGCGCCCACGGGCCTGATCGTAATCAGTGTCGATCAGGACGCACCGGCTGGACAGGCTGGCGTCACCATCGGCGACGTTCTGCTGGAATTGGGCGGACGGACAATCCAGGAGCCGGAGCACGTTCAGGATGTGCTGGACTCAGGCTCGGTGGGCAAGAAACTGCAAGCGCGCCTGCTGCGGGGCGGCAAGCTGGTGGAATTGGAGATCACGCCCGGCGAACGGCCGCGAAAGGGTTGACATGCTGCCGCAAGGATTCGGTGAGGTTGCCGAGAAGCTGCGGCGCTCGACGGTTCAAGTCGTCAGTGAATCGCGCGAAGCCCGCGGCGTGGGATCGGGCGTCATTTGGGCGACCGACGGCATGGTGATTACCAACGCGCATGTGGCGAGCGGCGAAGAGGCACGCATCCAGCTCTGGGATGGCCGTACGTTTCAGGCGCGTGTGGCGGCGCGCGATGCCCGGGCGGACCTGGCGATGCTACGGATACAGGCAACGGGCATGCCGGCAGTGGTATGGCGCGATTCAGCCTCGTTGCGGCCGGGCGAGTTGGTCGTGGCGGTTGGAAATCCGCTAGGATTTGTCGGCGCCCTGACCACCGGTGTCGTACACGCCTCAGGATCTGTCCGCGGCCTGGGTCGCAGGCGATGGGTGCAAGCCGCCATACGTCTCGCCCCTGGTAACTCCGGTGGGCCGCTCGCCGATGCCGAAGGCCGTGTAGTGGGCATCAACACCATGGTGGTGCAAGGTGGACTCGCCCTGGCAATTCCGAGCGACACCGTCGCAGACTTCCTGAAGCGTGGAAGCCGGCCATCGTTGGGTGTGGTGCTCCGTCCCGTCGCCGATCGCGTTCGCGGGTTGGGCCTGCTGGTGCTGGAGGTGCTGGCGAACAGCCCGGCCGAAACCGCCTCTCTGCTGATCGGCGATTTGCTGGTGTCGGTGAACGGGCGCGGCCTGGGGTCTCTGGATGACCTGAGTAACGCGATCGACGAGTCGGCCGGCGGCGTCCTCAAGATCGGTTTCCTCCGGGGCGACCGCCGGCGCGAACGCGAGGTCTCCGTGCTGCTGGCTGCGCCCCGGATGGAGGCGGCTTGATCCGCGTCCACATCGAGACGGCGTCGCCGGTGACGCGCGCCGGTCTGGAGGCGATCCTGAGCGGGCACCCGGAGATCGAGGTAGTAAACGTAGCGCCAGAAGCCGATGTGCTGGTTCGCGAAGATGTCCCGGAGTTGTCCAATGGCGCGGGCGGAATTCCGGTCGTGGTGCTGGCGGATGAGACACCCTCGATGGAGGCGCTGCGCTCCGGCGCCCGGGCGGTTCTGCCTCCAGACGCGGCGCCGCAGCAGATCATCGCCGCCATCTACGCCGCAGCCGCGGGGCTGGCTGTCGTGCCTGTAGACGATAGCGCGCCACTGCTGCCATCTGCTCCAGTGGAGCAGATCACCGAACCACTGACACCGCGAGAGATGGACGTGTTGGAGATGCTGGCCGAAGGCATGAGCAACAAGGCGATCGCGCACGGCCTTTCGATTTCTGAGCATACGGCGAAATTTCATGTGAATTCGATCTTGGCGAAGCTGCACGCCGGCACGCGCACCGAAGCGGTGATGCGCGGCATCCGGCTGGGGCTGGTTAAAATCTAGCCACTGTCACCAACCACTGCGGGCTGCGCTATGCTGGATCGCATCCCATGATCCACACCCGAAGGAGCGCCTCATTTTGGAAAGCCTGCCTTGCGGGGCTTTCGCTTCTCGCCATGACACCTTTGAACGCCCAAATCGGCCGAGGCTACGGCCGCTCGATTGTGATCAACCCTCGCGGCATCGCTGCTACCAGCCAGGTTCTGGCGTCGCAAACCGGTGCGCAGATCCTGGCGCGCGGCGGATCGGCTGTCGATGCCGCCATCGCTTCGAACGCGGTCCTGGCAGTCACCGAACCTTTGATGTGCGGCATGGGCGGCGATCTCTTTGTCATGTATTGGGACGCGAAGACCAAGAAGCTGACCGGCCTGAACTCCTCGGGACCCGCGCCGATGGCTCTCTCGCCGGCGTTTCTCGCCAAGCACGATTTCAAACGCATGCCGCAGGAGGGCATCCACGCGGTCACAGTGCCGGGTGCGGTGGCCGGCTGGTATCAGATGCATCAGCGCTTCGGCAAGCTGCCCTGGAAGGACCTCTTTCAGGACGCGATCACATACGCCGAGCAGGGTTTCCCGGTCTATGAAGGCATGCACGAGATCTGGGTGGAGCCGGGTATCGTCGCGGCTCTCAAGCGCAATCCCGAGTCGACGCGCGTCTTTCTTCCCGGCGGCCGGCCTCCGCGCACCGGCGAGCTGTTCAAGAACCCCGATCTGGGCCGCGCACTCCGCCTGGTTGCCGAACATGGCCCCGCGGCGTTCTACAAGGGCGATATTGCCGCCGCGATCCTCAAAACATCCCAACACTTGGGCGGCACGATGACCGCACAGGATCTTAGCTCTTTCACGCCGGAATGGGTCACTCCACTCTCGATCGACTACCGCGGCTGGCGCGTCTATGAGCTTCCACCCAACGGCCAGGGCATGGCAGCGCTCGAGATGTTGAACATCATGGAGACCGCGCCGCCCTCGCCGCTCGGCCCCTTCAGCGCCCCCGAACTGCATATGCGCATCGAGTCGATGAAGCTGGCGTACGCCGACGTTCACCGCTACAACGCCGATCCACGCACGTACGACTCTCCCGTGGCCCAGCTCTTGTCGAAAGAATACGCCCGCACGCGCGCCGCCAAGATTGATCCGCAACACGCTGACTGCAACGTCACTCCCGGCGATCCGGTCGGCAGCAACACTACCTACCTCACGATGGTCGACAAAGACGGCAACATCGCCAGCTGGATTCAGAGCGTCTATTCGTTCTTCGGCTCGCGTGTCACGGTGGAAGGCATGGGCTTCGAACTGCAGAACCGCGGCGCGGCGTTCACACTCGACCCGCATCATCCCAACGTGCTGGCCGGCGGCAAACGCCCGTTTCACACCATCATTCCCGCATTCATGGAGAAGGGTGACGAGCATATCGGCTTCGGCATCATGGGCGGGGCGGTGCAGCCGATGGCGCACGCGCAGTTTGTGTCCAATTTCGTAGACTACGGCATGAACCTCCAGGAAGCCCTGGAGGCGCCGCGCTTCTTCAAGAACGGTCCCGCCGGCTGCGACATCGCGATCGAATCGCGCATCCCGGTGGAGACGATCCAACAGCTTTCCGAGCGGGGCCACGACGTGCATCTCGAGCGCGCCTTTGTCGAAACCATGGGCCGCGGCCAGGCTATATTGCACAATTCAGAGACCGGGATGAACTATGCTGCGTCCGATCCTCGTGCCGATGGCGCCGCCATACCCGAACCTTTGAAGCCCTAACCAGGCACCCTAACGCCGAGGCTGGTTTCGCCCGATAGAAGGGCGAAAGCACCCTTATGCCGGAAGTAGCGGACTATCGGGGCAACGATCGGCTAGCGCATGCGCTGACGCTGGTTCAAGGCCTGCCGCCTCTGTCCCCAATGGTCCGGCACCTGCTCGCTTCCGTCTCGACGCCCGACGACGGCGCTTCACTCGCTGAGATCGCAGGCATGATCGAAAAGGACGCAGTCACGGCGGGCAAGGTCCTGGCGCTCGCGAATTCCGCATTTTATGCGCGCTCCATGCCGATACTGTCCATCCGGCACGCGGTCTCGCGGCTGGGGCTCAATGCCATCCGCAACCTGGTTGTGAGCGTTTCGATTTCCGGGGTATGGAACCGCATTCCTACACCCTCCGCCTGGTCCACGTCTCGCTTCAATACGCACTCCATCGCCACCGCCATCCTGTCGGAAACGATTGCTTCCGCATTGGCCCCCGAGAAAATGGAACTGGCGTTTCTGGCCGGCCTGTTTCATGATCTCGGCCGGCTGATCATCGCCGTTCTGCTCTCGAAGGAAGAAGAGGCCTTCCAGCGGCTGCTTCATACGGAGCACGACGGGCTGGAAGGAGCCGAGGTTGAACTGCTGGGATTTTCTCATCCGGAACTCTCCGCGGCGATTGTCGCTTCTTGGAAACTGCCGGCCGCCATCGAGGCGGCAGTCCGGTTCCATGAGAATCCATTCGACGATCCGGGCCGGTCGCTCTCGCCGAGCGTGCCGCTCTGCGACATTGTGCATGTAGCCGACTGTTACGCTGACCACCAGGGACTGTCCATCAGCGGCGAAAGAGCGCCGGAGGAAGACACCGCGCGAGCGCTGGAGGAGCTAGGGCTCGGCATCGACGACGCCGACATCCTGCCGCAGTTCCACAACCAGTTGGAAGTCCTGCTGAGTATTCTTTGAACGCGGCGCCTACTCGGCAGCGGCTTGCGCCAACGGTACGATGTCCGCTCCAGAGTGGCCGCTTCCGGTCTCTTTGCCTTCGTTCTTGACGCGGTACATGCGGCGGTCCGCCACCGCCAATAAAGCCTCGCCGTCAGCGCCATCACCGGGATAGATTGCGGCTCCCACGCTCATCGACAGGCAGGCCTCGCCGCAAGCCTGCCAACCCGCTTCCACCGCCACCGACCTCAGTCGCTCCAGATGCACGGCGCAGACATCCTGCTTCAGCCCCGGCAGAACGATCACGAACTCATCACCTCCCATGCGCGCCAGATAGTCGGAATCGCGGCAGGCGCTTTGCAGCCCCTTCGCCACCTGCTGCAGTACCTCGTTCCCCTTCAGGTGCCCGAAGCGGTCGTTGATCTGCTTGAATCCGTCCAGGTCGCAGAGCAGGATGCCAACGGTTGCATTCTCCCGCCGGGCTCGTGCCAACTCCCGGTCAAGATGCGTAGCCAGCGACCGCGCGTTGGGAATTCCGGTCAGGTGATCGGTGACCGCCGAGGTTTCCGCGCGCTCAAACCGCAGGACATTCTCCACGGTAAGTCCGACGCGAAGGCTGGCAGATTGGAGAATCCGCAAGTGGTCGCGATTGAAATAGTTCTTCTCTCCGCTATACAGCGTCACCACGCCGGCCAAGCCATTGCGGCCCTCGAAAGGCACGGCCAGCGCGGCCTGCAGCTTGTACACCACGGCGGAATCTTTCTTGTAGCAGCCCTCTACCGATGGATTTCCATTTACGATGGGTGCATGATTTTCGGCCACCCAAGCGGAAGGTCCCTTGCCCATGACAAACGGCTCACGGACGAACAAGTGGCTATGCTTGCCCTGGATGTAAACGGGATCCAGCGTCTCGCCGCGAACCACGTAGGCCACCAGCGTATCGTGCTGGATGATTTGCTGCAGGCATTTGTGAATCGACGAGAAGACTTCGTCGATGCTCGCGGCCCGGCCCACGTCGTTGGTCAATTCCTGAAGAAGCTGGCTCTCCTGGCGGGCTGTGGCAATGGGGGCGAAGACGGCCTCCGCGGTCGGCGCCGCATCCATCGCGAGCCGTTCGGCAAGTTCCTTGAGATCCGGCGGCTGGGAGTCCGAAACAGCGGCAGGAGCTTCCGCAATACCGCCCTTGGCCACTGCCCAGGCTTTTTGCTCGAGTTCCGTGTAACGCTTTTCGAGAACTTCGACGATGCGCGGGTCGAAACTCTTTCCATTCTGCGCGGCCAGGCGTTGCATTACCTCTTGCAACGGAATGGCGCGCCGGTAAGGCCGGTCGGAGGCCAGAGCGTCCACGAAGTCCACCGCCGAAAGAATACGCGCTCCGATGGGGATCTCCTCGCCCTTCAATCCTCCCGGATAACCGGTTCCATCCCACTTCTCATGATGGGTGCGGACAATGGGAGCAACGGAATCGGGAAAGCGCATGCGGGTCAGCATTTCGGCGCCGATCGCCGGATGCGTCTTCATCTTTTCCCATTCCTCGGGGCTAAGCGGTCCTGGTTTCACCAAAATGTGGTCCGGAATCGCCAGTTTCCCGATGTCATGCAACAACGCGGCCACGTTCAAGCCTTCCAACTCGGATTCGCTAAGCTTCAGTTCCCTTCCCACCTCCAAGGCATAAGTTTGGACGCGGCGCAGGTGCAACTGCGTGGTGTGATCCTTGGCTTCAATCGCTACCGCCAGAATCTCCAGCGTGCGGCGATGCAAGGCGGCAAGTTCTTCCTTGTGCTCAGCTTGAGCCCTCGACCAGGTGCGATAACCATAATCCAGGACAAACAGGATCGGCAGCGCGATCACGCCGGGTTGCCAGCCGGTCTCCAGCGTCGTGCAGCGCACCAGATAAGCCAGATAGCTGGCGGCCACGAACCACGGCAAGAGATGACGGCATTCCCGTTTGTACACACCGATGAGCGGCGCCTTGGAGTCCGACAATAATGACGTGGCCAGTCCGTAGTTAAACAGCAAGACGAAGGAACTGGCCACCACCGGCACTGGAAACAACGCGTTGAAGCCGAGCGACGAGGTGAGCCGGTAAGCGCCTTGTGCCGCTGCGATTCCAATCGTGACGCTGGCCATTCCGAACAAAACCGGAACCAGTTGGGCAAATCCTCGAACCTTGCGGATATCGCGTAACAATGTGGCGGTGCAACCAATGAAGAGCAGTTCGGGGAGGCTGAGATCGCCGACCCCCAACAGCATGATCAGAAAACCCGCCGGGATCAGGCTTTGCGCCCCGATCATCTTGATTCCCAGCGCCGCGATGTTCGCGCAAATCAGGTACCACAGAAAGCGCCACGGGTCGCTCGAGTGCACGTGCCAGAGGTTGAGAATGCAACCCAGAATACCGGCGACGGTGTATACCGACGCCCATACCCGCACATTTTTTCCGAGGGCTAGCATGCGCGACCGTGCTGTTGTAGTGCATTCCATTTACCACCGGCAGGGTGCTTGCTGATCGGACTTATGTCGTAGATTCGACATGGCCCGGCCAACCCTAGTTCCACGCCAAAAAAAGTTTAGGGCGCGGGCAAATGAGACATCTTGTCTCAACCTTAGAGACAAGCTGAGGCCCTAACCGGCACACCAGCCGACACGCATTCGTACGGACACTTTGTCGCAATGCGCGGCTCGTTTGTACTGTCATTCTGTCACAGGGTTTTGCAGACCGCGCTGCAAAGTGTTCGAAATGCATAGCCGGCGCGCTGGCAGAGCACGTGCTCCCGCTTGGCCCGACTACTGGCTTGACTGGACAGAAGCGCCGAGGTTCGACCTTAAGGTACGCCGCGGCCGCCGGTTCTTGAGGAGAATAACTCGCGATGCTAACGGCACAAGTGCAGCGCAGCACGTTCGGGGTCAATCCTGGAACAGTTCGCCCGGAAAGGCACACCACGGCGCACGGAACGAAGCCGCTCCGTACCGTTCCCTATATGCAGCGGAAGGCGTCACGCGAGCGGGCGGCGCAACAGGCTCGGCGGGACCGGCTGGTTCTGGAGCATCTTTCGCTGGTGAGAGCGATCGCGGTGCGCCATCAGCAGAACCTGCCGGTCCACGTCGATTTGGACGACCTGGAACATGCCGGTGTACTCGGGCTGTTCGACGCGGCCACCAAATACACCCCCGAAAAGAAGGTGCCGTTTTCCAGCTACGCTCAGCACCGCATCAAAGGCGCGATTCTGGACAGCTTGCGGCAAATGGACTGGGCGACACGAAACATGCGCCGCCGGCAGCGCCAAATCGACGCTGTCAGAAACAAACTAGCCACCGAGCTGCAGCGCAGCCCGTCGGAAGCCGAGGTTGCCCAGGAACTCGGGCTGAATGCCGCGCAATGGAGAGCCGCGACACTCGACCTGCAAACCGTCAGCCTGGTATCGGCCTCGGCGCGAGGGCGCGAGAACGACGAAGCACCAGACTTTCCCTGCAATCCGGAAACCCATCCAGACTCTATCTGCGCGCAGGGGCAGCTTCGCGGCGCGCTGGAGCAGGCCATGCAGTCGCTGCCGGAGCGCCACCGGCGCGTGGTCCACTCGTATTACATCGATCAGATGACCATGCGGGAGATCGGCGCGGCACTGGGGATCAACGAAAGCCGCGTCTCGCAGATCCACAAGTCCGCGTTGGCTCGGATGGCTACCGCGCTCGCCAGTGGTGGAATTACTTCCAGCCAGATGTTTTAGGTCAGTCAGCGCTCGCGCAAAAGCTGAGCGCCGATTCGTTCATGCAGTAACGCAGATAGGTCGGCTCCGGGCCGTCGTTGAACACGTGCCCCAGGTGCGAGTCGCATCGCCGGCAGAGTACTTCCACACGCTCCACCGTGAGGCTGGTGTCTCTGCGCGTGTAGATGTTTTCTTCGGCCAGCGGTGCCCAGAAGCTCGGCCAGCCGGTATCGGAATCGAACTTAGTCTGGGAGCTGAACAGCGCGTCGCGGCAGCCGGCGCAGCGGTAGATTCCGCGCTCGTGGTTTTGAAAGTACGTACCGGTGAAAGCTGTGTCGGTGCCCCCCTGGCGCAGCACGTAAAACTGCTCGGCGGTCAGCAGCCTGCGCCATTCGGAACCGGAGTGGACAACTTTATTCACGCGCGCCGGTCCTAGACTCTCACCCTTGTCGCTAAATCGGATAACCGTGACTTCCCCATCGATCGCGGTTGCGGAAGCCTCTGGTTCGGAGTCGCGACCCTTGCGGGTTGTGATCGCAATGAGCCCGGCGAAAGCAAATGGCGTGATCAGCAGGGCGCGCCTGCTCGTCGGCGCTCTTTTGATGGGCTCGAACACCGCTTCCATTTTCCCGCATTGTTCACGCGGGTGGCCAGGCGTGGCAGGTCTGGCAGGTTGTGCCGGCTTTATGGGCGGCATGGCAGGAGATGCAACTGGCCATGCTGGTGACCGCAGTGGTCTCGGCCATGGCATCCAGTGCGCCCACGTTTCCGTGGCACATCACGCATTGCATGCCAGCTTCCAGGTGCTTGCGATGGGTCCACGTCACACCCTGAGTGACTCGATAAATGCGCTCCCAGGGGACCGGATTGCCGGACTTCGCAAACTCGGCGAGCTTCTGGATCGCGGGCCGGTCCTTGGCGATGGTCGAATGGCACGCCATGCAGGTGCTCGTAGCTGGAAACGTCATCTGGGCTCCCGGGTCCGGGCTGGTGTGGCATTGCCGGCATTGCAAGCCGCGCGCGACATGTGTCTTATGGCTGAAGGGAAGCGGTTGAGCCGGAGCCGGGTGCTCAGCCAAATTGTCCGGCACTTCCTGCTTCGCGGCCTGTTGGCCCATCCCGGCAGATGTCAATAACAGCACGATCGCCAGAAGTCTCATGGTCACGCTTTCTTGTTGACAACTTCTTCGATGCTGCTGCCGAAATCTTTGAGCATCGCCGCCGCGGCGTTACGCCCAGGCATCCCCGTGATGGATCCGCCCGGAGGCGTGCAGGCGCCGGTCTGGTAAAGCCCTGGAATCGGCATGCGGTATTGCGACCATCCTGGCACCGGCCGGTTCGCGCCAGATTGCGCCGGATTGTTCGCGCCATGATGCGCGCTGCCGCGCCACATGGCCGGATTCATGCGTTCGATGTCCAGCGGGCTTTCCAGGAACTTCGCCAGAATCTTGTCCGGCGTCAGATTGGGCGAAAGACGGCGCAGGTTATTGAACAGACTCTCGGCGACGTGCTCCTTAATTACATCCCAGTGCTGCGGCCCCTCCTTGAGCTGGTAAGGCAATGTGCCTTCGAGCTTCAAGGTGTGATATCCGGCCGGAGCGCGGCTGGGATCGGCGACGGTGGGGCAGACAATCTGCAGGGGCGGATCGTCCAGGTTCACCTCACCGCGATCGTTGTCATAGGTCAACCGCAGGACGCGCTCGGGATTCGGAAGCAGAGCGGTTTCGGTGGGCGAGATCGTTCCGCCGCCCGCCAGCGGAAACTTGGGAGGCTCCGTGGTAGCGTAGTGAAACTGGAACATCGCGTGTTCCGGCTGGAATAGCCGAACGTTTTCCAGGAACTCCTCACCCCACAATTCACGCGGCGCCATGTCGACCAGGTGCTTGATGTGAATCGTGGACAGCACGGCTTTCTCGGCGCGATAAGAGCTGCCGTCCACACACTCCACACCCACGCATTTGCTGCCTTCGATCAGAAACCGCGCAACAGGCTTGTTCGTGAGAATAACGGCGTGGTTCGCTTCCAGAACTCGGCCCAGCGCGACGGTCAGCATGCCCGAGCCGCCCTTGGGCATCGGCCGTCCGCCTAATTGCTGGCCGATCACGGAAAACGCCTGCGCCCCGGTTAGAGGATCGCCGGCCGGCACGCCTCCGAAATGGCCTACAGCGAGATGAAAGCTGCGGATGTGGTCGTCTACAAACAGCTCGTGGACCAGGTCATAACCCGACATTGCCATGCGGCGCTGCCAGACGCGGGCGTTAGGGACCTTGGCCTCGCCGCCGGACCGGGCAGCCGCGGTCGCCTTCGTATACGCGGTGTACTCGGAGACGAGCCGGCGGAAGGTTTCGGCGTCCTTCTTCGAAACCTTCGCATACTCAGCACAGGTCCGATCCAGGTCCTTCCAGACGGTCAGCGACACGCCGTCGGTGAACTGCGTGTGCATGATCGGATCGGGATCGATGTATTCCAGTCCATAATCGCGTAGATTCAGTTCGTTGTTGCGCAGCGCGGGATTGGACTGAAAGCCGGAGTGGACCGAGGAACAGAGGTCCTCCTTAAAGCCGGGCAGGCACACCTCAGCCGTCTTGCAACCGCCTCCGATGGTAGGCCGCCCTTCGAGCACCAGGACTCTGTATCCGGCCTTAGCCAGGTAAGCGGCGGAGATCAGGCTATTGTGGCCGGCGCCGGCCACGACCACGTCGAAACGCTCCGGCTGGGCTTGTGCCGGCGATCGGAGCTGGGTCGCCGCCAGGGCCGCGCCCTGCATGAGACCGCGCCGTGTGATTCCGCTCATCTTCGCGCCTCCGTTCCGCGTTCCATCTTTCAACGGCACGCGAGGCTTGTCAACGACTCTTTAGAGGCATGCCAAAGCGGCGGAAAAGACGGCCCGCTCGAAGAACAGGCCGCCTTCACGAACGCTTACAGCGCGTAGTTCTCGACGGTAACCGTCGCGGTGGCCGTCGAGCCGGTTGAATCCGTCACCGTCAACGTGAACTCGTAGGTAGCGCGATAGGTAAACTGGATCGTCGGCGTAGCTGTGTCCGCGCCAGTGATCTGCACTGGGGGCTGCCCCGGTGCAGACGTCCAGGCGAAGGACAAGCTACCCCCGGCAGTGCTGCTGGACTGGGACGCATTCAGTGTGATGGCCTTGCCAACAGCCTGGAACTTATTCGAGGTCGAGGTGGCGCCGCCGGCCGTGACAACGATCGTGACCACACCTTTCACGGGTGTCCCACCGCCGGGCGGGGTTGGCAAAGTCGAAGCAGCGAATGGGCTAGTCAGGAACGGCACGGTGACGTTCGTGCCCATCGAGCTCGCGCACGCGGGGGAAGCCGGACCACCGAAACAGCCCCACCAGTTTTCCGTGCCGTTCACGATTCCCGAACCAGTGTTCAGAATGCCGGTTCCAGCGGTGAAATTGTTAAAGAACGCCCGGATTTGGCCGGCGGCGGGAGCCTTCACCGCGATCGCGATGGCTTCCTTGGTGATCGTGTTCCCGGTGATCACGGTGCCGTCCGCCGAACCGATGCTAGCGATGTTGATTCCAGTCGGACCAGGGGTCGCAGCGTCCTCGGTATCGGCGCCATTGCCGGAGATCGTGTTGCCGACAATGACGTTGTTGTCGAAAAGGATCGGAGGAGCGCCGGCCGGCACGCCGCCGACACCCGCCGCGGCGTGGTTGTGCATGGTCACGCCTGGCAGCCCGTTGTCCATCAACACGTTATTGATTACTACGTTCCCAAAGGTCTCATTGCCGGGGCCCGCCGCAAAAATGCCCACGCCGGCGCCAGCACCCGGCGCCTTCAGACCATTTCGCAGGGATTGGTTTCCGGTAATAGTGTTGTGGTACACGCCCATAGCGACGCTATGAGAGGCGAGAGTAATCCCGCAGTCATAAGCGTTGTCGCTAACCATGTTGCCGCTGACGACGATGTCATGCGTGGCGCCGGTATCGTCGCTGAGCAGGATTCCGCCGGCGTTGTGTTGAACCACGTTGTTGGAGATCACGCCATGATCAACGCCGGAGAAGTGGATTCCTTCCCCGCAATCGAAGCTCTCACCCTGCGCGAACGCGGTCGGCAATCCGGGACACGACGGCCCCATCGCGGTAGGAGTCAGGTTCTTGTTGTTGTTGAGCACTTGGTTGTTCCAGATCGTCACGCCGGAAGCATTCTGAACGAGGATGCCTTGCAGATTCGCATTTTCGACGGTGAAGCCGGATACGACGCCACCCAGAACTCCTCCGGCTGTGCCGTCGATGACGATGCCATTCGCGAGTCCCGTGGCGTCAATGATCGTTGTGGCGCTCCCCGCGCCGATCAGGCCAATTGTTTTCGTAATGTTGACGTCTTCCTTGTAAGTACCGGCGGCAACCTGGATGACGTCGCCTTGTGCAGCCGCGCTGACGGCCCCACCGATAGTAGCTTGGCACCCGGACGAGCCGGTTGGATTCACGCATAAGGTGGCTGCAAAAACCGATTGACCTGCAGCCGCCAGCAGTCCTACGCCGAAAACAATCACTGCTTTCGCGCAGATGTTCCGTTGGGCCTTTCGAATCATCTTCCCCTCCTGGTTCTTTGTAGATGGACTTGTTTTGACCGCTTATGGTAAGCGGCCATGATGAGCGTCATTCTAACGAGCGGAGCCTAGTATACTCCTATTCGCGCTCCGCCTGGGCTTGCCTTCGCCCGTAATTGTGCGGGAAGATTTCAGAGTGAGCAGTAATCGCATTATTTCCCTCGCGGCTCTGCTGGCTGCGTTCACCGTCACTCCAGTTGTTTTCGCCCAGAAAGGCGGCCCGCCGCCGGGGCCAGGAGGACCGGGACGTTTCGGATTCCGGAGGCCGCCCGGACCGCCGCCGGGACCCGCGCCACGGCTGCCGGATGATCCATTCTACGGCGTGAACGCCGGCAAGCCGGATCTCGGCGGCTTGGCCAAGGGCATGTGGCGTGTGCCTTACATTATCGACATGCAAAAGCAGGGGCACTCGCCGGACGGTGGGCCGGTCGTGGTCCCATTTAACGAATTAGGCAAGAAAACCTTCGACGAACGCCAGGCGACTCATTCCAAAGACGATCCGGAAGGCTATTGCCTGCCGCCCGGCGTCCCTCGCATGATGTATACGCCATATCCCACCGAGATTTTCCAAATGCGCGACCGTATTCTATTTATCTACGAAGGCGGTGCGCACGTATGGCGCATCATCTGGATGGATGGCCGGAAGCAGCCCGACGATCCGAATCCCAATTTCCTCGGTTACTCGGTCGGCCACTGGGAAGGCGACACCCTGGTGGTGGACGTGGTTGGCTTCAATACCGAGACTTGGCTGGACGCCGCCGGTCATCCGCATGGCGAGAAACTGCACGTCACCGAGCGGTATACTCGGCCCGATTCCAATACCCTGCGTCTGGCTGCCACCATCGATGACCCGGAGTATTACACCAAACCGTGGACCGTGGTTACCACCGCGACCTGGGCGCCGAACCAGGAGTTGATGGAATACATCTGCCAGGAAAACAACCGGGACATTCAGCACCTGGTTGGCAAGTAGCCAGCTTGTTCGGCCGCCTTTCCCGCCAAAAGCGCCGTGGGTAAAGGCTCCAGGCGCACCGCTGTAAAGAAGCGCAAATCGGCGCGAGCGAACGTTCGCGAACAGGCTCTCCGTCCCTCAAGTTCCTGGGCATCGGTCAAATCCGCGATTCTCATAGCACTCGCCCTTCTGATCTCTGTTCCTCCAATCCCAAATCCCGGCGGACCCGGGTTGGACGGCAGTTGGGTCTTGGGCCTCAACATGGCGCATGCCGCGAGAATGGTCTTCGGCCGGGACATTGTGTTTACTTACGGACCGCTCGGCTACTTGGCACTGCCGATCTTCCCGGGGGCTGAGCCTTGGGCCGTGTTTTGCTTCGCGTGGGGTTTCGCCACTGTAACTGCGTACGCGCTGTGGCGCCTGCGCAAGCGGGTGCCATCCTGGAGCAACGCATTCGCCTTGTTCGCAATCCTATGGGTGTGCAGTGTGGCAGTGTCGCCGTTCCCTGGTGCAGGAGTTTCGATGGCTGCCACTGTGTTGACCTTGGCCATCGCGGCCGGCATAGAGACAAATCCCTGGCTGGATGTGGGTCTTCTGTTTCTGGTCGGGGCGGTGGCCGCTCTCACGAAGCTAAATCTGGCAGTCGCACCGACGTTGATCGCGCTTTACTTCACGGGTCTGCTGTTGTGGCGCGCCCGATCGGCGTCCCTGCCCTGGAAGCCAGCCTTGGCGGCTGTGCTCGTCTGGCCGGCGGCTTTCCTGACATTGTATGGGCTGGCAGACGGAACGTTGCAGCCCGTCGTGACGTACTTTCGCAATTCCGAGCAGATTATCGGCGGGTATTCGGATGCCATGGCCATCGCGGGACCGTTGTGGGTCACGGTTCTCGCGGTGGCAAGCTGCGTGGTGCTTTTTATTGTCGTGCCGATCGCCGGCGGCGAGTTCCGCCGGATGGCGCCCGCCTGCATACCAGCGGCCATCGTTAGCTTCCTCGCATTCAAGGAAGCCATGGTTCGGGAAGATGGGCACTGCGTGGGATTTCAATTTGAGTTGGCAATGGCCGCGTTGCTCTTCGGCGTGCTTGCCGCCACAACACGAAGCCGCATCGTCGTAGGTCTGTTCGCCATCCTGTCCATCGGAGCCGGTTTCATCGTGCAAACTCAAGTGTGGCCAGAACTTCTGCCGGCCGACGTGGATCGCCTGACCGGACGCGTATTTCTAAGCAGCTGGAGTGGATTTCTAAATTGGTCCAACACCGTGAACGAATTGAGCACGGCCACGGAGAAGGATCTGGCGTCCAAACGCTCCGCGGAAGTTCAGGGCGCCATTGGCAAAAGACGAGTGACCGCGTTCCCCACGGAGATCGATTCGATTCGGGCCAACCACCTGCACTGGCAGCCGCTGCCCATCTTTCAAGCCTATTCCGCGTACACGCCCACGCTCGACAAGTTGGATGCCGAAGCGTTGTCGGCGGTCTCCGGACCCGAGGCGGTCCTGCTCTCTTGGTCCATGCTGGATGGCCATCAGCCATTTTTCGAGACTCCGCAAACCTGGCAGGCCGTGTTGGATTGGTACGATGTTCAATTGGTTTTACCGGGCTCTTTCGTACTCCAACGTCGCGCGGCCCCGCGCTTCGATCCGGCCATCCCGGCAGGCAGCGCCCAGGCGCGCTGGGGCGAACAGATCGTGCTTCCTCCTGTGGCCGACGATGAGGTCCTGTTGATGGAAACGGGGATTCGCGAGACCACGAACGAGGCCGCGCGACGAACCTTGTTCCGTTCAGTGCCAGTGTGGATTGACTCCACTCTGCGTTCCGGACGCTCCTACCGCGGCCGCGTGGTTCGGATGAACCTTCCAGACGCCGCGATCGCGAGCGACTGGCCACAGAATTTGAAAGACCTCCGGCCCCTGTTCGAATACGCCGGGAGTCCCAGGCGCGATCGTGTGGCGGCGATCCGCTTCGAAACGGAAGATCCCAGGCAGTTTGATTCCGTAATCCGGATTCGCTGGTCGCGCCGGCGCTTTCACGCCGCGCCGGCGAGCGCGTCTTTGCATTGAGGATGGCGGCCCGACGCTTAATCGGACTGGGGCAGCGCAAACGCAATCAGCTCGGCGGGCGTCTCTCGGCTGTCGACCGCAACCACAACGTACTGTCGGCCATTCACCAGGTAGGTCATGGGCCCACCGGTATCGTTAGCAGGCAGCTTGATTTCAGAAATCACGCTGCCGTTTTTTTTGTCGATCGCACGAAATAGAGTGCCGCCGCCCGCGAACAGCAGCGTCTTGGTGACCAGTAGCGGCGCGCGGTTCGGTCCGCCGAATTTGCTCGTATCGATGCCCTTCAACGCCGGGTTGTTCTTGATGTCCTCCGGCGTCTCACCGTTCGGAATCATCCACACGTGATCGCCTGTGTTGAGATCGATCGCCGTGATGCGCCCGTACGGCGGCTTCAGCAATGGCAGCCCCATCGGTTTGCCGATCCCGCCGAGCCCGCCCCGTGCAATGTATTGCATCTCGGAACGCTTGGGATCGTGCACCAGCGCGGACAGGTACGGCGAGGTCACGGAGGGAATGTACAGCATACCCGTCTCAGGATCGGCTGCCGCGCCTTGCCAGTTGGCCCCGCCGCCCGCGCCTGGCATCTGTAGGGTTCCCTGCTTCCCGCCGGAGTCGTAGACAATAGGCGGCGTGAAAATCGGACCCAGCTTGTATTGCGCGGCGATCTTCAGCGCTTCGGCTTTGATCGCGGGCGTGAAGTCAGCCAGGTCGCCGGAAGTGACGCCCTGCAGGTCGAACGGCGCGGGCTTGGTCGGGAAGGGCTGCGTGGGCGAACTTTTCTCGCCGGGAACATCCGATTGGGGGACGGGACGCTCCTCGATCGGCCACACAGGCTTGCCTGTGACGCGGTCGTACACAAACACGAAGGCCTGCTTGGTGACTTGCGCCACCGCTTTAATTGGCTTGCCGTTCACATTAATGTCCAACAGTACCGGCGCGGCGGGATTGTCCCAGTCCCACATGTCGTGATGCACGTGCTGGGAATACCAAATGCGCTTGCCGGTTCGCGCGTCCAGGCACACCAGGCTGTCGCCGAAAAGGTTGTTGCCGTGGCGGTGCCCGCCGTACACGTCGCCGGTAGGCATTTCGACGGGTAGGTAGACATAGCCGAGTTCGGGGTCGGCGCTCATCGGCGCCCACACAGCCGTGTTACCGGTGTATTTCCAGGAGCCGTCTTCCCAGGTGTCGTTGCCGAACTCACCGGGCTGCGCGATGGTGTGGAACGTCCATAGCAGTTTTCCGGTGTGGACATCGTAGCCGCGCACGTATCCCGGGACATTTTCCTTGGACTTCGGCGCAGCGCCTACGCCGAGCGCAGCGCCCACAACCACCACGTCCCGCACGACGATGGGCGGCGAAGTAGCGCCAATAATTCCGGGCTGGATATTGGTCCGATCCAGCCCATTGAGAAGTTCCACAACACCGTCGTTGCCGAAGCCGGCGGCCGGCCGGCCGTCCTTAGCGTTCAGCGCGATCAAGTGATAGCCGGGCGAGATCAACAGAATGCGCTCGTCCCCCTGCCCGTCGGTCCAGTAGGCCAAGCCGCGATTGTTGTATCGCACCGCGTGGGTAAAGCGCTCGCCTTCATCCAAACGATACATCCACAGCGTTTCGCCAGTGGCCGCGTCTACAGCCACGGCGTCGCGGCGTATTCCAGCGGTGAAATAGAGAACGCCGTGTACCATCAGAGGCGTCACTTCCCAGTTGAGGTCCTGCCGGGGGCCAAAGTTCAAAGCCTGCCAGCGCCAGGCGATCTGCAATTGTTTGACATTGTCCCGGTTGATTTGATCCAGCGGCGAATATTTTGTGCTGTGGGCGTCACTTCCGTAATAGCGCCACTCGCCGGCCGATTGAGCTGTCACGCGCCGAAGCGGCCACATTCCAACGACCGCCAACACAGCCAAGCCAGTACACAATCGGCAACAAAGTCGATTCATTTCGTTTTCTCCGTTTCCCAGTCGATCTTACACCAACACGCCATATACCGAGTTTTTCTATATGATTGATCGTGGTGCGATGAGAAGCCTCTCTTTCAGCCTCTTGCTGGCGAGTTTGGCCGTGGCGCAGCCGCCGGCTGACCGCCCGTTCAAGATCCTCAAACTCGACCCCGCGCTGGATCAGATCATCGCGCCCAACGCGAAGCTGGAGACGCTCGGCGATCGTTTTGGACTCACGGAAGGCCCTGTTTGGATCCGCAATGGCGGCAACGGATACCTGCTGTTCAGCGATTGCGCCGCCAACGTGATCTACAAGTGGGCGCCAGGGAAACCGCTCTCCGTGTTCCTCGACAAGAGCGGCTACACAGGTAAGGACATTTTGAATGTCGGCCAGCAAACCGTCACGGGCGGCCGCATCGCGATTGTGCTGATCGGCTCGAACGGGCTGACTCTAGATCCGCAAGGCAGGCTGGTGATTACCGCGATGGCGGACCGCAATATCGTGCGTCTCGAAAAAGACGGCACGCGCACCGTGCTCGCCGACCGCTATGAAGGCAAGCGCTTCAGCGGACCCAACGACATCGTTGTGAAGTCAGATGGCGCGATTTATTTCACGGATAGCGTCAACGGCCTTCGCGGAGGCGGCGATAGCCCAGCGCGCGAACTGCCCTACAACGGCTTCTATCTCGTGAAGGACGGTAAAGTGACCTACCTGGGGGGCGACCGGAATGCTCCCGGCGATTTTCCCAACGGCATCGCGCTGTCGCCTGACGAAAAGCACTTATACGTGACCGCCGGATTCCACAAGACATTGCTCTACGACGTGCTGCCCGACGACAAAGTAGCCAATCCGAAAACGTTTCTCAATGAAGGCGTTGACGGCATGAAGGTGGACGAAAAAGGCAATCTGTATTCCACGGTCCTGGGCGGTGAGATTTGGATTACGACGCCCGAGGGGAAACACATCGGCACGCTGCAGCTTCCGCAAATCTCAACAGAACCGCGGCCGCGGATCGTGGACACGAACCTGGCTTTTGGCGACGCCGACGGCAAGACGCTTTACATCACAGCCTGCACGCATCTGTTCCGCATCCGGCTCAAAGTCGCGGGCGTGCGTCCTGGGCCGAAATGAAAAAGGGGATGAGTATGTCCAAATGGAAAACGATTTCGGCAGTGGCTTCGAGCCTCTGCCTGATTCTATTGGTAGCTCTATTGGTGCAGCAAAAGTCCGCAGACGCCGCGTCCGCCAAGGCGCCGGCTTTCAGCGCGCTGGACTACATCGAGATCCAGCAGCTCCAGAACAAATACGGCATCGACATCGACACTTGCACGAACAACGGCTACGACTATGCGGATCTCTATACGCCGGACGGCGTCTTCATCGACAAATACTCCGAGGAAGGCTTTCAAAAGGGCGGGCTGCAGCGGGCCAAGGGCCGCGATGAGCTGGCGGCGGCTTCCTGGGGCGGCAAGCTCGGCTGCAAAAACATGCCGTGGAACGGATGGAGTCACTTGATGGTGAACTCCGTGATTACCCCAACGGCCGAAGGCGCCACGGGCCGCGTCTACCTGGTGATGCTCGGCGAAAAGGGTCCGGGCAGCATCGCGCGTGACGGCGGCTACGAAGACGTGTATGTGAAAACCGCCGCGGGATGGCGCATCAAGTCGCGAACGCACGTGCGGAGCAAGGCGTGGAGCAATCCATTATTACGGACGCCGGATTTGAAGTAGGAGTTGTGATGCGTATTGGTGCATGTGTTCTGCTTTTAGCCGCCGGGCCGCTGCTAGCCCAGCACAGCTACACCGCAAATGACATCGAGGACGGAGCGCGGACCTACGAAGCCAACTGCTCGGGCTGTCACGGGCCGGAGGGAAATCTGGTTCCGGGTGTGGATTTTGTGCGCGGAAAATTTCTGACTGTTTCCTCCGAAGATGACCTGGCCCGCGTCATCCGCAAAGGCATTCCCGGCACGCCAATGCCGGCGGCCACTTTTCCCGACTTCATGGTGTTTCCGTTGATCGCCTACGTGCGCACGATGGGCGAAACCGGCAAAGGTACACTGCCGCCGGGCAACTCGGCGCACGGCGAGCAGTTGTTCGAGGGTAAAGGCCAATGCCTGAGCTGCCACCGCGTGGGAATGCATGGTTCGCGGATGGGACCGAACCTCGGCGACATTGGCGGATTGCGCCGCGAGGTTCAATTGGAGCAGGCGCTGTTGAACCCGGACAAGGCTCCCTCCCCGGAATACCGGAGGGTTCACGTCGTCACCAAGAGCGGCGCACAATACTCCGGACGCCTTCTCAACCTGGACACGTTCACCGTGCAAATGCTCGATTCGGCGGAGCACTTGCGCACGTTCGAGAAATCGGACCTGCGCGAGCTCTCTGTGATTACGAATTCGGGCATGCCGTCCTACAAGGACAAGTTAACCACTCAGGAAGCGGCCGACGTGGTTGCCTACCTGCTTTCTCTGAAAGGCGCACATTGACCATGACTCGGCGCTGTTTGTTGCTGTTCTTCGCCGCGGGATCTCTCACCGCGCAGGTGTCGTTCGACCGCATTCTGCATCCCGATCGGGAGCCCCAGAATTGGCTCACCTACTCAGGCTCCGTTTCTAGCCAGCGCTACAGCACGCTCACGCAGGTTACTCCGGCCAACGTGAAGAATTTGGAGCTGCAGTGGGTGTTTCAGGCGCGCTCGCTGGAAAAATTCGAAGCTACGCCGCTAGTTGTGGACGGCGTGTTGTACACCGTCGAGGCTCCCAATGATGTCGTCGCACTGGACGCGGTGACTGGCCGCATTTACTGGACCTTCCCGTACACGCCCGCGCCCGAAGCCCGCGCCTGCTGCGGGCGCGTGAATCGCGGCCTCGCTATCCTGGGCGACACGCTCTACATGGTAACGCTCGACGCGCACCTGATCGCGCTGGACGCCAAGACGGGTCAGCTTTTGTGGAACACCAAAGTGGCGAACGCGAGCGAACACTATACCATCACGCACGCTCCGCTGGTCGTGAAAGACAAAGTCATCGTCGGCACGGCGGGTGGGGACATCGGCATCCGCGGACTCATCGCCGCCTATGACGCGCACACCGGCAAGGAAATCTGGCGCTTTTATACCATCCCCGGACCGGGCGAGCCGGGACACGAAACCTGGGCAGGCGATTCCTGGAAACTGGGCGGCGCAGCCATCTGGAACACCGGATCGTACGATCCGGAAACCAACCTGACATTCTGGGGAACGGGCAATCCCCAGCCGGACTGGGACGGCCGCCAGCGCCTCGGCGACAATCTTTACAGCGACTGCGTTCTGGCACTGGATGCCGATACGGGCAAGCTGAAATGGTATTACCAATTCACGCCGCACGACGAGATGGACTACGACTCAACACAGGTGGCCGTGCTCGCCAACATGGATTGGAAGGGCCAGCCCCGCAAAGTCATGCTGTGGGCCAATCGCAACGGCCTGATGTACGTGTTGGACCGCGTCACCGGCCAGTTCCTGATGGGCAAGCCCTTCGTCGACGTGAATTGGATGAACGGCTTTGACGAAAAAGGCCGGCCCATGCGCGTTCCGGGCAAGGTGCCTACGCCCGACGGAGCGCTCATCAAGCCGACTGTGCTCGGCGGGACCAACTGGTATCCGCCGTCTTACAGCCCGCACACCGGCTTGTTCTACATCTCGTCGTGGGAGAACACCGGAACGGTCGCGCGCGAGGGCGGACGTCCCAAGGCAACCGGCAACACGGCGATGGGCGCGGCGACTCTCGGTACCAATCTCAAGACCGAAGAGGAAGGTTATGGCGCCGTACGAGCATTCGATCCAAAGACTGGCGAGCGTAAGTGGCAATTTAAGATGAACGACATCACCTGGGCGGGCGTCTTATCTACGGCGGCGGACCTGGTCTTCAGCGGCGGCCGGGAGGGCTACTTCTTCGCGCTGAATGCCCGCACCGGCGAACTGCTCTGGAAGGCGGCGCTGGGCGGCCAGGTGAATAGCGGGCCGATGTCGTACTCGGTGAACGGCCGGCAATACATCGCGGTGTGCGCGGGCAACGCCCTGTTTACGTTTGCCCTGAGGCAGTAAGCGCCCGCATTGACACCGGCATCGGGAAAATATACGATCAAAATCGGCTGCTATATCAGAGGAGGACTTGTGGTCCACCGTCTTCAAATCACGTTAACCGCGCTGGCTTGCGCGGCCTTCGGCGCGTCCATGGCGGGCGCCCAAGAACTGGCCCTTGCGGCGAAGACCGCTCCCACCCCGACGACAACCAGCGTCCCGCGCACCCCGGACGGCCATCCGGATCTTGGGGGCTATTGGACCAACGCCACCGTCATTCCTTTGGAGCGTCCAAAAGACCTGGGTAACAAGGCGTTCTTCACACCTGAAGAGGCCGCCGCCTATGAGAAAGCGAAGCTGGCCGATAACGGACCAACCGGCAAGGGAACCTACGCCGATGTGCACTACAACATGGCGCAGTTTGGCCTGGAGAAGGGCCAATCCAAGGTCGCGGACAACATCCGCACTTCGTTGATCACCGACCCGGCGAATGGCCGTATCCCTCCCATGACGCCGGAAGGGCGCGAGCGGAACGCCGAGCGCGCAGCCAAGAACAAAGGGCATGAGTTTGACAGCGCCGAGAATCGCAGTCTGAGCGAGCGCTGCATTCTTTGGCCCAACGAAGGGCCGCCCATGATGCCGGTGGGCTACAACAGCAATCTTGAGATCGTGCAGGGGGCTGGCTACGTGGCCGTTATGCAGGAGATGATTCACGATGCCCGCGTCATTCCCACCGACGGTGGTTCGCATGTCCCGGCTAATATCCGGGAGTGGATGGGCGACTCGCGCGGGCATTGGGAAGGCGACACGCTGGTGGTGGACACCACGAATTTCCGGCCCGAAACAGCCTTCCACGGCGCGAGCGAGAACCTGCACGTGGTGGAGCGCTTCCGCCGCGTGGATGCCGACACCATCCTCTACAGTTTCACAGTCGAAGATCCCCACACCTGGGCGAGCCCGTGGAGCGCGGAATATCCGATGACCAAGGTCAAAGGCCCGATCTTCGAGTACGCTTGCCACGAAGGCAACTACGGAATGGAAAACAATCTCAGCGGCGCGCGCGCCGAAGAAAAGAAGCTCGCGGAGAAGAAGGCACTGGAAGCGAAATGAAGAAGTTCATCGTCACATGTTTGTTTGCGGCGGCAGCCACGATCCCCGCCTGGGCGCACCACTCCTTTGCCGCCGAATTCGATGTCACCAAGCCGGTGAAGCTCGAAGGCGTCGTGACCAAGATGGAGTGGATCAATCCCCACTCCTGGATTCACATGGATGTCAAGAATCCCGATGGCACGGTGACCAGTTGGATGATCGAGGGCGGAAGTCCGAATGCCCTGCTGCGGCGCGGGTTCACGAAGCTCTCGCTGCCGCCCGGAAGCAAGATCGTTGTCGAAGGCTACCAGGCCAAGGACGGCGCCAACCGCGCCAATGGCCGCGATCTCACTTTCGCGGACGGCAAGAAGCTCTTCATCGGCTCCGACGCCAGTGAAGGCGGTCCGAAGGACAAGCCGGACGAAAAGTAGCGCTACTTGTTCTCCGGCAGCGCAAACACATACAGCGCGTTGCCGTACGAGGGGTAGTGAACCTCCGGCGCAAGCACCGTCGGCACCATGCGCGGGCTACCGCCGCCCAGTCCGCTGGTGACCGCGATGTATTGGCGTCCATCCACGCTGAATGTCAATGGGAAGCCCTGCACCGAAGTCCCCAGGCGCGCCTGCCAGAGAACCTCTCCAGTCTTGACGTCGATCGCCCGGAACCTGCGGTCCATGTCACCGACGAAGGCGATTCCGCCCGCCGTCGACAGCACCGCCGTCATGAAGGGAGCCCGCTGCTCGATCTTCCACTTCTCCTTCAGCGTTCGGACATCGTAAGCCGCGAGCTTGCCGACATTGCCGTTCGACCCCGGCGACTCATAAAAGAACCGGCGAGCGCCGCCCGCGCTGCCTCCGCCCGCCACCAGGTCAATCTTTTGCGCAATCATCTCCTGGCAGCTCTGTGCCACCGGTATGATCACGCTTGCGATCTGCGGGTCATAGCTCATGGCGTGCCAGTTGTGACCACCTTCGGAAGTCGGACAGGTCTGCACAGGTTCGCCCACCTGATTCTCGACAATGTCGTTGCGATAATGCGGCTCGCCGGTCTTGGGATCGAACGAATCGTAGATGTTCTGGAAAACCGTCTCTTTGTGTCCGAGATATTTGCCGGTCTTTCGATCCAGCTTCCAGAGAATGCCGGCCTTACCGGCGCTGAATACCAGCTTCTGGCCGCCTTCGTCCACCAACACGCGCTCGAACACTTCATCGAGATCCAGCGATTCGCCGGGCGCGTGGTCGTAATACCAAACCAATTTGCCCGTGTCGGCGTTCAACGCCACGGTGGAGTTGGCGAAGAGCGTCGCGCCATTGCCCGACCCGCGGCTCGCGCGCATCCAGGGCTTGGCCTGCGCGACGCCCCAGTAAGTCAGGTTGAGATCCGGATCGTAGCTGCCAGTGATCCAGGTCTCGCCACCAGCGCGGAAAAGATTCGGCAGTTTGCCCCAGCTATCGCCGCCCAATTCGCCCTGGAGCGCAATGGTGTGGAACTTCCATACCAGCTTGCCGGTCTCTGCATCCCAGGCGCTGATGAAGCACTTTTCTTCTTGATATTTCGCGCAACCACCCAGGCCTTGCACGACCTTGCCCTTGATGATGATGGGGCCGCTGCTGGTGCTGTAGTTACTCTGCGTCCGATCGCCGATCACGGCGTCCCAAACATTCTTGCCGGTGCGCGCATCGAGCGCATAAATGTGCGCGTCGCTGGCGGTGATGTAGACCTTGTCGTCATAAATCGCAAGGCCGCGCTGCGAGTTGCCTGTGGCTTTGGGACCAATGCGGTTCTCCCAGATCAAGTCGCCGGTACGCGCGTCCAGAGCCTGCACGATGTTGCCGGGATTGTTGATGTACATCACCCCGTTATGCTCAATGGGCGCCGGCTGATTGGTCCCTTCATTCATCGCCCACACCCATTGGAGCTGAAGATCCTTGACGTTCTCCGCGTTGATCTGATTCAGAGTGCTGTAATTGCTGGCGTGATAATCGTGACGGATCATCAGCCAGTCGCTCGGGGCAGGATTGCGCAGCATTGCGTCGGTCACCGGCGTAAAGTTCTTCACCACACCGGCAACAACCAAGCCGCGAGGCGTCGGCGGAACGGGAGCTTCAGCGCGACCTCCCAGGGGCTCGCCTGGAGCCTGCGCCCTCTGCTGTCCCGTCGCAACCGTACGGATCACGACTTTGCTCGCCGCCGTCAGCGGCTGGCTTCCGGGGCGTGCACCGTTGAACTCGAGTATGAATGCAGTGACGCTAACATAGGCTTGTTCACCGAGGCTGCCAGGATTGCTGGGCGGCATCGCGCCTTCCAAAAACGAAACCAGGTCGGCCGTGGTGCGATCGCCCCAGCTACTTAGGAAAAGCCCGCCGGCTAATGCCGAGGCGCTGTTCTGTCCCGCAAGATTCTCTCCGTGGCAGCCGGCACAATCGGACTGATAGACGGCCCGGCCTGCCTGCGCTTGCGCCTGTGTGTAAGGGCCGCCGCCCTGCGCATAACACGCAAGCGCCATCAGCGACCCAAGAAAAATCGTCCTCAGCATCTTCAATACTCCTATGGCAACAGCCAGCCCCACAAGTTTCCATCCTTCTCGCCCTCGCTGTCGATTTGAACGTACAATCGTCCTTCCTTCAAACTCTCCACCTGTTGCGGAGTCAGATCGAAGGACCCGCTGATCGACCCGTTCGCACCCTTCGCTACCATCAAATCCAGAATCACAGGGCCGCGCGCCCCCCTCACAACGCCTTGACGCAGCTGCGCAATCGTAGCCGGCGAGTGCAACCCTTCGAATGATCCAGTAATGGTGAGTTTCGAGCCGGTCAGCATACCGGTGACGGAGCCAATCCCGGTGATCTCCTTGCGCGTCCTGGCATCCGCTGCCACCGGAGAAAGCCGCGCCTTGAAAGTCTCCTGGCCTTGCGCACCCAGGGCGAGCGCAAATCCGACTCCGATGAAAATTGTCACGATCCGGATAGTCGCTTTTCGCATAATGTGTGGCACGGATCAGTATACGTCTTCCGAAACACCGGCGGCGCAGGGACGTGGGCTGTAGTGTGCGCCTCCGTTGACACCGTCCGCGGCGCCGAATAGAGTGGGTAGCCATGCGCAAGACAGGTCTTCTTCTCCTCGCCGCCTCGCTCGCGGCGCCCGAATTCGCCCAGCCGGTGGCCGAATCGAAGAACATGACGCTAGTCGCTCACAACGATCTCAACGGCAATGGCGATGGCGGCGAAGGCTTGGCCATTCAGCAATGGCCCGACGGCCGGCGCCTGCTCTACCTGGCGCATGAGGGCGAGCGCACCTGCCTGAGCATCATCGACGTGACGCATCCCGAAAATCCCATGGTCGTCAACCAGCTTCCATCGCCCTCGCCCGGCGTCACGCGCTGCAATTCGCTGGGGTTTTCGGGCAACGTACTGGCCGTCGCCAATCAAGCCAACAAAGCCGGCAGTAAGACCGCGGGCATGTGGGTGTTGGATGTCTCGGATTTCGCGCGCATCCAAAAGGCCACTAAGCTCGAAGATCTCGAGCTCTCGTTCTTCGATACCTCGGGTCCGCATTCACGCGGTGTGCATTGTCTGTGGTTCGTCGACGGCGAATTCGCGCATCTTTCGACCGGCATGCCCGACGTTGAGCCGACAAACCCGAAAGACGACCAGTTCTACGTGATCGTCGACCTCCGCGATCCCCGGCATCCCCGCGAAGTCGGGCGCTGGTGGTATCCGGGAACACACAAAGGCGACACCTGCCTACCGGGATGCATTCCCGTACGCCACCACCCGTTCGACGACGGCTACCGGCCGCACCAAACCGAGGTTTGGCCCGATCATCCGGATCGCGCGTACGTGGCTTACATTGACGGCGGCGCGCTCATCTTCGATATCTCGGGCCTCGCGGACGTGAAAGCAGGCCGTGCGAAAACGTTCACACCGAAGCTCATCGGCCAGGCGACCTTCTCTCCCCCGTACACGGCCTGGACGCACACCTTTCAGCCGATCTTCAGCCGCGGTATGGCACTGGCCTCCGATGAAGACGTGCAGGATAACTGCAAGGACGCCCCGAAGCTGGTCTGGCTGCTGGACATTCGTGCAGAGACTCATCCCATGGTGATCGACACAGCGCCGCTGCATGCCACCGACGGCGAGCTGTGCAGCCGCGGCGGACGCTTTGGCGCGCACAACCTGCACCCCAATTTCCCCAGCGCGACGTCGGCCAACCTCAAAAACACAACCGTGGCAAGCTGGTTTAACGGCGGCGTTCGCATTTTCCACATTGTCGACGGCCCCGCCGGCGTCCCCAACGCTCCGCCGCATCTGGAAGAGATCGGCTACTACATCCCCGCCGCGCCGCCCCGAAACCCCACTCACACCTCGCAGATGAACCACGCCATCGTGGATGAGCATGGCTTCATCTACGCGAACGACCGCTTCACCGGCGGCTTGTACGTCCTTCGTTACACAGGGAAAGTCCCGCTGGATTAGGCGGTCAGACTCACTTTCGCCCGGCGATGCTGGTAAGTTCCGCACGCATTTGCTCGGCTTTCTCCGGCTGGTGCAGCGCTTCGTATTCGGCGGCCAGATCGGCTCGCGCATCCTGTAGCCAACTCACCGACGGACCGGCCTGTTTGCTGAGAATCTGGTATCCGGCCAGGCTCTCCTGCTGGGCTTCGGCATAATGCCGTTCACCCAGCAACGCGCGCCCCAGTTTGATCCGCGCGATTGCGGTGTATGAGTGGTCCGCCGACAGCGCGACTGTAAACCGCTGGACCACCTGCCGGTACAGCGTCTCGGCGCGCGCCCATTCGTGCCGCTCCATGTAGACGCTGGCAAGATTGGACAACGCCACGGCGATCAGATAGTGCTTGTCGCCATAGACAGCCCGATAGATATCGGCCATGCGGCGGAATCGGGCCTCGGCTTCATCCAGTTCACCGCGGCGCAGGGCTACCGACCCTAGCTCGTTCAGCGCCGAGGCGACGCGCGGATGCACCGGACCGTAGGCGCGCTCCTGAATCGCCAGTGCCTGTTCGAGCAGACTCTTGGCTTCATCCAGGCGCTTCTCAAAGATCAGTGCGCGAGCCAGGATGTTCATCGCCGATGCAGTTTCGGGGTGATCGTTGCCGTACCAGGCCCGTGTGATATCCAGCGCTTCGCTGTCCAATCGCGCGGCTTCGACGTAATTTCCGCGCTCAAACTGAATCGCTCCCAGGTTGATGAGCGCATCGGCCACGAGCGGATGGTGCTCGCCGTAAAGCCGCCGGTAGAGCGCCACGGCGCGCTGGTTCAGGGATTCGGAAACATCGTAATGACCGGCGTAGAAGTGCGCGTTCGCCAGCTCCGTAAGGCTCGCGCCCAGGTCCGCGGTGCCTGGGCTTTCGGTCGAGCGCAGGCGCACGGCGTCTTCCAGAACCTGGATGGCCCGGCCATACGCGCCCCGCCCCTCGAGCACTCTTCCAAGCGCCAGAGTGCCCGTGGCGATCGCCGGATCGCTGGGCGCCAGCTTTCGTTTCTCGATTTCCAGTCCCTGGCGAACCAGCCGCTCCGCCTCATCGAATCTGGCCTGCTCTGATCGGAGTTCGCCAAGAGCTACCAGGCTCTCGGCTACCTGCGGGCTGTCCGGGCCGAAGAGCTTCTTGCGGCGATCGAGCGTCTCGCGCAGCAGCCTGTCGGACTGATCGAGCTTGCCGAGCTTCTGGTAGATGCTTCCCAGCGTCTCATAGAGGTCGCTTTGTATAGTCGGGTCCCGGTCCAGGGCTCGCGCCTGCTGCAAGCCGCGGTCGAGCAGTGTCACCACACGCAGGGTATCGGCCGGACCAGCCTCCTTGTCGCCTCCTTCGAACAAATCGGTCATGAACTCCTGGATGCGTTCGGTGCGGGCCGCCTGCGCAAGCGCTGCATCCCGGGCGGCAGTTAGCCGAATGAGAAAGAAAACCACCAGTCCGATTACCAGCGCCGTAACCACAGCCGCCGCTGCAACCGCGCGCCGGTTACGCCGAACGAACTTCCCCAACCGGTAGTGCATTGTGTCGGGCTGAGCTTCGAGCGGTTCGCCGCCCAGGAAATGATCCACATCCCGAATCAGCGCTTCTACCGAGCGGTATCTGCGCGCTGGGTCCTTGTGCATCGCTGTCAGACACAGCACATCCAGATCGGCCGATTCGGCGCTTCTCAGCGTCTGGTTCGCTGAACGATGTTGCTTCGCGACCGTCGACGGTTTCTGCGGCTCCTGGTTCACGATCATCACCTCGGCCTGAGCCGGCGAGAGGTTCGTCAGATCGAACGGAAGGCGCCCGGCCAATAACTCGTACAGGATCACTCCCAGCGCATATACATCCGTGTGCACGCCGATCCGCTCGCCGCGGATCTGTTCGGGCGCCGCGTAGGCAGGCGTCATCAGGCGCAACCCAGTCCGCGTCTGGTCGGCCGTGTCGTCCAAGTTCTCGATTTGCTTAGCGATTCCGAAGTCCAGCAGCCGGACTGTACCATCCTCCTTGACCAGAATATTCGAGGGCTTCAGATCGCGGTGAATCACCGCGTGCTGATGCGCATATTGCACGGCCTCGCAAACCAGGCGAAACAACCGCAGCTTCTCGGCGATCGCGCAATCGTGGCGGCCGCAGTATTCCGTTAACGGCGCGCCCTCCACGTACTCCATGACAAACCACGGAGTTCCCTCTGCCAGAGTGCCGGCGTCATAGAGCCGCGCGATGGAAGGATGATTGAGCTGTGCGAGTGTCCGTTGTTCACTCAGAAAACGCTCCCGGCGGGCCGGTGAAAGCCAGGCGTCGCGCAATACTTTGATGGCCGCGACGTTTTTCAGATCGTCGCGCTCAGCCAGGTACACAACACCCATCCCGCCTTCGCCCAACAAGCGGGTGATGCGGTATGGCCCAAACCGCTGCGTTGCGAGCAGGACCGGCACTGCTTCATCCAACAGTTTGCCGGCTACTTGCGCCACGTTGCTGTCCAACAGCGAGCTCCGGGCATCCTCTTCGAGCATAGCCAGCACTTCCGCCAGTAGCTCGTCATCGGCGCCGCACGCGGTCGCAAGATACGCTTGCTGCTCGGAGGGCGGAAGATCGGCCGCATCGTGGAAAAGGGTTTGTATCCGGTCCCAGCGAGCGCTATCCATCGCGTCCTTCTTACTTCCCTACTTCGCCCGGCGAAGTTCGTGCGCCAGCCAGGCCTTGGCTGCTCGCCAGTCGCGCAGAATGGTGGCCTCCGACACGTCCAGGAGAGCCGCGGTTTCGTTCACTTCCAGCCCGCCAAAAAACCGGCTCTCCACCATCATGGCTTGGCGTGGGTTCATTCGTCCCAGCTCCGCCAGAGCGTTGTCCAGGCGCAACAACTCTTCATCGCACGACACCGGCGCGTCCAAGGACTCGTCGAACGCAACCATTGTGAACCCTAGTCCACGTTTGTGGGCGTTTCTCCGCCGCGCTGCTTCGATCAGCACCTGTCGCATCGCGCGAGCCGCGATTCGTTTGAAATGCAGCGGCGAAGTCGAGGCAAAGCGGGGCGAGTTCGCCAGCTTGAGCCAAGCCTCATTTACGAGAGTCGTGGGACTGAGGGTCGCGCCCGGATCGTTGCGCTTCACAGTGTAAGCCAAGCGGCGCAGTTCCTCGTAAGTGACGCTAAACAGGTAGTCCAACTCCCGCCGCTCCTCGGGCGTCCGCCCCAGTTCGTCAGGATCGAATCCGTGTCCACCTGAAGAATTTTCGAGCGGCATGACGGTTTTCCCGGCGCGAGTACGCACTGCGTGGTGCAGTCCACTGTCCTAAACCGAATCCAGGGTAGTGGAGAAGACCCGGCGTCCTACGAAGCCGGATTCTACCAATCGGGGAACTGACCATGCAAGTTACGAAAAACATTGTCTGGACCGCACTCGGGCTCGTACTCGCTTTTCCGCTGCGCTCCCAAGTCATTACCACGGCCGCCGCTAACTCCACATATGGCGGCATTACCGGAATAGACGTAGATAAAGCAGGGAACCTCTATATCGCAGACTACACCAACCATTCGGTTTACAAAGTAGACCGGTTGGGCGCCAGCACTGTGATCGCGGGAACGGGCAAGGGCGGCTACTCCGGTGACGGGGGCCTGGCCACCAGCGCACAACTGAACGGGCCGACCTCAGCCGCCGTGGCTCCGGACGGGACTATTTACATTGCCGAGTACGGGGGGCAACGAATTCGCAAAGTCGCAACCAACGGAATCATCACCACCTTTGCTGGCAACGGCAACGGAGGCTTCAAAGGCGAAGGCGGGCCCGCCGCGAGCGCTCAGGTGTATGCGCCTTACGACATCGCAGTTGACGCCAGCGGCAACGTCTATTTTTCCGAACGCGGCAACGCTCGCATCCGGAAGATCGATACGAACGGAATCATCAAGACCGTGGTGGGAACCGGTAAGCTCGGCTACACCGGCGACCGCGGACCCGCTCTCCTGGCGGACATCGATCCGGGAGGCATTCAGATCCTGACCGATGGCTCTATCTATTTCACAAACGACGGTGCGGGCTCCACCGGCGGCGATGGAATTCGCGTCGTTCGCAAGGTGGCTCCGGATGGCACGGTCAGCACCGTCGCCGGAAACGGAAGCGCTGGCTTCGGCGGGGACGGCGGAATGGCCGCAGCCGCAACCATGTACCATCCTCTCGGTGTCGCCGTGGATGGCGCCGGGAACGTGTTCATCGCTGACTTTGCCAACGACCGCATCCGCAGAGTCGCGCCAAGCGGCGTCATCACAACGTACGCCGGAACTGGAGCAGGAGGCGCTCAAGGCGACGGCGGCGCCGCCACGGGCGCTCAACTGAACGGGCCAGACGATCTGGCGATCGACTCCTCCGGCAACCTGTACATCGCCGAATACTACAACCATCGTGTCCGCAAGATCGCACCCTTGGCCAGTCCCGCGATCAACCCGACCAACAGTGGTTTACCTGCCTTTCTCGGCAAGTCTGACTTTTCGTCGAACAGCTATCTGGAGATCTACGGCACGAACCTGTCGCAGACGCAGCGAACCTGGAGCG
Organism: Bryobacteraceae bacterium; assembly: GCA_035501155.1. Taxonomy (GTDB): domain Bacteria; phylum Acidobacteriota; class Terriglobia; order Bryobacterales; family Bryobacteraceae; genus Palsa-89. The sequence goes on from DATJWO010000044.1 coordinate 94,997, forward strand.
GCGGCGACTTCCATGGATCGAACGCGCCCACGTCGCTGGACGGCGTGAGCGTGACCGTGAACAGCAAGCCAGCCTTTATTTACTACATCAGTCCGACGCAGATCAACATCAACACGCCGGAAGACACCGCCACCGGTCCCGTATTGATTCAGGTGACCAATTCGGTCGGCACCAGCAATGTGGGATCTGCGAACCGGGCTCGCGTCTCTCCAACACTACAGAGCATCCCGCAGTTTGCCATCGGCGGTAAGCAATACGTCGTGGCCCAGACCCCGGACTTCCAGGCTTTCATCGGAAACCCCGGCATGCTCTCGGGACTGAATTTTGTCGCCGCCAAGCCGGGCGACACTGTCATCCTTTACGCCCTGGGCTGCGGTCCGACGAATCCTGCGACCGAGGCCGGTGTAGTCGCGCCGCAGAACTCGCCGCTCACGCTGCCCTATGAGATCCAGATCGGTCGCGTCACCGTCAAGGTCACCTTTGCCGGCATGGCGGCCAACACCATCGGTCTGTATCAGTTCAACGTGGTGATTCCGGATGTGCCGGCGGGCGACCAGCCCATCGAACTGGTCGTCGACGGTGTGAGCAATGCGCAGAACCTGACCATCGCCGTCGGCCAGTAGCTTCGCATTTCGAGTGTGTTCGATAATCAATGTAGACTATGAGCACACTCGAAGCGACTGACGCCAGTCCGGACGCGGCACAAAAACCGCCCTTTGCGCCGGATATGGGCTGGACCCGGGATATCCCCCGTAAGAAAACCCTGGATTGCGTGGCATTGGCCAATGAAGTCTTCACGCAAGCCGACCGCAAGCTCAGCCAGGTAGAGCGAATGGGCGTCGACCGCGAGCAAATCCGAGTGGCGGCCTTTATGCCGCGCCTTCCGGGCACTGAAGTCGACCGCGGCTGCCGGCGCTACGCCAGCTACATGGGCAAGAAGTTCCTGCAGCATGGTCTCGACTTCCGGGTGGAAGAGGCCACCAGCGCCGACACGCTCGAACTGCTTCTGATGGGTGCCCAGGTGCACGACAAGATTTACGGTACCTTCGTCTTCTTCCCCACTCCCTTCGGCAAGACCGAGGACTATTTTCTTCGTCGTGTCCGGCCGGAGAAGGATATCGAGGGCCTCACGGTGGAGAACACCGGACGCATGGCGCTGAACATCAAGACCGTGGACGAAGAAGAAAAGTACGAGGGCGTGGTGCCCTGCACCGCACGCGCCATTCTGACGCTGCTGACCCGCTACGATGCCATCAAGAGCCTGTTTCCGCGCGACATCGGCCAACCTGGGCCCACGGCCGTGATTTTCAACAACTCACCCCGTATCGGCATTCCGCTCCAAAGCATGCTGATGCGGATCGGCGCGACGGCCATCATGGTGCACCCGCAGACCCGCGCCGCCGACCGGCAGCATCTGCTCGAAGCCGCCGACATCGTGGTGACCGCGTTTCCAGCGCTCTCGGAGGAAGACCTGGTGCGCGACATCAAGCCCGGTGCGGTAGTCATCGATTGCTCCACCGACGGAAATCTGCACCCCGACGTGGCCGCGAAATGTTCTTACATTTCAACGCACGACAATCATCTGGGACAGATCACGACGGCTTTGGCGCTCTACAATACCGCGCTGTGCGCTCTGTGGCAGTGCCACATCAACGCGTAGCTTACGGCTGGTACTCCACCACCAGCGCGGTGATGTCGTCGGCGACTTCCCCGCCCTCGCCGAAGTCCTCCGCCGCTTCGATGAGCTTGGCGTGCAGCTCCGCGCAACTGGCCGTGGCGTTCTCCAGTAGCGTTTCGCGCAGATGGCGCCGGTCAAAATATTCGCCGGCCGCGTTCTGCGCCTCCGATAGCCCGTCGCTGAAGAGCACGATCTTATCGCCAGGCTGAAGCTGGATGCTCTTGACCTCGTACACCGCCGGGTCCAGCATGCCCAACGGCAGGCCGGTGCTGTCCAGCGGCTCGAGTTCCGCGTTGCCGCGGACCAGGAACGGCTTGGGATGTCCCGCATTCGACCAGCGCAGTTCGCCGCTCCGGTCCAGGGTGCAGAAGAAGACCGTGGCGTATTTTTCGCCGCGCGCCCGCTCGTTCAGGAAATGGTTGACACGCGCCATCAGCTCGTCGATGGCCGGCGAACCTTCCGCAGCAAATGAGAAGGCCCCTTGCAGTAAGGCCGCCAGCAGCGCCGCGCTGACACCTTTGCCGGAAACGTCCGCGATTACGCAGGAGAACTTGTCCGGCCCGAGGGAATGCACATCGAAATAGTCTCCGCCTACCTGCCGCGAGGCGATGCTGGACCCGGCCGCGCGAAACCAGCCGTCGCAAGGCAGCTGGCTGGGCAGCAGATCCTGTTGGATGGCGCGCGCGATGCTCAGCTCCTCTTCCAGATGCCGCTTCTTCCGCTCTTCCTCCAGCAGCCGCGCGTTCTCTAGAACCGTGGAAGCCTCGAGCGCCAGCGTTTGCAGGATCTCGCGATTGCCCATCGAAAGATCGGCCGCATTCTGGCGCGAATCCATGTACAAAACCCCGACGGTATTGTCCATGGAGGTCGTAAGCGTCTCCTGAAAAGAGCCGGTGCGCACTTGCACCAGTGGCACGCACACCACGCTGCGCAGCTCCAGGTCCGCCACCGACATCTCCGGCCGGACGCCCTCGGCGCCCATCGGATCGAAGGTCATCGAGAGCAGTTCGCGACGCGTGCGGAGCGCACGGTGGATCAGCGACCGCGGCACGCCCAGGTCCGAGACTCCCAACGGAACGCCACGCCGGTCGCGCGCAATCTGCATCTCCAGTTCATCGTCCTTCCGCAGCAGCAGGAAACCCCGCTCGGCGCCGGTGACCGACAGCGCCGCGTCCACCACCGCCGCCAGCACGTCATCGGTGGACAGCGAGCTTTGCAGCGCGCGCGCCACTTCCACCAGAGAGCGCAGTTTGGACAAGTTCGTAGCCGTAGCTCCGCTTGTGCTGTTTCCCGGCTGCGACACCTGCTCCAGGAACTTGTGCAACTCGTCTTCTTCGAGCGTGAAGACCAGCCGGTAAGAGTCGGGAAAACCAAAATCGACACGGTCCCCGTCGTTCAGTTTTTGCCGTTTGATGCGCTTGCCATTGACGAAAACACCGTGGCGGCTGTCGAGATCTTCGATAAAGTAGTCGCCGTCTTCCGCCACGATACGCGCGTGGCTGCGCGAAATGCGGTTGTCCCGCAGCACCAGGTGGTTTTCTCCCTGGCGGCCGATCTGAAACGGCAGCGGGTCGATCACCGCCCGGCTGCGGTTGCCCGATGGGTTGGTTACCGCCAGCGCCGGTGCACGGTCGGTTCGGATGGTCTGCACTGGAGAGATCATCCGCGTGTCCGGTGGCGTGTGGCGCGGCTGGTTTCCTCGGGCCGCATTTCCACCGCTGCCGCCTCGGCCATCTCCTTCTGCCGCAGCACCTGGCAGTGAGCGCAGTAGCCGCCAACTTCCGTACGGGCCAGCACAATCTGGAATCCGAAGTGGCTCTGGATCTGCTCGCGCATCTTCTGGAGCTGGTCGCCGAAGAACTCCTCGATCTTGCCGCAGCGCAGGCAGATCACGTGCGCATGCTCCTGCTTCAGCCGCGTTTCGTAGTAATGCTGGTCGCCGTCGTGGTGCATCAGGTCCAGCTCGTCCACCAGGCCGCCAGCCTTGAGCAGCTTCAGCGTCCGGTAAACCGTCACGCGGTTCAGTTTGGGATCTTTCTCGCGCGCCAGTTGGAAAAGACGCTCGGCGTCCAGATGCTGGCCCGATTGATCGATGAGATCAAGCAGAATCTGGCGCTGCCGCGTGAGCCTCACGCCGCGCTGTTTGAGCGAATCTTTGATACCGGAAACCGCCATAGCGGATGGGGCCTGGAACCCTCTAGAAGGTTAGCAAACTGGCCGATCCCGTGCGCCTGCTTCTGGAAATTTCAGCCGGATCTAGTTAGCCAACTTGGACGCGCGATTTACGCTGCGAAGCACCAGCCGGCGCGGATCCAATAAATGCTGCGGCCGGTAATGGCTGGCGGACCACTTGCAACCTGGTTCAAATTCGACGCCCAAGAAATACCCAATCTCCCGGTAGACACAGTAGCGAACCTTGCCGGTCAACTCGCCCTTCGGATAGGTGATCCGCAGGTCGGTCTGCAGAGGGATGGGCTGGTCAAATTGAAGGCAAGCGCCGGAAAGCGAAATGTCTTCCAGGTTCGCCACGCCCTTCCGCAGATGCCCGCTCTTATCCTTCCACTGGACATCCACCAGATCCGCGCACAACATCCGGGGTTCAATGCGCCTGTCGAACATATACCTATCTATCGGCGAGCCAAAGAGTAATCATTATGACAGCGTTAGAGGCAAAATGCCCTACCGCCTTCGTAAGGCAAAAACCGCGACATCTGTACCGCCAGAGTACCATGTTCCACGCAGGTTATACTAGTTGGGCATTGATGGCACGGCAGGCATTAATAGTCCTGGCAGTGGTGGTTGCGTTTGGGGTCTTGGTTCCCTTGTACAAAGGGTTCGGTTTCCTGGATCCTCGGATCATTGCGGCCTATGCCTGTCTGGCCCTGCTGTTCGTCGCCCCGGCCAGCGCTGACTTGGCGGCCTTGTATGCCGAAAAAGCGTCGCCCGCGGCCGTGCTCGCCCGTATGGGCCTGATCGTCGCCTACGGATGGGGTATCACGGTACTAATTCTGGTCACCGGCTTAGTCACCATGAACCTGGGCAACCACCGCGGCGGCTTCGCAGCTCCGCCGTGGAGGTTTCTAACCGCGCTGCTGGCCTTCAGCCTCATGGCTTCGTTCGCAATCGCGGCTCTGTGCGCTGTCCTGGCCCGGCGATTTTCCGCCTCGGGCATCAAGGCGATCCTCCGTACCGGCTTCCTGGTATTGCTCCTGCTGCTTGTCTTCGGGGCACGGTTTCTTCCAGAAAGTTGGCAGCTCGAGGTCCTGGATCATTTGAGCAGCCGCCGCGAGCTGACACGTCTCGCGTGGGAAGGCTCGGGACTCGCCGCCGTGGCCTCGGCAATCCTGCTGATCCCCATTCTGAAACGGCCCGGCGAATGAGAAAATGGCTGACCAATGACCCAACCTGATGTACTCCTAAAGCGCGGGGGCGTCCTGACCATCGTCGCGGCGTTGGCGCTGGGCTGGTTGGGTTGGAGACTGGGCCGGCAGAACAAGGCGCAGAGTCGTGATTTGAATGCTGCATACACCAAGGCGCTCCAGAGTTCGAGCGGGTCCGAAGGCCAACAGTTAGACCGTCTACGGCAGCAATTGGATACCGTAGACAGCTCGTTAAGCCGCCGCTTGGACAGCATCGACGCGCGGTTGGGAAAAGGCAAGAGCAGGTCTCAAAGCAAGCCTTCGCGATCCAAACCAAAACTACGGTAGCGCGGCGCCCACTGCATAACACAATAGGAACGACCATCCGAGGACGAAAAAAATTGGCAGAAACAGAGGCGCCTGAAAGCCCGCACTGTGGGCCTTTGGATTCCCCCCTCCGATGAGGCCTGGAAAGGGAAAAACGTCCTTCGGCGAGCCGTGGGTGTCAGTCTTGTTAGGGGACGGCCCGTACTCGGGATAAAGGTCATGCCATCGGGCTTCGACCTTCGTGATTGCCGCCCGCGCAGCCCACACACTGAAACAAATCGCCAGGCTGACCAGCAGCGCGACCGCGGCCACGGTCACCATCACAATTCTCAGGTGCGATGGTTTCCTGCTATCGTGCGGGGGCAGGACCACGGGAGGTGCGGAACCAAGAGACGGCGTGAGCGGATTTGCCATACAATCCTCGTGGGCGATTAGAGCCATTCTAGCGGCAGATGATTTCTTTTGTCGCGCGCTGGCGACGCGTGATTTCCGTCTTGCCCCCCGAGCCAGCGCGCCCGAGCCGCGCACGTCAGCAAGCGGCTTTCGGATCCCTCCCAACCACCCACCGTCTAACACCCCTGCTTTGCTAAGATACTGGCAAGAAATCTCCATTGAGGAGGAAGATGAGCAAGGAAGACAGCATTGAAGTCACCGGCACAGTTGTTGAAAAGTTCCCCAGCGGCCTGTTCAGTGTGCAGCTCGATCAGGACCGCACCGTTCTCGCCCACCTGGCCGGAAAGCTGCGCCGGAATCGCATTCGAGTGCTGGCCGGCGACCGTGTCACCTTGGAGCTCTCCCCGTACGACCTCACCAAAGGACGAATCACCTACCGGCACAAGTAACGAATTCCCCTCTCCCTGCCCCCGCTGATCGGGCCAGAGCCTTTCCATGCACAAGATCCTGCTGATCTTCGGCACCCGGCCGGAAGCGATCAAGCTCTGCCCGGTGGTTCGTAGCCTGCGCGAACATCCCGCCCGTTTCGACGTGAAGGTGTGCGTCACCGCCCAGCACCGCCAGATGCTCGACCAGGTGCTGGAAGCATTTGAAGTCGTACCCGATTGGGACCTGGACCTCATGCTGCCCGGCCAGACGCTTTTCCAATCCACGTCGCGCATTCTGGCGGGACTGGAGAAGGTACTTGGTGCCGAGCAACCCGATCTGGTGATCGTGCAAGGCGACACCACCACCACCTTATGCGGCGCGCTCGCCGGGTTTTATTCGCGTGTTCCTGTCGCCCACGTCGAGGCCGGCCTGCGAACGGGCGACCTGCACCAGCCTTTTCCCGAAGAAATGAACCGCGTCCTGACCACGCATCTGGCGAGTCTGCACTTCGCCGCCACCGAAATGGCCGCCGAAAATCTCGTCAACGAAGGCGTCGCGCCTGCGGCGATTCACATCACCGGCAACACCGGGATCGACGCCGTCCTGTATGTCCGCGGCGCTCTAGAAGCTGGCAAGCTCAGGGGCCGCGAATGGCCCGAGTTGGACGCCTCGAAGAAACTCATCGTGATCACCGCGCATCGCCGCGAGAGCTTCGGCCAAGGCTTCGAGCGCATCTGCCGCGCGCTGGCTCGGATCGCCGACCGCGGCGACGTCCAACTGATTTTTCCCGTGCATCCCAACCCCTACGTCCAGGACCCTGTGCAGCGCCATCTTGCCAATCATCCCCACATCCGGCTGATCGAACCGCAAAGCTACGTCCCGTTCGTCGACCTGATGCGGAGGGCTTATCTGCTGATCACCGATTCTGGCGGAATCCAGGAGGAAGGGCCGTCCCTTGGCAAGCCGATCCTCGTTCTGCGCGAGAAAACCGAGCGGCCAGAAGCGGTCATCGCCGGTACGGTCAAGTTGGTCGGTACGGATGAAGATCGCATCATCCAGGAGGCAACTCGCTTGCTGGATGACCAAGCCGCTTACGCGAGCATGGCGCGCATTCACAATCCCTACGGCGATGGCCATGCGAGCGCTCGAGTTTCCGACCTAATCAATTCATTCTTAAGGGAAAATTGCTAGCGGCTAAGTACCCGCAAGGCACATTTTCGGGCCAGGAATGTTCCCCTCCCGAGCAATTCTGGTTCCATAATCGGATCGAGAGTTTTCATTCCCATGCGTCCTAATACAAACCGTTCCAACGCGCGGCCGGCCAACTCGCAGAGCGATATCGCCTCCGCATTGTCCCACAGGCTCGTTGGCCAGCCCGCAGCCATCGCCGCGATTGTGCCCTACGTGGAAATGCACCGGGCCATGCTATCGCCCGAGGGCCGGCCGGCAGGCGTCTTTCTGCTGCTCGGCCCCACTGGCACTGGAAAAACGAAGACCGTGGAAGCGCTGGCCGATGTGCTCCACGGAAACCCCAAGAAGCTGCTCAAAGTAGATTGCGGCGAGTACCAGATGGAGCACGAGGTGGCCAAACTCCTCGGCGCGCCTCCCGGATATCTGGGCCACCGCGAAACCCAACCCTTGCTGACGCAGCAAAAGGTGAACGCCGCGGCCAGCGAGTCCTGCGATCTTTCGGTCGTGCTGTTCGATGAGATCGAGAAAGCCGCCCCGACGCTGGTGCGGCTCCTGCTGGGCGTCCTCGACAAAGCCACGCTCCGGCTCGGCGATAACACCGTAGTGAATTTTGAGAAAAGCCTCATCTTTCTCACCAGCAATCTGGGCGCTCGCGAGATGCGTAACCAACTGCGCCCGGACTTCGGCTTTGAATCCGTGCTGCCGCGCGGCACGGCGCGCGCTGCGAAGCTGGAGAGCATCGGCATTGCCTCAGTTCGTAGAAACTTTTCTCCGGAGTTCATTAACCGTATCGACTCCGTCGTGACTTTTCAGCCGCTCGGCCCGGACGCGCTGATGGAGATCCTCGATCAACAGATTTGGGCTCTGGAGGAGCAGATGAACCGGCGTTTGGGCGAGCGTGCCTTCCATCTGGAAGTTCCGGCACGGACCCGCAAGTTCCTGCTCGAACGCGGTTCCAGCAGCGAGTATGGGGCACGCGAGTTGAAACGCACCTTGCAGCGGCTTCTCATTCAACCTTTGGCCTTTCTTGTATCGGCCGGTGACATCGCGCCGGGGAGCAGGATTCGCGCCGAATTTGTGCCGCGCCGGCAGGGGCTCGTGTTTCGCGCCGTCGATCTTCCGTGCGCCGAAGAAGATGACGACGTGCTTTTACCTGCCTGTTAGCGGCAACCCGCTATATCATCAAGTCTGTGAGCGGGACGCTATATGTCGTTGCGACTCCGATCGGCAACCTGGAAGACATTACTTACCGGGCGGTGCGGATTTTGGGCGAAGTAGACCAGATCGCTTGCGAGGACACCCGCCAGACTCGCAAGCTTCTGGACCGCTACGGCATCACCAAGCCGCTGGTGAGCTACCACGAGCACAATGAGCGCAGCCGCTCGCAGGAATTGCTGCGCGACCTCCAGGCAGGCAAGAACATCGCGCTGGTCTCCGACGCCGGCACTCCGCTGATCGCCGATCCCGGCTACCGGATCGTGTCCGAGGCGCGTGCGCAAGGCATTCCGGTTGTTCCTGTTCCGGGAGCGTCGGCTTTGGTCGCCGCGCTCAGCGCCTCCGGTCTCCCCACCGACGCGATCTTCTTCGGCGGCTTCCTGCCCGCGAAAAAGACCCAACGGCGCAAGCTGCTAGAAGCAATGAAGTCGTCGCCCGCAACTCTGGTATTCTATGAAGCCCCGCACCGCATCCTGGAAACCTTGGGAGATGTCGCCGAGTTGCTCGGCCCCCGCGCGGTGACGTTGGCGCGCGAGCTCACCAAAATCCACGAAGAATTTCTTCACGGCACTCCGCTCGAACTTCGAGACGCGCTGGCCGGCCGCCCCACGCTCAAAGGCGAAATGACCCTCATCATTGCCAAAGGCGAGACCTCGGAGACCCCGGACGTGCCGCTTCTCGAAGCAGTCGATCAATTGGTGCAAGCTGGTGTCCCCCGGATGGAAGCAATGAAGACCATTGCGCGTCAACGCGGAATCTCCAAGCGCGAAGTCTATCGGGAACTGACTGGACAGGAACTGAATGAGCGCTAACGAGTATCATTTCGTCAGCTATTGGCACGTCGAAGGCACGGCCGAGCAGGTTTTCGATGTCCTGACCAATGCGGAAGACCTGACGCGCTGGTGGCCTTCGGTTTACTTGAGCGTGAAGCAGCCCGAGCCGGGTGGTCCGATAGAGCTTCTCACTAAGGGATGGCTGCCGTACACGCTGCACTGGTTCTTCCGCGTGACGGAATCCAACCGGCCCGGCGGATTTTCACTGGAAGCCTGGGGCGATTTCGATGGCCGCGGCGTCTGGAATTTCGAGCAGGACGGCGCGTTCGTGAACATCACCTACGATTGGCGCATCCGTGCGGAGAAACCCTTGCTTCGGTACTTGTCGTTCCTTCTCAAGCCGCTATTTTCCGCCAATCACCGCTGGGCGATGGCGCGCGGGGAAGAATCGCTGCGCTCCGAACTAGCCCGCCGCGCTGGAGCCGGGCAGCAATCGGCCGGGCACACATCCTGAGCTGGGGGGTATTTCCCGACCGCACGAGGCACGCACAAGCCCATCCGCTCCGCGATCAATTCCCGAATCATCGCGAGGAATTTCGGATGTTCGCCGACCGTTCCCGCGCGCGCCATGCCGATGCCCCGCTCGCGAGCGATGGCCTGCGCTTCCGTATCCAGATCGTAGAGCACTTCCATGTGATCCGAGACAAATCCGATCGGCGCGACTACCACCTGGGCCCCTGGCGCCGTCTCGCGCAGGACCTGGGCGATATCCGGCTCCAGCCACGGCTGGCTGGGAGGCCCGCTGCGGCTCTGATACACCAGCCGCCAATTACCGATGCCTAGCGCCTGCGACACCAGCCGGCAGGACTCTTCGAGCTGCTTCACGTAATCGCTGGTCTCCGCCATCGCTATCGGAATACTGTGCGCCGTGTAGATGACCTCGGCGTCCGGAAGCTGATCCAGCGCGGCGCGCACACAATCCGCTTCCGCCTCGATGAACAGCGGATGATTGTAGAATTTCCGCAGTTTGTGAATCTCGGGTGCGCCTTCCCCGACTTCCGCACGCGCTCGTTCGATGTCTTCCAGGTACTGCCGGCATCCGGAGTACGAACTGAAGATGGAGGTCACGAACGCCACAGCCCGCCGCACGCCATCGGCCCGCATCTGGCGTACGGTATCGGCCAGGAACGGATGCCAGTTGCGATTGCCCCAATAGATCGGCAAGCGCGGCCCGTGCCCGCCCAGTTCGCGCTCCAGCCCCGCGATGAGAGCCCGGGCATGATCGTTGATGGGGCTCTTGCCGTCGAAATGATGATAATGCTCGGCGACTTCGAGCAGGCGCTCCCGGGGAACGTTCCGCCCGCGCAGAACGTTCTCGAGAAACGGCATCACGTCATCCGGCTTCTCCGGCCCTCCGAAGGACAACACCAGCACGGCATCATAATCAGGCATGCATACTCATTATCGCCAGCGCCCGCCGCTATGTCGCCAGTGGTTCCCATGACGTTCCCACCGATCCGGCTCCCAACGCGCACGCGCGCGAGGTGGGCGCGCCCAGCGGCCGCCGACCCAAGCCCACCGTCCGCCGCGCAGATCCCAGAAGCCGTCGATCCATACATAGCCCGGCCCTGGTGCGACACCCACCACGCCCACTGTTACGGGCGGGGGAGGAGCGGCCACGCCATAACCCACATACCCGCCGCCGCAACCCACAAGGAGTAACGAAGCCAGGAAGAACAACGCGATCTTAACGCTCATGAATCCCCCTATCCGGTTGGACTCGCCGCGGCTTCGGATCGTTGCGTGCTACCGGGCTATTGCGACAGCGCCACTGCAACTGCCGGACTGCAAACGGCCGGTGCTGTGGACGTCGCGCCGCAAACCGACACTTGCACAGTGGCCCCTGTCAGATCTTGTGGCACAATGAGATCCACTTGCTGTACACCTGCGAGCCCTGGCGCCGGGCCTGCATAGTACGGCTGATCGACGGCCTGCCCGCCGATCTTGGCGGTGATCATGCCGCTGCCAGACAAACCAGTCGCAAAGATCTGGATCACGCTCCCTACCGCGGCAGGGTGTTGCGCGTTGTTCAAGCTGTAATCCTGGTTCAGGATTCCGTTGGCGAAGATACCCGGCGCGAACGGTGCCAAGGTCGCCGTCAGCGGCGCGCTGGAGTTTCCATCCACAGACACGATCACTTGGGTGGATGTCTTTGCGCCCAGCGCCGCCGGGACGATCACGTTGATTTGCGTCGCATTGCTGAAAAGAACCTTTCCCGGATTTCCGTCGAATGTAACGTTTAGGTTCATCCCCGCGAAGCTCGTGCCCGCGATCGTCGCGATGGACCCGGGCGCGATCGGTCCAGCGGCAAAGGTCGCCGCATTCACGATGCTCTGCAACGTGGGTGCCGGCGCCGGCGGCGGAGAGTTGGCCGGTGTAATCACCATCGTGATCGGCACCTCACGCGAGCCTGCGATCGGCCCGGCATCGATGGTCAGGGTTGCTTTGTACGTGCCGGGCGCCAGAGAACCCGGGGTCGCGTCCAGCCGAATCGTTGAATTACCGACTCCGCTCGCCGGAGAAATCGTCAGCCAACTTCCGCCGCTCAGGTACTTCAGCGACGTCGTCCACTGCATGACGCCCCCGGACTGGTTCTGAACCTGAACGTAGTTCGCCTGGTAGCTTGATCCAGCCGGTATGCTGTAGTTCAACGCCGACTCGACCACATACAGGCGCGGGAAATAGTGCGCGTTGCAATCGCCCACGATGCTGCAGTCCGGCGGCACATCCACCTGTTCAAAGCGCTGAAGCGGGTCTTTCGCGGTGGCTGTTTCGACCGTCGAGAGCGGAGCGAGCGATACGGTCTCCGACGTTTCAATCGCGCTTCCGCTGAACGAAGGCAGGCTCAGAAACGTAGGGAATTGAGCGCTCTCCTGTAAAGACGGATTGGCGTCCATCACTTCATAAACGGCCGCGCCGGCGCCGTTGTACAGCGCGACCTCGCTCATCCCATCGAACATCACAGTGCCGGAACCCGGCGCGCCCGGCGTGTAGATGGGAGTTCCGTGCGCCCCGTTACCGTCGTGGAACTGCACCAGAGAGAGCAACAGTGATCCACTGCTCCCCGGCGCATACTGCCCGCCGGAAGCCGTCAAACCCAAGTCCCCGGCGGCGGTTGGCCGAACCGCATCCGATCCGGCGATCACGCTCGGCACAAACAGCCGCGCGCCTGCCGGTAGCCCGCTGTAGTTCACAATGATCCGCGTGCCGGTGTCAGCGTTGAGATTCTGCCAGGCGCTCAGCGGGCCAAATGCGTCCGGGAAACCCTCCGTCAGCCGGGTGCTATTGAACGTGGCCCCGGACTGCAGGAAGCTGGCGAAGCTAGCCGGATTCACTGCTAAAGGCGACCCTCTCGGCCCGCAAACAATCTTGGAGGAAAAGGCTGAGTAGAGACCGTGCTCCGGCGTTCCCACGATCAACTGGGTCGAGGGCACGCTGAGAAGGGTGTTGGGATTGGACGCCAGCGTTACCTGAATCGAACTGTTGGTAGCGAACATCAACTCGTTGGCTGCCGCCCGAAGACCGGCGAGTTGCAGCGTCACGCTGCCAGTGGGCGACAATCGGAAGCTGACGCCGCCGAAAACCACTGACGAAGGACCGATCAAGGTGGCGGGCGCCGCAATCGGCTGGGGACCGGTCCCGTTGTCCGCGGTTAGAACCAAACCCGCGAGCGCACTCGAATCGGCGGAGACGAGGCGGTTAGTCGCATTCACGTTCAAGAAGAAAAATAAAGTGGTGGTAAACAGGGCGTTCGGCGGCCCGCCGGTGCAGGTTAGACGAATATCGCCCACCCGTTCCGCGATCCCCTCGCCCCGCACCACCGGAGGCGAGGCGAAAGTGTCGCAAACCAGCGCCGCACTGGCGCGCGAGGCGCTAAGTCCAAGAAAGAAAAGAATAAAGAGTGCCGCGAAGTACATCAGGCGAGACATGTTACAACCTTGGGCAAAGTATAACAGAAGACAATCGTCAGGGATAGCATTGATACAATGGATGACGAGGTAAGAGTGACCGGGCCGCTGATCGACACCTTCGACCGCATCCACGACAGCCTTCGGATCAGTGTCACCGACCGCTGCAACATCCGTTGCTTCTACTGCATGCCCGAAGACAACGTGAAGTACATGCCGCGCGAGGAGATTCTATCGTTCGAAGAGATCGAGCGGGTTGTGCGCGTGGCGGCTTCGCTGGGCGTCACCAAAGTTCGGATTACCGGCGGCGAGCCGCTCATCCGCAAAGACCTGGCGGTTCTGATCGGCAAGCTGAGTGCGATCCCGGGCATCCAGGATCTGGCGCTTACAACGAATGGCGTTTTGCTGGCGAGGCAGGCTCAGGCACTGTATGACTCCGGGCTGCGAAGGCTGAACGTTCACCTGGATACGCTCGACCGCGAGCGCTTTCAACGCATCACGCGGCGCGACGATCTAGGGAAAGTGCTGGATGGCCTGGAGACCGCGCAGCGGCTGGGTTTCGGACCGATCAAGATCAACGCCGTCGCCGTCAAGAACCTGGTAGAACCCGACGTGGTGCCATTGGCGCGCTTCGGCCGCGAGCATGGCTACGAAATCCGGTTCATCGAGTTCATGCCGCTGGATTCGCAGGGGCTGTGGTCGCGCGGCAACGTGCTTTCCGCGGGCGAAATTATCGAAACGCTTTCGCGTGAGATCTCGCCGCTAGTGGAGATTCCAGACCGCGATCCGCGCGCGCCTGCCACCGAGTACCGCTATTCCGACGGCGGCGGCCGCGTCGGCTTCATTGCTTCCGTAACGCGGCCGTTCTGTTTGAACTGCAACCGCATCCGCCTCACCAGCGACGGCAAGCTGCGCTATTGCCTTTTCGCGATTGAGGAGACCGATGTTCGCGGCCTGTTGCGCAAGGGCGCGCCGGATGAAGAGATCGCCGCAACCATCCGCGAGAACGTTCGCCAGAAATGGATCGGGCACGAGATCAACACCGCCAAGTTTGTCGCTCCGCCGCGGCCCATGTACGCCATCGGCGGCTAATCCAAGGCGATGAGCGATGACCTCTTCGACCGGATCGAGCAGGAAGTTCAATCCAACGGGCCCGGCGCAGCGCTCCATCTGCTGGTTGATCGATTCCTCGCGGAAAAGAAATATCCGCAACTCTTCAAAGCCCGCCTGATGCAAAGGGGCTGGAACTCGGCCTGCCTTTGATCCAGTTGGGACCATCGCAGGAGACACCCGAGGATAAGCGTGGCGCGTACATCTTTCGCCGCATTTCAAACTGCGCGGCGAAGCTCCCTTCGAGGATCTGTACACCGGCTACGCGAAGTATCTGCGCGCGCTGATGGGCGAAGAGGTTGAGGACGCCGTCGCGCACTTCCGGCAAAAGCTGACACGCGAAGATCCGCAAGCAGCCGAGGTCGTAATCGGTTTGCTGGCGCGTCTGGAACGTTATCCGGACGCGCTCGAACTCGCGCTCGAGCACTTACCAGAAAGCCCCACCGCTCTGAAACTATGCCAGCTCGCGGGCGATTCCGAGCGCCTCAAGGAACTGGCCCGGGAGCGCGGCGATCCGCTTAGTTTCGCCGCGGGCGCGGTTCAGGCGGCTGAGCCGTCTACTCTTCGTCGCTAGACAGCTTGGCGATCACGGAAAAATCTTCGAGCGTCGTGGTGTCGCCTTTCACCTCGCTGCCGCTGGCGATTTCCCGCAACAGACGCCGCATGATCTTGCCGCTGCGCGTCTTCGGAAGTGCTTCGGCGAAACGAATGTCGTCCGGCTTGGCGATCGGCCCGATCTCCTTGGCCACCCATTGCCGCAACTGGTTCTTCAGCTCCTCGCTCGGCTGCTCGCCGCTTTTCAACGTCACAAAAGCGGCAACGGCCTGGCCCTTGATCTCGTCCGGCCGCCCCACTACCGCGGCTTCGGCCACTAGCGGATTCGCCACCAGGGCCGATTCGATCTCCATCGTGCTCAGCCGGTGCCCCGCGACGTTCAACACATCATCCACGCGGCCCATCAGCCAGAAGTAGCCGTCGGAATCGATGCGCGCGCCGTCGCCGGCGAAATATACGCCCGGAATCTGCGACCAATACTGCTGCTTGAACCGCTCCGGATCGCCGTAAATGTTGCGCAGCATGGACGGCCAGGGCTGCCTGAGGATGAGGAATCCACCTGCTCCGGGTGGAACCGGATGGCCCTCGCGGTTCACAACATCGGCCACGACGCCGGGCAGGGGCAGCGTCGCCGACCCAGGCTTCGTCGGAATCGCGCCGGGCAGAGGCGAAATCATCGCGGCGCCGGTTTCGGTTTGCCACCATGTGTCGATGATCGGACAGCGCCCGCGCCCGATCACTTCGCGATACCACATCCACGCTTCCGGATTGATCGGCTCGCCCACGCTGCCGAGCAGCCGCAGGCTTTTCATTTCGTACTTGCGCGGCCATTGCTCGCCCAATCGCATGAAGGCGCGAATCGATGTCGGCGCCGTGTAGAAGATACTGACCTGATATTTCTCGATGATCTGCCAGAAGCGGTCCGGCTCCGGGTAGGTCGGGCCGCCTTCGTACATCACTACCGATGCGGCGTTCTGCATCATTCCATAGACCACGTAGGTGTGGCCCGTCACCCAACCGATGTCGGCGCTACACCAATAGGTGTCTTCTTCCCGCAGATCGAAAATCCATTTCGCCGTGATGTAAGTGCCAACCGAGTATCCGCCGGTGGTGTGCAGAATGCCTTTGGGCTTGCCGGTGGTTCCCGACGTGTACAGCAGATACAAGGGATGTTCGGAATCGAGAGGCTCAGCCGGGCATTCGCCCGAGGCGGTCTGCATCAGCTCGTGCCACCAATGGTCACGGCCTGCCTCGAACGCGACGTCGCATCCGGTGCGCTTGTAAACCAGCACGTTTTTCACCGTGGGACAATGCGGCAGGGCCTGATCCACGGCGTCCTTCAGCTTCACCTCGATGCCGCGCCGGTAAGCTGCGTCCTGCGTGATGACAGCCGACGCTCCGCAGTCGTTGATGCGATCGATCAAAGCCTGCGACGAGAATCCGCCGAAGACCACCGTATGCGGCGCCCCGATGCGCGCGCAGGCCAGCATCGCGATGGGCAGTTCCGGCACCATGCCCATGTAAATGGCAACGCGGTCGCCTTTCTTCACGCCCAGCGACTTCAGAACGTTGGCGCACTTGGACACTTCACGCAGCAGTTGCTGATAGGTGAGTGTGCGCGAATCGCCCGGCTCGCCTTCCCACAGAATGGCGGCTTTGTTCTTGCGCCACGTGGCCACGTGACGGTCCAGGCAGTTGTAGGAGAGGTTGAGTTGGCCGCCAATGAACCACTTGGAAAACGGCAGGTCCCACTCCAGGACCTTATCCCAGGCCTTGAACCAGTGCAAGTCCTGCGCGATTTTGGCCCAGAATCCTTCGGGATCAGTTTTGGCTTCTTCATAGAGGCGCTCATATTCGGCCCGGCTTCTAATGTGCGCGCGCGAGCGGAATTCCTCCGGTGGCTCGAAGCTCCGCTGTTCTTTCAATACAGTATCGATGGCGTGCGATGACATGGCTCTCCATAGCATATCGCTGGTGGGACCAGGGCTTGGAACAGTATGCGGTTAGAGCAACTCGATGAACTCGTCGATCGACAGGTTGGCATCGCGAACAATGGCGCGCAGCAACGGCTCCTTGATGGTCCGACCCCGATGAACAGGCACCACAGTGCGTGCCTTAGTCTCGGGGTGCATCAGCACTAGATGGCTTCCTCGTTGCCGGTCCTCAACAAATCCGGCCCGCTTTAGTGCACGGACAACCTTTCTCGCGGTCAACGACGGCAGCTTGGCCATGGACTATCCGGGAACGGTTACTCTCCCCTGAAACGACCGTCCTTCTTCTGGGACGCGCTCGCCGTGCGCGGCCAGACTCTCCAGATAAAGGGAAATGGCCTCTTTAACGTTGCTTTCGGCCTCCTCGAGACTCTCGCCCTGGGTATGACAACCCGGAAGAGCCGGCACGAACGCCACGTAGCCGCCTTCGGCGGCCTGTTCGTAAAAGACCGAATAGGAGAGTAGCTTCCGGACTTTCATCACTCTCATTGTAGACTGGGTTGTCGCCCAACAATTCCTAGTCGGGCGTCAAAGAACACGCTGGCCTCACCGTTTTAGCCTGTGTGGTTTACGTTGAATCCAGGCCGTAGTTTTGGAGATTTGGCTCCCCAGGTAGGATTCGAACCATGCCCTAAGACTCCTAAGAACCCGGCTCTTAACGCCCCCGCGTTGTAGAATGAGTTGCGGCGTCTTGCGCGCATGAAAAACTTCTTCATCGGGCTGGTGGCAGGACTCCTCCTGGCGGGACTTACCCTGCTGGTCTTCGTCTTCGCCATGATCCGCCTGGCCGGCTCGTTCGCCCAGCGGCCGGTCCGCGTCGCTGACGGATCCACGCTGGTCCTCAAGCTCGACGGCGATGTGCCGGAAAAGGCGCCGCCCGAGATTCCACTGCCGTTTTTCCAGGCGCAGCAGGCACTCACGGTGCGAGAAGTCTGGCAGACCTTCCGGCAAGCCGCGGCCGACAATCGTATCAAAGGCGTCCTCTTCGAACCGCGCGGCCTCAGCATCGGCTGGGCCAAGATGGAAGAGATTCACGACGAAATTCTGAACTTCAAGAAGTCCGGCAAGCCCATCATCACTTACTTACACAACCCCAGCGCGCGCGAATTATACCTGGCCGTGGCAACGGACCGCGTTTTCCTGATGCCGGAGGATTCGCTGGATCTCAAGGGCCTGCGCGTCGAGTCGATGTTTGTCAAGAACACGCTCGACAAGATCGGCGTCAAAGCCGAGGTGATTCATGCCGGAAAATACAAAGATGCCGGCGATGTCCTGACGCAGACGTCCATGACGCCGGAGACGCGCGAAGTGCTCAACGACGTTCTCGATCAGTATTACGGGAACCTGGTGGACACCATCGCCGAGGGGCGCAAGAAATCGGCCGACTCGGTGCGCGCGATCATCGACAACGGACCGTATCAAGCCAGTGAAGCCTTGTCCAACGGCTTGGTGGACACCCTGGGCTACGAAGAGCAGGCTGTCCAGGATCTGGAATCCAGGCTGAAGCAGAGCGAGTTGAAACGCATCTCCGCCAGGTCGTACATCCGGGCGCCGCTTCCCACCTCCGGCGTCACCCGGCGAATCGCTTTCGTCGTCGGACAAGGCGACATCACCGCGGGCTCAGGCAATGAATCGATCGACGACCAGAATTTCAGCGCCACGTCTTTCATCCGGCTGCTGAAGCAAGTCGAAAACGATTCCACCATCCGCGGAGTGATTCTGCGCATCGATTCGCCGGGCGGCGACGGCGTCGCCTCCGACGACATCCTCCACGAAGTCAAGATTCTCAGCACTAAGAAGCCGCTGGTTGTTTCCATGAGCGACACTGCGGCTTCCGGCGGCTATTACGTCGCCGCCTCGGGCGATCCGATCCTGGCTTATCCGAACACGCTCACCGGCTCCATCGGCGTCATCTTCGCCCGGATGACGCTGCACGGCCTGTACGACAAAATCGGCATCAACAAGCAATTGCTGACGCGCGGGCGTTACGCCGACATCGACTCCGACTACACCACCCTGACCGACGACGAGCATCGCAAAATCGCCGGACAGATCGACGCCTTTTACCGCGCTTTCGTCAACGTGGTGGCCGCCGGGCGCAAAAAGAACTTCGACCAGATCGAGCCGCTGGCCCAAGGCCGCGTCTGGCTCGGTGCGCAAGCCAAGCAGAATGGCCTGGTCGATGAACTTGGCGGCCTGGACAAGGCCGTGGACCTGATCCGCCAGCGCGCCCATATCCCCGCCAGTGAGCGCATCACGCTGGTACCCTACCCTGGCAAGCGCAGCATCGTCGAACTGCTCTTGAACCGCCAGGACGACTCGAGCGACGTCGAGATGAAAATGGCCAAGACATTGCTCGGCAAGCTGCCCGTTCAAGCCTTGGCGCACGGCGGCTACCTGAAGCTGATGCCGTATAGCATTGAGGTCCGCTGAGTACCATTCCCTCGTGTGTCCTTGGTACCTAAGGTCAATTGGTACTTATCCTCAACATGGCGAGAACCGACGTTCTATCACCGCCGCGGCAATCGGCGTTACTTTGTAAGTGGGAGCAGGCATATGGAAACAATGGAAACTCGACACGATTTGCGACGCCAGGACAGAGTGAGCTGTTCTCAAACCGTGACCGTCATGTGGCGCGACAACCGGGGCGAAGACAAGTTCGCCAATGCCCAGGCTCTGGATGTCTCTTCCCACGGTCTGCGTCTGCAATTGCCGGAAGCGGTTCCCTACCAGACTTCTCTCACGCTGCGCGCGGCCAAACTGGGCCTGCATGGACGCGCTTCCGTGCGCCACTGTGCGAGAAAAGGCACGCGTTTCACTGTGGGCGTGCAATTTGCGGGCGACCTCCGCTGGAATCCGCCCAACGCCGAATAGCCCCCAGATTTTGACTTTGCCGTGCCCATTGTGAAAGCTTGAAAGGGCGGCAAAGCAAATGACCGGCAATTCCCGTTCCCGCATCATCGTTGGAATCACCGGCGCCACCGGCGCAATCTTCGGGGTGCGCCTGCTTGAAGCGCTGCAGCGTACCGACGCCGAAACGCACCTGATCGTGAGCAAGTGGGGCGCCCATACTTTGGCTGAAGAGACACCGTACAGCCTGGACCACGTACGCAGGTTGGCGGCCTGCTGCTATGCCCCCAACGATCAAGGCGCGCCGGTTTCAAGCGGCTCCTTCCTCACCGATGGGATGGTGATCGCGCCCTGCAGCATGCGTAGCCTCGCTGCCATCGCGTCCGGCCAAAGCGAGCACCTGATCCACCGCGCCGCCGACGTCGTGCTGAAAGAACGCCGCAAGCTGGTGCTGGTGGTTCGGGAAGCGCCGTTCAGCGAGATTCATCTCGAGAACATGCTGAAGCTGGCGCGCATGGGCGTGGTCATCTTCCCGCCAGTGCCGGCCTTCTACAATCATCCGCAGTCCGTCGAAGAGCTGGTGGACCACGTGGTGATGCGAGTACTCGACCAGTTCGGCATCCACCTAAACTTGATGGAGCGCTGGGGCGCCGGCCGCACCGCGCCAGTGATCGGCGAGACGGATTAGCGCCCGCTACTGCCCGCGCTTGGCTTTCAGCTCCGTCAGCAAGCGCTCCACTTCGTCCTGCTTTTCGAGCGACGCCAGACGGTCCTCCATACTGTCGCCGGTCAGCTCCGCCTTGGCCTGGCTCATTGCTTCGTTGTGCTGCACCTTGCGCTTCATGCGGTCGAACGCGGCGGAGTTGGAAGATTCGCCCACCGCCATCCGCGCGTCGCCGGCCTTGTTCAGAGCGCGGGCGCGCCGGTGCTGCGCGATCAACAGGTCGCTTTTAGCCTGCGCCTCGGCCAGCTTCTGCTCCAGCTTGCGCAGCGCCGACTTCAGATTTTCCACCTGCACCGTCTGGTCGGCGGCCTGCTCGGCGAAGTTCTCGGCGAGCGTCCGGTAACTGATCGAACGCTCAATTGCGGCGCGCGCCAGGTCGTCCTGCTTCTTATCCACGGCCAGCTCCGCTTTGCGCACCCATTCAGCCGCCTTTTCCTCATTCTCCTTGCGTTTCTTTTCGAGCAGGTGCTGATCGGCGATGGCGATAGCCACCTGGGTCTTCACCTGCAGTAGTTGATTCTGCATGTCCAGAATCACCTGCTTGATCATCTTCTCGGGCTCCTCGGCCTTATCGATCAGGTCGTTGAGATTCGCCCGTACTAACGTTGCCACTCGCTCCATCAGTGCCATGATTCGTACCTCCTAAGAACTCGTTCCAGCCCCGGCGCCGTTTTCAGGCTTGGGAGCCTTGTCCCCGATGCTTCTCACCTTGCCCAACAATTCAGACATCTGCATGCCCGAAAGCGTTTCGAACAAAGCGGGAATCTGCGCCGCCATTTTGGTGATGTCGCCTGTGATCTTGTTCATCCCCGCCGCGTCGCCGTTGCCGGTGGAA
The DNA here is from genome assembly GCA_035501155.1 of Bryobacteraceae bacterium. Lineage (GTDB taxonomy): Bacteria > Acidobacteriota > Terriglobia > Bryobacterales > Bryobacteraceae > Palsa-89. The sequence continues at coordinate 116,395 of DATJWO010000044.1, forward strand.
ACGATGGTGATCTTGTCCACGTTCGCTAACGGCGCCGACAGCGCCCGCACCACTTCCGGCAGACCCGTCAGAAGTTTGTCGATCACCGCCGCCTGGTTGTACTCTTGGTAGGCTTCGGCTTTCACGTTCATCGCCTTGGCTTCGGCCTCGCCTTTCTTCAAGATGATCTCGGCTTCGGCCTCGCCCTGCGCGCGGATGGCAGCCGCGTGGCCTTCCGCCTCCGCCATCAGCCGCATCTTTTCGGCGGCCGCCAGCGTTTCGATGCGCCCGCGCTCCACTTCGGCCTGCTTCAAGATGGTGGCCGTCAGCTCGTTTTCTCGGCGCTTGATCTCGGCTTCCTGAACCTTGATTTGCTGCTCCTTCTCCACTTGTTGAACCTTGACCTGTTCGGCCATCACTTGCTGCTGCATGACGTTGGCCTGAATGTCATAGGCTTTGTCGGCTTGCGCCTGCTGCTTTTTGGTGGCTTCCAGATATTGCGCCCTCTTGATCTCCAGGTCGCGCGTGGCTTCAGCCTGCTTGGCCTGCGACAAGGTTTCCGCCAGAACGCGTTCCTGATCGGCTTGCGCCTTGGCGACGGCGGAGGCGCGCATGGCTTCGGCGCGCTTGATGGCCGTGTCGCGTTCGGCTTCGGCGGCCGCTACGTCGGCGTCGCGCTTGATGCGCGCAATATCCGGCCGGCCCATGTTGGAGATGTATTCATTCTTGTCGCGGACTTCCTTGATGGTGAACGAAATCACGTCCAGGCCCATCTTGCTCATGTCCCCAGCGCAGGTAGCTCGAGTGCGGTCGCCTACCATTTCCGGCTCTTTGACGATCTGCTCCACCGAGAGTTGGCCGATGATGCCGCGCAAATGGCCCTCCATCACCAGCCGGATCAGCGCTTCGCGGTCGTGATCGCTCTTGGTGAGGAATTGTTCGGAGGCCGTGCGAATGGATTCGGGATCGGACTTCACTTTGATCTGCGCCACCGCCTCCACCGTCACCGCTACTCCTTGGCGCGTGTAGAGGTCCTGTTGCGGCGCCACGTCGAACGACATTAGCTCCAGTGATAATTCGTGGCAGCTTTCGATCATCGGGAAAATGATCGTTCCCTGCCCCTTCACGATCCGGGTTCCACGGAAGCCGTACACCACCAAAGCCTCGTGCGGTCCGGCTTTGCGGTAGAGCCTCGCGAACATGGCCATCAGAAACAGGATGGCCAAAACCATCAGCCCCACGATGATGATTACGTCCGGTGTAATGTGCATTGGATCCTCCTATTGGTCCGCTGATTCCTGAGCGCGCTCGCCGGCAACCTCTTCCCACGGGCGCACATAGGCGATGCCTTTTTCGTAGCGCGTGACCATTACTTCAACGCCCTTCGCAATCGGTTCTCCCGTCTCGCTCCGGATACTAGCCGCGCGGCGCACTCCGTCTTGCGAGAAGATCATTTCCCCCGTGCCACCTTGGTGCACGGTGCTGCTGACCTGGCCTAGAACGCCGGCCATTTCGTAGTCCGCTGGATCGAGGTCCCGTTCATGCGCCAAAAGCACCTTGAAGAGGAACCAGAAGATCGTCGCCGCGCCTGCCAGTCCGCTGGCCACCGCGATGCCCAGCGCCAGTAGCGCCCAGATGCTGGAATAGCGGCTGAGAAGATAGCCTGTGCCTCCGAACCAAGCCAAGAACGCAGCAATGGTTCCGAAGTTGATGGGCGAGGCTTGTGTTCCTTTGCCTCCGCGGCCGCCTGCACCGTGGCCGTGCATCCCGCGCGCCACATGCAGGTGCGGGTGCCCGTGCGCCGATCCCGCCAGAAACGACAGCAGGCTCAGAAAAAAACCCACCAGGAAGCAGACCAGATAAAAGCCTTCCCAACTCATCCGGTTTTCCTCCTCTTGACCGGCGCGTCCGGCTTCAGCACCTGGAACAAGCGGTCGGCCAGCTCCGGTGTATCGAGGATCGCATCCATCAGCAGCAGGCACTTCCGCGAGTCGTCATGCTTGGCCAGGCTCAACAACGCGTTGCTCACTTCCGGGTCGCGCGCGAAACGCTCGGCGCCGTCGATCAACCACAAGTCCAACTGGTCCTCGCTCGCGCGCACGTCGGAAACGAGTTCCGTATGGTAGCCCTCGGGATCGTCCACCAGGTAGCCGGGATGCACTTTGTAAAAGCGCGCCAGCAGCATGCGCGTGGAATTGGTCAGGTGCGGACGCGCGCCGCTCTCGATCTGCGAAAGATAAGACTGGCTGATGGACTGCTTCAACTCGCGCTTGAGAGCGCGCACGGTTTCCTGCTGGGTCATTTCGCGGCCCAGGCCGCGAAGCGTGCCCTCGACCTCGCGGAGGTAACGGAGTTTCTCGCCCAGCCTCATATCGCTGATTGCGATTGTACTATTGCAATCTGCAATGTGTCAAGGCCGGCACCCGCACGCCATTGATTCGATTGTGCTTATTGTGATGGCGCGCCGGGCACGGCCAGCAGCGTCCCCGACACCAGCCCCGCGTAGATCACCCGCAGGCCGCGGCGCCGGATCACCCCGCGGTCGTCGCGCGCCACAACGTAGAATTGCCGCGCGCCTCCGAATCCGTCTCGCCGGACCTGTGCCAGCCAGTCCGCGCGACGCTGCACGCGGTAGAAGTTCAGAGACGGCTCCAGCACCCAGGACGCGCCGAGCAGCGCTTGAGTCGCAGTCCTTGGAGATTTTTCCATCGTCTCGAAGATCCGCTTCGTGTCGGCGTCGTAGCGCCAGACCAGAAAGCTGCTGGTGTTCCACTCCGCGGCGAACGCGGCGGCCACCACGATGAGGATCGCGAGAATGATCTTTCGCCAGAGAACGGTCGCTCTCCCCGCCAGTGCGAACGCGGCGAGCGTCGCCAACGGGACAAAGTAAAGCCCGGTTCGATCCTGCGGATAAGGCAGGCCGACGACCCAGTGGGCGGCAACCAACAGAGCGGCCGAGCCAATCACGGCCACTGACGTTATGAGCATTGCCAGATCCGCGATGGTTCGCTCGGCGGCCCTGCGCCGCAGCGCCACAATCAAAGCGGCTGCCGGCGCCGCCAGCAGAAACACGATCGCGAAGCCAAGCCAGAGGCCGCGCCCGGCATGATTGCGCAGCGCCTCCGTGTAAGCGAAGGAGGATGCAGCCAGGTTTTCCAGGCTCGCTCGGGCGGTCGCGGTGCCCACATAGAAATCGCCCGCCCGCGCCGCGTCAATCGGGGCAGCCAGAAAGAAAATGACAGCCAACGCGGCAACCGGAACGCTGAAGTGCAGCACCCGTGCCGCTCCGCTCGAGGCACGCCTGGTCTCTCGCGGCTTCGGCTTGTTCGATTTCTTGCGAGTCTTCGCCGAGGCCGCTTCGGAGATCGCCTGCTTCGTGGTCGCTTGCGGCAGCAGGACGCAAAAAAGGACCGCCATGACGAACGCTGGAATTAGCATTGTCAGGTTCGCCGCCACCGCAATGGACATGCCCAGCGCGGCCTTCCAAAGCCGCTTGCGAAGCTCGCCCTCCGGCAACCCGCGAGCGCGCTCGTCAAACCACGCCAGCATCTGGTACAACCCCCAGAACAGGCCGGCGATCGCCAAGCCGTATCCGCGGGCCGCCACCAGAAAGTCCAGCAGCAGCGGGTTCAACGTGAGTGCAGCGATTCCGATCAACATAGACCATCCCTCGCCCGCAATCAGAGTGCACAGCCGGAGCGCAGTCCACAAAAACCAGGCTCCCGCCAGCAGCGTGGGCAGCCGCATCGCAAACTCGGAGACTCCGAACAGCGCGGTCGAGATCCGAAACAGAATCGTGGCCAGAAAATGATTGTTGGCGTCGTAATACTGAAATATCGTGGACGCCGGCCCTGCCAGATAAATCTGCCAGGTGAGCGCTTCATCGTGAACGATGGATTGCGTCGCGGCGCGGTAACAGTTCACTGCCAGAAGGCCGGCGAGAAAGACGAGAGCGGTCCACCGGCACGCGGATTTTTTCACCGCGCCTTCTTCCGGCCGCCAACCGCGCCTTTATTACGGGCCGGAGCTGCGGCCTTGTTGGCGGACGTTACGGCCGGCGCAGCGTCCGCGACATTGCGCAAGACCACGAAAAACAGCAGCAGCGCGCTCGACCAAATCTGCAGAAGCAAACGTCCCAGCGAAGTCTGCAACTGCCACGCTAGATCGTTGGGCGTAATCAGATAGACGCCACAGTAGGACAACAGCATCAAGCCGACCACCAGGCCGCCGATCAATAAGGCCGTCCGCTCGCGCTGCTCCACCTGCCAGCGCAGTGCGATCAGCAGAATCGCGAGAAGAATCAGCGGATGACCCACACCGGTGCCCAGGTTCACCATCTCTTTGACCAGCGCCGTAGCCACTTCCAGGTAGCGGCCCACGTGCAGCAAGTTCCCCACGCCCGACGCTCCTTGCCGCACCAGCGGGTCCACCGCTGGAGCCAGAAAGAACTTGAACCACAGAACCAGCACGATTCCGGGCAGGCAGCCGGCAAACAGCAGCCGCGACTGCCTTAGCGCCGCGCGCGCCCCTTGCCGCCACGCAATCACGCCCACGAACACCACCAGCACGCACGCCAGTAAGACGATGCCTTCGTTCTTCGTCCACGCCGCGAGACTGGCGCAAAGCCCGGCCCACAGAAGCGCCCAGTGGCGCGACCCGGACGACGCCGCGTCCACCAGAATCAGAGCAACCGCGCCAAGGCAATAAAACCCCGCCGGGATGTCGGCGTATTGCGCCATCGACCACACCAGCAGCGGCGTCGTCGAGAGCGCAACCAGTCCCGCCAAAACTGCCGCGGCCGAGCCGCGCAATAGGGCCACCGCGCTCACTAGCATCGCAATGGTTGCGCTGAAAAATACCGCGGCCGTGGCCAGCGGCGCCAGAGCGCCCATCGTGCCGCTTGCCTTCCATGCCCGCGCGACGAACGACGACAGCAGCAATGGATAGTCCGGATGCGTCATCGTCAAAAGCGGCGACACAGCGACCCGCCAGGAACTGCCCGGGCCTGCCAGGAACTTGGCTCGCAGATTCCAAATCGCCCACGCGTCCCACTGCCCCACCGGAAGCGCCTCCGCGATTTGCAGCAGACGCGCTCCCACGATCAGCGCCGTGATGCCGAACGCCAGAGCCAGCATCCAGGTCCAGCGAAACCGCCTCGCTTCGGGTACGGCGCGTTCCGTTGGAGCCGCCGGCTTACGGAGATTGAGCAGGACGGCGCCCGCCAACAGCACGGCGTCGCTTCCGAAGATCGTCAGCGGACCCGCTTCGCCCGCGATGTCCAAAAAAAGAAAGACGAGAGAGGTAATGCCGATGCCCGCGCTCGCTCCCAGCGCCACGCGCAGCACCGTAGCGGCCCAACGTGGGCCCAAGTCCGGCGCCGGATCCGCCGCCCAGACCAGTAGCGCTCCGATCAACACAGCCGACGCAATCGAAATCAGCTCCATCACTGGGCTGGTTCCTTTCGGAGCAGCACGACACCGGAGCCAAAATCCCGCACCACCGTCAAGCCGCGTTTACTCGCGAACCCTGCGACATCCATCGGTTTGGAAAAGTTTCCCACCACCCAGGGAGTGTTCGCTTGCCTCAATCTTTCGGTGAGCAGACGCGGAGCCAGCGCATATTGGGCGCCGTCGTACATCACGGTTCCCAAAGTCTCACGGGTGCCGCGATCGGAAACGTAGCCGATGATGCCGCTGGCAGGCAGTGCCGCTGCTAGTTCGCGGAAGCGCTCTGCCTGCGCCCCAATTTGATAGACGTCCGCGTTGCTACCCGCCAGGTCTTCCGTGGCGCGATAAAAGTCCACGGTGCTCCACAGGGATAACAGCGCAACAGCGGCACAGGCCGCGCTGACGACTGCCGGGGAGGGCTGCTTCATGCTTGCATCCGGATCGAGTCGCGCTTGTTAGCCCGGCTGCTTCATGACGGCACGGCCTTCGTACGCTTCCAACACCGCGTCTACATCGCCATCCATCATCAGCGCGCCTTGGTCGATCCACAGTGCTCGCCGGCACATTTCGCGGACCGCGGGGGCCGAGTGAGAAACGAACAGCAAGGACTTGCCGGCGCGCCGGAAGGCTGCCAGCGCTTCGCGGCACTTCTCCTGAAATCGCGTGTCTCCCACGGCCATCACCTCGTCAATCAGCAGAATGTCCGGATCGGCTTGGATGGCCACGGAAAAGGCCAGCCGCATCACCATGCCGTTGGAATAGGTGCGCAGCGGATCGTCGATGGAATCGCGGATACCCGAGAACTCGACGATCTGCTCGAAGAGTTCCTTCGTTCTACGCCGGCTCAGCCCCAGCAGCGCCGCGTTCAACACCAGGTTTTCCGCGCCGGTCAGATCGGGATGAAAGCCCGCGCCCAGATCCAGCAGCGCGGCCACCCGGCCCTTCACGGTCACACGCCCCTGGTCCGGCTTGATGAGTCCCGCTGTCAGGCTCAGCAGCGTGCTCTTGCCAGCCCCATTGGCGCCGACGATCGCCAGGCTCTCGCCCTCTTCCATGCGAAAGGAAACAGCGCGCAAAGCGTCGAACGTGCGGTGATGCGCGGGCCCGAACCATCGCAGGATGTGGGTGCGCAATAACTGCCGTCCAGTAGTGTGGCGAAAGCGCTTGGAGACGTTCTGAAACTCGATCACCGGCATGGAAATCTACAGTTGCTCATAAAACCGCTGCTTCAGTTTTCCGAAAATCAGCAGTCCAACGGCGAGCATCGCGAAGGAAACGAACGTCAGCCGGCTCAGCGTGGATGCCAGCGGCGGGCGCCCTTCGATGAGAATATTCCGCATCATCAGCACCAGAGCGGCCACCGGGTTGAACTGGTACAGATCGCGGAATCGCGCCGGAATCGCGGTGAACGAATAAAAGATCGGCACCAGCCAGAACAGCACGGTGTTAGCCGATTCCACCACGTAGCGGATATCCCGGATGTAAAGATTCAAGGGCGCGAATGCCAGCGCGAGTCCCGCCACAAAGAGAATCTCCAGTGCCCAGATCACCGGCAGCCAGAACCAATTGAGGTTCACCCCGCGGCCGAATACAGCCACCGCCGCCAACAGCAGCGCAATCTGAATCAGCAGGTGCAGGCAGTTCGACAACACGCTGGCGATCGGGAAAACCTCCCGCGGAACGGGGACTTTCTTGATCAGCTGTGCATTTTCCTGTAACGAAATTGTGCCTGTGACCCAGGCCGTCGCGAAAAAATTGAACGGCACCAGCCCGCACAGGACCGTGAGAGGAAAGTAAGGGCCGGCGTTGCGCGTCGCAAAAATCTTAGTGAAAATGAAGGTCAGCACGCTCATCATGATTAATGGGTTGAGCAGCGACCACAACACTCCCAGCGACATGTTCCGGTAGCGGACCTTGAAGTCCTTTTCCACCAGGTTCCGAATTACGAAGAGATAATCCCCATTCCACACTGCGGTGAGTCCAAGTCCCTCATTATAGCGTCGCTGGGCGTCGGGGAACCCGGCCTCGCGGCTCGCGGTATCGAGAGCGCGGTCCTAATGCTCGCGTTGGAATTGGAACAAGGCTCGCCGTGACCCCGGGCCGGCGTCAAAAGAGTCTGGATAATAGCTGCCGGTGAGGTCGAAACAAACGAGCAGGGAGTCCTCGGAGACCTTATAGATCCCCTTCAGTTTCCCTCCGTAGGTTCCGGGCGGCGTCTCGTGGTGGAAGACGTCGACCCGGCCATGACCAGGGTCCAGCGTCAATTGATAAGGGTCCGCGTGACGCTGCTGGTCCAGCACGATGTTGTAGTGATCCCCGTCCACCACCCACTCCAGGTCGCCAGGCCGCGGCTCTCCGCTCTCCGTGGCGGAGACGAGCTTCCATGTGCCCTGCCATCTGGACTGGTCATCCGGCGAACCGCTAGTCAGCCGCCCGCCACATCCCGTCAGCAAAACGCACAGACAAGCAAGGCTGAATAATCGCATCCCCGCCTCCTGATCGCGACTTCGTCATTTCCGGGCCCAAACTTTAATCGGGCCGAGAGTCGCGTCAGCAGCCAGATTCAGCGATGCCGCGCTTGCGGATCCGCGTTAAGCGACGGCAGCGGCGGGCTCCAACACCGCCGCGCCGATCTTCGGATCGGTCATGCTGTCCCGGCCAGTCTCCACATGGCCCGCAAGCTGCCGCTGGAAGCTCGCATCCCCCTGGACTTGGATGGTGAGATCGTACCAGCCGAACGACTCCCAGAGCTGGCTGAAGTAGGTGAACGCGGCGCCTCGCTGAAGCCGGTGCGTCGTCGTCTTGCCCGAATAGCCGTCCGTGACGCTGACCGTCTCCGCGTTGGAGCTCTGATTGCGAATCACGAGACCAAAGCCTTCTGAGCCCCCCGCGTAAATGCCCTCAACCGCCAGGTCGGCGCTGCCCGGTAGAAAGCTGCCCGCAAACGTGCGCAGGAATCCATTGGGCCCATGCACGGCGAGGTCATAGGACGTGTTGCCACTGCCGCCGAAGCTGTCGGAGACATGGGCGCCGGCGCCAACCGTGTACGTCCATGGCCCGGTCTTACCATCCCCCGACCGCACCTGGAACACCGCCGCGGCCCTGCCCAAATTGCCGAAGTTTAGTTGTATGGTTCCGTGCGATGCGTTCGTCTGCCCATCAACGGAAAGCACGTACGGCGCCGCGCGCAGCGGTCGCGTGCCAGGCTCCTGCGCCGGCTGAGCCTGATCGAGCGGCGGCTCGGGAACGTAATCCGGATGGCGTTGATCGTCCGGCGGCGCGTAAGCGATCGTGCTGGGCAGCGGAACCGTCGCATTGTTCGGGGACGCGAAGTTAAAGGCGGAAGTGAGATCGCCCGTAACCGCCCGCCGCCACGGCGTTATGTTCGGCTCGATAATGCCGAAGCGCCGCTCGATGAAGCGAATCAGCGAGGTGTGGTCAAAAACTTCCGAGCACACCCAACCGCCCTTGCTCCACGGCGAGATCACCACCATCGGCACGCGCACGCCCAGGCCGTAAGGTCCGGCGGGATATTCCGCATTCCCGCCAAACAGCTCATTCGTCGTACGGACCGTCGAGATGCCTTCCGCACGCGACTGCGGCGGTGTCGCCGGCACCATGTGGTCGAAGAATCCGTCGTTCTCGTCGTACATCAGGAAGAAGACCGTCTTGCTCCAGACGTCCGGGTTCGCAGTCAGCGCGTCCAGCACCTGCGAGACATACCAGGCGCCGTAATTCGCAGGCCAGTTCGGATGCTCCGTGTAAGCTTCCGGCGCGACAACCCAAGAGACTTGCGGCAGCTTGTTGGCCAGCACGTCTTCGCGGAAAATGTCGAATAACGTGCCGCTCTTCGAGATGTTGGTTCCCGTCTTCGCGTACTCGGCCAAAGGCGTGCCGGCGGCCGCGTTCTGGTACTGGAAGAAGTACAACAGCGAGTTGTCGCCGTAGTTGCCGATGTAGGCGTCGCTCGTCCAGCCCCAGTAATCCGGAGCGTCCAGGCCGTCGCCCACGTCCTGATAAATCTTCCAGGAGACGCCCGCCTTCTGCAGCAGCTCCGGATAAGTCGACCAGCCGTATCCCGCTTCCGCGTTGTCGATCACCGGCCCGCCGCCGCTTCCGTCGTTGCCCACCCAACCCGTCCACATGTGGTAACGGTTAGGATCGGTCGGCCCCAGCAAGGAGCAGTGATAGGCGTCGCAAACCGTGAAAGCGTCCGCGAGCGCGTAGTGGAACGGGATGTCACTGCGTGTGAGATGCGCCATCGTGGTCGTGCCTTTGTTCGGCACCCACTGGTCGTATTGACCGTCGTTCCAGGCCGCGTGCGTGCTGGTCCAGTCATGCGCCAGGTCCTGCAAAAACTGCAGGCCGAGATTGGGCGCGCCGGGATGGAACGGCAGCACGTAACCATCCGGGTTGCTCGCATCCGGCTGATGCCACACGCTCTTGCCGGAACCGAGCTTCACCGCGCGCGGGTCGCCGAACCCGCGCACGCCGCGCAATGTACCGAAATAATGATCGAACGAACGATTCTCCTGCATCATGAAGACAATGTGTTCGACGTCCCGCAGCGTGCCGGTCCGTTGATTGGCCGGAATCGCAAGCGCGCGCTGGATGCTCGCGGGAAACGCGCCCGAAGCGGCGGCTGTCGTCAGAAGCTTAAGAAAAGTACGGCGGTCGGTGCTCATGTAGGAATCCCTCTTTGGATCGCCTGTGCGGCAATCGCTTCGCCAGCTTAATCCGCCGTTGTTGCAGCCGTATGATCGTCAGATTGCGATTGTGTGATTTGATAGTCTCGGAAGAATGATGCGGTCCGCCACGTTTTGCTTTCTTCTCGCCATCCCTGCCGCGGCGCTGGCGCAGACGCCCGCCGCTGAGGCGCCCCAGTATCCGCCCGGCCTGTACGCCGAGATTCAGACTTCCGCCGGAGTCATCACGGCCCGGTTATTCGAAAAGGAGACACCCGTTACCGTCCGCACGTTCGTCGGCCTCGCGCTCGGCAGGCAGCCCTGGCTGGACCCCAAAACCAGGAAGGCTGTCACCCGGCCCTTGTACCAGAATCTGATCTTCCACCGCGTCATCCCCGACTTCATGATCCAGACCGGCGACCCCACCGAAACCGGCGCGCACAGTTGTGGATTCACCATCCCTGACGAATTCGTCGACACCCTCAAATTTGACCGCCCCGGCCGGCTCGCCATGGCCAACGCCGGTCCCCACACAGCCGACTGCCAGTTCTTCATCACCGAGGAGAAATACCCCGCTGGAAACGGCAAATACGCCATCTTTGGCCAGGTAGTGAACGGCCAGCCCCTGGTGGCCAAGATTTCCCATGTCATTCGCGACGATCGCGACCGCCCACGAGTGCCCACCAAGCTGATCACGATCACCATCCTCCGGATCCCCGGCGTTCCTGCACCGGCTGAGTGACGCCGCACATCACATCATCATGATCAAAACGCGTCTGACCGAACGATTCGGCATCCAGCACCCCATCATCTGCGCGCCTATGGCCCTGGTTACTGGCGGGGCGCTCACAGCCGCGGTCTCTCGCGCCGGTGGACTCGGCATCCTGGGTGGCGGCTACGCCGGGGTGCTCGGCGGCGAGCCTGACTTCGAAGCCGAACTGGCGCAAGCAAAGTCCGGCAAGTTTGGCGTCGGATTCATCACCTGGGCGCTCGAGCGCGCGCCGAACATGCTGGCCAAAGCGCTGCGATATTCACCCCAATGCGTTTTCCTTTCGTTCGGCGACCCGCGGCCGTTCGCGCGCGAGATTCGCGACGCGGGCGCCGCGCTGATCTGCCAGGTCCAGCTCTTGTCTCAAATCGATGTGGCGCTCGAAGCCGGCGCCGCGGCAGTGGTTGCCCAGGGAGCCGAAGCCGGAGGCCACGGAGCCTCACGCGCGACGTTTCCATTTGTCCCCGAAGCCGCCGACTACCTGAAGCGCCATTCCCCGGAAACCCTGCTGCTCGCGGCCGGCGGCATCGCCGACGGACGAGGATTGGCCGCGGCCCTGATGCTCGGCGCCGACGGAGTCGTTGTCGGGTCCCGTTTCTGGGCGTCCGCCGAAGCGCTAACCCCGAAGTGCCACACCGACATGGCCATCAGCATGACCGGTGACTGCACCGTAAGAACCTCCGCCTACGATGCACTCCGCGGAGTTCCCTGGCCGCGCGAATTCTCCTTCCGCATGCTAAAAAACAAGGTCACCGACGAATGGGCCAGGCGCGAAGACGAAGCCCACCAGTCTTATGGCGCCCTTTCTGAAAAATACGCGCAGGCCCGCGTCGAAAACGATCTCGACACCCTGTGCGTCGTAGTCGGAGAAGCCGTCGGCCTGCTGACCAGCCGCCCCAGCGCGCAGGAGATCGTCACGTCGATGGTGACCGAAGCCGAAGGGCTCCTCCAGAAAGCCGCCGCGCTTGACTTCACTTGAGTAGCGCCCCTTCCCGTTCCCCCCAATTGCGCATATACTGGATACCAATTGGAGGTCGAGATGCGTCTTCGAAATCTCACCCTTTGGGCAGCGGCCGCCGTTCTTCCAACGCTCCTCCCCGCCCAAGCCATCAATGCCAAACCGGCCCGAACCGCGACAACCCAGGCCTGGACGCCGCCCCGCGCCGCCGACGGCCATCCGGATTTTCAAGGAGTCTGGTCCTTCAACAGCGCGACGCCGCTCGAACGGCCCAAGATTCTCGGGGACCGCAAATACCTGACCCCCGAGGAAGTAACCGCGCTCAAGGCCAAAGCCTCCCAGCTCTTCGATAACGGCAACTCCGACGCCGCATTCGGCGACAGCGTCTATGAAAACGTGCTGGCCAATGTCAAAGGAACCAAGTCGGGCTTCAAGAGCGTCGACGGCGGAACCGGCGACTACAGCTCCATCTGGATCGCCGCCCGCGAGTTCGACAATCGCACTTCGCTGATCACCGACCCCTCCAACGGCCGCCTCCCGCCGATCACGCCGCAAGCAGCCGAGAAGGAGAAGGCCATGGCCGCCACCCGCCGCCATCCTCCCTACGGCCCTGAGGACCGGTCCTTGAGCGAACGCTGCATCACCTACGGCTCGCCACAGCTCGTCGCCGGTTACCAGAGCTTCCGCCAGATTGTGCAATCGCCGAATGCCGTCGTCATCGAAACGGAAATGATCCACGACGCCCGCGTCATTCCTCTGAACGCCGGCCCGCATGTGCCGTCCCAGATTCAATCCTGGATGGGCGACCCGCACGGCCATTGGGAAGGCGACACCCTGGTAGTCGATTCCACCAACTTCAAGCCCGGCGCATTCCGCGGCATCTCCACCACGCAACTGCACGTCGTCGAGCGCTACACGCGCACCGGTCCGGACACCCTCCAGTGGCAAGTCACCATCGACGATCCCGGCGCCTGGACCCAGCCCTGGACCGCGGTGATCCCGCTCAAGTCCTCCGATAGGCCAGTCTTCGAGTACGCCTGCCACGAAGGCAACTACGGCTTGGCCGGCATTCTCGCCGGCGCCCGCAAAGAAGAAGCCGAAGCCGCGGCAGAGGCGAAACGGCCGAACTAGGTAGACACAAATCGATACCAGCCGTTGGGCGCCGCGGTCACTCGCCTTGGCGTATCCCATCTCTCCACTTCTCAACAACCTCCCGCACTCCCCACTTCCGATATCTCCACGGCCGTGCTATCCCGTTGACCGAGGTACTTAACATGTCCGCACCAACCAACTCCGACCCCATCTTCCGCTGGCTCGAACGCCACGAAGCTCAAGCCACCGAGCGCGCCGCAATCAACCGCGAAAACTCGATGCACTCCACCGGACCGCGCACTCCCGTCGGCAAACGCCGCTCTTCCCTCAACGCCATCACCCACGGCCTCACCGCCGCCTTCCCCGTCCTCGCCTCCGAAGACCCCGCCGCCTACCAGCGCCACCTCCAGCAATTCCGCGACGAATACCAACCCGCCACTCCCACCGAGACCCAACTCGTCACCGAACTCGCCGACACCGCCTGGCGCCTCAATCGTATCCCCAAACTCGAGGCCGGCCTCCTCGACCGCGCCGCCAACCCATCCACCCCACAAGAAGCCATCGACTTCGACATCGTCGACGCCCACCGCACCCTCGCCACGCTCGGCCTGCACGGCCAACGCCTCTCCCGCCAGTTCCAAAAGACGCTAACCACGCTCCGTGAACTCCAGTCCGAGCGCCGCCAAAAGGAACAACGCGACCTCGCCCGCGCCGCCGCCGTTTTCGAAATGCACAAACACAAAGGACTTCCCTACGACCCCGCCCAGGATGGCTTCGTTTTTTCAAACGACCAACTCGCCGCCCACGCCCAGCACCTGGCCCGTCTGAACGAGTCCCGCCACTTCGAACATGTCCTCTTCCATATGCGCCCCATGGCGGCCAGCGCTTCCTGAACGCCACAACGCCCTCCAGCCAATTGCTCCACGCTTCCCGACGTGCTTCAATATGACTAGACTCCTTTCCGGTCGCTGGAGGAAAATCCGACTTGAATCCTGCAATACTCGCCCTGGAGGACGGGACGGTCTTCGAGGGCTCCAGTTTTGGTGCGCCAAGAGACAGCCTGGGTGAGGTCGTCTTCAACACCTCCATCACTGGCTACCAGGAAATTTTCACCGATCCTTCTTACGCCGGCCAGATCGTCGTCCTCACGAATCCGGAAATCGGCAACTATGGCGCCAACGGCTACGATCAGGAGTCGCAGCGTCCGTACATCGAAGGTCTGGTCGTCCGCGAGTTGGCGTCGCTAGCCAGCAACTGGCGCTCGGAAGAATCCGCCGGCCAATTCCTGGAACAGAACCGCATTCCGGTCGCGGCCGAAATCGACACTCGCTCGCTCGTCCGGCATCTGCGCACCCGCGGCGTGATGCGCGGCATTCTGTCGGTCGGCGGCGGCGATGCAAAATCACTCATCGAACGCGCTCGCCGGGCGCCCTCCATGGCAGGGCTCGATCTGGCCACGCGCGTCACCACTCCGTCCAGTTACAAATGGGATAAACCGGTGGAGCGTTGCTCGCCCTCGGACCAAATCGAGCCGCAAGCCGAACCTCACTGCAACGTCGTCGCCTACGACTTCGGCATCAAGCGCAACATCCTGCGGCGGCTGGTGCACGTTGGCGCGCGCGTCACCGTGGTTCCCGCGCTCACTCCCGCCGAAGACGTGCTCGCCCTCAATCCCGACGGCATCTTTCTCTCCAACGGCCCCGGCGATCCCGAACCGCTGCAGTTCCAGGCGCAGCAAGTCCGAAAGCTGATCGGCAAGAAACCCGTCTTCGGCATCTGCCTCGGCCACCAGATTCTCGGCCTCGCGCTGGGCGGCAAGACCTACAAACTCAAGTTCGGCCACCGCGGCGCAAACCACCCGGTTCTGAACAAGGTCACCCAGAGAGTTGAGATCACCTCGCACAACCACGGCTTCGCGGTCGACCCCGATTCGCTGAACGACAGCGAAGTCGAACTCACGCACATCAATCTGAACGACCAGACGCTCGAAGGCTTTCGCCATCGCGGCGAGCCGGTCTTCTGCGTCCAGTATCATCCCGAGGCCGCGCCCGGCCCGCACGATTCCTACTACCTGTTTGACGACTTCATGAAACTGATCAGGGAGTTCAAGAAGAAGTAGCCGATGCCGCGCCGCAACGACATCCACCGCATCCTCATCGTGGGCTCCGGCCCCATCGTTATCGGCCAAGCCTGCGAATTCGATTACTCCGGCGCGCAAGCCTGCAAAGCGCTCCGGTCCGACGGTTATGAAGTGGTGCTGATCAACTCCAACCCGGCGACCATCATGACCGATCCCAACCTGGCCGACCGCACCTACGTCGAACCGCTCAGCGTCGCGTTCGCCGAAGAGGTCATCCGCAAGGAGCGCCCCGACGCGCTTCTGTCCACCGTCGGCGGCCAGACCGGTCTCAATCTCTCGGTGGATTTGGCCGAAGCCGGCGTGCTCGACAAGTACGGCGTCGAGTTGATCGGCGCCAAGATCGAATCCATCAAGAAGGCCGAGGATCGCCTGCTGTTCAAGGATGCGATGCGCAAGATCGGCCTCGAAACGCCGCAGTCGCAACTGGTGAACAACGTCGAAGACGGTTTGGGGTTCGCCAAGCGCATCGGCTACCCCGTGATTCTGCGGCCCAGCTTCACGCTCGGAGGCTCCGGCGGCGGCATCGCGTACAACCGCGAGGATCTCTCCAATATCCTGGAGCGCGGCCTCGATCTGTCGCCGGTCCACGAAGTCCTGATCGAAGAAAGCGTCCTGGGCTGGAAGGAATTCGAGCTGGAAGTGATGCGCGATCTGGCCGACAACGCGATCATCGTCTGCTCCATCGAGAACTTCGATCCAATGGGCGTGCATACAGGCGACTCCATCACGGTCGCACCGGCCCAAACGCTGACCGATCGCGAGTACCAGATGATGCGCGACGGATCGCTGCGCTGCCTGCGCGAGATCGGCGTCGACACGGGCGGCTCCAACGTCCAGTTCGCCATTAACCCCGCTGACGGGCGAATGGTCATCGTGGAGATGAACCCGCGCGTTTCTCGCAGCTCCGCTCTAGCGTCCAAAGCCACCGGATTCCCCATCGCCAAGATCGCGGCCAAGCTTGCTGTCGGCTACCGGCTGGACGAAATCAACAACGACATTACGCGCAAGACGCCTGCCTGCTTCGAGCCGACCATCGATTACGTCGTGGTGAAGATTCCGCGCTGGCAGTTCGAGAAATTCCCCGGCGCCGAGCCGGTGCTCGGTACCCAGATGAAATCGGTCGGCGAGGTGATGGCCATCGGCCGCACGTTCAAGCAAGCGCTCGCCAAGGGCTTGCGCAGCCTCGAAACCGGCAAGTCCGTTACCGCCGAGCGCTTCGACCCCGACCTCATCCGCCAGCGGCTGACGACGCCTAATCCCGAGCGCCTGGGCTACATCCGCTTCGCTTTGGACCAGGGCTGGACCGTCGAACAGATTCACGAGATCACCGCGATCGATCCCTGGTTCTTGCGTCAGCTCCGGGAAATGTCGGACTTCGAAGCCGCGCTGTCCAACGAAACTCTGACCGGCATCACGCCGGAGCGTCTGCGAAAGGCCAAGCGTGACGGTGTCTCCGATACGCGACTCGGCCGCTTGTTGCGCGTCGATGCCGCAGCCGTGCGCGCCCGCCGCAAGGACCTGGGCATTCGTGCGGTCTTTAACCGCGTGGACACCTGCGCCGCCGAATTCGAAAGCTTCACGCCGTATCTCTATTCAAGCTACGAATCGGAGAACGAGGCCGCGCCCGTCAATCGCAAGAAAGTCATGATTCTCGGCAGCGGCCCGAATCGAATTGGCCAAGGCATCGAGTTCGACTACTGCTGCTGCCACGCCTCATTCGCGTTGCAGGAGTTCGACCATGAATCGATCATGGTCAACTGCAATCCGGAGACAGTCTCCACCGACTACGATACGAGCGACCGTCTTTACTTCGAGCCGCTGACGCTCGAAGAGGTTTTGAATATTTATGATGTCGAGCGGCCCGACGGCGTCATCGTGCAGTTCGGCGGGCAGACTCCGCTGAACCTTGCTCTCCCCTTGAAAGCTGCCGGCGTGCCGATCATCGGTACCGACCCCTCCGACATCGATCTCGCTGAAGACCGCAAGCTGTTCGGCAAGCTGCTGGACGAACTGAGCATTCCTTCGCCCGCTAACGGCACGGCAACGAGCGCCGAAGAAGCCTGCGCTGTCGCCCGCCGCATTGGCTATCCGGTGCTGGTGCGTCCCAGCTACGTGCTGGGCGGACGCGCCATGGTCATCGCTTACGACGAAGAAATGGTCCGCCGCTACATGCAGGAAGCGGTGGTTTTTTCGCAAGAACGGCCCGTGCTGATCGACCGGTTCCTGGAAGATGCGACGGAGGTGGATGTCGACGCGCTGGCCGATCAGGACGGCGGCGTGCTCATCGCCGGCATCATGGAGCACATCGAGGAAGCGGGCGTGCACTCGGGCGACAGCTCCTGCGTGCTTCCCCCACAGGGTCTCTCGGAGTCGGTGCTGAAGGCGATTCAGGAATACACGACCAAACTGGCGCAGGCGCTGCGTGTCATCGGATTGATGAACGTGCAGTACGCGATCAAAGACGGCGTCGTGTACGTGCTGGAGGTGAACCCGCGCGCGTCGCGCACCGTGCCCTACGTCAGCAAAGCCACCGGCGTGCCGCTGCCTAAGATCGCAGTCGGGCTGATGCTCGGCCGCAAGCTCGCTGACTTCGCGTACTTGACCAGCGGTCAGACATCAGGAGTGCTGCCGGTTCCGCAGTGCTTCGTCAAATCGCCCGTGTTCCCATTCGGAAAATTCCCGGGCGTCGATCCGGCGCTGGGACCCGAGATGCGTTCCACCGGTGAAGTGATGGGCGTGGGCGAGAATTTCGGCGAGGCATTCAGCAAAGCGCAATTAAGCGCGGGCACGCCGATCCCGGACTCCGGCACGGTATTCATCAGCGTGAACGATCGCGACAAACCGGCCGTCGTCGAAGTCGCCAAGAAGTTTGCCGAATACGGGTTTCAACTCGCCGCCACGCGCGGCACCGCTGCGGTCTTGAAAGCAGCGGGGCTTGACGTCAAGACCGTCTTCAAAGTGAACGAGGGCCGGCCCAACGCGGTGGACCTCATGAAAGCCGGCTCGATGAAGCTGGTGATCTACACGACTACCGGCGGCCACACCTTCAAAGACGAGCGCGACATTCGCCGCACCGCGGTGTCGTACCGCATTCCGTGCATCACCACGCTGAGCGGCGCGCGGGCGGCGGCGCAGGCCGTCATCTCGCGCAAGCGCGATCCGGTTCGCGTCTGGAGCTTGCAAGAGATTCACCGCGCGCGGCCGCTCGATACGTCCAGCACAACCGCGCCGGCCGCCTTGCCCGCCGGCACCACGTACAAGTTGGCGATTCCGCGCCCGTCGTGAATGTTCCGCTCGGCGCCCGGCGCTAGATAGACGTTGTGCATGCCGTAGAGTTCGAACGGCACGTCGGCGAAACCTGCGTCAAATTGATCCGTGTTCATGCCGGTAATCAGCAGCGTCTTGCCCGGGTGCTCGCGATTATATGCGACGATGCTGGTCACCAGATCGCCCGAAGTGCGGCTGCGCGTGTAGTGCCACGCCTCGACGTCCCAGGCGGCGGGCAGCGAGACGGCAAGATACAACGCCGCGATCACCGCGCCGATGCGGGGCCGCGCGGCGATCGCACCGGCCAGCAGGATCGCGAGTCCCATCGCCGGGCCCGTGAGCACGTAATCCTCGATGTGCTCCGGTAGCGCGATCACCGGAACGAGCAGCAGCACGAACCAACCCAGGCCGAAGATTCCCGCGCGCCCGCCGGCGATGATCGCAACCGTCGCGGCAGCAGCCATCAGCAGCGTTCCGGCCGGAGTCACCCAGGCGGGCCACAACCAATGGAAGTGCGTGAGGCGCTCGGGGCCGAGCACCATCTGGACGTACGTGCCGAGTGTGTGAACGATGCGCGAATCAATCTGAATCGCGTAGGGCCCGGCTTTCGCAGTGGGCGCAACCAGGAAATGCAGGAGCGTGTACGCAGCCGAGATCGCGAACAGCGGCACTGTTCGGCGAAGTTTGGCGCGGTCATACAGCCAGGCATACAAGAGCGCGATGGCGGGATACATGACGGCGGTTTCGAGCGACCCGAGTCCCAGCGCGAACACCACGATCTGCCATCCATACCGGCCTTCGAGGAACAATAGCAGCGCCAGCAGCACGAAGACGAGATACTGCGTCTCGTTGTAGATCGAAGTCCAGCATAGCGCCGGCGCCACGCAGGCGTTCGCAAGCCACAAAATAGGCGCGGCGCCGGACGCCAGTCCCGATCCCGTGAGCCGTCGCGTCAACGCGGCAAGCAGGAATGTGTCGGCGATCGCCGTGGCGAAAACAACAATGCGGAAGGGCAGCGGGTTCACGCCAAACAACGAATGCAAGCCGTAGAAGAACAGATTCTCGCTCCACGGCCGGATGTTGCCGTGCGCCTTGGGGGCGAACAGGATCGCGAGAAAATCCACGAAGCCCTTGGCTGGTCCCAGGTGCAGCCAACCGAAATCGTCCTGATAGAACCAGGTATTCAGACCGCGCCAATAAAAGATCAACAAAAAGACAGACGCGATGAGCGCGGGCCCGCACTTCTTGACCCAACCGGAGGGAGCGGTCGCGGGCAGCGCCATCGGCTAATATTGTTGCGCTTTCCACGACCCACGCGGCGGACCGGGAAGGCCGTGCCTACGCCGCGGCGGCGAATGCCAACTGGACTTCGGTGCCAGTGTTGGAGTGGAGCTCTACGGTGGCCCCCAGTTGTTCGGCGAGCGAGCGCACCAGCCTCAGCCCGAGCGATTTCGTATTGGTCCAGTCCACATCCGCTTTCAAGCCCACGCCATTGTCCGCCACCACCAACTGAGCGGTGCCGTCGGAGCTCTGGCGCAGAGAAATCCGGACCTCTCCTTCACGGCCGTCCGGGAAAGCGTACTTGAGCGAGTTGGAAATCAGCTCGTTGATGATCAGGCCGCACGGCACGGCGGCTTCCAGGCCCAGGTACAGCTTGTCCAGGTTCGTTCGAAGATGAATCCGTTCGGCGCTGACTCCGTAGGATTGGAACAGATGAGCGGCGAGCTGCCGGATGTAAGCAGGGAAATCGATCTGGGAAAGGCTCTGCGATTGATACAGGCTTTCGTGGAGCAGCGCCATGGAATGTACCCGGTCCTGGCTTTCCTGGAACATTTTCCGCAGCTCGTGATTTGTCACGGTGCGCGACTGGAGCCCCAGCAGGCTGGACACCACCTGCAAATTGTTCTTCACCCGGTGGTGGATTTCCTTGAGCAGGGCTTCCTTTTCGCGAAGTGAATTTTTGAGAATCTCCTCGGCCAACACGCGCTCGGTGGCATCCCGCACGATGGCGGTGAACATGGTGGTGCCGTTCACCTCCACTTTGGAAATGGAGGCCTCGGCAGGAAACTCGCGGCCGTCTTTGCGGCGAGCCCGGATCTCCTGGCGTTCACCCATGCGGCGGGCATTCACTGGGGAGGCGGCGAAACTCGTGATATGCCGGCGATGTGCCTCCAGCAGCCGCTCCGGCAGAAGAAGATCGAGCGGCTGACCCATGACGGCGTCAGCCGGATAACCGAACATCCGTTCGGCGCCTTGATTAAACAGAATGATCCGTTGTTCTTGGTCGACCGAGATAATGGCATCATCGGCCAGGTCCAAGATCTTTGCCAGCGACTCGGATGAGATAGGGAGCATGGATGCGTCAAGCCGTTGCGCTGACGACCCGGCGTCCGGCGGTCCGCCGGATGAGCCACCCTGTTTCATGACGATCCTCCCAACGGGATGCGGTGAGCATTCACACGGCGGCGCACCGAGCCTCTAGAGGGCCGATTCTTGCGCGTCGCTCACTCCCGAGCGCAGGCGGCGCCGCGTTCCGAGAGCGCTTCCCCTGTCAACGCCGGCTCCAGTTTCCCCGGAGTCCGGCAGTTCGCCTAATTATAATGCACGTGTCTAGGGGGTCGCTGCCACTCGTAAAAATGCCAGTATGGAAGACAACTCGGTATCGTCGTAAGAGCCGATGACCGAGGAATGCCGCCAAGCGCTTCCCGAAGTGACTTTCAGGGCCGCCGGCGCAACGGTGCGAAGAACCGGCGGGACCGAGGTGAGGTCGTAGAACAGTGCGTGCGACTTGCCCTGGCTGACGACCAGCGCGGGCATGGACTCGCCATCCAATGTGACGGTGCTGACATCGGGAGTCGCCAACGCGCGCAACACGGCGGCGGTGGGGGGAACCTTATTGATGGGAGTTGCCACCGGGATTCCCATGCCGCTGACCTCATGACAGGTGGAACAACGGGCGAAGCCGCGGACAGCGTCATAGAAAAGATCACGGCCGCGAGCGGCTTCGGGTGAAAGCTCCGGTTCGGGTGGACCAGCTACGGATCCAGGCGCGGCAGGCCCGGGATTGACTGAGGGATTCGCGATGCCATTCAAGCTGGCGATGTAGGCGACCACGGCCGCGAGATCCGGGCGCGATAGCGTGTTGCCGAAGGCCGGCATTGCCGTGCCTGGGACACCGCGCGTCACTGTGTTCGAGATGTAACTCTGATCGAAACCGCGGCCGGCCAGCCGGGGCGCGCCGCCGGAAGTTCCTTTCGATCCGTGACAGTAACCCGTGGCGCACGACCTCTGGAAGACCTGCTCGCCCTGCTTCAGAACCTGGGCCAGTTCTTGTGACCAGCCAAGTGCCTTGACGGCCAGCAATAAGGCAAGCAGCCGCATCATTTCGATTCCTCGGGCAGCGAGAAGACGACCAAAGCAGAACCGCCGCGGAATGTTTGATCGGGGAACAAGGATGAAACAAATGATCCGCCGACGGACTGCTGCCAACCGGTCGGCGTCGCGATGTATTCGCGCCCGTTCACCGCGTAGGCGACGGGTCCGCCGCGGTTGCCCGCGCCGGTTTGATAGCTCCACAGCTTCTCGCCGGTCCGCGCATTCAAAGCGAAGAAATGGCCCTCGGGATCGCCGGTGAACACAAGGTCGCTGGCGGTGGTTAGCACGGAAGCCAGCAGAACATATTTGTAGGGCATGCTCCAGACGCGCTGGCGCGTGATGGGATCCCAGGCGTCCAGGTGGCTGAAGTCGCTGCGGTTCGGCGGCAGCTTCACCGCGAACCGGCCGTTGGCGTAGAAGCGGCCTTCCTGTGGCTCGGTGCGTTCGGAGCTAAGGTCGTTGCAAAGCTCGACGGTGGGGATGTAAATGTAGCCGGTGCGCGGCGAGTAGGCCATGGAGTTCCAGCCCTTGGCGCCCAGGGCGCTGCTGGGGCAGACGTAGGTGAGCTTTCCGGGCTCCGGCTCGCGGCGGCCTATGAGCTTGCCGTCTTCGGTGATTCCGGAGACCCAGTTGAACAACTCGGGAACTTTGAAGGCCCCCAGGTATTCACCGGTGACGCGATCGAGCACGAACATCAGGCCGCCCTTGTTGATGTGGACCAGCAGCTTGCGCATTTGCCCATGAATTTCGCGATCGATCAGGACCACTTCGTGAGCAGCGTCGAAATCCCAGACATCGTCGGGGACTTCCTGGTAATACCAGCGCATCTTGCCGGTGTCGGCGTCGAGCGCGACGATGCTGGAGGTGTAGAGATTCGCGGCCTTGCCTTTGGCGCCGGCGGGCAGGCGGTCGTTGTCGTTGAAGTCGCCGCCGGCATTGCCGGTGCCCCAATAAACAAGGTTGAGCTGCGGATCGTAGGAGCCGGTCATCCAAGGCGCGCCGCCGCCGAACTTCCAGCTATCGCCTTTCCAGGTTTCGTGACCTTTTTCGCCGGGACCAGGGATGACGTACCAGCGCCAGGCGAGGCGGCCGGTCTTGACGTAGAACGCAGTGAGATAGCCGCGATGCGCGGCGTCGCCGCCCGTGCCACCGACGATGACCTTGTCCTTCACCACGAGGGGCGCGGCGGTGATGTCGCAACCGCATTGGCGCGGATCGTCGACGCTGACTTTCCAGACTTCTTCGCCGGTCTTCTGATCCAAAGCGACGACGTAATTGTCGGTGGTGCCAAACAGGACCTTGCCATCGCTCACGGCGACGCCTCGGTTCTGCACGAAGGTCATGCCTCCGGGGCGGCCGGAGCGCGGCGTCGGATATTTGTAATGCCAGATCAAGTTGCCAGTGGCGGCGTCGAGCGCGAAGACCTGAATGTGCGGCGTGATGATGTACATGACGCCGTCGAGAACGATGGGCGTGGCGAGCAGGCCCTCGCCGTAGTCGCCGGTCTGGAAGATCCAGGCGGGCTTCAGCCGGCTGACGTTCGCGGTGTTGATTTGATCGAGAGCGCTATAGCGCCAGGAGAGATCAGTGCCGCCGTAGCTCGGCCAATTCGCCCCGGTGGCGCCGTTGGTTGCATCTTGGGCGTACGCGGCCGCGGCGATGAGCGACGTGGCGAAACAAAGGGACAGAAACCGCATCGAGACCCATGATAGTAAACCGAGGCGGGGAGTGGGCCGGTTTGAGGCCGGGGCATTTCGAGGTGGTGGCGACGACACGCTCATGTGCCTTCCGTGGACGGCGTTTCACGGGAGGAACGCGGCTTGGGGCTTGATCGAGACTGCCGAACGCAAGCCGACTTGCTGGTCCTAATCCAAGCTTCCTCGAACGACGTATGAAGATGGTCGCGCACGAGATTCGATGCCGCCATCCGACGAGCGTTTGGCAAAGGTTGCGGCTACGCAGACGCGTCGACCTGCCTACCGCGCTCTCAGAAACGCGATCAATGCTTGTCGGTCGTCAGGTGCGAGCTTCAACCCGAATTCATGGCCTTTGATTGGGCCTGGGCCGAGATGGAACCCCTTCGATACATGATCGACGTTTAACCGCGTCGGATCGAGCCATTCCTCCAGCGAGCCCGCCTGGCCACTATGGCTGAAGGCGGTCGACGCGTATTGGCCGGGTAGGTTCCTTTTTTAGACCCGACAACATGCGTCTGGGCGCGCCGCTCGGTATTTCTTGATCGAGCGCAGATCCTGCCAAGAACGGGGCCGATGGCGTTCCTAGTGAGCTTTCGCTGCTGCTCGGCGCCTCCAACGTTGTACCAGCCCCGCCGCGGCGATCGCCAGAATGACGAGGGTCAACGAGCTTGGTTCCGGCGTTGCAGTTTCCACGGGCGGCGTGAGCGGGAACTCGATCCCGGCATCCGACAGGATGGTCGCGCCAGTGATCGGATTCCCGAGTGCGTCGGTAATGGTCGCGCCGGTGAGGGTGGAAGTGTCGGTGAAACCCGCGGAGGCCGATCCATTCAGACCGAGCGAAGCATCGGTCACCGTGAATCCCGCCGAGACTTCGTTGTTGAATGTGATGGTGAATGGGACATCGAACTGGAATGGGATCAGACTGCCGAGCCCCGCGTACACCCCCGATGTGGTCACATCGCCTGTGCCTTGGGACTCTCCATTTGCCGATGCGAGGATGCTCAAAAATGCACTCGCCGTACCGCCCAACTCCGCCGCGGGGCGACTGCCGCTTCCGCTAATGGTCCAGGCAAGGTCCAGGTAAGCGGTTCCGGTTCCCCCGGTAATCGTCCATTCCTCAACATCCGTTCCAGTTACGGCGGCGCCGTAGCCTTCGCCCGGCGATGCGCTGTTGGCTTCACCCGAGACGCTGGCCGAAGCGCCGGCACGAAAAACACCGTAGTTCTCAGCGCCGATAGCGTTCATAAAGGCATCGAAATCGACACCTGGTTCGGTCTGATGCCTTACGACCCCCACCCCAATGCCGGTGGCTCCGGGAATGACGTCGCCCCCGGAAGCGGCGGGCGTTCCGGTAAGGCAACTGCCATCTACGCACGCCACCGCACCCAGGGTCAGAGTCGAGGCTCTGGCGGGGGCCGCTCCCAGGAACAGGACAAATGCTCCTACAACGAACATGATCGGGCGATGTTTGGTACTCATGGTTTGATTGCTCCAGTTCGGCGTCATCGCCACGCTACTCAGCGCGCGGCAATGACCGCGCGTTTTTCAACACAAACCGCCAGTGCAGAAGTTGTTCTTCTGCGAACCCCCTGAAAGGTCATTTAAAGAGAATTCGCCGTTATTCACCACAATGTTGCTCGCAAACACGGACAACACCCCTTGGATTCCAAGGACCCCGTTGCCATCGGCGACATTATGAATCAAGCTCGAGCGTATAACGGAAAATCCAAACTCGGAATTCCCACTGGATACCGAGTCCGATACAGCGGCATCCGCAAGATCGAATCCATTCTCATGATTTGAATTGGCCGAAGCCCGTGCGATCACAAATCCTGACAGAGACGATTCGAATCCACCTATACTGCAAGCCCTGATTGCTGCGTTCGCAAAACTCATGGAGCTGGCAAGACCGCACGTGGCGAGTACGAAGCCAGTGCCATTACGGGTTGCGTGGAGATCGGTAATCTGGCCCGTGCCAGTTGAGAAGACCCCAATTGAAAAATTGCGGATTGTGCCATTTCTCAGGCTGAAGTTCTGGGCCGCGGTGGCAATACCAAATCCGGTGCTGAGTGACGTGCCGGTTGCGGTGATGGAAAATCCATTCAGGTCCAGAGTGACGTCCGGGGAATGAACATCGATACCATCCACACCGGCAGGGACAATCAGGTTTCCCGAAAGCTTATAACTTCCGGCCGCCGCGATGAAATAGGGGAATCCGCCGGCCGCCATCACGGTCGACTGATTGATCAATACGACACCGTCCACGGCAAGAGCGGAAAACGGGGCGATCGTCATTGCAAGCAGTGCCAAAACGTATTTCTTCATATTTGTTTTCTCCTTATCTGTCCGCGCCGCTTGATCCACAGCAGGCCGGCTGCCGCAATGCCCATCAACCACACGGACGAAGGCTCCGGCACAGCGGCGGGTCCGCTGTAGCCGGTGATGGAACCCTGGAAATCGGCGACGCCGTCGTCCTCCAATAAATCCAGCGGACGCGGCTGGTCCAGCCCGGCGGCGGGAATATTCTGGTCGTTGAAAGACGCCTCGGGAATCTGGAAGTTGGCGTCCAGTTGATTGCCTGCATTGCAACCGCTGCCGCTGGTCAGACACCCAAGCAAAGTAAACTCGTCCATTCCCGCGGTCTGCGTGATGGACAACGCGATGGAGTCGAACGCCGATTCGGAAACCGGAACCGCGGCGTCTGTGAAGGTCAGGCTCGATCCGGTGAGATCGTAGAGCCCGGGGGCGGCGATCGACCCGGAGAAGATCAGCGTTACCGCATAGGCCTCGGAATCCTGGATATCGTTGAGCGCTGGATTATTGGACGCAGGGCCGGTGCCGTCGATTGTCGACTGGGTGATGCTTCCACTGAAGGAGATGGTTCCGGCGAATGCCGTCGCTCCAAGAGCACAAATGAACCAAGCTCCAATAAAACACACGCGCGCGGTTGTCATCCCACTTCCTCCGATTCGCCAGCACTTGACATACGGAAACCAGGCGCGAATTTAGCAGCCTCGGGAAGAAAACTTTAAAAGCGGGTATCCTCATTAAAAGCCCATGGCAGATTCCGTGACGAGCCTTCTGGTCCGGCTCCGGGAGGGGGACCGGTCAGCGCTTAATCCGCTGATTTCCCTGGTCTACCCGGAACTCCACAAAATCGCTGCAGGATACTTGCGGGAGGAGGCGCCATCCCACATCATGCAGCCCACGGTACTGGTACACGAAGCCTACTTGCGCCTGGTTCGCGGCGCTCCGGGCGAGTACCAGAACCGCGCTCACTTCTTCGGTGTCGCCGCCAGTCTGATGCGCCAGATTCTGGTGGATCACGCGCGTTCGCGTAGCGCCGCAAAACGGGGAGGGGACGTCTTGACGCTCGCTCTGGACGAATCTCTCGATTCGGCCATTAGGAAACCGCCCGAGATTATTGCCATTGACGATGCGCTGCGATCGCTGGCCGCAAGGGACGAACGTAAAGCCCGCCTGGTGGAACTGCGGTTCTTCGGCGGTCTTACCGCGGAGGAGATTTCGGAGTTCCAATCCATGTCCGTGCACCGCGTCCGGCACGAAATCAGGCTCGCGCTGGCCTGGTTGCACCGCGAGGTGTCATAAGTGCATCCCGAGGTGGTGCGGCTTTTTGAGGCCGCTGTTATTCTTCCGGAAAGCGAGAGGCAGGCTTTTGTCGAGGGCCAGACCAGCGACGCAGAGGTTCGCCGCGAGGTGCTTTCTTTGATTGCTCACGACGCTCACGGCGAATCGTTCTTCAAGAATGCCGTGCTGGCGGAGGCGTCTTCGCTTCGCTCCTCGTTGGACCTGGTTCCCGGGTCGGCCATCGGCGCCTACCGCATCGTTTCTCTTTTGGGACGCGGAGGAATGGGCGCGGTCTACCTGGCCGAGCGTGCCGACCGGTTGTTTGAACAGCGCGCCGCCATCAAAGTGATTCAGCCAACCGGGCCCGCCGGCTTTCTGCTGGAACGCTTCGAACAGGAGCGGCGGATTCTGGCCAACCTCAACCATCCGAATATCGCCACGCTGTTTGATGGCGGCCAATGTCCGGACGGGTCTCCCTACCTGGTCATGGAGTATGTAAATGGAACAACGATCGACGCATTCTGCGATCGGCCGGGGGTTTCCACCGAAGACCGGCTCAGATTGTTTCTCAAGGTCTGTGCCGCCACCCAATACGCTCATCAGAGCCTGATTGTTCATCGCGATTTGAAGCCCGCCAATATTCTCGTAAACGCCGAAGGCGAGCCCAAGCTGCTGGACTTCGGAATCGCCAAGGTGTTGGATCCCGCGGGTATCGAATCCGCGCGGACTTCAACGCGCGTCATGACGCCGGAATACGCCAGTCCCGAACAGGTGCGGGGAGATCCCATCACCACATCGACCGACATCTATTCCCTGGGAGCCGTGCTGGCGCGAATTCTTACCGGGAAACCGGCCCGCGATCTTGCCGGGATGTCCGCGCTGGAAGCGGCGCGCGCGATCGCCGGGGCGGCCCCGGTTTCTTTTGACGGTCTCCCGCGAGACTTGAACGCGATTCTTCAGAAAGCGCTGCATCGCGAGCCTTCACGGCGCTACCGTTCGGTGGAGGAATTTTCCGGCGACATTACACGCTTTCTGGAGGGCCGGCCGGTGCTGGCGGTACCGGACTCCTGGGGCTATCGCGCTGGAAAGTTTCTGCGCAGGAATTGGATCGCGGCGGGGGCGACTGCCGCGGTCTTCGTAGCTCTGGCCGCCGGAATCTCGATCGCGCTGTGGCAGGCCCGGCGGGCGGAGCAGCGCTTCGGTGAAGTCCGCCAGTTGGCGAATACGTTTCTCTTCGATTTTGAAGGCTCGATACACAATGTTTCCGGCGCTACGAAAGGGCGGCTGCTGGTGGTGAAAACGGCGGAGCAGTACCTGTCGCGGCTGAGCCGCGAAGCCGGAGGAGACCGCAAACTAATTCGCGAACTGGCCGATTCCTATAAGAAGCTCGGCGACGTGGAGGGAGCAGCCGTGGAAGGCAACGTGGGACAAATTCCCGCCGCCTTGGAGAGCTACCGGAAAGGGCTCGCGCTGCGGGATTCCATCGGCGATGAAACGGCCTCCGATCCGAAAGTGCGATTGAATTATCTGCTGAACTTAAGCGCACTCGGCCAGCTGGAGTGGGTATCCGGCGACCTGGAAACCGCCACGCGCCTGAGTACACGCAGCGTGGAATTGTCCGAACGGTTGATGATGTTGTCGCCGCGTGATCCGGATCTGCTTGCTGCCGCGGCTGTCGCGTATGCCGACCTTGGATCTATTCAGAGATATAGAGAGAATTACAAGGACGGCACCGTGAGCGGCAGACGAAGCCTCGAACTGCTGATGAAGGCCTATGAACTCGATCCGTCCAACCCGGCTCGTTTGACGGGACTCGCAACGGGCTACCGGCAACTCGGGTATATGGACTTGGACGGCGGGCAGATGGCCGCCGCCATGGAGGAGTTTTCAAAAGGAACTCAGTTGTTGGAGCGATCTCTGGCAACGGATCCGAAGAGCGTCGCTGCCAGGCGCATGCTGATGAAGCTAGTGAGCGACACGGGCAATGCAGTCCAGCAGGTGAGGCGCAGGGAGCATGGAAAGGTCGCCGATGCCCTGCCCTACCTGGAGAGGGCCTATGGGATTGGAAACGAACTGGTGAACGAGGATCCGGCCAACGATCTTCTGCAACACGACCTGGCTGGGACCTGCCAGCTCTATGGATCGACTCTGGAGACCATCGGCCGTGCAAGGGAGGCGCTGCCGCTGTTTGAGCGCGGAATCGCCATCTTCACGCGTCTGCTGAACAATTCGCCCGGGGATTCGAACACATCCTTCGATTTGGCGATTATTCGCGTTTGGACGTCGGACTGCCGGAGAGATCTACACGACATCGACGGGGCGTTGAAGGAATCCAAGATGGCCGGCGAGCTCTGGGATAGCCTGCTGGCGCGGCGGCCGGGCACGTTCCGCTATCTTCATCAGAAGGCCGACAACCTGAACACGATGGGAAACCTGCTAGCGATGCAGGGCGAAATCGCGGCCGCCCAGGCGTGCTTCGATGAAGGACTGGCAATCGCCGAAAAGCTTCCCCCGCAGGACGCGAGCTTTAGCACAACAGTGCTCCTCCGTGAATTGCGAAATTCCAAGAAGAAGCTCCAATCGGTCCATTAAGCCAATCCGCAGCAGGGAGGGAAGGGACAGTATCTTTGCGACGCTGGCGGGCCGACGATTCTCTGTGGCTGGTTAGTTTGGTCAGCGCCTCCTCACAGATGCCCAGCTCCTGCCTGACCGATTGGAGGACCACTAGAAGGCCAGGAATCTGGATCATCTTGCGGAAACACTTCCAGGCGAACCATGCTCGGCGGAAAGCAACGGCTCCGAGGGTCGTCGAGCCGTCCAGCGGCCCTAGTCTTTCTCATCACTTCGGCGGCCCCGGGCTGGTAGGGCAGACCATTTTAATCGACTGGCCGAAATTGACTCGAGTGGGACGGATACCTCGGTCGCGCGAAACACATTCGTGCCAGTGACGGTGCCGTTTCAAATTGTCTGCAACCGGACAAGCCAAGCTCGAGATTCCGACAGAGATCCGGCTTGCCATCGGCAGTGCGGGGCGCGGTGAGGTTCGGCTTGCCATTCTGCAGGCGAGGAATCCCCGGAGTGGGCCAGTTCAGCCAGCGCCGAAAGAGGCGACCCAAGTCAGGCAGATGGTCATCCCAAAAGCTATCTTTACGGTTCAGGGCCGTCGCGGATGTGTGTCCGGATAGGTCCTGACAAACGCGCTAGTCTGTGAACGTGCCGTGACGACGGCTTATCTGGATCAATCCACGCCGGGCGTAGGACTGGAGTCACATTCGCGAACGCTGGCATGGTCGCGGCCGCCTGCATGATGAACGTCCGCGCCAAATCTCCACCGGGCCCCACCACACCGGTTACTCCGCTCGCGTTCGGCGTTGCTTGGGTTAAACCCATTCCAACACCGATCCCGACCGGAGGTGGGCCATGGATCGTGACTCATGGACGATTCAGGGCTGAGACCGCCTATGTCCATGGGATGATCGGCTTCGCCTACGACGTGTGGGCTGCTGAAGTGAAAGGCGGCCCGGACTGGATCGACCGGGAGCTGTACTTCGACGCCAGGGCCGAGAACCGGAGGTTCATGATCGATCACATCGAGCGGCCTTCTCCAAATTGAAGACCCGTCCGCGCGCTTCGCAACCGCCGAGCATGAGGCTCAGGGGACCGGCTCGGGCGTGATTTCCAGGTAGGCGTCCGTGTTGCGCCACAGGAAAGGAACGCGGGCGAGCCAGTACTTTGCCTTGATGAGGCGCCGCGCGCGCTCGAATTCTTCCGGCGGCAGAATGCGCGCAGTTCCCGCAAATTCCGGGCCGGTGATCTTGCCGCGCATCGTGCAAGGCGCGAACCGAACCCTGGGATTGTTGCGGATGCGCTTGTATTTGCCCAGCCTGGTAGCGGTCATGAAGTAGAGCCGGCCGCCGGCTTCCGCAAACCAGATCGGCGTATAAACCGCGGCGCCGCTCTTTCGAAACGTCGCCAGGCTAATGTACTTCTGCTCATGAATCTCGGGTGGGATCGCCATACCTTAATTCTGGCTCGCACAGCGTCGCCGGCGCCGGACAGTCGGCTTAGAACGATATCTTGGCTGAGAGCTGGAACTCGCGCGGCGTGCCTCGTCCGGTCGCGTAGTTGCTGATGGTCGTCGTGATTACTCCGAAATTGCTCTGTCCCACGACGGCGTTCGGAGCGCCGTATTGAGCGCGATTGAGGAGATTGAAGACGTCGGCCCGGAAGCGGATACTGACCCGCTCGGTCAGAGACAGATCTTTCGACAGCCCCAGTTCGATCTCCGAAATACCGGGAGCCCGGAAGGCGTTGCGTCCGAGGTTGCCGAAGGTCCCCGGAGCAGGCATTGCAAAGGCCGCAGGATTGATCCACAGCTCAGGAGTCGAGCCGCCGGGCGGGGTGAGCGAGACACCCGCGGCGTAGTCCGGACGCTCCGACCCGCTAATCGCAAAGCCTCCAGGCACGGAACCGTTCGCCCGGCTGATGGTGATGTTGACGGGCAGACCTGTCTGCGCCGTTGCGATCGCACTCGCGGACCAGCCGCCGAGAATCAGTCTCGCCATTCCCGGACTGCTCAGATAGCGCCTTCCCGCGCCAAGCGGAAGCTGGTAGACCGCGGAGAGATTGAACATCAGGCGAACATCGTCGTCGCTGCTCGCCTTGTCGCAGGCGCGGCAGAAAGAATTCTGCGGAGTGTCGGATTCGCCGCCGCCAATGCTGCCGTCGTTGATGGAATGGGACAACATGTAGTTCGCGGACAGCAACAGGCCGTTCTGGTACGCCCGGCGCACGTTCAGTTGCATCGCGTGAAACGTGCTGTTTCCCACGTCGCCCCGCCAGGAGATTGGGCCAAAGGCGGGATACGGTGCGACGCCCGTTTGGGGATTCACCAGGTTCGTGTAGGTGGTGGTCAGGACATCCGTACCCTTGTTGCCCAGATAAGCGATGGTTCCGATGAGATGGAACGGCAGCGCGCGCTGAACGGAGAGCGTCCAAGCGGCGACGTAGTCGTCTTTTCGATTGCGATCCAGATCGCGCGGCGAGACGACCCCCAGACCACCGTTCTCCGCATACGCCAGAAATGGAGTCAAGGGATAAGACAGATTCGGAAAAGCCGTGTTGCTGAAAGAATAGCGATCAACCGTATTGAAGATGGGCAGGTTCTGGTCATCTTCCTGTCCGTCCGTATGGTAGATACCGGCGCCGGCACGCACCACGGTGTCTCCGTGCGACCACGCGATTCCCACGCGCGGATCGAAGTCGTTGTAGCGGGGATAGGCGAACGACGCGTCGCGAGCGCAATAGCCGCCGCAGGTGCCAAAGTCGAACGGAACATCGTCGTGATGGATCGCTCGGAGGATATTGAAGAAGTTGTAGCGCACGCCGGCCGTGATGGTCAGGTTCTGCGTGGCCTTCCATTCGTCCTGCGCATAGCCGAAATACTGCACCTTGCGCTGGCGCACCAGCGGAAGGATCGCCGTGTAAGACGCGGTGCCAAGGGCGTTGTTCTCGAAATTAGCGAGCGAGGTATAGGTGAGGCTGCCGCCCTGTGATGTCCCCTGGTTCAGCAGAATCCAGCGGATCTCGAATCCGAATTTGAGGGTGTGGTTGCCTTTGACCCAGAGCACGTCGTCGATCAGATCGAAGCTTTTCGACGGATAGTCGGTGGTCGAGGCGCCAGTCAGCGAGCTAAGACCCGCGATGTTGAACCCGAACGGCACGGGCGAGAGATTCGCAGTGTGATAAATGGTTTGATTGATGCCAAACTTGACTTCGTTTACGAGCGTCGGCGAGGCCACGCTCGTGAGCGCGACCACTCCGTTGTTGTACTTGGTGTCGTACTGCGTCCGGGCGTTTAGCTGGCCGGTCGGGATGGTTTCCACGGCTTCGTCCGAATTGAAGCGGACGAACGCAGTTGTCCGGCTGGAGAAATATTCATCGAAACGGATCATCCCCGAATCTTCGTTATCGATTTGCCTGCCGGGCGCGACGTATTGCCAGACGTTCGGATTGGACGTGGGCGCGGTGCCCGCCGGATATGCTTTCAGAACCGGGTCCAGCGCGGGCGACGCCATTGCCACCTGGGTAGCGAAGATGGGGCTCGGGACCAGACCGATCTGCGTTCCATCCAGCCGCTGCCGCAGGCCTTCGTAGTTGGCATAGAAGAACGTCTTGTCGTGGACGATGGGACCGCCCAGGGCGGCGCCGAACTGGTTCAACAGGAACGGATCGGGTGACGTCTTATCGAACGGCGAGCCCGCATCGAGGGCATTATTTCTGAAGTAGTCGAAGACGTCGCCATGAAACGCGTTTGTGCCCGAGGGAGAAACCACAGTCACTTGGCCGCCGGCGGTTCCGTTTTGCGAATCGGCTCCAAAGTTCTGCGACTGAACGAGGAATTCGCTAATCGAATCCAGCGGAATATTCAGCCGCATGTATTCGCGCTGCTCCTGGTTGTAGATCGCGGTGGCGTCCACGCCATCCAGCGTGAGATTGTTGTCGTCCAAGCCGTGACCGGCGAAGCGAATGGTTCTTTGATCGCCTGCGCCGTTGTCGATGGCGCCCGGCGCTAGCGAAGTCAGAGTGGCCCAGTTTCTGCCATTGATCGGAAGGTTGTCGATTTGCGCCTGCTCGATCGCGGTGCCGATGGCCGCGTCCACACGGTCGAGTTCGACCAAAGGTACGACGACATTGGTCTGCTGCCGAGTCAGTGCAACTTCCAGCCGGGCATTCAGCGTCCGCTTCTGACCGACAAACAGTTCCACATTCGCCGCCGTGAAGTCCGCGAAACCCGGCTTCGTAAACTCGATCGAATAGTGGCCCGGCGGAAGATCGGGCAGCTCATAGATGCCTTGTGAGGTGGTCAGAGTTTCGCGCTGAAGACCCGTCTCGGCCTGCGACCCGCGGACTCTGGCTCCCGGGATACGGTTGTCCTGCTGGTCGCTCACGACCCCGGTTAGAGTGGAGCGATTCACCTGGGCGTTCAGCTTCGCTGAGCCCGCTGGGAACAAAATGAGAGCGATTAGGACGCGAAAGATCGGCTTCATATCGAGAATCAGTCGCGCCGCGGCGGGCGTCCAAGCGGCCGGCTGAGCCAGGTAGAGCCCTGACGCCGCCCTTCCGTCGGTCAGGCTACTTCTTCTTCGCCGCCGCTTCCTTGAGCGCCTTCAAGTGCGGCAGATCGTGATCTTCCTCATGACACGCCGCCTCCAGCAGTTCGAAGTGCTCGCGCTGGATGGGGAATGCCAGGGTCCACGGGCGGTTGTACACCACCGGATCGGTGACAGTGGCTTCGTAGCGGAGCGTGTTGGGACCGGTGGGAGTGAACCGTTCCACGACGTGCGCGTCGTAGCTGATAATCTCGCCGTCCTCGTTCAGCCAGGTCTTGCCGTTGAGGTTAGTGGTATCGACCACCAGGGTGTCGCCCTCCCAATGCCCCACCGAATCGCCCTGCCACAAGCGCATGTTGTCGGGAAGATGCTTGCGGCCATCCAGCGGAATAATCCGCCACGACGTGCGTTCCAAAAACAAGGCAATGTAATCGGGCGTCTGGATGAGTTCGATTCCTTCCGGAACGTACATCGATCGGGGAACGCCCTGCGGAAAACAGTGCGCGGTGGGATCGTCATAGCCGCGTTCGGTGGTCCTTCGGCTGGCGCGCTCCGCAAAGGCCCAGGGCTGCATGGGCAGCTTGCCGTCGGGCGGATCGACGATCAGGAACGGCCCCTTGGGTCCGCCGCGGTGCTTTTCCAATCCCTGGTTCGCGCCGCCGTTCTTGGACTCGTAGAATCCCTGCAGGTCCGGTTTGCCATCCGCCGTACGGCGAAGATCCGCCACTACCGGGGCGGGCGCAGGTTTATAGGTGGAAGCGGCCATTTCCACCGGCGGCGCTGACGGGCTGCCGGGATACCAGGTGCGGTCCTCCCGCGTGAACGCGCCGCTCACTTCTTCGACTTCCGATTCGCAGGAATACTCGTACAGCCTCTGCCGGTCGATTCGGCGGCGCAGAGCGATGTTGATCGTCCACGGCTTGGTGAAAACCTTCGGGTCCTCGATGGTGGCTTCGTATTGGATCGTATCGTGGTCCGTCATCTGGTACCGCTCCACCACGTGGAGCGCGTCACTATGAAAATCGCCCGCCATGTCGAACCAGGTCTTGTCATTGATATTGTTGACGTCCACCACCAGGGTGTCGCCTTCCCAATGGCCGCGCGAATCGCCCATCCAGAAATCGGCGTCACTGGGGTGCGGAGTGCCGTCGGTGTAGATCAGCCGGTAATCCAGCTCCCATTCAAACGCCATGCCGATCAGTTTCGGCGTCTGGAAAATCTGGAACGGAAAGTCCAGGTACATGACGCGCGGGACGCCGGGGATGTAGCACTTCGAGAGCGGATCGGCGGTCAAACGGTTCTGAAAGTTTTCGGCCCTTTTCTTCGCGGCCCATTCCTGATACGGAATCGCGCCGCCTTCGACGACCGAGCGGCCGGCCAGCATGTTGAGGCTGGCGACATGATCCTGCAGGTCAGCCGCAGCGGTGCTGGAAGCCTGCCAGATGCCTTCCAGGTCCGGCTTGCCATCGGCAGTGCGCGGCAAGGAAAGTTGGCCGGATGCGGACTCGCCCGGAGGGGCAGCCCAAACAGTGGTCGAGAGAGCAAGTGCGGCAATTGTGGCGAAACGGAATGAGTGCATGCGCGGTTACCTCCGGGTTACGCTTCGTAAGAATCGTTGTCCACGACCCGGTGGAAGCACTACGAGAGCAGTATATCAAGCGGCAACCCAGGATTTCGCAACCCTTGGATTTCATGGTTGGCCTTGAATCAGCCTTGATACTGTTCGTCGCTGACCTGCTCTAACCACTCAACAACTTTCCCGTCCAGCTTTTCCTGAATCGCAATGGGCGTCATCGCCGTCTTTGGCGCAGCGCCGTGCCAGTGCTTCTCGCCGGGCGCGAACCAGACCACGTCACCCGGCCGGATTTCCTCAACCGGCCCGCCCCAACGCCGCGCCCGTCCGCATCCGGCCGTCACGATCAAGGTCTGACCCAGCGGGTGCGTGTGCCAAGCCGTCCGCGCCCCGGGCTCGAACGTCACGCTGGCGCATTGCACCAGCGCCGGATCGGGCGCCTGAAATAGCGGATCGATCCGCACCGTGCCCGTGAACCAGTCTGCCGGCCCTTTCGCGGAAGCTTGTGAGCCGCCTCTCTTGATTTCCATGTCAGAGCTCCTTCGTTTCTTTATCCCGGCCCTTCACCGCTACGTGGTAGGTCACGGCGTCCCAGGCGTTGTGAATGCCCACGAAGAGCAACAGCAGCGCGGCAGCTCCAACGCCAAACAGCGCCTCGCGGATGCGGGCCGGAGCCACCAATGCCGACGCTGCAAGTATGGCGTAAGCCGCCAAAGGCAGCGCGGCATGAAACAGCCAGTCCTCGAACTCTGGCTGGTATGCAGTTTTCCGCATACGCCAGGCTACGATGATTTCGTAAACCAGGCCGCCGAGGCCGATCACGCCGCATAGAGTCGCCGCTGGAAGAATAGCTTGCCAAGGAGCGCGAAGAATCGCCGACAAAAGCAGCACGGTGCTGAAATGAATGGTGGTCGGTGTCCCAAAGGCCGCGATCGCTTCCGATGCCCGAATCGCTGGTCTTTCGGCGATCAGCGTCATCACGACGAATTGCAAGCCGATCAGCGCGCCCGCGGCAGGTCCGACGATTAGGTAGAAACTATCCCATTTGGCAAGCTCTAACATGATACTGCCCAGCTCAGCGGCCGGTCATTTGCTCCAGCCTTTCAGGATAGCGAGCGCCCTGCACCGGGATCTTCGACGCCGCGGCATCGATGTCGCGCAGATCTTCGGCCGTGAGTTCCACCGACAGCGCTCCCAGATTTTCATCCAGGCGCGCCAGCTTCGTGGTGCCGGGAATTGGAACCATCCACGGCTTCTGAGCTATCAGCCAGGCGAGGGCGATCTGTGCCGGCGTCGCCTTCTTCTGTTTTGCGATGCTGTCGAGCAGTTGAATCAGAGCCTGGTTCGCTTTGAGCGCGTCCGGCGTAAAACGCGGCAGCGTGCTGCGGAAATCGTTGCTCGCGAACGTCGCGTCCGCACCG
The DNA here is from genome assembly GCA_035501155.1 of Bryobacteraceae bacterium. Taxonomy (GTDB): domain Bacteria; phylum Acidobacteriota; class Terriglobia; order Bryobacterales; family Bryobacteraceae; genus Palsa-89. The sequence continues at coordinate 153,498 of DATJWO010000044.1, forward strand.
ATCTTGCCAGTAAGGAAGCCCTTGCCCAGCGGGCTGTATGGAACAAAGCCGATTCCAAGTTCCTCCAGTGTGGGGATCACCTCTGCTTCCGGACGGCGCCACCACAGTGAGTATTCGCTCTGCAGCGCCGTGACCGGCAGAACGGCGTGGGCGCGCCGGATGGTTTTCACGCCCGCTTCCGAAAGTCCGAAGTGCTTCACCTTGCCCTGCCCAATCAGGTCCTTCACCGCGCCGGCCACGTCTTCGATGGGCACATCCGGGTCGACGCGATGCTGATACAACAGGTCGATCGTCTCCACCCGCAGCCGCTTCAACGACCCCTCGACGGCTGCTCTTATGTGCTCGGGCCGGCTGTTCAGGCCCGCCGCTCCCGGCCGGTGATCGCTGCCACTCAGGTCGAAGCCGAATTTAGTGGCGATCACAAGCTGCTTTCGAAAAGGTGCGAGCGCCTCGCCCACCAGCTCTTCGTTCAAGAACGGGCCATACACCTCGGCCGTGTCGAAGAATGTGATACCTCGCTCCACGGCGGCATGCAGCAAGGCGGTCATCTCCCCCTTGTCCTTGGGCGGGCCGAAAGAAAAGCTCATTCCCATGCAGCCGAGCCCGAGAGCCGACACTTCCAGATTGTTTCCTAATTTGCGCTTTTGCATTTTTTCTCCTCTATCAAACGGTACTGGCGCTACGGACCGAGCGCCACTCGCCCGGGGACGTTCCCTCCCACTGGTGAAACGCCCGGATGAACGAGTTTGGATCTTCGTATCCCAGCAAATACGCAGTCTCGTTCAGTTCGAGCGAGGACTGCAACAGGTAGTGTTGGGCCATCTCGCGGCGCGCTTCTTCCACCAGGCTCTGAAAGGTCAGTTTCTCGGCGAGCAGCCGCCGCTGCAAGGTCCGCGCGCTGACGCGCAGTTCGCGCGCCACGTCCTCCAAGCGCGGCTTCTGCCCTGCCAAGAATTTCTTCAGGATTCCTTTGACCTGTTCCTGTAACGACCGCTCCGCGAGTTGCTGCGACAATTCAGCTTCCAATTGAGGCGCAACCATCTCCAGAAGATCCGGATTGTGAGTCAAGAAAGGCGCGGCGATGTCGTCGCCGTGAAACAAAAGCCGATTGCGCGGCCTGCCGAATTTCACCGGACATCCGAAATGATCCTCATACAGCCGCCCATACCCTTCGGGCCGTGCCAACTCCACGCGCAACGGACGGACGCGGCGCCCCGTCCCCCGCTGCCCGATGGTGAGAATCCAAGCAAAACACGCGTCGATCAAGGTGGGCGGCTCCCTCTGTTCAGCAAGCAGCCACGCGAATTCCACCGCGCACTCCTCGCCGCGCTCCACAATGCGGATCTCTTCGGGGCACGTCAGGCGTTTGTAGCGTGCGATCCGCTGCAGCGCGTCGCGAAACGAGCGGCTGTAGAGCGCGGCGATGGCCGTCGGACTGTAACGCTCCACCCGCTCCTCGTTGCCGAGCTTCAGGCCGATCGCCGGGTCGCCGCTGATGTCACGGATTGCGGCGTAGTGTAGTGGCGGCGGTTGGGATCACTAGCGAAACACGCCAAACCGCTCGCCAAAGACGCCATAGGCGACGCTAGAATGGGGAACACGGGTTACGGCCTGTGATCACTCCCGGAAGGAGCACCTGCCTGGATGCGACGCCTTGCCGCAGTTTTTTGTCTCGGTTCCGGCTTTTGCCTGGCCGCCACCAACTCCAAACCGCCCACGCTCGCCGAAGCGCGCGCGTTCATGGAGCGAGCACAGGCCAAGCTGCTGGAGCTGTCTACCGAAGATCAACGCGCCGATTGGGTTAAGTCCACATACATCACCACGGATACCGAAACGCTTTCGGCCCGCGCGGACGAAGAAGTCATCAAGGTTACGATGCAGTTGGCTAAGGAATCGACTCGATTCAAAAACTTGAAAATGCCCGCAGACCTCGCGCGCCAGTTTGAGCTGCTGCGCCTTTCGCTGCCGCTGGCCGCGCCGTCGGACCCCAAAGAGGCTCGGGAGCTCACCGAGATCGCCTCCAAGATGGAAGGCATGTACGGCAGCGGCAAGTACTGCCCCGAAGCCGGGCACTGCATGGATCTGGATCAGCTGAGCGACATCCTGCGCACCAGCACCGATCCCAAGCAACTGCTGGATGCCTGGCGCGGCTGGCGGACCATCTCGGTCCCCATGCGTCCGCTGTATGAGCGCTACGTCGTGCTGGCCAACAAAGGCGCACGCGAATTGGGCTTCGCGGACATGGGCGCGATGTGGCGCTCGAAATACGACATGTCTCCGGACGCGTTCATTACCGAGACGGACCGGCTATGGGATCAGGTGAAGCCGCTGTATCTGGCGCTGCACGCCTATGTGCGCTGGAAGCTGCGCGAGAAATACGGCGATGTGGTTCCAGCCCAGGGGCCGATTCCGGCGGATTTGCTGGGCAACATGTGGGCGCAGGAATGGGAGAACATCTATCCGCTGGTCGCGCCGAAAGACACCGACCCCGGCTACGATCTGACCGCGATCCTGAAGGCCAAGAACACGCAGCCACTGGACATGGTGCGCTATGGCGAGCACTTCTTCACCTCGCTGGGATTCGCGCCATTGCCGAAGACCTTCTGGGAACGGTCGCTGTTCGTGAAGCCGCGCGACCGCGACGTGGTGTGCCACGCCAGCGCCTGGGACATCGATTCGGTGGACGACCTGCGGCTGAAGATGTGCATCGAGATCAACTCGGAGGATTTTTCCACGGTCCATCACGAACTGGGCCACAACTTCTACCAGCGCGCCTACGACACGCAGCCGTTCTTTTTCCGCGACGGCGCCAACGAAGGATTTCACGAGGCCATCGGCGATACGATTGCGCTGTCCGTGACGCCCCAGTACTTGCACAAGATCGGGTTGCTCGAGAACGTACCCGACAGCTCGAAAGACATCGGGCTGCTGCTGTACAAGGCGTTGGAAAAAGTGGCGTTCCTGCCATTTGGCTTGATGATCGATAAGTGGCGCTGGGAGGTGCTGAGCGGCCAGGTCCCGCCGGACAAGTACAACGAGAGCTGGTGGAAGCTGCGGCTCCAGTATCAGGGCATCGAGCCGCCGGGGCCGCGCAGCGAAGCCGATTTCGATCCCGGCGCGAAGTATCACGTGCCCGCCAATTATTCCTACACGCGTTATTTCCTGGCCGACATTTTGCAGTTTCAGTTTCATCGCGCGCTGGCGAAGGCCGCGGGATGCACGGCGCCGCTGAATCGCTGTTCCATCTATGACAGCAAAGCGGCCGGAGAAAAGCTGAACGCGATGCTCGAGATGGGCGCGAGTAAACCCTGGCCGGAAGCGCTGGAAGTTCTGACCGGGCAAAAGCAGATGGACGCCACGGCGATTCTGGATTATTTCGCGCCGCTGAAGAAGTGGCTGGACGAACAGAATCGCGGCAAGCCCGTCGGATGGCAGATCGCGAGCAGGTACACTCAATGAACGTGGTGGATGTTTGCCCCATTTGCGGCGGCTCCGGCTGGAAGATCACGGAGCGCGAAGGAATCTCGGGCGCCGAAAAATGCGAATGCGCGAGTGCGGGGCGCGAGCAGCGCAATGAACGCCGCGCCGGAATCCCACCGCTTTACCAGCACGCATCGCTGGATAACTATCTGCAGGACGAGCGGCGTCTTCTGGCGGCGCCGATGAACGATGTCCGCGTCTATATTCGCCAGTTCCCGGCGTTGCCCAAGCCGGGCCTGTTGTTTCTGGGGCCTCCGGGCACCGGTAAGACGCACCTGGCTGTAGCGGCGCTACGAGGCCTGATCGCGCGCGGCTTCGAGGGCGTCTTCTTCGATTTTCAGGCGCTACTGAATCACATCCGCAGCGGCTATGATCCGGCCTCGGGCTCCATGGATCGCGAGGCATATCGAACCGCGCTGGATGCCGAGATTCTGGTGCTCGACGACGTGGGAGCCCATCGAGTGACGGACTGGGTGGAGGACACGGTGACGTCCATCATCACCCATCGCTGCAACAACCGGCTGGCGACCATCGTCACTTCGAACCTGCGCGATCCGGAAGCTGGCGATCAGCGCGGCTCGGGCCTTCAGGAAGACATTCACGCTAAGTATTTCCTGGAGGAGCGCATCGGCATGCGTGCCCGCTCGCGATTGTTTGAAATGTGCCGGCTCATCCGGATGCCGCAGGTGGCCGACTACCGGCTGAAGAAGCGCTGAGCGGCCGGAACAGCAGCAGATCGAGGCTGAACGTTACTCGCATAGCCTCGGCGGGCTGCTTGCGCATCGGCCGGTATATCGAAACCAGCAGATCGTGGACTTGCGCGGCATCGAGATCGGCCGTCGTTGCGGCGCGGCGCTGATCGGCGAGGGCGAAGGCGGGTGCGAAAGTCTCCACGGTTCGTGCCACACGATCGCGCCGCGAGCCGCGCAGTTCAATCAGATCTTCCGGCGCGGGGATCGCCACCAGCAGGCGGCCGTCGTCGCGCAGCACGCGCCGGAACTCGGCCGGGTTCATCCGCGCTGTGATGGACAACACGATCGAGAACGAGCGATCAACGTAAGGAATGAAGCGGTCGGCATTGGCGACGATCCACTCGCAATCGGGATAACGGCGCGCCGCGGCGTCCACGGCCGGAATCGAAATATCGATGCCATGGCCTTGGAAGGCGGCGTCGCGCTGGAGGCTGCCGAGATAGAAGCCGTCGCCGCAGCCGGCGTCCAGCACCGTGTCGCCGCGCGAAGCACCGAGCATCTCCGCGATCGCGCACAGCAAGGGCGCGGTTACTCCGCAATCGTGTAACCGGCGTCGCGCCGCCACAGCTTTCGCGGTGTCGCCCGGGCGTTTGGACCGCCGCTCTTGCGGTTGGAGCAGGTTGACGTATCCGCTGCGTGCGATGTCGAACGAGTGCCCGCTCGCGCATACGACGCGGCGCGACTCACGCGCAAGCGGCAACCGGCAGCCGCGAACCGGGCACAGGAGCATGCGTCGAGTGTAACTCCGGTGGCCGCGCAGGTGTCCTATGGTGGAGGTATGAGCTTCATAATCGCCAATTGGGAAGCTTGGGCGTGGTCCATCGGGGTGTTGGTGGCCTCATTGCTCGTTGCGGGAGTGTTGTACCGGCTGCTTTACAAACTTGCCGTCCGGCTCACTCGGAAGCATCCTGGCGGTCTGAGCGGTTCGCTGGTGCGCCGCTCCAAGGGCCCGGCCAAGTGGATGTTCTTCATCGCCGCTGTGCTGGCGGCAAGTCCTACGGCAGCCTTGCCGAAAGAAGCCACGCACGCTTTGGCGCATGCGCTCCTGGTGGCATTGATCGGAGCGATCGCATGGCTGGCGATCGCGCTTTTGTACGTAATCGAGGATTTCCTGGCGATCAGATTCCGGATCGACATCCCCGACAACTTGCGAGCGCGGCGCATTGAAACGCAGGTGCGGGTGTTGCGCCGCGCGGCGGCCGTCATCGTTGGAGTGATCGGAATCGGCGCGGTACTCATGACATTTCCAGCGATTCGCACTTTGGGGGCGGGCCTTTTCGCGTCGGCTGGCGTCGCCGGACTGATCGTGGGAATGGCGGCCAAGCCCGGGCTTTCGAGCCTGTTGGCGGGACTGCAAATCGTGCTGACGCAGCCGATCCGGCTGGACGACGTGGTTGTGGTGGAAGGAGAGTGGGGCCGCATCGAGGACATCCAGACGACTTACGTGGTGGTTCGAATCTGGGACGAGCGCCGGCTCATCCTGCCTTTGACCTACTTCATCGAGAAACCTTTTCAGAATTGGACACGCAGTTCGGCGGCTCTTCTGGGCACCGTGTTTCTGCACGTCGATTACGGCGTGCCGGTGGACGCGCTGCGCGAGGAGCTGCACCGGATTTTGTCGTCGACGTCTCTCTGGGACGGCAAGGTCTGGAATCTTCAGGTCACCGACGCGACGGAGCACACCGTGGAGTTGCGGGCTCTCATGAGCAGCGCGGACTCCAGCAGTTCCTGGGACCTGCGCTGCCTGGTGCGGGAGCAGATGATCAAGTTTCTGCAGCAGCATTACCCGGGCTCGCTGCCGCGGACCAGGGCAGAGATTTTGGATCGGCGACCGCAGCAGCCGGCCGGCGGGGCTCTTCCGCTGGGGAACCATCAGGACGAAGCCACGGTTTGAGCCAGTTGCCGCGGTGTGGCCGCGCCGGTTCGTATCGCGCACAGTTCACCAATCAGGCTGCCGGCCCAGCGGTAGATGTTCCGTTCCCGGAAAGGTGGGGGAAAGGTGGGAAAGGTGGGGACGGACGGAACGTACCGATCGAGCGAACTTCGGCTTGTATCCCCGCTGCATGCGCAGCGCGGCCAGGTACCGCGGAAAGTTTGTGGCGAGGCGTCTCCCTCTCCACACCGCGAGTAAAGCGAAGGCCGACTCCTCGCGGCCCAAGCCCGCGAGGAGCTACCATCAAAGTAATGGCACAAGTCCACATGAGCGAGGCGGAAGTGGCCAAGGACTTTGCCGCCGCGCTGGAGAAAGTCCGGCAAGGCGCCGAGGTCGTCGTGGAGCGCAACCACCAGCCCGTCGCCGTGCTGAGAGCCGCCGTCCCCGAGCGCCGAAACATCTCGGACTCCATCGCGCTAGCCCAACGCCGCGATAAGGAACGGGGCTATACAGTTCCCCTCGATCCCGAGTTCGCGGCCGAGGTCGAGCATATTGTCGCCAACCGGAAACCCTGGAATCCGTCCGTGTGGGACTGATCCTCGATACCAGCGTCATCGTCAGAGCAGAGCGGCGTGGTCACAGCGTAGCTGATATCCTGTCGCAAATCCTCGCAAAGCATGGCGAGACTGAAATCGGCATTTCGGTGGTCACGATTGCCGAGCTGATGCACGGCGTGCAGCGCTCCAAGCTCGAAGCGCAGCGTCAACGCAGCCAGACCTTCGTCGAGGATGTGCTCGCTGCCATCACGGCATATCCAGTAACCGCCGAAATCGCTCAACGCGTGGGCGTGATTTCGGGCCAGCAGGCCGAACGAGGAGTCACGCTGCCGTTCGAAGATCTGCTGATCGGCGCCACCGCATTACAACTCGGCTTTGAACTGCTGACGCACAATGTTCGCGACTTCGAGAGGATTCCGGATCTAGTAGTGAGGCAACGCTGAAGAGAATCGGCGAGAATCACGATGAAGCCACGGTCTGAGCCAGTTGCCGCGGTGTGGCCGCGCCGGTTCGTATCGCGCACAGTTCACCGATCAGGCTGCCGGCCCAGCGGTAGATGTTCCGTTCCCGGACGGTGGCCCGCATGCGCTGCATGCGGATGCGCCTTTCTTCCGGCGCCATCTCCAGTGCACGGTGCATCGCGTGGGCCAACCCTTCGGTGTCGTACGGGTTCACGATGAGCGCGTCGGCCAGCTCGTGACTGGCGCCGGCGAAGCGGCTCAAGATCAAAACGCCCTGTTCGTCAGCGCGCGCGGCCACGAATTCCTTGGCCACCAGGTTCATGCCGTCGTGTAGGGAGGTCACCAGGCACAGGTCGGCGGTGCGGTAATACGGCAAGATCTCTGAGTGACTATGCTGCCACGGGAGCAGCACGATCGGCCGCCAATTCCCAGTTTGGAAACGGCGATTGATGCGATCGGCTTCCTCGACCACTTCCTGCATGACATCGTGATAGCGCGGGATCTGGGTGCGGCTGGGCGAGCCGATCTGCACGAACGTGAACTCGCCTCTGTAGGCGGGACATTTTTCAAAGAAGGTTTCAATGCCGCGAAAGCGCTCCGGGATGCCCTTGGTGTAGTCGATGCGGTCCACGCCGACGCCCATGAACGTGGCCTGGACGCCCAGGTTTTCGAGCAGCGCGGCGCGTTCCAGGTGGGGCAGGTCCTCGGGCAGCGCCTCGGTGTCCACGCGATCGAGCGAGACGCTGATGGGGAACGGTTGTACCAGTGTCAAATGCCCTTCGCGCAGAACGCCGAAGCGCTCGCGGTCGGTGCGCGACTCGAGAGCGCGGTCGACCGTATCCAGAAAATTGTTGCAATGGCCCTGGATGTGAAACCCGATCAGATCGGCGCCGAGCAGACCGTCGAGTAACTCGCGCTGCCAGGGGCAAATGCCGAACGCCTCGGAATTGGGCCAGGGGATGTGCCAGAAGATGGCGACGCGGGCATCCGGGCGCCGTTCCTTGATCATCCGCGGCAGTAGCGCAAAGTGATAATCCTGAACGAGCACCACGGGCGATTCTTCGTCGGCGATTTCCTCGAGCACAGTGTCGGCAAACTTGCTGTTCACGGCGCGGTATGCTTCCCAATCGTCAGCGCGGAAGAGCGGGCGGGTATGCGCGATGTGGCAAAGCGGCCATAGGCCTTCGTTGGCGAAGCCGAAATAGAATCCCTGCTGCTCGTCAGGGGTGAGCCAGACGCGGCGCAGGGTGTACTGCGCGTGATCCGGCGGGACGCGCAGGCGGCCGGCGTCATCCACCGTCTCATGGTCGGCATCGCCCGTGGCTTGCGCGATCCAGGTGCCATCGCAGGCGCGCAGAACGGGTTCCAAGGCCGTCACCAGACCGCTGGCGGGCACGACACACTGAATTCCCTGCGGCCGGTGGACATGCTCATAGGGTTCGCGGTTGGAAACCACGAACAGCCGGTCGCCGTTGAGGCGGGCCTGCACGAAAACGCGCAGCCGCTCAGCGGTCCAGTTGGAATCGGCTAACTCCCGCAGGCGCGCTTCCTCTTCGGCCGCGGCGCGGGCGGCGACCAGGCTGGACGCCAGATGCCTCACCTCACGGGTTAGCGGTTCGAATTCTCCCGGCTCGAAGATTCCCGGATCTCCCGCCGCCGTTCCCGTCCGCAACGCCCTAAGCCTTTGCGTCAGGCGGCGCAACGGCCGGCCGAGACCCCAGCGGATAGTCAGCAGAGTGATGGCGCCTATCAGGAAAGTCTGGATGGCGACGCCGATCAATGCCCGGCGCCACAATGCTCCGGCCTGGACGTCGATATAGGTGGCGCTGTGGAATACGGCAAGAACGCCGATCACGGTTGGATCGTTCCGCAGCGGCAGGGCGACAACGTGCATGGAATCGCCGCCCAGTTGCACGAAACCTGCATGGGTCAGGCCGTCGCTTAAGGTCTGCGACACGGGCGCAGGAAGTTTATCAAGGAGCGCGTTGAGTCCGGAACTGATGGCCAGCAGGTCTCCGCCCACGCTATATACCGCAATGCCAGCGAACTGTTCCTGATCCTTGAACCGGTCCACCATTTGCTGCAGCTCCGGATAGGAGTTCGATTGCACTAAAGGCTCGGCTGACTTTGCAAGAGACTCGGCCAACACCAACGCGTGGCGCTCCAGTTCGCGCTTCAGGCTGCGCGTGTCCGTGCGAGTCTGGTAATAAGCCAGAACGAGCGACACTGCCGCTACGCTGCCGATGAGCAAGACGGATAGACGGGAAGTGAGACGCATGGCCGATCAGCCGCCGATGTCGAGGTCCCTCCGCAGTACAAACGTCACGCGGCTTTCGGCAGGCACGTAAATCTGGCGCTTGCCGGTAAACGCGGCACCCACGGTTCCAGCCGCGGCGCCGGCGCCCGCTCCGATCAAGGCGGCCGGTCCGCCCGCCGCAGCCGCGCCGATCAACGCTCCACCGCCGGAACCTCCGCCGATCCAGAGCCAATTATGTTTCTTGTGGCCGCGGCTGCTGCGGAAAGTGGTGGAACGGATTGCGTATGTGCGCCCATGGAGCTCCATCGAGTCCAGGCTTAGCCCTAAGATGGCGCGGCCTTTGAATCGTCCTGACGGCTTGGCCTGCACCACGTGACCTCTCAATCGCGTGCCTCGCGGCGCCACCACCCGGTCGCCATAAACGAGTGGTTCGGCGAGTGTCGCGCTGAAGTGGTCGCCGGGGCGGTTACGCCGGGTGTCAATGGTTTCATCCAGACGAACGCGCAATCGGGTCCCCGACCGGAAAAATGCACCTGGCGCTGAGGCGACCGGTGCGCTGTAGCTGCTCAGACTGAGCCCAGCTAGTGCAACACATAGTACTACCAGGTTTTTCATTTTGTGATTAACTCCGTCGCCATCTGTGCAAGCCTGCGGCCAGCGAGCGAGAGAGGTGAGATTGGATTGAAATACCAGGGCTTGCATGCGCGACTGAAAGTTAGCAGACGTTAGCTAACGTGGTACATTTTTCCCGTCCGGCGAGCGCGGGTTACGATGGAAGTGCATGACGACTGCGAACCCGCTGCACTACCTGAGCGAACAACTGGACGCCTGGCGCAAAGCCGGCACTTACCAACGCCTGCGCGTGTTGGAATCGGCCTGCGAGCCGACTTCGCGCTTCGACGGCAAAGAAGTGATCAATCTGGCCAGTAACAACTATCTGGGGTTGGCCGATCACCCCAAGTTGATCGAAGCGCAAGTGGCGGCCGCGAAGAAATACGGCGCGGGATCGGGCGCGGTCCGAACGATTTCGGGAACCATGAGCATCCACATGGAGCTGGAGCGGCGGATCGCGGAGTTCAAGCATACCGAAGCGTGCGTGGTTTTCCAATCGGGCTTCGCGGCCAACGCGGGCACGGTTTCGGCGATCTTGGGTCCGGAAGACCACATTATTTCCGATGCGCTGAATCACGCCAGCATTATCGACGGCTGCCGGCTGTCGCGGGCGAAGATCCACGTATTTCCGCACAAGGTCACGGCGGCGGCCGAGAAAATCATGCAGGATCTGACCGGTACCAGCGGGCACAAGCTGCTGATTACCGATGGGGTATTTTCCATGGACGGCGACATCGGGCCGCTGCCGGAACTGGTGCAGATCGCCGAACGTCATGGCGCGATCATGATGATCGATGACGCGCATTCGTCCGGCGTACTGGGACGCAACGGACGCGGTACGGTGGATCATTTCGGACTGCATGGGCGTGTGGACGTACAGGTTGGCACGCTGTCGAAGGCGATCGGCGTGCTCGGCGGGTATGTTTGCGGCAGCAAGGACCTGATCGAGTTTTTGTATCACCGCGCACGGCCGTTCCTGTTCTCGACGTCGCATCCGCCGGCGGTTGCTGCGGCATGTCTGGCGGCCTTCGACATTTTGGAGGAGGAGCCAGATCGCATTGAACGGCTTTGGGAAAACACGCGGTACTTCAAGAGCGTTCTGAAGAGTGCGGGCTTTGACACCGGCGACAGCGAGACTCCAATTACGCCGATTCTGGTGGGAGAGGCCAAGACGGCACATGCTTACTCGGCGGCGCTGTTTGAGAACGGCCTGATGGCCACCGGCATCGGATTCCCGACCGTGCCCGAAGGCAAAGCGCGCGTACGGACCATCGTGACGGCAACGCACACGCGCGACTTGCTGGACCGGGCGGCGGAGATCCTGACGCGGGTCGCGAAGAAGATGGGGATACTTACTTAACCCAGACTCTGAACGGCGCGCCGGCCAGGTGCGGAATAGCGGTGCCATTGCTGAAACTGGCGGCGAAGAGCGTTGCGAGAAAGTCGTGACCACGGGTGAAGCCAGACGCGATTGCGGGCGGTGAGGCCGAGACAGAGTGTCCTGTGACGCCGCCGAAGTATAAGTAATGTGAAGTAACCTGTTCGTACCCGGATCGTAGTCGGCAAAAAACCGTCGTAGCCTCCGCGCGGCTAGGTTCGACCCGCTGCTGCCTCTGACGAACCAGTAAGTGCCGCCATTCTGATTCGAGTGCCAAAGCCAGACGTTGCAACATGTCTATTGCCGGCTGGCCAACGCGTGGAAGCCCATGCGCCGATGGTATTTCGACAGAGCTATCGAAGAACGGGATCGGAAATTCGAGTCTCATCGTGAGATTTGCGGTCCGGCCGTATTCGACTCGGTAAATTCCTAGCTACCAAAAGTCGAGGCGCTGTGAGATATTCGAGCCATGCATCGCCGCCCGGCGCTGAGGCTGATTTGGCGTCGCAAAGATTTTTTCAAATTCTAATCGCGATGCAACATTAATTTGCTTTATTTTTTCTGGGAAGTGTGAGACTCTTAAAAAGGCAGTTCCGACTGCCTCCGAAGACAGTCTAGTTACCCTGTAGGTACGCCTGCCAGGTAGCATAAACAGCAATTCCCGGCGTGTCCCCCGGCTGGAGGAAACTATGCTGCGTAACTTTCTGTTGCCTGAGAGCATCGCCCGTGCAGACGGCATCGGACCGGAGATCGATCTCGGACCGAAACGAGGAAAGCTTCTGGTGCTTACCCTCGGAATCACAAGAATCCTAGAGCAGGAAAGCCTGGAGGTGTCCGTCTGGGGTTCGCCCGATGGCGAGAGTTGGAGCGCCAGGCCTTTGGCTAAATATCCCCCCAAATATTATTGCGGGCTCTATTCCATTTTGCTGAATCTCGGGTCGCATGCCGACGTACGGTACGTCCGGGTGCAATGGAAGATGAGCCGCTGGAGCAAGCGCGACACCTTGCCCATGTTCGGATTCTACGTATATGCGGAAGAGTCCGGATCGCGGATCAGTGCGGCGGTCGCCTGACTTGAATTAGTAACTACAGACGGTTGATCAGGCTGGCCACGTAGCCGGCGCCGAAGCCGTTGTCGATGTTAACGACAGTTACATTGCTGGCGCAGCTATTCAGCATCCCGAGCAGCGCCGCCAGGCCGTTGAAACTTGCGCCGTAGCCGATACTAGTTGGTACCGCGATCACGGGCACCGAGACCATTCCGCCAATGACGCTGGGTAGCGCTCCTTCCATCCCCGCGACGGCGATGACGACGCGCGCCTGCATAAGCCGCTCGCTGCTCGCCAGCAAACGGTGGATGCCGGCTACGCCGATGTCGGAGATCAACTCCACTTCGTTGCCCATGATTTCCGAAGTGACTTGCGCTTCCTCGGCGACGGGGAGGTCGCTGGTTCCGGCGCAGACCACGGCCAGCTTGCCCTTGCCCCGCCGCGTGCGGTCGCGCCAGATGCGAACGGCGCCGGACGCCGGGAAATAATCGGCGTCGGGAAACTCGGCTTTGAGGATGGTGGCGGCATGCCGGTCGGCGCGAGTTACCAGCAGGTTCTGGGACTTCTCCAGCAGCCGCGACGCGATGGAGACGATCTGATCGGGCGTCTTGCCTTTGCCGAAAACGACCTCCGTCAGGCCGTGGCGCAGCGCGCGGTGGTGATCCAGCTTGGCGAAGCCCAGATCTTCAAACGGCAGGTGGCGCATGCGGTCGAGCGCGGTATCGATATTGACGTCGCCCGCCGAGACCTGTTCGAGAAGGCCGCGGAGTTGATCTTCATCCATCTCCACTTGAGCGTAGCAGAGAGCGAGTTCCGGACTAGCGGCTCACCACTCGATGATCTGTCCCACGTGCAGACCGTAGCGCTTCGCCATGCCGCCGCCCATCTCCAGGGTGTATAGCGATATCTGGTTGCCGCCGTACTGCGGGCACTGGCTGGCCGGCGTCTTGCAGGGCTGAGCGTTTTCAACAATTTCCACAATTTTGTGGTTCTCGTCGAGCCAAATCATGTCCAGAGGAATTAGTGTCTGGTACATCCACGCCTTGTTGTGCGCCGGCTGCGTGTGTACGAAGAGCATGCCGTGGTCGGGCGCGATGGAGGTACGGAACATCATGCCGCGCAGCAGATCCATCTGGTCGATCATGGTCTCGGTGCGGATCACCTGGCCGCCGGGTAGAGTCACAGGCCGGGTGTTGAAATCCTCGGCTGGGTCCGGCTTGGGCCCGCAGCCTGCGAGCGCCAGGAATCCCGCCAGTAAGACAAAGCGCATGAATTAGAATGGTAACGAATCGCCGGAAACGACAAAATGGGATTTTGGAAGCGGCTGCGGCTGACGCTCGAGATGATCAAGTTCGAGCATTCCGTGTTCGCGCTGCCGTTCGCGCTGACGGGCGCGCTGCTGGCGTTCCGGGCCAGCCACCTGGAGACGCGCGTATTCGGCCAAAAAGTGATTTGGATCGTAGTGGCGATGGTGGGCGCGCGGTCGGCCGCGATGGCGTTCAACCGGATTCTGGATGCCCAGATCGACGCCCGCAATCCGCGCACCAGCATGCGGCACATTCCGGCGGGACTGTTGAGCCGGCGCTTCGCCTGGGGATTCGTGACGGCGGCGATCCTGGTTTTTCTGCTGGCCGCGTGGGCACTGAATCCGCTGTGTCTGAAGCTGGCGCCGGCGGCGCTGGCCGTGGTGCTGGGCTACTCCTACACCAAGAGATTCACCACGCTGTCGCACCTGATTCTGGGCTTCGGGCTGGGGATTGCGCCGGCCGCGGCCTGGATCGCGGTCACGGGAGCGCTGGATCCGAGGATTCTCTGGCTCACGGCGGCTGTGACGTTTTGGACCGCGGGCTTCGACATCATTTATTCGTGCCAGGATTATGCGTTCGACCGTGCCGAAGGTCTCTTCAGCCTGCCGCGCCGCTTCGGCATGGCCACGGCGTTATGGATCGCACGCTTCTTTCACTTGGTGATGGTGGCCTGCCTGGTGCTCCTGGCGGCGAGTTTCGGGCTCGGTTGGCTGAGTTGGGCCGGCATCAGCGCCATCGTACTGCTGCTGCTCTATGAGCACAGCCTGGTGCGCGCTGACGACCTGTCTCGCGTCAACGCCGCCTTCTTCACGGTAAATGGTTACGTTAGCGTGTTATTCTTTCTTTTTTGGGCCGCGGACATGTTCCTGCGCGGCCTGAGAACCTGACGCGATGCAGATCAACATTGAAGACCGCCGCTTGGAGCCGATCCTGGATAAAGTTCAGGCGGGCCAGCGCCTGAGTTATGACGACGGCCTCACGCTGTTCCGCAGCCACGACATCCTGACCGTCGGTTATTTGGCTAACCTGGTGCGCGAGCGCAAGCATGGCAGCGTCACCTGGTTTAATGTCAACCGGCACATCAATCCTACCGACGTGTGCGTGGCCAGCTGCAAGCTGTGCGCGTTCGGCAAGCATGCCAAGGATCCCAAGGCCTACACCTGGTCGCTCGAAGAGGTGTGGCATCGTGCGGGCGTGGGCTGGACGGAAGCGGTCACGGAGTTTCACATTGTCGGGGGTTTGCATCCGGAGCTGACGCTGGATTGGTACTGCGAGATGCTGCGCGGGTTGAAGCAGCGCTTTCCGGAAGTGCATCTGAAGGCGTTCACCATGGTGGAGATCGCTTTTCTGGCGCAGCGCAGCAAGCAATCGATTCACGACACGTTGGTGAAGCTGAAAAACGCCGGTATGGATTCGCTGCCGGGCGGCGGGGCTGAGGTCTTTAACGAGCGCGTGCGGCGGATCATCTGCGACCACAAGATCGACGGCCAGCAATGGCTGGATGTGGCGCGGGAAGCGCACCGTGTGGGGCTCAGGTCAAACTGCACGATGCTCTACGGGCACATTGAGAACGAAGTAGACCGCGTGCATCACCTGGTGAAGCTGCGCGAGCTGCAGGACGAGACCGGCGGCTTCCAGACCTTCATTCCGCTGGCCTTCCATCCCGCCAACACAGCGCTGGAGCACATTCCGACCACCACCGGCATGCTGGATTTGAAGATGATCGCGGTGTCGCGGCTAATGCTGGACAACATCGATCACATCAAGGCCTACTGGGTGATGATGACGCCGCCGGTGGCACAGATCGCGCTGCGCTTCGGCGCCGACGACCTGGATGGAACGGTGGTGGAAGAGAAGATCTACCACGATGCGGGATCGACGGTGAGCCAGAGCCTGCGGCGCAGCGAATTGCTGCGTCTGATCCGCGAAGCCGGCCGGGAACCGATGGAGCGGGATACGCTGTATCGTCCCGTCACGCGAACCGAAACCGCGTTTACTGTGTTAGTCTAGCACCCAGTATCTATCCCCAGTATCCGACGCGATAGATTCCCGCGAACTGACGCGTTGGTCTGTGAATTAGTTGGCAACTCGGAGGTGCTGGCTATGATCAGGTTCCTTGGCGTTTTGTTTCTGCTTCTCCCCGCGGTTGTTTACGCGGATTCGCAGTTTACCCTGGTTTCTCCCACGGATGGCGCCACGGTGGTGGTGACCCCGAATCAGGTGTTGCCGGTGATCATGGATGTCGCCGATACAGACACCGGCCTCAGCGCGTTCTACGCCAGGCAGTACGTGACCAGCGTCACCGCCACACCGACTTGCCCGCCGGAGGCGAATCCCTGCGGCAATTACGTGGTGCAGGACGGGCCGGTTCCGCCATTCACCTTGAGGCTCGGATACGAAGGCGCCATCGCGATCATCAAGTTTGAGAACGCTCCACTGGGCTTTTACACCTTCAATCTCTCGATTTCCATCAACGGCTGCTACACGGTTGCGCCGAATTGCCCTTTGCCGGATAGCTATCAAAGCAGCACGAAGTTCACGGTTCAAGTGGTGGGCCGCGTCGGCGCGCAACCCAACGTGCTGCCCGAGTTTGCTGAAGGAGGCGGCCGCTTCCTGACCGACATTCTGGTCGTCAATAATGGCTCGCAGCCGGCGAACTTCACGATCAGCTTTTTTGACGACTCTGGGACGCCTGCTGCCCTGCTATTCGCCGGCCTCGGAACGCTCACCACCTTGACCGACACGGTACCCGCGTTTGGAACGAACACGTATGAAGCCGGCGATATCAGCGCGCCGACGCGCGGTGGATGGGGGCTGATACAAGCGGACCCGTCGCTCACGATTCAGGAAGTGATTCGCAGCCACGGCAGCGACGGCAGTTACTATGAAGCGGCGGTCCCGGCCTACTCGGGAAGCACGGGGTTCCGGCTCTCCTTCGACGCAACGACGTTTACGCCCACCGGAGACCCCATTTACACCGGTTTCGCTGTTGCCAACCTCGACACCAAGAACAGCGCTACGGTTACCTGCACCGCGCGTGACTTCCGCGGGCAGGTGATTCCCGACGCCATCACGATTCCCATGTTGAATCCTTCCGGGCATTGGGCCGACTACCTGTTCCCGGCGTTGACCGGCGCCCGGGGAACGTTGGACTGCACGTCCACCACCCAGGTCGCAGCAATCGGCCTGCGATTTATCGGCAGCAACGCATTTACGTCGCTTCCTGTCGTCACCAAGTAACCCGCTTAAACGCCGAGCGCCTTACGAACAGCCACGTACAAATCCGACAGCTGGCCCTGCGACGCGGGATCGCCGCGGGCGAGCAGAGTAATGAGCTGATCGCGCGAATTGAGCAGCGGCGCGAGGTTCTTGCGCTGATCGCCGGAGAGCGCGGATTTGTCGCCCTGGTCGATTTCAAATCGTGCTCCGGTGAAGAATGCGCTTGCGGATTGGCGGGCGGCTTCGTATTCGGCGCGGCGCGCATCGATCGCCGCTGAGCCGAGATCTTTCTCAAAGCGAGTGACGGTGAGCGCGTGCTCCGCCTTTTCGCGCGCTTGCGATTGCTCGCGAGCCTTGAGCCATTCGGGAACGAAGCCGCCCAGATACGCGGCTACCAGCAGGATCACGTAGATCGCGATCCAGCGGGATTTCTTCTTGGGCGCGGGTGTGGGTTGCGGCGCGTCAGCCATGAAGCCTCCGGCTTCCTATGGTACTGAATGGTTAGCTTGCCAGGAACCGCGCGGTGCCTTCCTTGCCCATGTAGCGGTCTAGCAGACGCGCGTCGGTCTTGCGCAGGTCGACGACAATCAAGCCGTCGAGCGTGTTGCCGAAGGAGCGGTCGATGTGGAATGCCACCAGTTCGCCGCCGAGCTTTAGATATTGCTTCAGCAGGACCGGCACACCTTTGCGGTCGGTTTCGACGTCTGCGATCAGCGCGGAGAGTTCTTCGACGTCCCACACCGTAGCGCCGATCAACTCGTCCGTCAGACGCGAGGGGCGCTGGCGAAGCGGATTGCGGGCGCGCACCAGCGGGGCCAATTCAGGCGAGCGGCGATAGGCGCTGAGGAACTTCACCATCAAGTGGCGCGACGTCGCCGTATAGTCGTTGCTGATGCTCACGGGCCCGAACAACACTTTGTAGCGCGGGTTGCGAACCAGCAACTGGCCGATGCCTTTCCAGAGGAGCAGCAACGCCACGTAGGTCTTCTGATATTCCGGGCGAACGAAGGAACGGCCGAGTTCGAGCGCCGGGCTGATGCGGTCCAGGAAGGACTGCTTCCAATGGAAGAGACTGCTGGTGTAGAGGCCCTTGGCGCCGTAGCGCGACACGATTTCGTCCGACGGCGCGAGGCGGTATGCGCCGGCGATCTCGTGCGCGCGCCGGTTCCAAATGAACAGATGCCAGTAGTGGTCGTCGAAGGCGTCTAAGTCGACGGCTTTGCCCGTGCCCTCGCCCACCTGGCGGAAGGTCACTTCTCGGAGGCGGCCGATTTCATGCACGACGTTGGGCGCTTCTTGCGCACGCGTGAGGAGAACGGAGAATTCCTCGGTTTCTACCAGCGTGCGGTCGGGTGGGAGCTTGGCGATCTCGCTGGCCAGCAGTTCTTCCAATACGCCGGCCGCGGGCGGTTCGCTCACACGCCCGCGCAGCTTCCGTGGCGTCTCGCGATTCTGCAGCAGGTAGGTACGGTGGCGAAGATATCGGGTCAAGGCGACGTCGTCCTGATAGCTGCGAAGCTTTGCCGGCGGAACGGGACTGCCGATGCGCACCTCGATGGTCCGGTCCTGTTTGTTGAAGAATTCGTGCGGAAGCAGGGCCGTCCGGACGCGTGGATGCAGCAGGCCGAGCAGTTGAAACAGAGCGCTGTTGGCGCCGCGGAAGAACATTGGAAGAACCGTGGCGCCCGAGATGCGCACCAGGCGCGCGATGGTCTGGCTCCACTCCGGATCGATGATGGCCCGCTCTTTGAGATTCCAGTGCGCGACTTCACCGGAAGGGAACACGCCCAGCAGGCCGCCCCCTTTGAGCCAGGCGATGGAATCCTTCAAACCGCGCTGGTTGGCGCGAACGGCGCGGCCACCCCCGAACGGATCGACGAAGACGCAATAGTCGCTGGTTTCCGGAAACGCCGCCAGCAGATGATTCGCCATGATCTTAACGTCCGGTCGGATGGAGCGGAGCAGCGCCACTAGCACGGCTCCTTCGATCATCCCGAACGGATGGTTGGCCACGGCCACCACCGGCCCTTGTTTGGGCACCAGCGAAAGATCCTGCTCGGAGACTTGCGGCCGGACGTTCAGCAGGGTGAGGAAACGGTCGGCGAAAGGCTGATCGTCGCGGCTTTGGGCCTGCTGATACAGGCTCTCCAGACGGTCGAGCAGCAGCAGCCGTTCCAGCGCGCCTTCGACAGGCGCAGGCAGCCGTGGGCCCAAAAGGGCGGCGATGGCATCTCGCATTCACAAACAGAACAGCACTGAAATGTTAAGTGGTGATTACTTCGTGGTTACGGTTTCCGCACTGCCCAGGGCTTCACGGCGGAGTTCTTCGTGCGCGGCCTCGGGCACGATGCGCCAATTGTTGTCCGGCTTGGAGGGAAGGTCTTTGTGCTGGAAATAGCGGATCACCAGGTCGCGGATCTCGTCGGGCGAGCGCCAGACGATTTTGGCGCCGCGGAACATGGAGTAACCGGCGCCGCCTCCGGCGCGATAGTTGTTCACCGCGATGCGCAGCGGTTGGTGATCGTCGAGTGGCTTGCCGTGCCAGGTGAGATTGCGAATGCGGTGGCCTGGAGGTTGTGTAAGGTCGATTTCATAGTTCACGCCTTCGGCCATGTCGTAGTTGTAGCCGATGACCTGCGGGTTGATCAGCGGGCCTGTTGAGCAGTCGCCGGAGCAGGTCTGAAAGTAGCGGGCGGCGTTTTCCAGCGCGTCGCGCACCATTTTGCCGTCGCCCTCGATAACGTAGAGCTGGTTTTCGTAGATGTAGAGGCCGGCGATCTCGCGGACCGTGACCGGTCCTTTTTTTACCACCGCTCGGGCGTTGAAGGAGGACGCGAAGGACACATCGGCTTTGGAGTAGTTAAGCTCGACCTGCTGGACCGCGTCGATCAGGGCGGTGTCTTCGACCCGCGCCAAACGGGCGTCCAAGGCGGCAGGGGCGTCGGCGATGGGCGTATTCAGATAGGACTCCGCGAGTTCATGATAGGGGCGCGCGATGTTCAGCACGTTGGGGTCGGCAACGGTGTCGCGGGTGACGGGAATCAAACGGCTGGATTTGGACACGATGCGCCAGCCTCCGGAAGGAGCCGATTCCAACACAAAGTCCATACGGCCGAGCGAAATTCCCCAATTCTTCGGCTGCATGAGTAGCACGCCGCCGATCCGGTATTCGGCTAACTGCTGGTGTGTATGGCCGAACACGATGGCGTCGATGCCGGGAACCTCGGTGGCAATCTGATAGATCATGTTCTCGCGCGAATCACTGTCGGCGGAGGCGCCGAGCTTGGCTTGGCGGTCGAGACCCGAATGCGCGGCGACGATCACGATATCGGGATGCTCGCGCTGGCGCAGTTCCGCTACTTCGCGCCGTACGGCATCCGGACCGTTTTCAAAACGATACCCGTGGTAATGTTCCTCGGGTTCCCAGACCGGGATCAGCGGGGTGGTGACGCCGACAACGGCGATCTTGACGCCCGCTACGGTCTTCACGAAATAGGGCGCAAACGGCTGGACGGTCGCGCCTGGATCGGCACGAATGTTAGAGGAGATCCAGGGGAAGTTCGCCTCCGCGCGGGCATGCGCCAGGTTCTTCAAGCCGAAGTTAAATTCGTGATTGCCGACCACCATGGCGTCGTAACCGATAGCGTTCATGGCCAGCATCATGGGATCGCGCGCGAGCGGCGGTCCCGCGAACGCTAGGCCCTCGGGCAAATGGCCAGTCTCGACGTATTCCTGGTGCACGGCTTCGAGCGGGGTGCCCTGAATGGTGTCGCCGCAGTCGATGAGCAGGTTGTTGGCGTTCTCAGCGCGGGCCGCCTGGATCAAGGTCGCGATTTTAGCCAGGCCCCGCGCCGCGGGTTGGGCGACATAGTAATCGTACGGATAGAGATTGCCGTGCAGGTCGGTGGTGGCGAGCAGCGTGATCTTCAGCTCCGCGGCGGGGCTGAAGGACGCAACGCACAACAGGGCGAGCACTTCTCGCGCAATGCGCATAGTGAGGAACTTCCAGTATAATCGACCTACATGAAGGCACTTCTCGTGAGCATCCTGTTGTGTTCCGCGTTACTGGCCCAGGCGCCGGCGTCCAAGAGGGCGACGGCTAAACGCGCACCGGCCGCGCGGCCATCTTTGCTGAATCCGGCTTCGCTGAGAGCACGGGCACCGGAGGATTTTAAGGTGCAGTTCACGACCACGAAGGGCGATTTCGTGCTGGAAGTTCATCGCGATTGGGCGCCGCTCGGCGCGGACCGGTTCTACAATCTGGTACGGAACGGATTCTTCACCAACGCAGCGTTCTTCCGCGTGGTGCCGGGCTTCATCGTGCAATTTGGCTTGGGCCCCAATCCAGCGGTCAATCGGGCGTGGGAGAATGCGAAGTTCAAAGACGATCCGGTGACACAAAGCAACAAACGCGGGACGCTGACGTTCGCCACCGCCGGGCCGAATACTCGCACGACGCAACTGTTCATCAACTTCCGCGACAACGCTGGATTGGACACCCAGGGCTTCGCTCCGTTCGGCGAGGTTGTGGAGGGCATGGACACGGTGGTCGACAAGATCAGCAGCGCCTACGGCGAGCGTCCACAACAGGACAAGATCACCAACGAAGGCGACGCCTATGTCGCGAAGAACTTCCCGAATATCGACAAAATCAAGCTTGCCAAGATCCTGCCGGCAGTTCCCGCGGCCGACAAGAAATAACTAACGGCTGGAGCCGTCCAGCGGAATTTCGAAATACAGAATGTCCTGGCCGGTGGAAGCGATCTTGATGCCAGTCAAATAGAACTTCGATCCCGGCCGGTAGTCGGTTTGAAAATAGAAAAAACCGTTGGCCGAATCGTGAGGAGGAAGAAGCTTGGCGTTGAAGGCCCGTCCGTCGATCTCCCAAACGTCCAGTGGATATTTGTGCTTGTGCAGGCGCGGAAGCGGGCTTCCGGTCGGCAACGAAGGCCGCTCGGCTCCGCCCAATTGACGAACATCGGCACCCGGGGTGGCCTCCACGTGACGGCCATCTGCGCCCGTATACTCCACCTGCAACTGGTCTAGCTTGAGCGTCTGGTCCGTGTCATTCTGAATGATGACGAGAACGGGCAGAACGCCATACTGATTGGGGTCCAGCTTCCCGAATGCTGTGTGCGCCAGTTCCGGGGTGTTGTAAGCTGCTATCGCCACGGTTATCTTGTCGCTGGTCTGTTTGGCCGTGTAGGACGCAGCGGGCCCCGGCGAAAACTTGGCGGCATCCTTCTTGGAGTCCGCCAGCAGGACTGCCGCAGCCATGAAAACCATCAGGCAAATGGAGAGCGTTCTCATCGGGGTCCTCTATTGGGGGTGCCGCGTCGCCGCGTTCCCGCTGCTTGTATTGTATTTCGCCTATCGCGTGGTGCGCGATCGCCGGTACCTGCAAGGATTTTCTGAGCGCCTGGGCGCCGCGCCTTCATCCTTTGAGCCGACGGCGCCGGGCTCCGTTTGGTTGCACGCCGTTTCGGTTGGTGAAGTCATTTCGGCGGCGGGATTGTTGCGCGAGGTTCGCGAACGTAATCCCAATATTCCGCTGTATGTGTCAGTCGGAACGGTGGCCGGCCGGGCGATCGCGCAAGAGCGTCTCAGCGGCCTGGTGGACGACATCTTTTACGCACCCGTCGACTATGCGTTCGCGGTTCGCCGCGTGCTGGCGCGGATCCGCCCGGCGCTGGTGGTGATTCTCGAAACCGAAATCTGGCCGATGTTGTATCGCGAAGCGAAGCGGGCTGGAAGTTCGGTTGTCATTTTGAACGGCCGCATTTCCGATCGCGCTTTTCCGCGTTACAGGCGTTGGCGCTTTCTGTTCCGGCGCGTACTCCGGGCCGCGGATGCAATCTTCACACAGAGCGAGCAGGACCGGCAGCGCTATATCGAGATCGGCGCTCCGCAGGAGAAAGTGGAAACGCTCGGCAATTTGAAGTACGACGCATCGGCAAGCGCAGCCGCGCCTCCGCGGCTGGTGACCGAGCTGATTGAGAAACTCAAGCCGGCGACCGTGTGGATCGCGGCCAGCACGATGCCGCCCGCCGATCGCGACGATGTCGATGAGGATGAAGCCGTGCTGCGGGCCTTCCAGGAACTGGCACCAATTCATAGCGGCCTGCTGCTGATTCTGGTTCCGCGCAAGCCGGAGCGTTTTGAGGAAGCCGCCGGACGGCTCCGTGCGGCGGGCGTGCGGTTCGCGCGGCGTTCGCACAATGCGATCGAACCTGATTTGACACTGCCGTGCGTGTTCCTGTTGGACTCGATCGGTGAATTGGCGAGCATTTTCCCGGTGGCTGATGTGGTGTTCATGGGCGGCACGGTGGCGCGCCGCGGGGGGCACAACGTGCTGGAGCCGGCCCTGTGCCGGCGCGCCATTATCATTGGTCCGCACATGGAAAACTTCGCTGCAATCGCGGAAGAGTTCCGGCAGCAGGCCGCGCTTATAGAAATCGGCAGGGCTGACGAACTGGCTGACGCGGTCGCGAAGTTGGCCGGCAACGCCGAACTGCGGGAGAGGCTGGGCGCCCGTGCGGCCGAAGTGGCCGCCAAACGGCGCGGCGCTACTCGCAAAGCTGTGGCGGAAATGCTTCGCTGGCACGACCTCGCGGTTCCTTCGTGGAGCCTGATCACGCCGGCGCGGCTTCTGCTCGCGCCGCTGGCGCGACTCTGGACCTTCGCCAGTAACCGGTCGCTTGCCCGGAAAGCGGCGCACGCGCGGCGCTTGGCCACGCCCGTGGTCAGCATCGGCGCCATCAGCATGGGCGGCGCGGGCAAAACGCCGATGGTGGACCACATGGCTGAGCGCCTGCGGGAGCACGGGCATCACCCAGCGATTCTGACTCGCGGCTACCGCCGGCGCTCCATTGAAACCAGCATTGTGATCAAGGCCGGCAAACCGGCGCCCGTGAGTTTCACCGGTGACGAGGCGCAGATCTTCGTTCAATCCGGCTTCGCGGACGCGGGCATCGGCGCCGACCGGTGGGTGACCGGCCGCCTGGTCGAAGAAAAATATGGGCCGGATGTCTTTCTTCTGGATGACGGGTTCCAACATCGCAAGCTGGCGCGCGACCTGGATATCGTTTTGATCGATGCGCTGAATCCCTTCGCGGGCGGAGCAGTTTTTCCGCTGGGGATGCTGCGCGAGCCTCCCAGCGCGCTCGCCCGCGCCGGCGCTTTCGTGATCATGCGCGCCCAGCCGGAGCGCGAATACCAGGGGTTACGCCGTCAACTGCAGGCGATTAACCCCCACGCGCCCATCTTTCGCGCGCGGCTGGATCCACGTCATTGGATCAACCGCCGCACGGGCCTCGCGGAGCATCCGCCCGAAACGTCCGCCGCCGCGTTTTGCGGCTTGGCGAATCCAGGCGCCTATTGGGGGACCTTGCAGTCACTCGGGATCCGCCCGGTGTTCCGCTGGACTTTCCCGGATCATCATCACTACACGAGCAGGGAAGTGCAGCGGCTGGCAGCGCAGGCGCGCATGCATGGAACCAACTTTCTGTTGACCACCGAGAAGGACTCCATGAATCTGCCGGGGCGCGCATCCGAAATGCTGGCGGATATGGGCGTGGAGTTGTATTGGCTGAAGATTGGCCTGCAGGTGGAAGACGAGGGCAAGCTGCTCGAGTTAATCGAGTCGAAATTACGGAAACCGCTTCCTCACGGTCACGGCTCGGCTATGAACTGGGAATCGCAACCTGGTAAATCGTAAGCCCGTTCACGTCGGGAACTAGCAGGTACTTGAGGTCGGTGGTCGCAGCGAATCCGGAGATGCCGAATTGGGTTTGAAACGGATACAACACCGGTGCAGTGGGGGTGTGGGCGTCGACGATCATCAGGTTGCCTGGTCCCGCGGCATCCGTTGACGGCGGATTGTTAATGATCGCGAAGACGTCGGAGCCGAACGGCTGCACCGAATAGGTGCCCATGGTGGACAGGTTGGTCTGAACGGTGGTGATCTCGAACGGGCTTCGGACGTTGGTGATGTCCATGGTGGTGATGGTGAGGTTGCCGGCAATGTCGAAGTCCGGAGTGCCCGGATTGCGGAAGCTGGTGGTGTTTCCGGTCAGCATCAGCAGTTCGTTGTCATAGCCGAACCCCAGGAAGATGGTTGAATCCGCCACGCTGACGCGCGTCACGCCTTGTATGCTGCGGACGTTGCTGACGTCGATCACGTCGAGCGCGGCGTTGCCAATCGTGCTCGTGCCGGTACCGGTCGTACTGGTGACGTAGACGACGCTGGTGCTGGAGATCGGCAGTGCGTTCGGCCGCAGGTAGAGATTGCTGGAGGCGGACGTTCCGTTGGACTGCATGGCGGAAATCAGCGCCGGAAACAGGGTGCTGAAGTCGAACGCCAGGAAGTCGCCGTGCTGGGCGGTGATGTTATTGCGGGAATCGAACTCGTACCAACTGGTGCTGGCGTACCCGGTGGTGCCGACGAAGCTCACGTTTTGAAGAAAATCGTAGGGCGAGGCCCCGGTCGGCTGCTGAACCAGCTTGACGGGCTGGCTGGGATTGGTGAGGCTGTACACGACCCAGGACTGCGCGTTACTTGCCCCGACAATATCTACGAGAATCGGCTGCGACGTAATGGTGTTGAGCATGCATTTGCCGCCGTTGCCGAGCAGATCAGCGTCGCCGAATTCGCCCACGTAGGCCGGATTGGTTACGTCGCTCGTATCAATGATGCGGATTCGATTGGTTCCGCAAACATACGTGGTGTTCCCGTAAATCTGCACATAGCTGGAAGCATCATTGGCGAAATTCACCCTTCCCACACTCGTGAGAAAAGTGGGCGGCGTGGTGCTGGAACCGGACACCGAAAGCATCGCGGAGGCGCTCAGATATCCGCCTACTGTGATCACCAGAGGAAACTCGCCGGTGCCGAGGCCCGAAGGGATCTCTATGTTGGCTTGCGCAAGGCCGGTGAAACCCGGCGTGAGCCCGATGAATTGAACGGTCGCGTCCACGCCGCCAATGGTCGCGGCCCATGAACCGGTGGCTTGTGCGAGTGGCGAATCGGGCGTCTGGTTTCCGTCCGACACAGGATTGTCCACCGGGCCCTGCCCGTTCATATAGACCACAACCACCGAACCCGTCGCGGCTGGATCGGTGCTGGAATTGAGCGTGTAGCCTTCCGACGCGTTTTGCGCGACCGCATGATTGCTGGTGTCTTGGAAGATGCCGGGCGCGCTGGTGGTTACTGTGAACGTGAACGGCACGCTGTTGCCGCCGCCCCGCGTGACATAGACATGGGCGGTCCCGGGAGCCACGCTGCTGGGCACCTGAAAGTTGATCTGTGTCTGGCTGGCGTAAAGCAGTGGGACTGGGACCGGCGAGTTATTGATATACACGGTAGCGCCGGCCAGGCTGCGTGGCAGGGGAAAGCCGGTGGCCTGCGCCGTCCCGTTGGCCAGGTTCGTGCCGAAAATACTCGCCAGCGCGCCCGGCGCCACTCGCGGCGCATAGCTGGCCGCGTCGGTGACGGCATTGATCACGGTCTGTGCGGATGCAAGCGAAACGGAAAACAGGGAGATTGCTAAGAGAGTCGGAATCCTCATCCAATTAACAGTTTGACGTCGCCTTTCCGGATTGCGTTCATCCCTTTCGTAGAGTGCGGAAGACGGCGCGAGGCGGCCCGTAACTGTTTCGTCAACAGGGAGATGGCTGCTATAATGTGGCGCATGGGAGAAAACCAGAGCGGCAGTCCCATGAAGAAGATCATTTTGCTGCGGCCGCGCGGGTTTTGCGCCGGGGTGGTGCGAGCCATCGACGTGGTGAAGATCGTTCTAAATCTCTACGGGGCACCGGTTTACGTCCGCAAGGAGATTGTACATAACCGGCACGTTGTGGATGAACTGCGCCAGGCCGGGGCGATTTTCGTGGAGGAACTCAGCGAGGTGCCCGAGGGCGCGCGCGTGATCTTCAGCGCGCACGGCGTGTCACCTGCGGTCCGGGAAGAAGCCAAAGCACGCAAACTGCAGGTGATCGACGCCACCTGCCCGCTGGTCACCAAAGTTCACCTGGAGGCGGTTCGGTTTGCGCGGCAGGATTACACCATCGTTTTGATCGGCCATGCCGGGCATGACGAAGTGATCGGAACGCTGGGCGAAGCGCCGGAGGCCGCTATCCTCGTTTCTTCCGTGGAAGATGTGGACCGCCTGAAAGTGAAAGACCCCTCCAGGATTTCCTACCTCACCCAGACCACGCTGAGCCTGGATGAGACCAAGGACATCGTGGAACGCTTGAAGCAGCGATTCCCGGCCATCAAGGGGCCGAAAACTCAAGACATCTGCTATGCAACCGAGAACCGCCAGTTGGGCGTCAAAGCGGTAGTGCCATTAACCGATGTTTTGCTGGTGGTTGGGTCCCAGAACAGTTCGAACTCGCGCCGGCTGGTGGAAGTTTGCCAGAACGAAGGCATTCCAGCCTACCTGGTGGATGACAGCCGAGAAGTGAACCCGCTCTGGCTGGAGGGCGCCCAGACGGTGGCCGTTACGGCGGGCGCTTCGGCTCCCGAAAACCTGGTGCAGGAACTGATCCAGTCGCTCGAAACGCAGTTCGGTTTCGACTACATGGAAGAGATGGAACTGAAAGAAGAAGACGTGCGGTTCCATCTGCCCGCGGACCTGGAACGTTCGGCGCTGAAGCTGACTACCATCGCGAGCGTATGACCCCGCAGTTGCAAGTCGCCGATTCCCAGTTGGCGGCCACGTCTCAGGCCGCACGCCGGGCAGTGGAATATCTGCTGCGCACCCAGTTCGAGCCGGGTTATTGGTGGGCGGAACTGACCGCCGACACGACGCTCGAATCCGACTACATTCTGCTGCAGCTTTGGCTGCACCCGCCGGTAGAGGGCGTCTGGAATCCGCCAACGCGGCCGCTGATCGACAAAGCGGTGGAATCGATTCTGGCGCGCCAGTTGCCGGACGGCGGATTCAATATTTATCCACAGGGGCCGTCGGACGTCAGCGCGACGATCAAGGCGTATTTCGCGCTCAAGCTGGCTGGCGTGGATTACAACGATCCGCGTCTGGCTCTGGCGCGGGAGCGCATTCTGGCGCTGGGCGGCTTTCAAGCGGCGAACAGTTACGTCAAGATCAACCTCAGCCTGTTCGATCTTTTCCCGCGCGACCACGCGCCGACGATTCCGCCTGAGATCGTACTGTTCCGACGGTTCATTTACGAGATGTCGTCGTGGACGCGGGCCATCGTGATTCCGCTCTCGATCGTCCATGCAATGAATCCGCGACGCCCGGTTCCCGCCGGCTTCAACCTGCAGGAGCTGTTCCTTCCCGGAGTGAGCCTGGATCTTTCGCACGACCGCTCGTTGTTCAGCTGGCGCAACGTGTTTCTCCGGCTGGATGTCTTTCTAAAGGTTTGGGAGAAGTACGGTTCCAAGAAGCTGCGCGCGCGGGCCATCCAAAAAGCGCAGGAATGGACTCTGGAGCGGACGCGCTACACCGACGGTCTTGCAGCGATTTATCCGCCCATGATGTACGTCATCATGGCGCTGGACCTGCTGGGATTCGCGCCGGATCATCCCGATCGCGTGGAAGCGCAGAAACAGTTCGACGCCTTGATGGTGGATGACGGCCAGCGCTTCTTCTTCCAGCCTTGCTATTCGGTGGTGTGGGACACGGCCATCGCGGCTTTCGCATTAGGCGAATCCATGGAGCCGCCGAGCGAAGCTCTGCGCCGCTGCGCCGACTGGCTGCTGACGAAGGAAGTGAGGCGCAAGGGCGACTGGTCGGTGAAGCGTCCGAATACTGAGCCATCCGGCTGGTATTTCGAGTTCGCCAATGAGTTTTATCCCGACATCGACGACACCGCGATGGTTCTGCTGGCGCTGGCGCGGTCGGAAGGCTCGCGGACGGAGCAGCAGCGGACCGTGGAACGAAGGGCGCTGCAATGGCTGATCGACATGCAGTCGAAGGACGGCGGCTGGGCGGCGTTCGATGTGGACAACGACTGGCGTCCGCTCAGTTACGTGCCCTTTGCCGACCACAATGCGATGCTCGATCCAACCTGCCCGGACATCACCGGGCGCGTGCTGGAAGCGCTGTGCGCCCACGGCTACGACCGGTCGCATCCGGCTGTGCAGAAGGGCATCGAGTACCTGATCCGGACTCAGGAGCAGGATGGGAGCTGGTACGGGCGCTGGGGCGTCGATTACGTTTACGGAACATTCCTGGCGCTCCGCGGGCTGGAGGCAGCCGGCGTCAGCGATCGCGAGGCTTACGTGCAGCGCGCGCTCGAGTGGGTGCGCTCCATTCAAAATTTCGACGGCGGTTGGGGCGAAAGCTGCGAAAGCTACAAGCAGTCGAGTTATGTGCCGGCTCCGAGCACGCCCTCTCAGACCGCGTGGGCCATTCTGGCCCTCCTGGCCGGCGGAGATACGACCAGCACCAGCTTGCAGGATGGAATCGAGTACCTGGTTCGAACGCAGAAAAGCGATGGAACGTGGGATGAGGAACTAGCCACCGGCACGGGATTCCCCCAGGTCTTCTACCTGTGTTATCACCTGTACCGGAACTCTTTCCCCTTGCTGGCCTTGAACGTATTTCTCAAAGCCAGGTCTGGATCGAGAGAGAAAAACTAATCGAGTGAGACCGACGCTGGTAACGGGGGCGACCGGTTTCCTGGGCTGGCATGTAGCGAAAAGACTGCTCGCCCGCGGGGATGAGGTGCGGGCTTTGGTGAGGTCGACCAGCAAAGTTCCCGAACTGGACCTGGAGGTAGTCACGGGCGATCTGCGTGATCTGGAATCGCTCCGGCGCGCCGTGGCCGGTTGCCAGGTGGTGTATCACGTGGCAGCGGATTACCGCCTGTGGGCCAAAGATCCGCGCGAACTCTACGCCTCCAACGTGGAAGGGACGAGGAACCTGCTGCTCGCGGCGCGCGAGGCCGGAGTGGAGCGCATTGTGTATACCAGCACGGTGGGATGTATCGGAATTCCTCAGGATCGGCCTGGCGACGAAGCCACGAAAGTGAGCCTGGAGGAAATGACGGGCGATTATAAACGCTCGAAGTTTCAGGCTGAGCAGGTGGCGCTGGAGTTTGCCCGTTCCGGGCTTCCGGTGGTGATCGTGAATCCGACTACGCCTGTGGGCGACCACGATTTCAAACCCACGCCGACCGGCAAGGTCGTCGTGGATTACCTCAAGGGTGACATGCCGGCGTTTGTGGACACGGGTCTGAATCTGGTGGACGTGAACGACACGGCCTCGGGTCATCTACTGGCCTGCGAGTGTGGCCGCATCGGAGAGCGGTACATCCTGGGCTGCGAGAATCTGACCCTGCAGCAAATTCTTGATAGGCTCGCCACCGTCAGTGGCGGCGAAGCGCCTCGCTGGCGCATCCCCTACAGCGTGGCCTATGTCGCGGGCCTGGCCAGCACGGGCTGGGCAAACCTGACGGGGCATGAGCCGCGAGCGCCGTTGGACGGTGTCAAGATGGCGCGAAAGAAGATGTTCGTTTCGCAGGACAAGGCGAAGCGCGAACTGGGATTTAACCCCGGGCCGGTGGATGGCGCCCTGAAACGCGCTGTGGATTGGTTCCGGGCCAATGGTTACGTCTGATTGCTGGTCTTGATTGCCGCTGAGCGACGTGAGTTGGAAGGGCTGCTCGAACATGCCGAAGAAATTCGCAATCCGGATTGGCCGCTGGATTTCGCGAGAATGGCCCGCTTGAACGGCGGGGACATTGCGGTAGCGGCGAATGGACCGGGACCGAACCTGGCAGGCCAAGCCGCCGACACCGCGAAAGAGTATCTTGGGATGGGGATGGACGGTTTGGTTAGCGTGGGCTTTTGCGGTGCGCTGAACCCCGCGCTCGGTGTGTGCACGATCTTTGTCGCCACTGAGGTCGAAGGCGTGGGCCAAGCTGCGGTGCCCGCCAGCGCGAGGCCCTACCGGACCGGCAAACTGCTTTCCGTGGACCGCGTGGTTAACACTGTTTCAGAGAAAGTGGAGCTTCATGCCGCTGGCGCGGACGCGGTCGAAATGGAGGCTGCTGGGGTGGGCGCCCGAGCCAGGCAATGGAAGATTCCGTTCTATGCCGTCCGCGTGGTGACGGATACGGCGGAGGAAGGCTTTCCGCTGGACTTCAATCGCGTACGCGACGCCCAAGGCCGTTTCAGCCGCGCGAAGATCCTGGCAGCCGCGGCCCGCAGGCCGGCCGCACTTTTGCCGGAGCTAGTGAAGTTGAACAAAAGATCGAAGCGCGCCGCCAAGGCGCTAGGAGACTTTCTTGCCGACGCTCGATTCTGAATTAGTGGCCGCGCCCGCCACCATGAAGGCCGCCGTTTATACCGGCCAGAGCACAGTGTCCGTCAAAGAGGTGCCGACGCCGGCCATCGGTGCGGGCGAATTGCTGATTCGTGTGGAGAGCTGCGGAATCTGCCATACCGATCTCAAGAAGATCGAATACAATCTGCTGGAACCGCCGCGCATCTTCGGGCATGAGACTGCCGGAGTGGTAGCCGATGTGGGCGCGGGAGTCCGGAACTTCTCGGCCGGCGACCGGGTGATCGTGTTTCACCATATCCCCTGCCTGGAATGCTTCTATTGCCGTCACAAGCTGTACGCGCAGTGTTCGGTTTACAAG
Source organism: Bryobacteraceae bacterium (assembly GCA_035501155.1). Classification (GTDB taxonomy): domain Bacteria; phylum Acidobacteriota; class Terriglobia; order Bryobacterales; family Bryobacteraceae; genus Palsa-89. The sequence continues at coordinate 185,056 of DATJWO010000044.1, forward strand.
AAAGTCGGGGTGACGGCGGGCTACGAACCGTCCGGCGGAGGCTTTTCGCAGTATGTCCGCGTAATGGACTGGATCGCGCTGCGGGGCGTGGAGAAGATTCCCGCGGGCGTTTCATTCGATCGCGCCTCCTTTGTCGAGCCGGTGAACACTTGCCTGAAGGGCGTCGAGCAACTGGACCCGCGCGCCGAAGATGTCGTTGTGATCCTGGGGCAAGGACCCATTGGTTTGCTGTTCACCATGTTAGTCCAGCGATCCGGCGCCACCATGATCGCCACTGATAGCATGCCTTACCGCCGCGAACTGGCGCTCCGCTTCGGCGCCGCTGTCGCGCTGGATCCTCGCGATCCGGCAGTGCCGGAACGGATTATGGAAATGACCGGCGGCCGCGGCGCCGATGCCGTCATCGTCGCTGCTTCCGCGCCGGGAATCGTCGAGCAAGCGGTGAAATGCTCCCGGCCGGGCAGCCGCATCCTCTTGTTCGCCCAGACCTCGCATCGGGAACGCGTTGAGGTCTCGGGCGCGGATGTGTGCGTTGGAGAACGCACGATTTTCGGTTCTTATAGCGCTTCGGTGGATCTTCAGAAAGAGTCGGCGCATCTTGTGTTTAGCGGCGCACTGCCGGTGGAGGACTTGGTTTCACACCGCTTTGCCTTGAACGAGATCCGGGCGGGTATCGACCTGGCGTTGCATCCTGAGCCTAAATCGTTGAAAATTATAGTTCAGCCGCAAAGGTGGTCTTAGTGAACCGAGAGATGATAGCCGCCGTACTCTATGGTAAAGAAAATTTACAGATAGAGTCGGTGTCTGTGCCGGAGATAGGAGACGGGGACGTACTGGTACGTGTTCAGGCCGCTCTTACCTGTGGCACCGACGTGAAAGTGTTCCGGCGGGGTTACCACGCCCGCATGATCGTGCCGCCCGCCCTGTTCGGGCACGAGCTGTCCGGCGACATCGTCGCCGTGGGCAAGGATGTGCGGAATTTCCGCGTAGGCCAGCGCGTCGTGGCCGCCAATTCGGCTCCCTGTGGAGAGTGCTTCTACTGCCGCCGCGGCAGCGAGAACCTATGTGACGACCTGCTCTTCAACAACGGCGCGTATGCCGAGTACATTCGCATTCCCGCCCGCATTGTCGAGCGGAACATGCACGAAATCCCCGAGCACGTGGATTACAAGGACGCTGCGTTGGTGGAGCCGCTGGCGTGCGTGCTGCGCGGTCTGGATGAGACCGGTGTTCGTCCGGGTGACTCCGTGGCGGTCCTGGGCCTGGGGCCCATTGGACTGATGTTCGTGCGCCTGGCGAAGGCTTATGGCGCGCGCGTGCTGGCGATCGGGCGCCGCCAGACGCAACTCGAACGCGCGAAAAACATGGGCGCGGACGAACTAGTGATTTCTGGCGAAACCGACGAGACGGTGGAGAAAGTGCGGAACCTGACGGGCGGGCGCGGCGCCGACATCGCCATTGAGGCCGTGGGCCATCCCGACGTTTGGGAAACCGCGATGAAATCGCTGCGGCGCGGCGGCGTGGTGAATTTCTTCGGAGGCTGCCCCAACGACAGCCAGATCCACCTGGACACCTCGCTGATGCACTATTCGGAAATCACCTGCACGGCGAGCTTCCACCACACACCGGCCCAGATCCGGAAAGCGCTGGACTTTGTGAGCCGCGGCGTGATCACCGCGCGCGACTTTGTGAACCGTGTGGAACCGCTCACCAACCTGCTGGAAGTGATGCGGCACCTGATGAGCCACAACGGTCACTTGAAGACCGCTATCATACCCTAGTGCCGCTGCTCGCGCCCAAAGAGTACGTCTACTCGGCCGAGGCGCTGGGCGATACCTACACCCCAGCCAGCGCCGAGCAATACACGCGCTGGCTGGCCACGCACCATTACGAGAATTTCCACGTCGTCACCTTCCTTCTTCCAAAACGTCTGCACCAGGACTTCTACAACGTATACGCCTTTTGCCGTTGGGCCGACGATCTGGGCGACGAGATCGGCAGCGCCACGGAAAGCCTGCGCCTGCTGGCTTGGTGGCGCTCGGAACTCGAGGCGATGTACGAGGGTCACGTCAAGCATCCCGTCTTCGTCGCATTAGAAGGGACAGTTCACAAATACAACCTGCCGATGCAGCTGTTCGCCGATCTCATCAGCGCGTTCGAGCAGGACCAGCGCATCACCCGCTACGCCACCTGGCTGGACCTGTTCGGCTATTGCCGCTATTCGGCGAATCCGGTGGGCCGACTGGTGTTGCGGTTGTGCGGCTACGCCGACGAGGAACTGGACCGGCTTTCCGACGCCACCTGCACGGCGCTGCAGCTCGCCAATTTTTGGCAGGACGTCACCGTAGATCTGGAGAAGGACCGGGTTTACTTACCATTGGACCTGCTCGCCCGGCACGGTTACACGCTCGAAGAGCTGCGGGCGGGCACATTCAATCCGGCGTTCCGAGACGCGATGCGCGACGCCGTGGAGGTTGCGCGCAAACTGTTCTTGGAAGGCCTTCCGCTGGTGGAGAGGGTGGACCGTCGACTGTCCTTCGATCTGGACCTGTTCAGCCGCGGCGGCATGCGAGTGCTGGAGAAGATCGAGCGGCAGAACTACAACGTGCTGGCGCGCCGCCCTGCCATTTCGAAGTTCGAGCGGGTGCGGCTACTGGTTGGAACCCTGTGGAACGCGCTGTAAGCCTTCCTTCCTCCTACTCCTTCTGCTGTGACATCGCCCGGAAGCGGGCGCGCAACTTCTATTACTCCTTTCTGCTGCTTTCGCGCCAGCAACGCGAGGCCATGTGCGCCATTTACGCGTTCATGCGCTACTGCGACGACATCAGCGAAGGCGAGGGCGCCTCGCGGGAAGCGATCGAGCGCTGGCGACGCGATTTGGATTGCGCGCTTCTGGGCCAGTATGGCGATAATCCGCTGTGGCCCGCGTTTCACGACACGGTTCAGCGCTTCCGCATCCCGCACGAATATTTCCACGAGATGATCGAAGGCGTGAGTTCGGACTTGCAGCCGCGCCAGATCCAAACCTTCGACGAGCTGTACCATTACTGCTACCAGGTGGCGAGTGTTGTCGGTCTGACCATCATTCATATCTTCGGTTTTGAGTCGCCGGAAGCGCTGAAGCTCGCGGAAAAGTGTGGCATCGCCTTTCAATTGACCAACATCCTGCGGGATGTGCGGGAGGATCAGGAGAATCGGCGGATCTATCTCCCCGCCGAAGATATCGCGCGATGCGGCGCCGACCTCGGGAAGCATGACGACAATTTCGTCCGCCTGATGAGCTTCGAGGCACAGCGCGCACGCCAATATTACGACGAATCGCGCCCGCTGCTGGGACTCGTCCACAAGCGCAGCCGCGCGTCGCTGTGGGCACTGATCGAGATCTACCGGCGCCTGCTCGGGCGCATCGAACGTTCTAACTTCGACGTGCTCTCGCGGCGCATCCGCGTCCCCACCTGGGAGAAACTCGCCATTCTCGCCGGAGCGGCGCTGCGTTAGGGCTGTGCGATAATACTCCGCAATGACGGGGCCCGAACCGGACGTTACTACTCTGCTGGGAGCCTGGAGCCGCGGCGACCGTGACGCTCTGGAGAAGCTGGTGCCGGTCGTCTACGAAGAGCTCAGGAAGCTCGCCGCCAGCCACTTGCGGCGGGAAGCGGATCCCCACACCCTGCAGCCCACCGCGTTGGTTCACGAAGTATATCTCCGGCTGGCGGGACAGCGCCAGGTGGATTTTCACAGTCGAACCCATTTCTACGGCGCCGCCGCGCAGATCATCCGCCGCATTCTGGTGGATCACGCCCGGGAGAAACTGGCGTCCAAGCGCGGAGGGGACGCCCAACGAGTCACTTTGGAGGCGGCGTCCATCCTTCCCGCACAGAAAGACGTAGATCTGATCGAGCTGGACACCGCGCTTTCCGAACTGGCCGAGTTCGATCCCCAAAAGGCCCGCGTGGTGGAGTTACGCTATTTCGCAGGACTCTCCGTCCCACAGACGGCCGAACTGCTGGGCACGTCGGAGCGCACCGTTAAACGCGAATGGGCGGTTGCGAGGGGCTGGCTGTTCGAACGGCTGAATGCGGCCGGCCCACCGCCCTCGCAACCCTGACGATTCCGATACCGCGGGCGCTTACAATACAGAGTTATTCACTACGGTACAGTCAGCCGAAAGCGTGATCCCGCCGTCACTCTTATGAACGGTATTACCAATTGCTGTGGAGGGGCACACCCCCTGAATACCTGGACCAGCGTTTGTCTCAATCACGTTGTTGATCACCGAACTTTGCACCGTGTTGATACCCATGGTCCCGTTTTTGAACACCGTGTTGTCGGTAACGACACTGCTTTGCGCCTGTATCCCACCTCCGCCGCACGTCGATACATGATTGCTCCTCGCCGTTCCACTGGCAATGTTAAGGCCAATGCCTGACATCTGGGTTATGGTTACGTTTTCAACCGTGCCGCCCTGGACTAAGACGCCAATACCGAACCCTTTCACGATTCCGTTGTACACCGCGACGGTGGTCAACCCATCACCATGAATACCGGTCCCGGCGTTTTGGTCAGTGCACCCAACGAAGATAAACTCCCCGCTGCCGATAATGATCGTGCTCGTGCTGCAAGAGTTCGGACCAACAACGCTAAAGCCGTTTAGGTCGAGAGTGACATTCGCGTTGTTAGTGACGAGGATCGCATCCAGATTGTCGCTGGCGACGGTGACATTACCCGACAAGCGATAGCTCCCGGACTGACAGATCGTGATCAGCGCAGAAGGTGATTTCGCGCACCCGGGCAAGCCGTTGATTGCCGTATTTTGGTTAATCAATACGGTGCCGTCGGCTGCGGGCGCCTTCGAAGGAAAGCACGCGGCCGCGGCCAAGAAAAGAGTCGCGCCAATGTGCAGCTTGAAGTTTTGCATCATAGATCGCTCCTAAGGGACGTTGTTGGCGAGCGCACAGCCCGTGAAGGCGGTGTGGATCGAGCCGAAAGTATTGAACGGTGCTGTGTTCCCGATGAGGTTGCTGGGACAGGAGGTACTTATGCCCGACGCTCCGTTCTCGCTGCTCATGTTATTCGTGAACGTGGACTGGTCGCCCGCGAATCCATCTCCAAAGTTGTTCAGTGCAATGTTCCCGCTGATGATGGACAGGTCACCGACAATGCCGGCGGCGCCGTTCAGGGAAACGAAACTTCCCCTTACGATGGATCCCTGTCTGACCGAGATTCCTGCGAGTTTATTGCTGGTGGACCGGATCGAATCGACGCGCCCCTGAATCGTAACACCTTCTATGAAGCCGCTGACACTGCCGTTGGTGAGAGAAATAGCGACGGCTGTGTTAGCAGACTTAATCCCAACTCCAGTCTCAGAGCCAGTGCAAACAATCGCATTGCCTGAACCTGTGCAGACGGCCGATCCGCTGACGGAGAAACCGTTTAGGTCCAGCGTGACGTTGGAGGCGTTGATATCGATGGCGTCCTTGGTCGGGTCAGTGACAGTGAGGTTCCCCGATAGCCGGTAACTGCCGGGCTGGCAGATCACGATCGGGAAACCCGAGCTGCCGCACCCGGGAAGGCCCGTGATGGATGTCGATTGATTGATCAGTACTACTCCATCCGCGGCGTATGTATTCGAGGCAAGTGCGAGCGCAAAGGCCACCGCCCCAAGAGCAATCAGATGTTTCATAGAATTCACCTTTCAGCGGCGGCGGGCGGCTAGCAAAGCCCCAAGCCCCGCGGCAAGAAATAGAAACAGGGAAGGTTCCGGAACGGCCGAAGTCGCAGCACCTTCGGCGCCGGTAAGAATGCCCTGCAGGTCGGTCTGACTGCCGTCATCGAAGTTCCGCAGGAATTCGAACTCGGACGGGCTGGCGCTTACGTCTCCCGTCAATCCCCCGGCCTGCGATTGAAGTGCGCTTAGACCGGTGACCGTTCCAGCGAAGTAAAGGTCCAGGAAGTCCGAGGTGAAGCAGTTCGCGAAAGAGGAACAGACCAGGAAAGAAGCCGTACCCGAGCCGAAGGCGCCGGGCGTCGAGAATTCAATGAAATTCCCAGCGGCGGTTGAGTACGTGAATGAATATGAGTCGAATGTCAGAGTCAGGCTCGCGTCGTTCAAGGTGAAGTTCCCGCCGGATTGCGTGGCGGTAGTGGGATCGTACGTGAACACGATGGAAAAAGGATCGCCGTAGCTGATCGTGCTCGGGTCGGTGATGACGGGATCGCCGCTGCCGACGGCGGTGCCGTCGGAACTGAGATTGCCGCTGATTGTGATCGAATCCGCCTGAGCGGATTGTGCGCACGCGAGAACTGCCAAGCATCCGAGTATGGATAGAAGTTTCGTCATAAAATAGTCCACTCCTCGATGGAAAGAGGCGGGGCGAGGGCGCCGGTGTCAGACATGACGTCAGCGGTGATTGGCCCGGCGCCCGGCCCCCGTGCAGCTAAAACCGCCAATCCGCCGCCTCTCCCCATTCGTTCACTCCTCCGGACGTCAAATCTCCTTGGAGAACGCGTCACAACAACATCGCGGGATCGCCTGCCGACAGGGGCCACAGGAAAAGCCACTGAAAGTACTAGCGGTCCTATCCACCATTGATAAAGGACTGGACATCGGCGGGCGGCCTGCCGCAGAATATCTGCTGCCGGGCAATGTTGGAGAACGACTGGTCGGAAATCGAGCGGGTGGTCGGAGAGGCGCTGGAACTGCCAGAGCCGGAGCGCCGCGTTTACATCGAGAACGCAGGTTTGCCGCACGGCATCCGCAGGCGCGCCGAATCCCTGCTGGATGCCTGCCGGCGTTCTGACGGCTATCTGGAAGAACCTCCGGTGCTTCTAGACCTGGCCGAGGCACCCGCTGGGGAGCGCGTTGGCTCGCACTGCGGATCCTGGCGTTTGACTGAAGTGTTGGGATCGGGCGGCATGGGTACGGTGTACCGCGCTGAAAGGGACGACCAACAGTTCAGCCAGGTGGCCGCGGTAAAGGTGATCGGCGCAGGGCCGGTCGGCACTTCGCTGGAGCGGCGCTTTCGCGAAGAACGGCAGATCCTGGCGCGCCTGGAACATCCGAATATCGCCCGTTTGATCGATGGCGGCGTCGCAAACGACGGCTCATCTTACCTGGTGATGGAGTATGTCGACGGCGCTCCGATCGGCGCCTGGTGCCGCGAGCGCTCGCTCGACACACGTGATCGGCTGCGCCTCTTCCGGAAAGTTTGCGAGGCGGTCGGGTACGCGCACCAAAACCTGGTGGTGCATTGCGACCTGAAGTCGGGCAACATTCTCATCACGCCGGACGGCGTTCCGAAGTTACTGGATTTCGGAATCGCCCGGTTTCTGGCGCGGGATGACGAAGTGACGGCAACGCTGTGGAAGCCGATGACCCCCGATTACGCCAGTCCCGAACAGATTCGAGGAGTTCCGTTAAGCATTGCTAGCGACATCTATTCTCTGGGAGTTCTGCTGTATGAACTATTAACTGGAAATCGGCCCTATCGGCTCGCCGGCAAGACGTTGGACGAAGTTCTGGAAATCGTTTGCGAACGGGAGCCGGAGAAGCCACAGACTGGCGCAAAGGACTTGGATGCCATCGTCCTGAAAGCCATGCGCAAGGAACCGGCCCGGCGTTATAGTTCGGCGGGAGAACTTTCGGCCGACATCGGGCGCTACCTGGACGGCCTGCCGGTGGAAGCGCAGCCCCCGAGCGCGGGCTACGTACTGGGCAAGTTTGTCGCGCGCCACCGGGCCGGCGTAGCTGTGGCGGCGCTGGTTGTGCTGTTCGCGGCGGTGGCGGGCGGCGTTATCTTTCGCCAGTCGCGCATCGCCGAACAACGGTTTGATCAGGTTCGCCAATTGGCGCACTTCATGATTTTCGATCTGCATGACGCCGTCCGTCCCTTGGCCGGGTCTACACCGGTTCGCAAGATGATGGCGGCGCAAGGGCTGGAGTACCTCGACAAGCTGGCCGCAAGCGCGGGTGGCGACGAGAGTCTGCAACGGGAGCTTGGGTTGGCCTACCTCCGGCTCGGCGACGTTTCCGGCAAACCCTCGCAGGCCAACCTGGGCGATTCCCCCGGCGCCATTCGAAGCTACCGCAAGGCGCTCGCCTTGTTGGAGCCGTTGTATTCCAAGTACCCGGCGGATCTCGCCCTGGGACGGGCGGTGGCCCGGATATACCAGAATCTCAGTGAAGTCTATAATGTCGCGCAGAAGGGCGGCGCGGAGGCACATACCGCCGCTGAGATGGTTTTGCGGGTGAATCAAAAGATGGCTCAGGCATCCCCTGGCGCCGATACGCGGGAAGGTCTGGCGATCGCCTACTTCACGTTGGCCAACGTAGACGCCAATATCGGCCGCCGGCGCGAAGCTCTGGAAGGCCTGCAACAAGCAACCAGGATCTTCGAAGATCTCCTCGCCGAACAGGCCGGCGACGCCACGCGCCAAAGAAACGCGGCCCTGGGCCACAAGTACATCGCCTCCCTCATGGTGGACCTGGGTGACGCGGAACACAGTGAGCCGCACCTCGAGCGGGCCGAGGAGCTGGATTCGCGGCGCGTGGACGCTAGTCCGTCGAATCGTCAGGCCAAGCTCGACTTGTCATTCGACTACAGCCAGGACGGCACGTTTTTCAAGAACACGAAGCACGACTACGCCGCCGCGCTGGACTCGTTTGAAAAGGCATTGGCAATTCGGGAGGAGTTGTCCGGATCGGATCCGCGCGATGTGCAATTGCGGGACCGTATCGCTTATCTGCACGGAGAGATTGCGGCCGTGCTGCTCAGCTTGAAACGGCATGCCGAGGCACGGGACCACGCCGCTCAAGCCGTGAAGATCGCGGGAGGACTGCTGGCGCATGAAGCTTCCCCGCACAATCGCGAAATGCTGGCGCAGGCGCAGGAGACGCTGCGCAAGACCGAAACTGCCACGCTCGATAGAGACGCGCGTTAGCACCTGTTTGCGAGCCTACAGACTTGCCGGCGCCTTGCCGATGGTTAAGTGGCAGTGTTTCGATGATCATCTCGCGGACCCCACTTAGAATCTCCATCGGCGGCGGAGGCACTGACCTGCCTTCCTATTACAGCCGTTTCGGCGGATTTGTCATTTCAGCGGCCATCAACAAGCACATTTATGTAGGTCTGAATGAGTCCTTCGGCGGAGGATACTTCCTGAAGTATTCCGCATTGGAACAAGCCGCCACGCTGGACGACATCCGCCACCAGTTGATCCGTGAAGTGCTGCGCATGCACGAAGTGCCGCCGCCGCTCGAAGTGGTCAGCATGGCGGACATCCCCGCGGGTACGGGCTTGGGGTCGTCGGGCGCGTTCACCGTCGGCTTGCTGAGGGCGGTTCACGCTTTGAAGCGCAAGTATGTCGACCCCGGCGTGGTGGCGGAGGAAGCCTGCAAAATCGAGATCGAACTTTTACAGCAGCCGGTGGGCAAGCAGGATCAATACATTGCGGCCTTCGGGGGCCTGGCTTGCTTCGAGTTCGCTGAAGACGGGCAAGTGAATGTCAGCCCGCTCAATATCAGCAACAGCACGCTGTACGACCTGGAAGAGCACCTGCTCATGTTCTTCACGGGCTATTCGCGCAACGCTTCCTCCGTGCTGGACGACCAGAAAGTCCGGTCCGAGCTGGGCGATACGGCGATGCTCGACAACCTGCACTTCACCAAGCAGCTCGGCCAATGCATCAAACAGGCGCTCGAAGCCGGCAACACGCGCCGCTTCGGCGAGCTGATGCACGAACATTGGCTGCACAAACGAAAACGCTCGCCCGGCACGTCCAACAACGGCATCAATCGGTGGTACGACGTTGGCCGCGACAATGGTGCCATCGGCGGCAAGCTGGTGGGAGCGGGCGGCGGCGGCTTCCTGTTGTTTTACGCCGAGGATCGGGATGCGCTTCGTCGCGCGATGAATGCCGAAGGGCTGCGCGAGGTCCGGTTCGCTTTCGACCACGAAGGCTCCAAGCTTTTGGCGCGGGATTAGCCATGCAGTGCGTCATTCTGGCCGGTGGATTGGGAACGCGCATGCGCCCGCTCACGGATACCTGCCCCAAGACGCTGCTACCGGTCTCCGGCCGGCCATTCGCCTATCACCAGATGCATTGGCTGGCGGCGCAAGGCATCACAGACGTAGTCTATTCGATCGGGCACAAAGGGGAAATGATCCGGCGGTATTGGGAGCAGGAGCCGTCGCCCATTCCCTCGCTGCGATATGTAGATGAAGGTCCGGCGCTCCGCGGCACCGGCGGGGCCCTGCGGCTGGCATGCGAACAGGGCGCGCTCGACGAATCGTTTTTCGTGATCTACGGCGACTCGTTCCTGCCGGTGGAATTCGCGCCGATCTGGAAGGCTTTCCAATCCAGCGGCCAACCAGCGCTGATGACCGTGCTCCGCAACGAAGGCCGTTGGGATCGCAGCAACGCGATCTACGAAAACGGCCACGTCTCTCTTTACGACAAAGCGGGCGCTCCGGAGATGCAGTACATCGATTACGGCCTGTCCTGCCTGCGTCGCGGCCTGCTCCATGAAATCGACGAAGACGTTTTCGATTTGGCAGCGCTCTTCGGCGCGCTCAGCCGGCGGGGCCAACTTGCGGGTTTCGAAGTCAGCGAGCGGTTCTACGAGGTCGGCTCGCCAGCCGGTCTCCACGACCTGGAACAGTATCTGGAAGCTCTGCAACCGGCACACTAGTCCCTTCGTTTCTCCGCTTGCTATCATGGCAACCGGACCAAAACCTCGGAGGTTTCCTCAACGATGGGCAATCCGACCGCGAGCGCGGAGCCGTTCGAACGCATTCAATGCCAGTGGTGCCAGAGCATGAACGAGAAGTCGGCGCTGACCTGCCGCTCCTGCGGCGCGCCGCTCGATATCCGCAACCTGGTCAGCGAATCCGGCTGGCGTGAAGCCCCGCGGCTCCGCGACATGACCGAGTTCCAATTTAGTTCCAGCACCTGCCAGGTGGAGGGCGAAATCGTACCGGTGGCCGAAATTCATCTCGGCGCCGGCGATGCAGTCTTCTTCGAACACCACATTATGCTGTGGAAAGACGACACCGTGCCACTGACTGTGTTGCAGTTGCAGGGCGGAATGAAGCGCGCCTTCGCCGGCATGCCGTTCATCATCAGCGTAGCGACCGGTCCGGGCCGGATCGCTTTTTCGCGCGATGCGACCGGCGAGCTGGTGGTTCTGCCGCTGCACCCCGGCATGGAGCTGGACGTGCGCGAACACGCCTTCCTGCTAGCCTCCCACCAGATCGATTATTCCTTCGTGCGCATCAAAGGCCTCGCCAACATCCTGTTCGGCGGCCAGGGCATGTTCATGGACCGTTTCGTCACGCACAACACACCCGGCCTCGTGATCTTGCACGGCTACGGCAACGTGTTCGAACGAACGCTGAAAGCCGGCGAGAGCATCATGGTGGAACCGGGGGCGTTCCTCTACAAGGATTCCTCGGTCGGCATGCAAGTGGAATTTCAGCGCTTGGGCACCGGACTCTTCGGCGGCACCAACATGAGCCTGGCCCGCATGACGGGACCGGGCCGAGTGGGCATACAGTCGATGTACGTCCACCATCACACCGAGTAGAGGCGGGACGACCATCATGTTCTGTACGAATTGTGGCAGTTTCCTGCAAGATACAGCCAACTTCTGCACTTCCTGTGGCGCTCAGGCCAAGCGCCCCGCGGCGGCGCAACCGGCTCCGCCCCCGCGGCCAGCGGCTCCGATTCCCGCGGCGTCAATTCCCGTAGCTCCGCGGCCCGCTCCGCCGCCGGTTCGTCCCACCGGACCACAAACCAAATGCTCCTGGTGCGGCTGCGAAGTCAACGCAGGCCAACTCAGCTGCCCGAGCTGCGGCGCGACGCTGGATGTTCCCCCGATGACCACCGAATCCGGCTGGGCCAAGCTGCCGGGCCGGAAAGACATGGCCAAGCTGCAATTTGGCGACTCGTTCTGCCAGATTGAAGGACAATATGTGCCGGTGGCCGACGTGAACCTGGCCCCGGCCGACGGCATTTACTTCACCCATCACGTGCTGTTGTGGAAAGATCCGCAGATCAACATCACGACCATGTCGCTCGCGGGCGGGTGGAAGCGAATGTTCGCAGGCATGCCGCTGATCATGACGCAGGCGCAAGGCCCGGGCCACGTGGCCTTCTCGCGCGACGCGCCGGGAGAGATGATCGCGCTGCCAATCCAGCCGGGTGAATCGGTGGACGTGCGCGAGCATCTGTTCATGCTGGCCACCAGCAACGTTGCCTACGATTGGTTCCAAACCAACATCTGGTACACCACGCAAGACGGCGACGACAAGGAAACGCACTATCCCGTAGGCATGTTTATGGATCGTTTTTCCACGGGTCAAACACCCGGCCTGCTGCTGCTGCACGCTTCCGGTAACGTGTTTGTACGCGAGCTGGGGCCGGGCCAGACCATCCTGGTGAAGCCGACATCGCTCATCTTCAAAGACCCTTCGGTTCAGATGCAGCTGCACTTTGAACATCCGCGCACTGGTTTCAATCTATGGGGAAGGTGGAGTAACCGCTATTTCTGGCTGCGCTTGCATGGACCGGGCCGCGTAGCGGTGCAATCCGCCTTCGAGCATATGCACGGCGAGGGTCAGTACCTGGCGAACTGCTCGCCCGCCACCGAAGTCCGCTGGTAGAGAGGCCCAATGGTGGATGCGTCCAAAGTGCGGGCCTGGTATGCGCATCGCCAGGGGCTGGACGGCTCGCTCCAAGACGCGTCGCCGGCCACTGTGTTCGAGCGCGCCGGCTGGGCGCGGTCCGTCGGCGGCGTTGCGCCGTATCTCACTCTGTTCTCCCGGGCCGGCATCAATCGCGAGCAGGCCGATGCCTCGGCGGCTGGTCTTGAAATCTACGAGCTCCCCAGTGCCCGCGGCTGCACCTACGTGCTGCCGGCATCGGACTTCGCGCTCGGGCTGACCGTTGGGCAGGCCTTCGCAGGCGAGATCAAGACGGCCCAAAAGCTCGGTGTCACCGCAAAGGAAATCGACAAGCTCTGCGACGCAGTGATTTCGGCGCTGGAGAAAGGCACGCTTAGCCCGGACGAACTGCGCCAGGCAGTGGGCAAGGCCGTTCGCAATCTCGGGCCGGAAGGGCAGAAAAAGGGGCTCACCACTACGCTCCCCGTCGCACTGGAACAATTGCAGGCGCGGGGCGAGATTCGTCGCGTTCCCACCAATGGCCGGTTCGATCAGCAGCGTTATCAATACGCACTGTGGCGGCCAAACCCGCTGCGAGGATTCAGGCTCGGCGTTGAGGAGGCCTATATCGAGCTGGCGCGACGGTTTTTCACCTGGATCGCGCCGGCGTACGTGGCCGAGTTTCAATGGTTCTCGGGCCTGGGCGTGAAGGCGGCTAAGGCTGCCGTTGAGCCTTTGAAGCTCGACGCGCTCGGGCCCGGCGACGAACGGATGTTCCTTCCAGGCGACCGCGCCACATTCGAAGCCTTCCGCCCGCCGAAAGATCCTCAATACGCGCTGATTGGCGGAATCGATTCACTGTTCCTGCTGCGACGCGACCTGAAGAGCTTGCTCGATCCGAAAGACCTCGGCCGGGAGGTGCCAGCGGAAAAAGGGACGAGGCCGCTGGGGGGGCTGGCTGACTTGCCGGACCACGCCATAACCGATCGGGGCCGCCTCGTCGGCCTGTGGGAATACGACACCGCGAGCGAGTCCATCGCCTGGACCTCTTTCGTCAAGAAAGATAAGCCGCTGCTGGAGGCTGTGGCGCGTACCGAGCAGTTCGTGAAGGCACAATTGGGCGATGCCCGCTCCTTCAGCCTGGACACTCCCAAGAGCCGTGAGCCGCGCGTGGCGGCTTTGCGAAAGGCAGCCGGAGCTTGACGCTCCCTGTCAAGCTCCTTACAATCAATAAGTAGGGGTTGCCCTGGGCCGCTTCCGCTAGGGCTTAGGGTCTTTGGCCAATGACCCATCGCGAGCAGGACATTTTGCATGCCATCGTCGAGGCGTACATACAAACCGGCGAGCCGGTAGCCTCGCGTACAGTCTCGCGCAAGCGCGGCGATACTCTCAGCGCGGCGACGATTCGCAACGTGATGGCGGATCTGTGCGACGAGGGCTATCTCTCGCAGCCCCATACTTCCGCCGGACGCGTTCCGACCGAAAAGGCGTTTCGCAGTTATGTGCAGTCCCTGGCGCGCGCCCGCGTGCTCTCGGGCGAGTTGCGTCGCCTGCGCACGGAACTCGGACAGACCAACACGATGGAAGCGCGCGTGGAGCGCTCCAGCCACATGCTGACCGCGATGACCCGCAGCCTCAGCATCACCGCGGCCATCCCCACTTCCAGCCAGACCCTCCACCAGGTCGAATTGGTGAGCATGGCCGATCGCCGCGTGCTGATGGTGGTGGTGACGCGCGACCGCATGGTGCGCAATCGCGTGGTGGAATTGGACGAGCACATTTCGCAGGACGACCTGGCCTCCATCCGGAACTACGTCAATCGGAGCTTCGCCGGATGGACGCTCTCGGAAATTCACACGGAATTGAGAGCTCGGTTGGAGCAGCAGAGCGCGGCCTACGACGCGTTGCTCAAAAAGCTGACACAGCTTTATGCCAAGGGGCTGCTGGACATCGACGTCGCACCCGAAATTCACATGGAGGGCGCCGGCATCCTGGTGGGTCTGGATCTGCATCTGACCCGCGAAGCGCTCCGCGAGCTGTTCCACACATTGGAAGAGAAGAAACGCATTTTGCAGTTGCTCGACCGTTTTCTGGAGCAGCCTGTGGGCGAGGTCGCCGTGCAGGTGGGCCTGGGGGACATTCATCCCAGCATGCGCGAATTGTCGCTGATCGGCGTGTCGGTTTCGCTGCCGGGCGGGTTGGCCGCCAAAATGGCGGTTCTGGGTCCGATGCGCATGGATTACGGGCGCGCCATGTCGGCCGTGTATCACGTCGGCCAAGCCTTCGGCAGCCTACCCGTATAGCCCCGGGCCTCGGGCGATTCCTTGACGCTACCCATTAAACTGGAAGTATGGACACGAAAGAACCCACTGCCGATGCCGGAAATGGCCTAGCCGACCCGCCGGCAAGCGCGGATGGGCCGCCGGCGGACCTCGCCGTGGCATTGGAGGCCGTCACGGCCGAACGCGACCGCTTAGCGGAAGAGAAGAAAGAGCTGCTGGATCAGCTCAAGCGCCGCCAAGCCGACTTCGACAACTTCCGCCGGCGCGCTGAACGGGAGCGCGGCGACGTGGTCGAGTTCGCCCATCAGGAGAGCGTACGGGCTGTTTTACCGATCCTCGACGATTTCGAGCGCGCCCTCAAAGCCGAGACGTCCGATAAGGCGTATGCGCGCGGTATGGAGCTGATTTACCAGCGCTTTTTCGACTCGCTAAAGAAGTTGGGCCTGGAGCCGATTACTGCTAAGGGACAGAAGTTCGATCCCCACTTGCACCATGCGGTCGACATGGTGGAGACCGGCGAGGTCGAAGACCACACCATCCTTGATGAATATCAGCCAGGCTACAACTTCCGCGGACGGTTGCTGCGCCCTGCCATGGTGAAGGTAGCGGTGACCAAGAAATGAACGCCACCAAGCGCGACTACTACGAAGTTTTGGGTGTCGCCCGCGATTGTGATGACCCGGGCCTGAAAAGCGCCTACCGGAAGCTGGCGCTGAAGTATCACCCGGATCGCAACCCGAACGATCAGGAGGCCGAGGAGAAGTTCAAAGAAGCGGCGGAAGCCTACAGCGTGCTGAGCGATCCGCAGAAGCGCGCCGCGTATGACCGCTACGGCCACCAGGGATTGCAGGGCTTCGGCGCATCGCCAGGCTTCGATCCCTCGCAGTTCAACGACTTCAGCGACATTCTCGGAGATCTGTTCGGTTTCGGCGACCTTTTCGGGACCGGTGCGCGCCGCGGAGGGCGCAGCCGCGCGCAACGTGGCGAGGACCTGCGTTACGACCTGGAAATTTCGCTGGAGGATGTCCTGCGCGGGATGAGCGTGGAGATCCAGGTGCCGCGGCTGGATCCCTGCTCACAATGCCAGGGCACCGGCGCGGACCGCACCGATGGCTTGGTGAGCTGCCCAATGTGCCACGGGCGCGGCGAGGTAGTGTATCAGCAAAGCTTCTTGCAGATCCGCCGGACCTGTAGCCAGTGCGGAGGCCGCGGACAGATCATCCGCAGGGCATGCCCCCAGTGCCGGGGTGAGCGCCAGGTCCGCTCGGAGCGGAAGCTGCGCGTTACGATTCCAGCAGGTGTCGAAACGGGAACGCACTTGAAGTTGAGCCGCGAGGGGCAGTCCGGGTTGAACGGCGGCCCGGCCGGCGATCTGTATGTCGTCATTAAGGTTAAAGACCACCCTATTTTCGAGCGCCAGGGCGAAGATCTGCATTGCGCGGTTCCCATCAACATCGCGCAGGCGGCTCTGGGCACCGAAGTGAACCTGCTGACGTTTGATGGCCTGGAGACGGTGAAAATTCCCGAAGGCGTTCAGACCGGGTCGCGCATTCGCCTGAAGAATCTCGGCGTGCCGCGCCTGCAAGGCTCTGGCCGGGGGGACATGTTCGTGCACATCGACGTGAAGGTTCCCTCCAAGCTCACGCGCGAGCAGCGCAAGCTGTTCGAGCAGCTTCGCCAGACGCTGCCGGAAGAAAACGAGCCGCACGAAAAAAGCCTGCTGGACAAGGTGAAAAACTACTTCATGTAGCCGCACGGTCGCCAGCCGGAGCTTGATTCAGCCGTCCGGTTCGGTCCAGCCAGGCCCGGAACATTTTCGTAAACGCCTGCACTTCGCCAGAGGTCCAGAGCTCCTCCACGGTGCACTTCATCTTGCGCTGCCAATTGGGATATTGGAACGTGGTTCCGGGCAGATTCTGCTGCTCGGTTTGCTTCAGGAGATCTTCCTGATTGAGCAGCATCAGCTCGGAAGGCGTGGTGGCCAAAAAGCCAACGATCGCGTTGTGCAGCTCGCCGCTGAGTTCCGGCACGTCGCGCGCGTTGCGCGGGAACCAATCCGGCAGGAGCTTCAGCTCGATCAGCCGGTCCAGCAGGCGCTGCTTTTCCGCCGTGCGCTCTTCGCGCATCGAGCGATAGGTGGTCTCGTCCGGCAGCAGGCCGGCATCACGCCGCTGGTCGATGTCGCGTCCTTCCCAAAATCCCGCCAGCGTCGGCAAGTCGTGCGTAGTAGCCGACACCAGGGCGCTCCGCGGATATTCGTCGGGCGGGCGGAATCCGCCGCTTGAGTCGCGCTCGAAGTACAGCAGCCGGTAGCTCAAGATCCCAAAACGGTGCAAGACCTCGCGGACGTAATCCGGAACGGTGCCGAGATCTTCTCCAATGACAAGGATCTTTTGTCTCACGCTTTCCAGCGCGAGAACCGCCAGCAGAGCTTCGAAACGGTCGCGCACATAGGTTCCATCCGTGGCTTCCAGGCCGTCAGGGATCCAATACAGGCGGAAGAAGCGCATCACATGATCGATGCGCAGCGCGCCCCCGTGCCGTGAGTTCTTGCGGATGGATTCGGAAAACAGCCGGTAACCGTCCTGTTCGTGCCGTTCGGCAAGAGGCGGCGGGAAGGCCCAGTCCTGGCCCTTCGGCGAGAAGCCATCCGGTGGGGCGCCAACACGGCAGCCGGACGCGAAGAAGTCGCGATGCGCCCACAGGTCCGCGCCAAAGCGGTCGGTGGCCAGCGCCAGGTCGTGATAGAGGCCGATGCTCAGGCCGCGGCGCTGCGCGTGCTCCTGGGCCGTCCCAAGTTGACGGTCGAGCTGCCACTGTACGTACTTGTGAAACAGGACGCTGCGCCAGTGCTTCCGTGCGAAGGCTCGCGTGGCGGCAGATTCCGGATCCTGATATTCGTCGGGCCAGCCGCGCCAGTTCCAGACATCACGGCAGCGCCGATGCATGGCTTGATCCAGCGCGGCGTGAACGGCGAAGCGGTCGAGCAGTTCGCCTTCGCGTTCGACGTATGCGGCCAACTCGCCGGCACGCGGTGTTTTGGCCCTCCACTCGATCAGGAACGTCTGGAACAGCAGCTTCAGAAAACGGAGCTTGAGCCGGTACGCGCGCTCATATTCCACCAGCTCAGTGGCCCGCAGCGCGGCGATTTCGCGCTGCACCGCCGGCGACGCCAGCAAAGCCACGCCGCGCGGCGAACGCCGGAAGTCTTCCATCTGCTCGATGTCCAGGTAAATCGGGTTGCGGTAGAAGATGGAATTGGGCAAATAGGGGCTGATGTTATAGGGATGGCGGTTGGGGATGTCGTGCAGCGGGTTGAGACTGATGAAACTCGCGCCAGCCTGCTCGGCAACCCAGTCGATGAGCGCCTTTAAATCCGTGGTGTCGCCGCAGCCCCAGTTCCGTTGGGAACGGAGCCCGTAGAGGCTGATCGCGAGGCCGGCCGCGCGCCCCGCTTTCAGCCACTCGGGCTGGTAGGTGCGGCTCGGGTAGACAATGAGCCGCGCAGGAGGCACGGCTTCTCCCGCGATTTCTAACGACAGGCGGTGATAGCCGGGCGGCAGGTCGGCTGCGAGCGAAATCTGCTTACGGACGAATCGGCAGCCACCGGCTGCGCCCTGCTCGGCCACTGGAATTTCCGAGAACGCGATCGGCAGAACCCGCGAACTGCCTTCCTCCAGGTGGACGGTTAGGACAGACATCGCCCCGGCGCGATCTACCGGCAAACTGACGGGGATTTCTAGGGACGGCTGGCCCTGGGCCAGAAAAACATTGGGAGGAAGCGGTAAAAGCCACCGGCGCTGATCGTGTTCTTCGCGGGCGCGCAGCAAAGAGGCGCGCGAGCTCGCATCCACGCCCAGCGATCGGAGGATCGCCGTCTGAACAACCGGGGAGGCGCGATGTTCGCGTCCCCAGACGTCCCAATAGCTGGTCTCGATGCCCCAAGCGTGGGCGGCTTCCTCGAGGTCCCTGGAATCAGGCGAATCCGGGATACGATCATCTTGCTCCCGCATGTGATAATAGGATCGTGGATACGGAGCCTAAGTTTCAACCCAGCCTGCCCGGCGAGTTGTTCGCTCGCATCGATTACGAGGATGCGTTGCCGGGTGCGGAGGGCATCATCACGACCACGCTGGACAAAGCCATCAATTGGGGACGCAAGAACTCCATCTGGCCGATGTCGTTTGGCTTGGCGTGCTGCGCGATTGAAATGATGTCCATGATCGGCTCGCGTTACGATATCTCGCGGTTCGGCGCCGAAGTGATGCGTGGCTCGCCGCGCCAATCGGACCTCATGATCATTGCGGGCCGCGTGTCGAACAAAATGGCGCCGGTGATCCGCCGGTTGTACGAGCAGATGCCGGAGCCGAAATGGGTGATTTCGATGGGCGCCTGCGCCACCTCCACGGGCGTGTTCAGCAATTACGCGCTCATTCCGGTGAATCAGGTGATTCCGGTGGACGTATATGTGCCCGGTTGCCCGCCGCGGCCGGAGCAGCTGATTTACGCCATCATGCTGCTGCAAAAGAAGATCGAGGCTTCCAAAGGCACCATTAAGGACGTCCTGAACCTGGCGTAGCATCCGCCTTGCTCCCGCCTGCCTCAAACTTAGCCGGCTTGAGCCGATAAGTACACCAAAAGAGATTTGCGGTAGTCCGAGAGGTTCGAGATGGACACGTCATCTATCCAACCGGTCGGTTATTCGCTTCCGGCGGCGGCCCCTGCCATCAGCGCACAGGAAGCTAGTGAACGCCGGCAAGTGATCCAAGCGGCCCAGGCAGTCAACGAAAGCGGCGTTTTGGGCCAGAACCAGCTGGTATTCCTGGTGGACCGAAGAACGCATCGACCGATCATCCGGGTGGAGGACCGCCAGACTCATGCGGTGGTTTTCCAAGTGCCCCCGGAATATGTCTTGCGCCTGGCCGAGGATCTGGGCAATCCGGCGCAGACATCGGATTCGCTCGCCGATACGTAGAAGTAGAATGCGAAGCAACGTTTATCGGAACTTCCTGGAAGAAGAAGTGCTGTCGGCGAGCCCAGTGAAGCTGGTTCAGCTTCTGTACGGGAGCGCTTTGGAGGCCATCGGGGCGGCTCGCCGGTACCTGCGGCAGGGTGACATTCGTGCGCGTTGCCGCGCGATCACGAAAGCGATGGCAATCGTCACCGAGCTCTCGCTGTCGCTCGACAGGGACGCGGGCGGTAGTTTGAGCAGGGATCTGGCGGAACTGTACGGATATGTCGAAAAGCTGCTGATCGAAGCCAATATCCGGCAGGTGGATACGCCTCTGGCTACAGCCGAGCGCCTGCTGACCACCTTATTGGAGGGCTGGAAAGCCTTACCGCAAGAACCCACGGCGCGGTCTGTTGATGAACAGAAGCCGACTCCGGAAACCGAAACCTACCAACCAATAAGCTGCGCCTACTGATGGCTCGTGCGGTCGCCTGGGTTATTCCCTTGCGGCTATTCCTTAAGGTGTTGGTCGATAATCGCCTTTGCAACGGCGTCGGCAGAGACCGCGTACTTGCCGGACTGCACGTCGAGCCGAAGCTGCTCGAGCCGCTGTGGATCATTCGTTGCCAATGCCTGGGCCAAGTGAGAAACATCAGCTTGGTCGCTGCCGGCAGTTCCATTCGGGTTCTTCTCCAGCGCGCGCTTTTGAGCGGCCTGGTCAGTCTTCTCCGCGCCTTGGGTGGCGGGAGTGCGATTCAGATCATCGATCCGCATGTTTGCTAAGTCCTGCTATCACCATCTTAGCGATACCGAGCCCCCCGCTGGCCGCCAGGGCCTGTGCGAACTGCTGCTCGCCCATTTCCAGTACGCTGGAATTGGCGTCCTCATCGTCATCGCCCTCGCCGGTGAGGCTGCCAGTTGATTCGCGCGCCGACTTCAGCATTTCGCCCAGCAACAGACCTTCAAACTCCTTGGCTGCTTGGCGAATTTTCTCGGGGCTGTCTTTGGCGCGCGGGCCTGCCGACGCGCTCCCTGTCACACTCGAGAGCAGCACGGGTTGCAGCGGTGCCATCTTAGATAACCTCCACTTCGGCATCCAAAGCTCCGGCAGCCTTTAGGTTCTGCAGGATCGCGATGATGTCTCGGGCCGTGGATCCAATCGCCGTCAGAGCCCGGACGAGTTCCTCGACACTGGCGCCTTGCTTGAGGACTACATTTCTCGCCTTGGCTTCCTTGGCGGTTACGTTCACCTCCGGAGTGACCGCCGTCTGGCCGGAGGAGAGCGGCGGCGGCTGCGAAACGTTCTCGCTGGTCTGGATTTCCACCGTGAGCGTACCGTGTAAGATCGCTACGGGCGCGATGCGGACGTCTTTGCCAATTACGATCGTACCCGTCCGCTCGTTGATCACAATACGGGCCGGCCGGTCTTCCTCAACCGTGAGGTTCTCCAGATCGCCCAGGAACGCGACGGGATTGGAGCGGTAGGCAGCCGGCATCTCCACGGTGATCAGAGCCGAATTGTCCGCGCGGGCCGGCTGCGAGGCTGCATTTCCGAACTTCCGATTGATCGCAAGGCTGATCCGAGCCGCAGTGGTGAAATCAGCCTCGCGCAATTGCAGCCGGATCTTACCATCGGGCGCAACCGAAGGCGCTACGCGTTCGACGATCGCACCATTCGGCACGCGGCCCGCGGTGGGATGATTTACAGTTTGGCTATTTCCGCCGTGGCCCGCGACGAATCCGCCCGTAACGACCGATCCCTGGGCAGCCGCGTACACCTGGCCGTCGGCGCCTTTCAGCGGCGTCAGAACCAGCATCCCGCCTTGCAGGTTGGTTGAGTCGCCGACTGCTCCCACCGATATATCGATGCGAGTTCCGGGTTGCGCGAAGGGCGGAAGATTGGCGGTAACGAATGCCGCCGCCGTATTCCGGACCAGAATCAGGGACGGCGATACGGCGACTCCCATGCGCTGCAAGAGGTTCGTAAGGCTTTGCGCGGAAAATATCGTTTGCCGGGAGTCCCCTGTGCCGTTCAGTCCGACTACCAGACCGTATCCAATCAACTGGTTGTCGCGGACGCCTTCGATTGAAACGAGGTCCTTGAGGCGCGTCCCCTCAGAGCCGGTTATTGCCGGGACTATCGCGAGCAAACAGAGGAATAATCGGTGGGTCATAGCTAGAAAGGAAGCAAGCCGAGCAGAATCCGGTATAGGAAGAACGGCCGCTTGGTCGCGTCGTTCACCACGCCTTTACCGTTCACTAAAATTTCCATCCTGGCCACGCGATCCGATGGAATCGAGTTAACCGGGCTTAAGTCGTCCGGGCGTACAATTCCGCGCAAAGTGATGATCTGCTTCTCGGAGTTCACCATGATTTCTTTCCGTCCCAGCACTACCAGATTGCCGTTCGGCAAGACGTCGGTAACCTCGGCGGTTACCGTGGTTGTCAGCGTGCTCTCGCGGCTGGTGGTTCCCTGGCCTTGCAACTGCTGATTGCCGGAGGCGTTGGCAAGATTGGAGAGGGCACCGGCGGCGCTTTTCGGCCCGAACAACGACGAGACGGAAGCATTCACACTGGACTTCCGTGCGGTATTGGTTACGCCGCTCGAAACGGCGGACGCCTTGTCGGAGACAATGATAGTGACCAGGTCGAAGAGCTGACCGGCGCGGACATCGCGAACATTGTCCGCGAGCCTTCCGGTGGGGACATACAACGACCCGGGCGAGGCACCGGGCGACTGGAGAGCGCGCTGGTGGACCTGCCGTACGTAATCATCGAGCGAAACCGCTTGGTCAGCGGCCGGCTTCTTCTTCCCGGAGCCCGGCGCTGCGAAGAGGGGAACAAGGCAAATTCCCGCCAGCCAAATTGCTTTCTTCATGGAGCATCCTCGGACGAGTTCACGATGACTTTCCCTTTGTCCTCTACCTGTGCACGGAAATTCTTACCGCTTGAAGGGTTGTGTACCTGGACCATGTCGCCCTTGTTGCCCGACGACTGCGCGACGGCGTTCAGGGTGAGCGTCGCCAGACCCTCGACCACCCGGACCCGCACCGTTTCACCCGCGCGAACGTCCTTGGATTCGGCGAGGGCATCCCACGTGAACCGCTGGAATGCCGCAATGCTGCGGCGGGCTAATTTGCCGACAACCTGTTCCCGGGAAGGGAACGACTCTGGAAACGGAAACTGCCGGGTTTGGATCTCTTGAACCTGGGCGGCTTCAATGACGGTCCCCGCCGCGATGCTTCGCGCGGCAACCTGGATGCGCTCTTCGGCCGTGACGCGAACTCTTGCCCACACGGTGACGCTGCGCTGGCCGTCGTACACCAACCGGCCTTTCCAGACCACATCGCTTGTGGAACCATCGGCACGCGGCCTGGGAAGAGTGGCCCGCTGGAATTCCAAATGGCCCGGTGGCGCAGGCTGTCCGCCGAACTCCAGAATCTCCACGCGGGCTCCTTTGATACCAAGAGCAGCCTGCATGGCGACCAGTAGTTCGTCGCGGCTCAGGGCTCGGACCCCTCGTTCGACACAGACGCTGGGAAGCGGTGTTCCAGCCTCGAGCGAAATCTGGTAGCGCCGGGCGGCCAGCGCCAGTTCGTGGGGGCTAAGGATCCTTTGCACTCCCGGCACTGGTGCAAATCCAATGGGCGTCTGAGGATCCAGGGTCTGAAATTGCGGAATCGCGCCCGCCAAGTCGCCCGCGACAATCTGGCTCGAGGTCACCTGGATGCACCGGGCTTCGAGCAGTGCTGCGGCCAAGGCCAGGATGGCTATCGTCTTCATTGCGTGATGTTATTGATTTCTTGATACATTTCGTCGGCGGTCTTGACCACCTTGGAGCTCGCTTCATAGGCCCGTTGGCTGACGATCATGTTGATGAACTCCTCCACGACACTGACGTTGGAGCCTTCTACGTAACCTTGCATCAGCGTGCCAAGCCCCTCCTGGCCGCCCGGATTCGCCACGGTGGGATTCCCGGAGGCGTCGGTTTGCTGCAGCAGATTCTGCCCGATGTTGTTCAATCCCGCCGGGTTGGGAAACAAAGCGAGTTGAATTTGACCCGCGATTTGAGAAGCGCTTTGTCCCGGCTGCGTATAGGTCACAGTGCCGTCGCCGGCAATGGTGATACTTTGCGCCTGCGGTGGAATCGTGATCTGCGGCTGCACCAGATTGCCGCTGGAGGTTACCAGATTCCCGTTGAGGTCCAACTGGAATCCTCCGTCGCGCGTGTAGGCCAGTTGACCGGTCGGAAGCAAGACCTGAAAGAAGCCCTTGCCCTGGATGACCAAGTCCAGAGGATTGTCGGTCTGTTGAAAGCTGCCTTGGGTGAAGATAATTTCGTTGGAAGCCGGCCGGGTGCCAAGCCCAAGCTGCAAACCACTGGGCACAATGGTCTGTGCTCCGGCGGCGGCACCGGGCTGAACGACGCTCTGGTAGAGCAGATCCTGGAACTGCGTCCGCCGCATCTTGAAGCCGTTGGTGTTCGCGTTGGCCAGGTTGTTGGCGATATTGTCGACGTTCAGTTGCTGAGCGGCCATTCCGCTGGCTGCGCTATAGAGTGCTCGGATCATCTTTTCTCCTTCGATTTGTCACTGGCCGACCTTGGCGACATCCTCAACCGCGCGGCGATCCATATCGGCGCCAATCGCCAGCGCTTTCTGCAAGGTTTCGAACTGGCGCAGAATGCTGACCAGCCGCACTGCGGACTGCGCCGGCTGCGAGTTGGCCGCCTCGATCTTGCCCTGCTGGATCTCGGTTCCCTCGGCCGGGGCGGGCAGGGTATCGGAGCCCGTGATCTGAAAATAGTTGTCGCCATGTTTAGCCAGCATGGAGGGATCTTTGAAATCCACAACCGCCAGACGCGTCACGTCCTGCCCGTCTTGGCGGACGGTACCATCAGGCGCCACTTCTACGGCCCTAGAGCTGTCGAGCAGTACGGGCTTCCCGTCCTGACCCTGGACCGCATATCCATCCAGCGTTTGCAACTGGCCTCCGGCCGACAACTGGAAGCTTCCATCTCGGGTATAGAGTGGGCCACCCGGCGAGCTGGCTACAAAAAAGCCGCTGCCCTTCAGTGCGAGATCCAGCGAGTTGCCCGTGGGAAGCAGAGAGCCTTGCGAAAAATCGGTCCACTGGCGCTCTATGACCGGTAACACAGCCGGACTAGTCCCATCCGGTGAGTTCGCCGCTTCCGCGGAAAGATAAAGGCTGTAAAATTCACGATCGGCCTTGAAGCCCGGCGCCGATGCGTTCGCAATGTTGTTGGCCAGCATGTCCAAACTTTCCATGCGTGCTCGAATTCCGCTTGCCGCAGCGCTGCTCAATGCGTCCATGTCGACATCACCGTCATTGGGCACGAAGCAATTGATGGACCGCTGGGAATTCTACTCATAATTAAGAACAATCGTTCGATGAGTTCGTTATGGAACGAATATTTGCGCCAAAACTGTGTCAAAACGGGATGAGTGCCAAATCGATGCCGCAGTGCGGCATGCTAAATCCAAGAATCTCTGTCAACGCAGATTGGCCCGCGAGATGCATTCGGTCAACGCGTGAATGCCCTTCACATCGAGGCAATGCAGGCCGGTCCTGGGGTTACGCCCGCAGCACTCTATGCGGAAAGAACCCATCCTGCGATGAAAAGCGCACTTCCAGCTGGCGGCGACGTATTTCTATCTTTATTAGGCGGAATTCTTGGCGAGAAAAATCCCGAGAACGGCCACGCTGAGCTGTCCTCTGCAGTTGCTTCCCTCGCTGCCGACGGGACGGAACCAACCAGCAGTACGCCGGCGGCCGGGAATTTTAAGAACTCCGGCCATGCAAGCAAGCCACCGGATGGGCAACCGGTATCTCCCGCTCGAGCGCATCCAGGTCTTGTAATGACGGAGGCGAAGAAGCCTGCGTCTGCCACCAAGTCAGTCAGCGACCTAGGAGTGCTTGCGACGTCGAGTGCCCTTCCGGCAGGCACGAAAATTTCCAGATTTTCGCGGCCAAGTTGGCCGGAACGGTACGCGTCGAAACCGGAGGCATCGAAAGTACCCCCGGTGAGGCCCACCCCGGCGAAATCCGAGCCCTCGAAAGCAGGCCGGTCCACAATCAGCAGAAGCGACGTGCCGAGTATGGGAGATGTTTGGGTAACTAGCGCGGCTGCGCCACAAGGGGAACCCAACGCAACGCGCAGCGCCGCATCCTCCGCACAACCGAGAGTTGCGATTGAGACCGGGTCGGCGATACAAGCGCAACCGCGCGCGTCCGCGATGCCACAGATTCTCTCTTTCGCCCCGACGGCTGCTGCAGTGTTGGGAATCCCGTCTAGCGTGATGCCAGCCGTGGCGGGTAGTGCGCGACTCGGGCCGGTGTCCGGTGTTGCGTTTTGGATGCACATCGCTCCGGCGGATCCTGGGTCACCAAGCTTGACGACTACGGAAAAAGATTCCGCGCCACGGGATTCGCGGACATTGGCTTCCCCGGTCAGCGCGACGGGCCCAGCAGACCATGCAAGTCCGCCATCGCCCTTCTTCGATCTCAATGGGAGGGAGACCATCCATCCGGCTTCAGCTGAAACGCCTGCTGACACCGCACGCTCGCTTGCACGATCGGTGGGAAATGAAGATCATACCGCTTGGGTCTCAGCGGCTCAGGCAGCAACGCCCACGGATTTCGTGAGATCGCAAGATACCATAGTGGTTACGGACCCAGCCGACGCCTACGGAGCGACCGATCTGAGTGTCCCCGACAGAGAAGTCCGTCCAGACATGGATTCGCCCCCTCTGCCGGCGGAGCAACCTGGTTGGCCGCAAAGAGAGAGCCCTCGAAACGAAGGTACGCGTGAAACGGACCGAATCCAGCCAAAGTTTGTAAGTCCGGCTTCCAAGGGCAAGCCAAGCCCGGCGGATCTCGCGGCGCGTACTGGGAACTTCGAAGCGGCCACGGAGCGGGCCGCATCGCCGGACCCAGTTTCAAGAGTCGAAAGCCCCGAGCCGCCGACCGAGAATGCCAGTCGAACCATCAGACCGCTAACCGAGAGACCGACCACTGCGCCGGCCGAGAACACCCAACCGGTTTTCGCGAGCGCCAACGCTGCGGTTCTAGAGGGTCCGCGGAACTCCGGGAGCGCACTGGAACCACCTTCCCCAGCCACGCCAGAGTCGCCCAGCATGGTGGCGCGCGGACCTCAACCCGTGGCGGACCTCAACAATGGCGGGCCACAACAGCCCATGCGGCAAATCTCCTTGAAATTGGCGAGTCCCGGCTCAGCCAGCGTAGACGTACAACTGACGCAGAAAGCAGGCAAACTGCAAGTTGCCGTTCGCACGCAAGATCCGCAACTCACACAATCTCTTCAGACCGGTTTGGGGGATCTGGTGGGCAGGCTGCAAGACCGTGGATTCAAGTCTCAGGCGTGGATCCCCAGCGCCCATCCGGTCACACCCGTGGTGGAGCCTTTTAACCCGGCAGGCGGCCACCTCGGGGCAGATCACAGAGACTCCGGGGCCGGACGCCAGCAACATCAGGATCACAGCGGCTCCAGCGACGCGAACCGTCGGCAACGAGGGCGCTGGACAGCACAACTCAAGCGGACGTTATCGCAAGAAGCAGGGGAAAAGAACGCATGATACCCAGTCTAACTAACACAGCCCCGGTGCATTCATCGGCTACTCAATCCAGTTCCACGCGGAGCAGTTCAACCAGCGACTCCATGGTGAGCGAGCAGACCTTTCTCAAGTTACTGGTAGCGCAACTGGAGAACCAAGACCCGATGCAGCCTCAGGACGGCACACAGTTCGTAGCCCAACTGGCGCAGTTCAGCTCGCTCGAGCAAGAAGTCCAGATGCGCCAGGACCTGGACAACATCAACGGCGCGCTCACCCAACCGAGCGCTGCCACACAAGGGACATCGCAATCCTAAGGAGAATTCATTGTTTACCTCATTTTCAACCGCCCTTTCTGCGCTGGCCGCTTCCTCTACGGCCATTGACGTCGTGGGCAACAACCTGGCGAATTTGAACACCGTGGGTTATAAGACCAGCGAAGTGTCTTTCCACGACCTGGTCACTCAATCCTTGGGAGCCGGCCTCGGCGACACCCAGGTCGGATTTGGCGTTGGCACGCCAACCACATTGCGCCAGTTTACACAAGGTGCAGTTCAAACCACCGGTGGTTCCCTGGATGCTGCGATCCAAGGAGACGGCTTCTTCTTGGTTCAAGGAGAAGATGGCGGAACGCAGTACACGCGGGCCGGCAATTTCCAGACGGACGAGCAAGGAAACTTGATCACGGCCACGGGGCAGCCCGTGCAGGGCTGGACTCAAACCAACAACGTTCTGGACACCAACGCCCCTCCCAGCGACATCACGATTCCAACTGGGACCGTACAACCTCCGGTAACGACGCAAAATATTTCCTTCGACCTCAACCTCGACGCCGCTGGCGTCGCGGGAGATGCCACGGGCACCTACGCCACCTCGGTGACAGTCTACGACTCACTCGGTAATTCCCATATCGTCACAGCAAGCTTCACGAAGGACCCGGCTACCCCGCTCCAGTGGAACTACTCAGTCAGCGTCCCGGACGCCGATGTGCAGACACCTCCGTTTACGCCGCTCACCGGGACCCTCACCTTCAACTCGGACGGATCTCTCGATACGACGACGACGACGGCCCCTGCCCCACTGACGATCGATCTGGCAGACAACGCGGCACCCATGTCAGTCACCTGGAATCTGATGAACGGTACAACGCCGCGCATCACGCAGTACGCCCAGCCGTCCTCGGTATCCGCCGTGTCACAAGATGGCGCGCCCGCGGCGCAACTCACCAAAGTGGCGGTCTCCACCGGCGGCCAGATCTTAGCCCAGTTCTCTAACGGACAGCAGGTGGTGGTTGGTCAGTTGGCCATGGCTACAGTCCGGAATCCCGACTCCCTCATTGCAGTGGGAAACAACAATTACCAGCTCAGCGCAAAGTCTGCCTTGCCGGCCATAGGACTACCAGGGACGGGCGGAAGGGGCACGGTGGAAGGCGGCGCGATCGAGTCTTCTACGGTTGACATCGCGACCGAATTCACCCAACTGATCATCTACCAACGCGGCTATGAAGCCAACTCCAAAGTCGTCTCGGCAGTCGACGAACTGAGCCAGACTACGATCAATCTCATCAAGTAACCACGCGGATCCACAGTGAGTCCCGTCCAACAGATCGCCGATATAGCCGATGTCCCTCTGGATGTGGGGGTTGAACTCGGTCGCCGGGTCATGACCATCGCGCAAATCCTGGAGCTCGGCCTGGAGAGCGTAATTCGAATGGCGCGGTCGGCCGGCGACAACATCGACATTCTGGTCGGAGGAACGCTCGTAGGCTACGGCGAGATCGTAATCATCGAGGACACGGTCGGAGTTCGAATCACGGACTTCAGCCAGGAGGAGTGAGGCATCCAGGATGGACATTGCCCGCCAAGCGCTCGCCATTGTTTTCGTATTCACTCTCCTCGGGGCGGCCCTGTGGCTTCTGCGCAGGAAGGGGACAGCCGGATTGTTGCGATCGCGGCCCGCCGCAGGCAGCCCACTGACGCCTTGCGGCAGGCTCGCGCTCGGGCCACAGCACTCCGTGCATCTGGTCCGGGTCGGGGATCACAATCTGGTGCTGGGAGTGCATCCCGCTGGAATTACGTTGTTGTGCGACCTTGCCGGCGCCGCTGCATCCGGCTCCGTGGAGAGAACATGAAGTGCCTGGCCAATTTCCTGTGTCTTGCCGCGATCAGCGCCAGCGCATTGCAGGCCGGCAAGCAGGACGAGGTCTTTGGAATCTCTCTCCAGCAGCCGCACGGCGCCGCCTCGTTCAGCCTGCCCATGCAGATCATCGTCGTCCTCACGCTGCTCACGGTCTTGCCGGCGGTGATCATGTCTCTCACTCCATTCCTCCGCATCAGCGTCGTGCTGCACTTTCTCCGGCAGGCGCTCGGCACACAAACCACCCCGTCCAATCAGGTGCTGATCGGACTGGCGCTCTTCCTGACCATGCTGATCATGCAGCCGGTGGTAACGGACATGTATCACCAGGGTTGGGAGCCTTTGGAAAATGGGCAGGCCACCTGGCAGCAAGCCTTCGATAGCGGCACAGTGCCCCTCAAGGCCTTCCTGGCACACTACGTCCGGGAAAAGGACGTGCGCCTGTTTCTCGAGATTTCGCATACTCCGGCGCCGCGGCGCCCTTCCGATCTAGGGCTCGCCGTGTTGGCGCCGGCCTACGTGCTTTCCGAGCTAAAGACTGGCTTCCAAATCGGCGCCATTCTCTATTTGCCCTTCCTGGTCATTGACCTAGTGGTGGCCTCGGTGACCCTCTCCATCGGCATGGTGCAGTTGCCGCCGGTGATGCTTTCGGCGCCCTTCAAAATTCTGCTGTTCGTGCTCGTGGATGGCTGGAACCTAGTGGTGGGATCGCTGCTTCGGAGCTTTTATCAGACATGACACCGGAACTGGCCGTGGATATCTTCCGCCACACCCTGATGGAAACATTGTGGTTGAGTCTGCCGATCCTCATGATCGGTTTTATCGTGGGCATCGCCGTCAGCCTGATCCAGGTCCTGACTTCCATACAAGACACCAGCTTCGCTGCCGTTCCGCGTCTGGTCGCCTTCCTGCTGGGCCTCCTGGTCCTGCTGCCCTGGATGACGACCAAACTGGTGACGTATACCACGGCGCTCTTTGGCAATTTTTCTTCCTATGCACACTGAGCTCGCACTGAGCCTGGCAGGTTTGTATGGCTTCCTTCTGGTGCTCGCGCGGGTTTCGGGAGTTATCGCAATCGCGCCGATTCCGGGATTATCCGCCGGCCCCGATGCGGCCCGCATCGTTCTCGCGCTGGCTTTGACCGTCGCGCTGTTCCCGGTGTGGCCCAGTCCACCCGGCGGTGAATTCGCCGTCGGGCGCCTGCTCGGGTGGATCGCTGCGGAGGCCGCCTTCGGATTGACGGTCGGCGTGGCGCTCGCATTCTTGCTGGAAGGGATTCAACTCGCGGCGCAGATCATTGGTTTGCAGGCCGGCTTCTCTTTCGCTTCGACGGTGGATCCCAACACGCAGGCGGACACGACTACGCTGCAGTTGATGTCCCAGCTTTTTGCCGGCTCGCTGTTCTTTGCCTTTGGAATGGACCGGCAAGTCATCCACGTTCTGGCCCGGAGCCTGCAATCGGTTCCGAGCGGCGCTTATTCGCTCAGCGGGCCGGCGGTAGCTGCGATCACGCGGCTTGGCTCCGCGATCTTTTCCACCGGACTGCAGCTAGCTCTTCCCGTGATGGCGCTGCTGGTGCTGCTCGACATCGCGTTTGCCGTGCTCGGCCGGCTGCACGCGCAACTCCAGTTGCTCTCCTTGTCATTCGCCGCGAAAATGCTCGTCGGCGTGGCGTTCCTTTCGACCATACTCGCTCTTTATCCGGGCGTGTTTGAAAGAGCCGGCGCCGCGACCTTCGCGGTGTTGGCTCGGGTTTTGAACCCTTAGATGGCCGATCAAGGACAACGTACCGAGAAGCCGACCAAGCGTAGACTGGAAAAAGCACGCAAGGAAGGCCAGTTTCCTGCCAGCCGTGAATTCCTTGCCGCTCTGCAATTTCTCGCCTTCGTGGTCCTGCTGTCTGCCGGTGGCTCTGGTTTCCTGCGCCGCACGCGCGAGATGGCCCACTACTTTCTCAGTTCGGCCTTCCATCTCCAGCTCACCGTCCAGGGTATTCCGCGCCTCTATCGCCGCTCGGTCGGCCATATCTTTGAGCCGTTGCTGTGGATGGGCGCGTGCCTGGCGGCAGTCGCGCTGGCGGGCCAACTGGCGAGCACGCGTCTCGGCCTCTCTCCGCAGAAGCTGGCGCCGGACGTCAAGCGCCTGAACCCGCTTGAAAAAATCCGCACGCTCCCGCAGCAAAACGCGGCGTCCTTTGTGCAGGCGGTGGTGTTTCTGCCGCTGCTCGCTCTCGCGGTCTACAAGATCGCCAGCGAAAACCTGAACGCGTACGTCGGGCTAATCCACCAGAGCCTTCAGCCAGCCTTGCACGTGGTAACGACTTCAATCCGGGATTTCCTGTGGAAGGCGGCCCTGCTGTTTCTGCTGATCGGGGCGCTCGATCTTCTGCGCGTGTGGCGCCGCCACAACAAGTCGCTCTGGATGTCGAAACAGGAGATTCGCGAAGAGCTCAAGGAAACCGAGGGCAACCCGCAGATGAAGATGCGCGTGCGGCGCATCCAGCGCGACTTGGCGCGCCGCAACATGATGAAGGAGGTTCCCAAGGCCACCGCCGTCATCGTCAACCCGACGCATTTCTCAGTAGCCATCCGTTACGAGATGGAATCCATGGCGGCGCCCCGCGTGCTCGCCAAAGGCAAGAACTATCTGGCGCTGCGCATCCGCCAGATCGCCCTGGAGCACCAGATTCCAATCGTGGAGAACCAGCCGCTCGCGCAGGCGCTCTACAAGTCCGCCGATGTCGGCCAAGAAATTCCACCGCACCTGTACCGCGCGGTGGCCGAAGTGCTCGCCTACATCTACCGCATCATGCACCCGGGGAGGAAATGAATGCAGCCTGTAGTCCGCACCCAGTCCGCACCCGCTCGCTCTGCCCCGCCCCCGGCTTCCTCGTCGGCGTCTCGTACGCAAAAGCGGCCAGCCGGTGCCGCAGCCCCGCGCGCCGGATTAGCCGCGAATTGGCGGGAGTTCGCCGTGCCCATCGCGGTGCTCGGCATCGTGATGGCGATGATCACTCCCTTGCCGCCGTTCCTCATGGATGTCCTGATCAGCGCCAACATCACGCTGTCGGTGATTGTGCTGCTGGTGGCTCTCTACATCACCAAGCCGGTGGATTTCAGCGTCTTTCCCACCACGCTGCTGTTGATGACCCTCTTCCGCCTGGCTTTAAACATCTCTTCGGCGCGCCTGATTCTGTTGAACGGCAACACGGGAACCGCGGCGGCCGGCGACGTGATCCAGGCGTTCGGCGCCTTTGTGGTGGGCGGCAACTATGTGATCGGCGTTGTGATCTTCTTGGTGCTGATCGCCATTCAATACGTGGTGATCAACCATGGCGCAGTGCGCATCTCGGAG
This sequence comes from Bryobacteraceae bacterium, assembly GCA_035501155.1. Lineage (GTDB taxonomy): Bacteria > Acidobacteriota > Terriglobia > Bryobacterales > Bryobacteraceae > Palsa-89. The sequence continues at coordinate 218,033 of DATJWO010000044.1, forward strand.
GTCACGGCGCGCTTCACACTCGACGCCATGCCTGGCAAGCAGATGTCCATCGATTCGGATCTCAACGCAGGCCTGATCGACGAAAACGAAGCCCGCAGCCGGCGGCGTCTGCTCTCGAGTGAAGCTGAATTTTACGGAGCCATGGACGGCGCCTCGCGTTTTACACAGCGCGACGCCGTAGCCTCGATCATCATTACGGCCATCAACATTATTGCCGGTTTCTTGATCGGCGTTCTGCAGCACGGCTTGGATTTCAAGCACGCACTGGAAACCTATACGGTGCTGACGATCGGCGACGGCCTGGTCACCGTAATTCCGGCACTGATGATTTCCATTTCGGGCGGTTTGATCGTCACACGTGCCAGCTCGGAAACCAAATTGGGACTGGATTTTCAGCGCCAGCTATTCAGTAACTCACAGCCTCTCCTGCTCGCTTCCGGCGTCTTGATCGCCATGGCGGCCTTCCCCGGACTGCCGAAGATTCCGTTCCTCGTCTTGGGCTGCACGATTGGAACAGTCGCTTGGAGGATGCGGCAAAAAACTGCCACGGCAGAGAAAGCCCAGCCGGTGGCGTCGGCTCCGCCGCGTGAGAACCTGGAAGCCCTGCTACGCATCGAACCGCTGGCAGTGGAAGTCGGGCTGGGACTGGTGAACCTGGTGGAAGGCGGCCAGAACTCCCTCCTGCTGAAACGGATCGCCAGCATCCGCCGCCAGCTCGCCACCGATCTGGGGTATATCCTGCCGCCGATACGAGTCACCGACAATCTCACACTAAAGGCCCGTGAATACGTGATTTCGTTGAAGGGCACCGAGATCGGACGTTTTGAGCTGCAGCACGGCTGCGAACTCGCGATTCACTCCGACGATCACGCCGAGGCCATTGAAGGCATTCCGACGCATGAACCCGCCTTCGGCATTAGCGCGGTATGGATCGCGCCGGAAAACGTGGAGAAAGCGCGCCGCGCCGGCTACACGGTCGTAGACGCGATCAGCATCATGGGGACACACTTGTCCGAATTGATCCGGCGCCACGCCTACGAACTGTTCTCGCGGCAGGAAGCCAAGAAGATTCTGGACCGTGTCGCGGAGGATAACCCGAAGGTAGTAGAAGATTTGGTGCCAAAATTGCTTTCGTTAGCGGTGGTGCAGAAAGTTCTTCAGAACCTGCTCCGGGAGCGAGTTTCGATCCGCGATGCGGTCGGCATTCTCGAAGCTCTCGGCGAGGCGGCGCCCATCACAAAGAACACGATCCTGCTCACCGAATACGTGCGGCAGGCGATTCGCCGGCAAGTAGTCAAACCGCTGCTGGAACCGTCCGGCGATCTATCGGCATATTTGCTCGACCCGGCTCTCGAACAGGTGATCGAGTCGGGCGTGGAGCACGCCGAAAACTCCAGCCACTTGAATCTGGCCCCGCAGCGGATTCGCGATATTCAGGAACGGCTGAAGAAATGCTGCCACCCGCAGGACGCTCCCGCAGTACTGCTCGCCAGTTCGGGTTCGCGGTTCTTCCTGCGGCAGATCGCGGAAGGCGTCACTCCCAATCTGACGGTGCTCTCCCATAACGAGGTGCCTCCCGGAAACAGGATCGTCTCGCTCGGCGCAGTGACCTAGGAGAATGCTCAAGGAAGAGCGACACACCATGAAACTGAAATCCTTTTTTGCCGACTCGGTCGAAGAGGCCATCCGGCAGGCCCGCCAGGAAATGGGGCCGGATGCCATGCTGGTCAACTCCAAGCGCAGCGGCGCCGAGGCGCGCCATTTGGGTGCTTTCGAAGTGGTGGTTTGCAGCGAGGAAGGCGTCTCCGGTTCGCCGCAAGCGGTGCAACCCGCGAGTTCGCCGGAGCGCGCTGTGGCGGCGACCGACCCGCTATCCCAGGAGGTGTCCGAATTGCGGCGCCAGATTGAAAGGCTCGCCCTCACGCTGATGCGGTCGGCGAGTGGAATGGCGGGCTTTGCATCCAATCCCGCACTCGCCCAGGCCTTCGCCACCCTTACGGAGGCGGAACTCGATGCGGACCTGGCTCAAGACATCATCGGCGGAATCGGTCCGGAGATGGCTGCAGTCGCCCTACGCGCGGAACTCGCCAAGCACATCCGTGTGGCCCCGGAGCTGAGCGGCCCGGTATCGCGAGCTCGCGTGGCGCTCGTAGGACCACCCGGCGCAGGGAAGACTTCTTCGCTGGTGAAGCTGGCGGTGCGCTACGGGATCAGCCTCAAGAGATCCACCCACATCCTCACCACCGACACGTACCGCATTGCTGCCGCAGACGAGTTGCAGTCCTATGCGGCCATTCTCGGCGTAGGTTGCCAGGTGATCCAGACCCCAGGCGGGCTGGCGCAGGCGCTCGAGGAAAACCATCACAAGGATTTCATACTCATCGATACACCGGGAATGTCCCGGGCCGAAATGGAAACGGGAGAGGACCTGGCGCGGTTCCTGGCCGGCTGCCCGGAGATCGAAACACACCTCGTTATGCCGGCGTCCATGCGCGGGGCGGACTTGCGGAGCGTGGCAGGCCAATACGCCGTGTTCCAGCCGCGCAAGCTGCTAGTCACCCGGCTCGATGAAACCCAGACTCTGGGGGCGATCCTCAGCCTGAGCATCCGTACAGGCCTGCCGATTTCATTCCTTACGTCCGGCCAGCGGATTCCGGAGGACCTGGAGCCAGCTACGCCGGACCGCCTGCTGGACATTTTGCTGAGAGTTCCTCAGCAGGTGTCAACACTCGCTTTGCCAAGGTTTGGGGTGGTGGCGGCATGACCAAGGCCCCTAGCACGCTGAAGCCGCCGGCCAGGGCGCTCCAGGGATATCAGGCGCGGGATCGCGCCGCCGAGGAACGCGAGCGGTTGATCCTGGAACATCTGCCCCAGGTCCGCTTGATCGCCCGCCGGATCCACGAGCGGTTGCCAGAGAGCGTTAATCTGGACGACCTGATTTCCACCGGAACCATCGGACTGATCGCCGCTATCGACCGCTTCGATCCCCAGCACAACGTGAAGCTGAAGACGTATGCGGAGTACAAGATCCGCGGGGCCATTCTGGACAGTCTGCGCGGCCTGGATTGGGCGCCGCGGCAGCAGCGCAAGCGCTCCAAGCAAATTGAGGCGGCGATCGCCTCGGCCGAACAACGCTTGCACCGAGCCCCCAGCGAGGAAGAAATCGCCCAGCAACTGGGCCTGACGCTCGCCGCATATCATGAATGGCTGGTCGACATCCGGGGTGTCAACCTGGGGAGCCTGGAAGCCTCATCGCCGGACGACGAAAGCCGCAACCTGTTGAAGTATATCTCCGACGACGAAGAGAACTGGCCGTCGCGGCTACTGGAAAGGTCGGAACTGCAGCGGCTCCTGGCGGAGGCCATTGAAAAGATGCCGCGCACCGAGCGCCTGGTCATCAGTCTTTACTACCACGAGGAATTGACGCTGCGAGAGATCGCGAAGATTGTGAGCCTGCACGAATCGCGAGTTTCGCAGCTCAAATCGCAGGCCATCCTGCGTCTCCGGTCCTATCTGGAGGAGCGTTGGCCCATCGAGCGAGGCGCCTAGCCGTGCCGGACGATCCAGCTCTGGAATCCTCGCTGTGGCTGGCTGAAGAGCTGGCACTGCAGTTGTCGCGCGCCTTGGAGTCAATGAGTGGAGAAGCTACGCAGGTCGCGCACGCGCCCTACAGCCTCAACGCCGACGAAATCGATCCAGCCAAGAGCGGTTGGCTGTGGCAAGAGCAAACCTTCAGCCTCGGTCCGGAGGCGCGCATCTGGGTCGCGGCCGCGCAAACCAGCTGGGAGGAAATCGGAAACCGCGTACTGCGCGCCGCGGGCGTGGAAGATAACGATCCGGACAGCATACGCAGCACTTACCTGGAAATTCTGAGCCAGGCCCTGTCGAGCGTCGGCTCGGCGGCTTCCGCTCGTGCTCGTCAGGAGATTGCCTGCGGTGACGCGCGCCCAGATCCTCCTCCTGTTGACGCCGGGATCGCCCACTCGTTCGACCTTCAGCTTCCCGGCCAGACGTGCCGCCTGGTAGCCGTCTTCAGCCCTTCGATCGCAAACCTGGGAGCCGCGCCGGCTGCCAAGGAACCGCCCAGCGCAGCCAAACCGGTAACCACCCCGGAGGCCAATCCCAGCGCGATCGACCTGCTTCTGGATGTTGAACTCCCGGTGAGCATTTCGTTCGGCCGTGCACAACTCCCGTTGAAGGACGTCATCAAACTCACCACCGGATCGATCGTCGAGCTGAACCGCACGCTGTCCGAACCGGTGGAGGTCATCGTGAACAACTGCGTCATCGCCCGCGGCGAAGTGGTCGTGATCGAAGGCAACTACGGTATCCGGATCAAGCAGGTGATCAGCCGGCAAGAGCGGCTGAGAACGCTGTATTAACGCACTATGTGGACTCGTTATCTCATTCCAATGGCGCCCTTCCTGCTCATCGGTCTGTGCAGCATCTGCGCGCTGGTCTTCTTTTTACGCCTGGACATGGATGCCCGCCGCCTCAAGTCGGCCTTCAAACGCCGCCACAGTTTTCAGGAAGCTACCATTCAGGAACTGCAGCGGCGGCTGGAAGAGATGGGCGAACGGCTGCGAGAGACCGAAGAGCTTGCCGGAGTGCGGACGCCCCCGCTGCCGAAGTCCGGTTTGAATCTCAACAAGCGCAGTCAAGTGATCCGCATGTCGCGCCGGGGCGAAGGGCCGCAGCATATCGCCGCGTCGCTACAGCTGCCACAAAGAGAAGTGGAGCTGTTGTTGAAAGTCTATGGGCTGGTGCTGGATAGCACCAGGAAGCCTAGTTCGTAGTCTCGTTGCGAACCACTCGTCCGCGCGGAGCCGTCCGCTCCGAGCGGTCATCCACCATCACGGTCAGCGTGAGCGGCTTATGGTCCCGCGTCAGTTCCACGGAATAGGATTTTTTCGTGGTGACGTTTCGTACTGCACCGGACAACTCGCTCGGAGTGGCAACCGCCATGCCGTCTACCTTGGTGATCACGTCGCCGGCCTTGATGCCCGCCTTCTCGGCCGGCGTGCCTTTCAGCACGCTGCGCACAAGAACGCCTTGCTTCACGCCGAAGTAATCGCCCAACTGGCTTCCCATGGTCTCCACTTCGACGCCCAGCACGGGGCTGCGTAGCGTTGTGAAAATTTGCGGAATGTCGGGCATGTGGAACTCCGGAATCTCGATATTCGGAAAGCCTTCGACCGGTCGTCCCCGGCGCTCGCCCACCGTAGCCGTCAGCGTTTGCGTCGCTCCATTGCGGCTTACCAGGAGCTTCGCCTCGCGCCCCGCGGGCGTTTCCCGCACCATTCTTCCGAACTGCTCCATGCCTTCCACGCGCTGCCCGTTGTATTCGAGCACGACGTCGCCCGGCTTCACTCCGGCCCTCTCCGCGGGACTGCCGCTCTCGACGCGCGTAATTTCGACGCCATAGTCGCCCTTCAACTTCAGCTCTTTGGCGCGGTCGGCATCGATCTCCGCCAGATTCACTCCCAGGTAACTGGTGGGGCCAAAGGATCCGTGAAACTGGAAAACCTGCGGGGGCACGGGAGGCAGCGCTGGCACCGGGGGCGCCGGAGGTTCCAATTGCGCGAATGCCGAGGCCGCAAACAGAAATGCATAGACAAGCAGCTTCATGGACTTCACCTCAAATTACTTCTCGCGGCGCAGGTAGATTGTGCCGCCCATCACGTTAATCCGCAATACAGGACCGCCCCCGTTCAACATGCCTTCGGCAACCGTGGGACCACCCGGCGAATTCACAGCCGCCAGCGCGCGGATCTGTGGAAAGTCCGACATAATCCGCCCCATCCCGCCCGATTCATTCGTCGCGCGAACGGTCACAGGAAGATTGGATGGAATCACTACCGTAACGTCACCGGAGTTGGCGCTGAGGCTGGAGTCAGCCAGCTGGCTTCCGGAAAGCAGCTCGGCCATGATGCTGCCAGCGTTGGCGGAGGCGTGCAAAGCACCGGCCACATTGCGCAGCCGGATCGCGCCGGCGGCCGAATCGCACCGGACGCCCTTGGCCGAATTCACCTGAATCGCTCCACCGGAGCTTTCCGCGATGACGGTTCCTTCAGCCTGCTGTACCTGAATCAAACCGCCTGCGGTGCGCGCCGACACAGTTGCAGATGCATGCTCGACACGGATGTTTCCACCGGCCGTGGCCGCGTGGATCGCGCCGCCGGCCTGGCGAATGAAAATCTCCCCGCCCGCCGTTTCAGTCCAGCACTCTCCGCCCGCATTCTCCACTCGAATATTGCCGCCGCCGGAGAAGCAGCGCAGCGCCCCGGTTACCATACCGACTTCGATATCGCCGCCGGCGGTTCGAAGCTCGGCGCTGCCGCGGATGCCATCCACATGGATTCTCCCGCCCGCAGATTGCGTCTGCAGATTCCCGTCCAGGTCAAAAGCCTGGACGCTGCCGCCCAGTGTCTCGATGCGTGCTTGCCGCAACGCGCGCGGCACGGTCAGCGAGAGTAGTTCCACGCCGAGGGACGACCGCATCGGAACGCGCACGCGCAGGAAGGCCCAATCGCTCTCATTCCCCGACTTCACTTCAACCGCGCGCAGCAATGACTCGGCCTCGCGAGCATCGCGCGCCCGCACGCGCAGCTTCAGCGTGTAAGCCGCCAAGTCGCTCGCGCCGCCGCGCACTTCCACGTTGCCCACGGTTTCCACCCGCAGGCGTTCCAGGGAACGAGCCGCCACCGTACCGTTGATGGTCTTCACCCAGAACGCGCCCTCGCGAGTGAAGCCGCCGTCGTTCTGCGCAACGGCAAAGCCGGCTGAGACCGCCAGCAGGACCGAACCATAGGCAAGCTGCTTCATTCCTAATAGCTCTCCACCGAGGCGTTCATCTCTGTCAACGCCTTCTGGCAGCGCATGCGGATGTAATTGTTGCTCTCTTTCTCCATCAGTTCCTGCAGGACACTCACCATGGCGTCGTTCCGCTGCCGAAGCGAGTCATGCTGCTGGATCAGGAGATCGATCACCTGAGTTCGCACCCCGGGATTATCATCGTTCAGCAACACATGGGTGAGAGTCCTGCGGGTTTCCGGATCCTCGGCGAAGGCCTTCAACCCGTCCAAGGCTTTCAGCCGCACGCCCGCATTGGGATCGTGCTGCAGCGCATACAGCAGCGCCTGGCGAACCTCGGCCGACTGGGGTTCATTTTTCAACAAATCCACGGACTCCACCCGTACGCCCGCGTCGGATGGATCTTTGGCCGCGGCTAGTAGCAGGCGCTGGATAGACGGATCTTCCACGCTGCCGGAAAGCACCTGCTGACGGGTTTCATCCAGAACGATCTGCACTTTGCCGGGTCCGTCCGGCTCGATGTAGCGGACACGCGAAGTAACGGGTTCGGCCAGGCCCGCCGCGTGAAATGCGCCACCCAGGGAACCGGGTGTCACGCGGGCGGCGAAGAAGCCCAGAGCCAGCATAACGGCCGCGCCCGCAACCTGGCCGAGTCCGGGCGCGAAATGGAAATGAATGCTGAAGCCATCGCGGATCTTGTCCCAGAAACTCTCCCGCATCGGCCTCGCGGCGGCGAGCCGGCTCTTCAATTCCGCCCGCGCATCTTCCAGGAGATCCTGAGTGGGATGCAGTTCGGCGGAGTCCAACTCGCGCCACAGCGCTTTGTCGCGCGCCAGAGCCTCGCGGCAGGCCGCGCACTCGTCGATGTGCGCCTCCAGCCGCTCCTCCTCATCGAAGGAAAGTTCTCCATAGAGCAAAAGCGGGAACGACTTTCTGGCTTCCTCGCAATTCATACAAAATCTCCTAGCGCGGTGCGCATTTTCTGCGTCGCGCGAAACAGGCAGTTCTTGGCGGCCTCCTCGGACGTGCCCATCACTTCGCCGATGGTCCTCAACCGCAGACCCTGAAAGTGGCGCAACTCAAATACGGTTCGTTCACGCGGCGTCAGATCCGCCAGGACGGCCTGAATGCGATCCTTCAACTGACGGCTCATGAGCTGGCGTTGCGGATCGCCGTGCGCGCGCGTTTCCTCCACACTGTCCATGCGATCCAGAGTTCCCTCGCCCGTTTCCACCACCGCCGCTTCCTCCCGCCGCACTTTCCGCTTTCGTAACAGATCCAGGCACAGGTTCGTGACGATCCGATACAGCCAGGTATGGAAGCTGCAGTCGAAACGAAACGTGTGCAGATTCTTATGCACCCTCAGGAACGCCTCCTGAAAAACATCGTTGGCGTCCTCGGGCGCCCGAAGCAGGTTCAACGCCAGCCGCAGGACATTCTGATCGTACAGGCGCACCAATTGCTCAAAGGCGCGCTCATCGCCTTGTTGAGCCGCCCGAATCAGTTCGGATTCGTCCATCCTGACGGCCGCGTGGGCCACAGTAACCTGCAACACCATGGTAGACGGGCGGTAAATGAAAAGGTCACGCCGAAAGGGCGCCCGGTCTATCCGGCCAGTTCGACTTCGACGGTTTTGGTTTGGGGGTCCAGCTTGACGATACGGAAGGTGCGGATTTGGCCGGCGCGGGCGGACTCCAAATCTTCGGATTTCGAACTACCGCCCTGCTTCCATTTGGCTGATAACATTGCGGTTAGCGACGTAATGTCGGCCTTGGGCGCGGATTCAGAGGCGGATGGAGCGGCACTTGCGGCCTGCGCGATGAGGCACCCGGCAAACACGCCTTCGCCGAGTTCGACTTTGGCGCGGCCGTTCCTGGTGTCGACGATCCGGCCGGTGACCGATTCGCCGACTTTGTGCTCGGCGATGTATTCGTCGGCCGTGGTTGGCTCCAATTGCTTCATGCCCAGCTTGATGCGGCGGCGTTCGCGATCCACCTCCAGCACCACCGCGCGGATGGACTGACCGAGTTTAAGCGCTTCGTTCGGATGATTGAGACGCTTCTCGCTCGTGATGTCGGAGATGTGGATCATGCCGTCAATCCCGTTGCCGAGATCGACGAAGCAGCCAAAGTTGGTGAGGCTGGTAACGGGCGCCTCGGCGACGGCACCGGGGGCGTATTTGTTCAGCGCCTCTTCCCAGGGATCGCCCAAAGCCTGCTTCAGGCCGAGCGAGATGCGGCGCTCGGCTGTATTCACTCCCAGGACAACAGCCTCCACCATTTCGCCGGCCTTCAAAACGTCGCTGGGCCTTTTGATCTTCTTCGACCAGGACATTTCGGAGATATGGATCAAGCCGTCGACGCCCGGCAGCAATTCCACGAACGCGCCGAAGTCGGTGAGACGCGAAACCTTGCCCTGCACGCGGTCGCCGGTGTGGAAGCGCTCGGCGGCTTGAGTCCACGGATCGGGCGCGAGCTGCTTGAGGCCGAGCGAAATGCGGCGGCTCTCCGGGCTGATCTTGAGGATCTTTACGTCGAGCGTGTCGCCGGGTGACACAACGTCGGAAGGCTTCGCGACGCGATGCCAGGCCATGTCGGTGACGTGCAGCAATCCATCGACGCCGCCGAGGTCGACAAAAGCGCCGAAATCGGTGACCGTGCGGACGGTGCCGCGGAGCACAGCGCCCTCCTGAAGTTCGCCGAAACGTTTCTCGCGGGCTTGCTTCTCTTCTTGATCCAGGATGGCGCGCCGGTCCACCACCACGTCCTCGTCGGCCGTATCCAGCTTGATGATCTTGCACTGGATTTCCTGGCCGACCAGCTTCTCCAGTTCCGCCTGATCCTTGGCTCCACTGCGCGAGGCGGGCAGAAACGCCGGCACGCCGACGTCCACGCGCAGGCCGCCCTTCACTATTTCGGTCACCACGGCGCCGATCGCGCGCTGTTGCGCAAATGCGCTTTCGAGCGCGCTCCAGTCCTTGGGCCGCTCCACTTTGACCGTGGAAAGCGTGTAGTTTCCTTCGGAATCCCGGCCGGTCACGCTGACCAGCAATTTTTCTCCGACCTTCGCGGTGATCGCGCCGCTCGAATCGCGGAAAACGTCGACGGGCAGGACGCCTTCCATCTTGCGTCCGATATCCACGAAGACGGACTCGGGCGTGATCGAAATCACCGTGCCTTCGAGCGCATGGCCGGGACCCGGCTCGTGGTGCTGCTGTTCGAACTCAGAAAGTATGTCGGCGAATGAATTTTCGCCTGTCAGCGTGGCGTCATCTGCGGACGAAGCTGCCGCCTCAGGCAATGCAGGGGATGTCAGGTTTTCCATGGAGACTACGTGCAAATCCATTGTGTCATAGTCCCGGGCTAAGATGACAGCGTGGAGCTTCAAGGCCGCGCGTGGCAGTTGGTTCGGTTACAGGACGCGGTGTGGATGGCGCTGTGCATCGTGCTCGCGGTCTTCGGCCCGGAGCGCTCCGAGGTGACCGTTCTGACGTTGCTCGGAATCGGGATTATGCAGGTGGTCGAACCTAAGATCGCGTTCCTCCGGACGATGTGGGGTACCGCGCTTGCGTTCGTGATCAGCCTGGCGCTCTGGTACATCCTGATGGGTTTCACCGACGGTATCGAGAGTAGCTATTACTGGATTCTGCTGCTGCCGGTGATCGGCGTAGCAACCTCACAAAGCGTGCTGGCGACGGCGCTTGCGACGTTGGCCGGATGCGGCGCCTACGTTTCGTTCATCGCGTTCTTAAGGCCCGACCAATATATTCCGGAAGGCGCCTGGAGGCTGGTACTGTTGCGAGCCGCGATTTTTCCAGTCGTCGGTTATCTAGCACATGAATTGGCGGAGGCGAGCCGGACCTCAGCTCGCAAGCATCAGATTGCCGCCGAACAACTGGCGGAAGCGAACCGGAGTTTGCGGGAAGCCGAGGCGGCAGTGCGGAGGTCCGAGCGCCTGGCGGCCTTGGGCCAGCTTTCCGCAGGGCTGGCGCACGAGATCCGCAATCCGCTCAGCACCATCAAGACATCGGCGGAGATGCTGCGCAAGAGCGTGGATGCCGACACCGCGGTAGCGCAGGAGATGGCGGGATACATCTCGAGCGAAGTGGATCGCACCAATGCGCTGGTGACGCGCTTCCTGGATTTTGCGCGTCCGCTGGTGCTGCATCGCGAGCCAACCGAACTTGCGTCGATCATCGACGAGGCGATCGCGGAAGTGGAAAAGCACACGGGCGAGAGCGAGGTGACGATCTACAAAAACTATTCGCCTGACGTTCCAGAGCTGCGCCTGGATGCGCAATTGATGGAGCGCGTGCTGTACAATCTGTTGCTGAATGCGGTTCAGGCCAGTCCGCCCAAAGCGAGCGTCACGGTGAAGACCCGGCCGCTCGGCGATACCGTGGAGATTGCGGTCATCGATCGCGGCGCCGGCATCGATCCCAAGGATCTGGAGACCATCTTCAACCCATTTTTCACGACGAAGTCGGACGGTGTCGGGCTGGGGCTTGCGATCGTGTCCAAGATCGTCGACGAGCATGGCGGGACGATTGACGTGGAAAGCGAATCAGGAAGCGGCAGCGTCTTTAGGATCTTTCTTCCCATGCGTGAGGATGGCCGATGAAAGCCACAGTGCTGGTAGTAGAGGATGAAGAGAAGCTGCGGCGTGTGATGGAACTGCAGCTGAAGACCGCAGGCTTCGAGGTGGAGCAGGCCGGCAACGCGGAAGAAGGTCTGAAGCTGGCCGACGATGCGGACGTTATCCTTACGGACCTGCGGCTGCCCGGCATGAGCGGCCTGGACATGCTGCAGAAGATCCGGGAGCAGGATTCGCACAAACCGGTCATCGTGATGACGGCCTTCGGCAGCATCGAAACGGCCGTGGAAGCGATGAAAGCGGGGGCTGTCGACTTTCTACCGAAGCCATTTTCGCTGGATCATCTGATGACCGTGGTGAACAAGGCGCTCGAAGTTCGCAGCCTGCGCGAGGAAAATCGCGAGCTGCGCGCCGAGCTAAGCCAGCGCTACCAGTTCGACAATATTGTCGGGCGGAGCGGCGCGATGCGCGAGATTTTCGCCACCATTGAGCGCGTCGCGCCCACGCGCGCCACGGTGCTGTTGTGCGGCGAGAGCGGCGTCGGTAAGGACATGATCGCGCGGGCGATTCATCAGCATTCACCGCGTGCCGGCAAGCCGTTCGTAAAGATCAATTGCACCGCCTTGCCGGAAAACCTGATGGAGAGCGAGCTGTTCGGCTACGAGAAGGGGGCTTTCACCGGCGCCAATGTCAGTAAACCGGGAAAGTTCGAACAGGCCGACACCGGGACTGTGTTTCTGGACGAAATTGGAGACGTGCCGCCGGGCATTCAGGTAAAGCTGCTGCGCATCCTGCAGGAGCGTGAGTTTGAGCGGCTGGGTAGCAACCATACGCGGCACGTGGATGTGCGGGTGCTGGCGGCGACGAACGTCGACCTTCGCGCCGCTCTGGAGCAGGGCGAGTTTCGCGAGGATCTGTATTATCGCCTGAATGTGCTGCCGATCAACATTCCGCCGCTGCGGGATCGCAAGGAAGATATTCCGTTTTTAGCGAAGCATTTTGTCGCGAAGCTGAGCAAGGATCTCGGCAGCGGCGTAGAGTCGATCTCCGACGCAGCGATCCAGCGGCTCATGGAGTACCACTGGCCGGGCAACGTACGCGAACTGGAGAACGTGATCGAGCGGAGCCTTGTGCTGGGCAATGGGCCTGTATTGGAGCCGTCGGATATCCGATTGGATTTGTCCGCACCGCCGCGAACCGCCGCCGCCGCGGCAGGACATTTCTTACCCGATGGCATGACGCTGGATCAGTACGAGCAATCCATTATTCGCGAAGCGTTGCAGCGCGCCAACGGCAACAAAAGCCAGGCCGCACGCTTGCTGGGCCTGACGCGCAACGCGCTGCGGTACCGGCTGTCGCAGATGGGGATCGAGTCGTAGCGGTTACGGCTTCTTCGAAAGCACGGACTTGATCAAAATGAATTTGCCGGCGCGGAATTCGTAACAGTGCGTGGCCACGTCTCCTTCCTTCTCGTTCCGCGCGCCTGAAAAGACGATCAGCCAGCACTTTCTGCATTCTCTCTGGGCTAGCTCGGCTTGGCGCGCAAATATTGCTTCGGCCAGGCGATGTCCTGCTTCATTTGGTGCGCGGCGTGGAGAGGCCAATACGGATCGCGCAGCAGCTCGCGCGCCAGAAAGACCATATCGGCTCGCTCAGATTGAATGATGTCTTGCGCCTGCTCCGATTCAGTGATCATGCCGACCGCGGCGGTCAGAATGCCCGTCTCTTTCCGGATTCGCTCCGCGAACGGTACTTGAAAGCCGGGGGCGGCGGGGATCACTGCCTTCGGCACTGCGCCGCCGGAAGAACAGTCAATCAGATCGACGCCCAGCGGCTTGAGCTGCGCGGACAGAGCGACTGATTCATCGATGCTCCAGCCGCCTTCTACCCAATCTGTCGCTGAGATCCGGACCAGAAGCGGCAAATCCGCCGGCAACGTCGCACGCACAGCTTCTACTACCTCGCGCAGCGCACGCGTCCGATTTTCGAACGAGCCGCCGTAGCGATCATTCCGAAGATTGCTCAACGGCGAGAGAAACTCGTGCAACAGATATCCATGCGCGGAGTGAATTTCGATGATCTTCGCGCCTGCTTCCAACGCTCGCTTGGCTGCGCCAGCAAAAGCGCGAACAATGCGCGCGATCTCACGCTCGGTCAACTCTTCCGGCGTTGGCAGAGCGTCCGAAAAGGGCACGGCGCTCGGCGCGTAGATCGGCCGCCACCCGCCATCGGACTCCGGCACCGATCCACCACCGTTCCACGGTGCAGCCGTGCTTGCCTTGCGGCCGGCGTGCGCCAATTGCATTGCCGGAACCGCGCCCTGATCTTCAATAAAGCGAAAGATCCGCGCGAGCATCGGAATATGATCGTCCGACCAAATGCCCAAATCCTGCGGGCTGATGCGCGCTTCCGGCAGCACGGACGTCGCCTCGGTCATCACCAGCGCTGCTCCACCCACCGCTCGGCTACCAAGGTGCACCAGGTGCCAGTCGTTCGCGTAGCCATCCACGCTCGAATATTCACACATGGGCGAAACGCCGATGCGATTCCGCAACCGCACGCCGCGAATCTGGAGCGGAGTGAACAGCTCGGCCGCCGCGGCGACTACCGGAGTCAAGGAATTCATAAGCTCCCTTTGTAGCACTTATTCAATCTGATAAACTGAACCGACTTGAGACCCAAACCAGCCACTGTCGTGGCCATTTACCCAGGCTCCTTTGACCCCATCACGAACGGCCACCTGGATCTGATCCAACGCGGCTCCGCGCTGTTTGACCGCCTGATTGTCGCCATTTTGCGCAACGACGAAAAGCGCCCGCTGTTCAGCGTCGAAGAGCGCATGGAAATGCTGCGTGAGGTGATTGGCGGGCTGAGCAACGTCGAGGTCGGGTCCTTCGATGGCCTTCTGGTGGACTACGCGGCCCAACGCGCCGCCAGCGTCATCCTACGTGGCATCCGCGCCATCTCGGACTATGAATACGAACTGCAGATGGCGCTCATGAACCGCCGCCTGCGCCCCGAAATTGAAACCGTTTTTCTGATGGCCGGTGAAGCGCACTCTTTCATTAGCTCGCGGTTGGTGAAGGAAGTAATCCGCCTCGGCGGCAACATCTCCGGTCTCGTTCCGCCGTCGATCGAAGGTAGACTAAAGAGAAGAGTTCTGGAAGTAACCAGAGAGGAATGACCTTGCCAGCCACCCTGGATCTAGCCGAGCGCGTCGGACGCATCAGCGAGTCCTCGACGATGAAAGTCGCCGCGGAAGCCGACCGCCTCCGCCGCGAAGGCGTGGACGTCGTGGATTTCAGCGCCGGTGAGCCGGATTTCGCGACGCCTGACAACATCAAGAAGGCCGCGATCGCGGCAATTGACGCCAACTTTACCAAGTACACGCCAACCGGCGGCACGGTGGAACTGAAGCAGGCCATCTGCGCACGCCATCATGACGACTACGGAACGAATTATGCGCCCGCCGAATGCCTGGTGACGGTTGGTGGGAAGCACGCCATCTTCAACCTGATGCAGGTGCTGATTGCGGACCGTGACGAGGTAGTCATACCCGTTCCCTATTGGGTCACTTACAAAGACGTCGTCAACTATGCCGGCGGCAAATGCGTTTTCGTGGACAGCGACGAGGCTAGCGGGTTCACTTACACTGCCGACGCGGTCGCTTCTAAGATTACGGCCAAGACCAAACTGATCCTCATCAATTCGCCGAACAATCCAAGCGGCTCTGTACTGAACCGGGAAGAGTTCGAGAAGATTTATCACCTGGCCGTGCGGAACGGCGTCCGCATCATGACTGACGAATGCTACTGCCGGTTCCTTTACGATAGCGAGCCATTCTCGATTGCCGTGATGCCCGGCGCCAAGGAGCACGTCGTAGTCGCCGGATCGCTTTCGAAAACCTACGCCATGACGGGCTGGCGCATTGGTTTCGCCCTGGCGCCGAAGCCGCTGATCGACGCCATGATGAAGCTGCAGAGCCACACCACGTCGAACCCAACTTCAGTTTCGCAGAAGGCCGCGATTGAAGCGCTCCGCGGCCCGCAGGATTCCATCGGTGTGATGCTTGCCGAGTACCGCCGACGCCGCGATTACGTCGTCCAGCGCTTGCAGGGCATTGCAGGAGTGAAGATCGTTCCGCCGCGCGGCGCGTTTTATGCTTATCCGAATGTTGCGGTTGCTTTCCGCAACGGCATCTCCTCGGCCTTGCAGTTTTCCGAAAAGCTGCTGACGGAAGAACACGTCGCGGTCGTCCCCGGCGAAGCGTTCGGAACCAGCGAACACGTCCGAATTTCGTACGCGACGTCGATGAAAGAACTGGAACGCGGGCTCGACCGCATCGAGCGATTCATCCGTGGCCGATAACGCACCCCGCCGCCTCCCCACGCGCTTTCTGGAGAAGGTGTGGGGCGCCACCGATCTTTCTCCCTGGTATCCGAGCTCCGAGAAGAAGATCGGCGAAGTCTGGTTTGAAGCCGAACTGCCACTTCTCGTAAAGTTCGTTTTCACTAGCGAGCGCCTCTCCGTGCAGGTTCATCCCGACGATACCTACGCCGCGGAACACGAACGGAGCGTGGGCAAGACGGAGATGTGGTACATCCTGCGCGCCGATCCGGGCGCCCGCATCGCGGCCGGCTTTCGCGAGCCGATGAACAGCGAGCGATTGCGCGAGGCGGCGCTCAGCGGAGAGATCGAAGACTTGCTGGATTGGATCGACGTGCAGGCCGGCGACGTGTTTTTCATCCCCGCCGGTACCGTGCACGCCATCGGCGCCGGACTGGCGATTTGCGAAATCCAGCAGCATTCTGACGTCACTTACCGTCTGTACGACTACGGCCGTCCCCGTGAGCTTCATCTCGACAAGGCCCTTGATGTCGCCTCGACGGAAGCGAGCACGGTTCGGTCGGTCATGCTGCCGGTGGATTGCCGCTATTTCCACACCGAGCTGGCCAGAACCGCATCCAGTCTGCTTTACAAGCCTGAAGCGGGCCGCTTTCACCTGGTGATTTTCCTGAGCGGCCGAGGCACGATTGCGGACCATCCTTTTCGCGAAGGGGAAGCCTGGCTGATTCCGGCCGGAGCCGCGCCGTTTTCGATCGAGCCCACCGATCCGGCCAAATTTCTACGTACGTGGGTACCTTAGCCGATCCCTAGTTCATCTACCCGCTCGAGCGGCGTACCGCAGCGCCGGCAGATGAGGGACGAGCAATCGCCGCACACCAGCGGATCCTCAACTGCGGCGCGGCAGTTCGGACAGTAAAATTCCATGTGATTTTTGGCTTCTTCTTCCGCCACTACTGTTACACTAGCAATAGAAGCTAGCTTCCGTGAGATTGAATCGCGCGGTATTCTGCCTTTGGTTTGGCTTCCTAGTTTCGTGTTCCAAGCAGCCGCCGCAAGCTGCGTCGCTTGGTGAAGCCTACGTTGGACCCAGCGCCCTGAATCTGCGAAGCGCGCTGGCAAGGCAGTCGTCCATCACCGCAACCGCCAAACACGGCGACAAGGTTTACATGGTCGAATACCGCCACCGTTTAGTGAAAGTTCGTACGACCGCAGGTGCGGAGGGCTGGACCGATTTGCGCGAGTTGCTGAGCCCCGCGCAAATGGACGGGCTGCGGCAGATGGCGGCAACCGCTGCGCGTTATCCATCCCAAGGCGCAGCGACCGTATTCGAACCGTTGAACGTGCATACGGAGCCCAACCGCTCGTCACCGAGTTTTTGGCAGATTCCCGAGAACGGCAAGGTGGACGTCATCGGGCATAAGCTCGCGCCTCGAACGCAACCGCCCGAAATCTTCGAACCGGCGCAGGTGAGGCGCGTGCCTGTTCGCCGGAAACCGAAGGCAAAAGGTCCGCCATCCAAGATTCCACCGCCGCCACGTCCGCCCGCGCCGGGGCCGCCGCCAAACTGGCAGGCTCTCTCGGTTCCCAACAGCCAGTCTCTCGCGCCGGCCCAAACGGATCAGCCGAAAGTGCAAACGGCGTCTCCGCCCGTGCCTCGGCCCACTCCACCCGTACCGATGGACGACTGGAGCCTGGTGCGGGGTCCCGAGGGCAAAGCCGGCTGGGTATTGACAAGGCCGCTCAGCATGGCGATTCCCGACGAGGTGGCCCAATATGCCGAGGGCCATCGCATCACGTCATACTTCTCGCTCGGCCAGGTCCACGATAAGGATCTGGTGAAGAACAACTGGCTATGGACCACCATCACAAAAGGCCAGCAACCCTACGAGTTCGACAGCTTCCGCGTGTTCGTCTGGAGCCTGAAGCACCACCGCTACGAGACGGCATATATCGAGCGCGATGTGGCCGGGCATTTCCCGGTGGAGGTGGATAATTCCGGTTCTGCGCCGCGCTTTACGCTTGTGCTCGAAAGAGACGATGGGCAGCTGCAACGCAAGACATACACGTTTGAAGGATTTCGCGTACACATGGTCGCGAGCGAACCCTACCAGGCGAAACCGGTGCTGGAGATACCCAAGGCGAGTTTGCCGGTCCCTCACCCAACTGTTCCGTCGCGCTCCTGGTACGCCCGGGCGAAGGAGCGGTTGCGACACCTCTTCCACTGACGCAGGCTACTTCCCTGCTCTGCCCTTCGGCACAATCTGGATCTGGAACAGCTTGGGCCACAGTTTGCCGGTAACAAACAACCGGTCACTCAGTACGTCGTAGGCGATGCCGTTCAACACGTCCACGGGCCCGGCGTGGTCGGCAGCGCTCAAAAGTCCCGAAAGATCCACCCAACTGAGCACGTGGCCATCGCGCAGCGAGATGCGTGCAATGCGATCCGTCTGCCATACGTTAGCGTACAGCTCTCCGTGCACGTACTCCAGCTCGTTCAGATTCATCACCGGCTTGCCGCGATCACGAACCGTGAAACGCCGCTTCTCCTGCAAAGTGACCGGGTCCCAACAACGAATCTCCGCCGTTCCGTCGCTCATGTAGATCTGCTGCCCGTCGTTGGCGAGCCCCCAGCCTTCGCCCGGATAGTTGAAGCTGCGCAGCTGCTGGAACGAAGCCTGGTTGTAGACGAACCCGATCTGGGACTGCCAAGTGAGCTCGATGATCTGCTGATTGACGACAGTGATGCCTTCGCCGAAATACTGCGGGGGTAAATCGATTTGTTGTATTACCTGGCCCGTTTCGAGCTTCACCTTGCGCAGAGACGAGCGCCCCCTCAATCCCGTTCCTTCGTAAAGATAGCCGGCGCGGAATTCCAACCCTTGCGTGAAGGCGTCCGGATCGTGCGGATAGACATGAACCACGCGGTAGCCGTACACCGGTGTCTGGGCGGAGAGCGTAACCGAGGCCGCAATCAGGAGGCATACGATTCGCATTTCAGGCATGCAGCAGCACCTTTAATATTCCCGGCTTCGCCGCCTGCTGGAATGCCAGCGCCGCTTGGTGCAATGGCAAAACTTCCGAAATCATGTTATCCACCTGAACGCGGCCGGTTTGCAAAAGCCGGAGCGCGGGCGCAAAGCGTCCGCAGCGCGAGCCAACCAGCGTGATCTCGTTCACAATGGCCGGTGCTGTGTCGATCGCCACTAACCCGTGGACAGTCGACTTCATCACCACGGTGCCGCGCGGCTGCGTCATTTGCACGGCTTGCTGCAGGCCTTCGCTCGTTCCCGTCGCTTCCACGACGAATTGGTATTTGGCCGCGGGCAGCTGGCGCGCGATCTCGGTATCGATGCCGGCCAGCTTGGCGATCCGCAGCTTCTCCTTGTGCCGCCCGTATTGATGGACTCGGGCGCCGTGCGCCTTAAGGACCTGGCCCACCAGCAGGCCGAGCTTGCCATCGCCCAATACCGCCACCGGCGCGCCCGGCGGAATCCGCACCTGATCGAGAATTTCACACGCTGCCGCCAGCGGCTCCACGAACACGGCGTGCTCGTTGGGAACATCGCGCGGTACGCGATGCAGATTGCGCTCAGGCAGCGTCAGGAATTCGCGGAAGGCGCCCGGCTGCTTGACGATGCCCAGCACGGTGCGCGTGGGGCAGTGGCGCCCCAAGCCGCGCATGCACCAGTCGCAGCGCCCGCACGCCAGGTTGATCTCGCCAACGACGCGCTGACCGACCCAATGCGCATCGTCCGCCGCCACAACCTCGCCGACGAACTCGTGTCCGGGCGTTCCCTGAAAGCCATAGTAGCCGCGCTGCAGCTCCAGATCCGTATTGCAGATGCCGCCTTCCAGCAGACGGATCAGCGCGAATCCATCCGGACGACGGGGCCGCGCCTGCTGGCGCACGCTCACCTTGTGCTTTTCGAGACAAACCGACAGCATATTGTGGATACTTTAATCATGCTAGCTGAGTTGGCGTGTTTCGAGCAGCAGTGCCGCCAGCGCTTCCCGATTGACGAAGCGCTCTACAATTGCACCACCTGCGGCGGACTGCTCGAAGTCGTGTTCACCGAAGACCGCATGGAAGCAGAGGGGTGGAGAAAGACCTGGCGGGAGCGCCGCACTTCCAACCGGATGCTCGATCAGAGCGGCGTCTGGCGCTATCGCGAATTGCTTCCCTTCGATGGGCATCATCATCAAGCGGTTTCCTTGCGGGAGGGCAACACGCCGCTCCTGGATGCTCCACGCGCCGCCCGCTATGCAGGGCTGGACCGCATCACGTTCAAGCACCAAGGCTTCAATCCTACGGGCTCCTTCAAAGACAACGGCATGACGTGCGGAGTGACTCAGGCCAATCGTCTGGACCGCCGGCGCGTCGCGTGCGTTTCCACGGGCAATACGTCCGCCTCCATGGCAGCATACGCGAGCGCTGCCGGGCTGGATTCGATCGTCTTCATCCCGCACGGCAACATCTCGTACGGCAAGCTGGCGCAAGCCCTCGAATATGGGGCGCGAACGCTCCAGGTGGAGGCCAACTTCGATCAGATTCTTGCTCTTGTGCGCGTGCTGGCCGACCGCCTGGGCATTTACCTGCTCAACTCGATCAACCCGTTCCGCATCGAAGGCCAGAAGTCGATCATTTTCGAAATGCTCGACCAGCGCGATTGGAATGCGCCGGACTGGATTGTGCTGCCGGGCGGGAATCTCGGCAACACCTCCGCATTCGGAAAAGCGCTGCGGGAACTATGTCAGTTCGGCCTGATCCACAAGCTTCCGCGGCTGGCCGTCATCCAGGCCGAAGGCGCGGCGCCGTTCTATCACTTCATGCAAAAGCGCGACGAGTTTAGGAGCGTGCCCGACCCCCACACGCTCGCCACTGCCATCAAGATCGGCGATCCGGTGTCCTGGCCGAAAGCGCTCCACGAGGTGACGGTAACCAACGGCGTAGTTGAAAAGGTGAGCGAACAGCAGATAGCCGACGCCAAGGCCATCATCGGCCAATGCGGCATCGGTTGCGAGCCGGCTTCGGCGGCTACGCTGGCAGGTATTCAAAAGCTTGTACGGGCGCGCGTGATGCGCGCGGATGAAGATGTGGTGGCGGTCCTAACGGGAAATGTCCTCAAGGACCCGGACTACATTTATCGCTACCATACCGGGCAGTTGAAGGATCCCGACGGCAACTCGATTGAGTCGAGGTATGGCAATGCTCCGGTCGTCGTTCCGAACGACGCGGACGCCATTGCCAAAATGTTGGAAAGCTAAAAGCGGCTTAACGCCCGCGGCCACCGCCACGACGTTCGCGGCCACCCCCACCGGGCCCACGTCCGCCGCCGCCTTCGCGCGGCACCATCGGACGGGCTTCATTGACCACCAGGGCGCGCCCCATCAGGTCGCGGCCGTTGCAGGACTCGATGGCACGGTTCGCTGCGGCGTCGTCGTTGATTTCGACAAATCCGAATCCGCGAGCTTCGCCGGTAAAGCGGTCACGCATTACATTGACGCTGTCCACGGCAACACCAGCCTGCGAAAAGAAATCCGTTAAGTCGGCTTCTGTTGCCGCATAGGGCAGATTCCCGACGAAAAGTTTCATTGAATGCTCCTTGGCGTCATAACTGAAGAGGCAGGTTCACGACCGCGGACTTGAGGGTTACTGGCAGGACCGAAGCCGGGAGGATTGGCTGACTCCCACGACACTTTATTAGTTTCCCAGAAATCCACAGGCAGTGTCAAAACAAATCCCCGGTCACCGGGGTGTAATTAAGCCGCCCAACTTATCCTGCTCGGAGGCAGCGAAACGGGGAAATCGCGCCGAATACGCTTCCAAGTACTTCAGGCCCGCGCCGGTATTGTAAATTACGATACGCTCGTGTGGCTTGAGAAACCCGTTGGTGAGTAACTTTTTCAGCGCGGCCACACAGGCGCCGCCCTCGGGCGCGGCGAAAATTCCCTCCAGACCGCTAAGTTCCAGGCTCGCGTCCAGTAACTCTTCGTCACTCACCGCGACCGCGGTTCCGTGGCTCGCGCGAACGCCCGAAAGCATCAGCCGGTCGCCCAGCGGCTTGGGCACGCGCAGGCCGGCCGCCACAGTATGGGCGCCTTCCCAGAATTCCGACTTGTCTTCACCACGTTCGAAGGCTCGAACCACCGGCTGGCAGCCCGCGGCCTGGACGGCGATCATCTTCGGGCGGTGACCGGTAATCCAGCCGAGTTGCTCCATTTCGTCGAACGCTTTCCACATGCCAATGAGACCCACACCGCCGCCTGCCGGATAGAAAATGGCATCGGGCAGAGTCCACCCCAACTGCTCCGCCACTTCGTAGCCCATGGTCTTCTTGCCCTCAATCCGGTACGGTTCCTTGAGCGTACTGACGTCGAACCACCCCTCACCGTCCTTCCGTTCGGCAACCATTCGGCCGCAGTCGCTGATCAAACCGTCCACGAGCGTGACCTGCGCACCGAAGGCCCGGCACTCGATGTAATTCGATTGCGGTACGTCGCGCGGCATGAAAATGTGCGCCTCCATGCCTGCAGCCGCCGAATAAGCGGCAAGTGCGCTAGCCGCGTTGCCCGCCGAAGGGATTGCGAGCTTGCGAATGCCTAGCTCTTTGCACATTGAGATCGCGCAAGAAAGCCCGCGGGCTTTAAACGAGCCGGTAGGATTGAGGCCTTCGTCCTTAACCCAGAGATTTTTTGCGCCCAGCTTTTCGCCCAGCCGGAACGTCCGAACCAGCGGCGTCATACCTTCACCCAACGAGACGACGGAACCGGCGTCGCGCACCGGAAGCACGGCAGCATACCGCCACATGCTGCAGGGGCCATTTACAACCGCTTCCCGCTTCCACCCGGCCTTGGCCTTCGCGAGGTCATAGCGAACCAGCAGCGGCCCGCCGCATTCGCAGAGGTTGTGGATTTCCCCGGCGGCTCTGCGCTTGCCGCAGACACTGCATTCCAGGTGAGAGACGGTGGTCATGGCGGAAGCTTCGATCATAGCAATCCCCCGGGGCATGCGAGATTGGTAAGGGAATGAAGCGGCCGCGAAAGCTGTTGCGAAATCTCGTCCTGGGCGTGCTCGCGCTGGTGGTCGCGCTCTACGCTGCGTGCGGAATCTCGATCCTGGCTCTCCGATATGTAAATCCGTTGACCACGGTCGTGCAGATCCAGCGCCGCGTGCAAGCCGCGCGGCAGCATCGTCCCTATCACAAGCGCTACGATTTTGTTCCGCTTGGCCGGATTTCTCTGAACCTGCAGCATGCCGTGGTCGCGGCCGAAGACGGCCGATTCCGCCAGCATCACGGATTTGACTGGATCGAAATGCAGAAAGTGGTGGAAGACGACATGCAGCATCACCGTCTGGGCCGCGGCGGGTCTACTATCACGCAACAGCTGGTGAAAAATCTGTTTCTGGGGACCGAGCGGTCTTTTCTTCGTAAAGGCGCGGAGTTTGCCTTGGTGCCTTTGGCCGAGGCTTTCTTGACCAAGGACCGGATTCTGGAACTGTATTTGAACGTGATTGAATGGGGCCGCGGAATCTATGGCGCCGAAGCTGCATCCGAATTTTACTATCACGTACCGCCGTCGCAGCTGGACCGCGAGCAATCCGCGCGGCTCGCGGCAATCATTCCCGCACCACTGAAGCGCAAGCCCGATCGGATGAACGAGTACAGCTCGGTAATTCTGGACCGCATGGCGAAGACAGGTTGGTAGCCCAGGTCACTCGCCGGATGGCGGATAACGCCGGAGGCGCGGCGGCTTGGCATTCGGTTCCAGCAGCCACGGCGTGCGATCCGGATAGTACCGCAGAAGCCTCTGATTCTCCTGCGGCCCGAGATCACGCGCCCAGACGATCGGCGCTTGATCTATGTTCGCCGCGTTGTAAACCCACTCCTGAAACTGATGCTGCGGCGAGTAGCGGACAAACACCAGTTGCTTGCCTGGCGCCGCCTGGAGTTCGCTCCCGATGGCGATCCGGCCTTCCGGGTCGCCGTGGTTGATCGCGTCCCAAGTTTCGTAAGGTGTCATCGCCCGGTATAGGTCTTCGTTTCGCGAGGCGTGCAGGCCGTACCAGAAGATGAAGTGCGCAACGCACAAAAACAGAAGAATCCGAGCACATTGCTCGCCAACCGGCTGCGCGCGAATCGTCCATCTGCTGAGACGTTCCAGTCCCACGACGCTTACCAACACAAACAAACAGGTTAAGGCGGCAATGTAGTGGCTGTAAAAGTAGGGATAGAAGTTCGTTCCCAGGCTGAAAAGAAAGACAGTCGCCGCCAGCCAGACAAAGCGGAATTCCCGGAGTGCCGGTAGAAACGCCAGTAAAGCCAGATAGAGCGGCGCTAGAAAGAAGAAGCGGTAAAACCGAATGCGGCCGGCCCAGCGCGTCCAGTAAGCCGTCCAGGAATCGACGCCAGGGCCGTGGACATCGGATTGGGCTTCGTAGCCGAGCTGTTGCTCCTGCGTGAGCTGCGAATGCGGAGTGGGATTGGGCTGAAACGTGAACGTCGTTGGAACGCCGTATTGGTAGCGGCTCAGCATGTACGGCAGAGTAGTCCAACTGCCTGTGACTGCCCGGTTCTGGAACAAAATCAGCAGGAACGCCGGAGCCATCGCAAGCGCTGTTGCCAAAGCCGGGCGGGCGAGCTTGCGCCATGCCGGTGCGAAGAACACAATCACGCTCGCGACCACAAAGAGGAATTCGTAGGGGCGAGTCAAAACCTGTAGTCCAAGGCCCAGCCCCAGCAATGCGGCATCGCGCGTGCGCCCTTCGTCGCGCAACCGCGGCAAGGCGCCGAACACGAGACACCCGGCGCAGGCCGAAACTGCCCCGCCCCAGTAGCTGTTCATCCACTGGCTCAAAGCCCCGAACTCTACGACTGCCAGCATCCCTCCGATGAGCGCCCACACCGGTGTGGTCCAGGCGCGCAGCATCCAGTAACACAAGGCGCACATTACCCCGACGCTGAGCGCAACGCCGGCCCAAGGATGTCCGAAGAGCGACCATGCCAGTGCGATGACCATCCCTTGGCCCAGCGGAAAAATCGAGCTGTATGTCGGCTGCTGCAAGACGAAGAACGTTTCGAAGAACTGGTGCAGCGGATGCGCGGGGTTCGCCAGCCGGAAGTGCCGCAGCGTGTCCGCCGAAAGCAGATAGCTGAAGTCGTCGGCAACCAGAGGCGTTGGAACCGGGTATTGCGGCAGCAGCGCCAGGCGCAGCAGGATCGGCAGCGCCGCCAGCAATAGCATGCACCAACCGGTCTTCATCGCGAGGCGGCGGGATAGCGGCTCCAGTAGTGGCCGCGACATCAGGGCCAGCGCGACAACTACCAGCGTCAGGATCAGCTCGATGAAGTCGGCGGCGCCGAATCCGATTGGATTGAGCAGCGGCACGAAAGAGTGGAGCACGTGGAAGAGATACATGGTCTACTTGACCTGCTCAAACCTCAATGGAGGCGGTGCGGTTGTCTGAGCCGGAGCCGGTTCGGCCGTAGAAATCATATAGCGGCCGAGTTTTGGCGGCGCCGCGTCGGGCTCCAGCAGCCAGGCAACGCGGCCCGGATAGTAACGCAAAAGCTTCTCGTTCTCGGTGTCGCCCAGGTCTCGCGCCCAAACAATGCGCGCCTGGTCGATGTCAGCGTCGTTGTAAACCCATTCCTCCTGGAAATGATGTTGCGGCCAATAGCGGACAAACACTAACAGCTTGCCGGTGATTCCCGCCAGTTGACGGTTCACCAGGATGCGGCGCTGCGGATTGCCGTGGTTGATCCCATACCATGTCTCATACTGCTCCATCAGTGGTGCCACTTCCGAGCCTTCGAACAGATGTAGGCCGTACCAGAAGACGAAATGCGCCACGCAGAGGAACAGCACGAGTTGCGCCGCCAGCGGACTCCAGCGGCTCAATTGCTGGAGACCCGTAATACTCACCAAAATAAACAGACAGGTGAGCGCAGCAAGGTAGTGCACTTCGAAGAACGGATAAAAATTGGCGCCGAGCGCGAAGATCGCGAGCGTGAAGACAACCCATCGGAACCGGGGCTCGCCGAGGGCCGGCAAAAAGAAGAGCAGCGCCACATACAGCGGCGCGAGAAAGAAGAAACGGTAGAAGCGGACGCGGTATTCCAATCGCAGCAAGAACGACTGCAGCGTCTCCGGGCCGGTGCTCCGGAACGATAGCTGAGACTTGTACTCGAGTTGTTGCTGCAGCGTCAGATCGCGATGCGGTACCGCGTCGGCTTGAAACGTGAAGGCCGCAGGCACGCCGTATTGGTAGCGGCTCAACATGTAGGGCAGCGTGGTCCAGCTTCCTGTCACCTGCTTATTCTGCAGAAGTGTGAGGCCAAGCGCGGGAAGCAGAACGGCCAGGGCGACCGCGGCGGCCTTCACCAAACTTCGAAACTTCGGCACGACGAACAGAATCGCAACGAGCACCAGAAAGACGGATTCGTAGGGACGCACCAGCAGATGCAGACCCAGCCCCAAGCCGAGTAGCGCGGCATCCCGTGAGCGGCGCGACTCCATCACTCGAGGCAGGGCGCCAAACACGAGGCAGCCCGCCGCAGCTGCCAGAGACCCGCCCCAATAGCTGTTCATCCACGGATTCAGCGGGCCGAACTCAATCACCGCGAGCAGCCCACCCACAAGCGACCACAACGGCGTGGTCCACGCCCGCAGCATCCAGTAACTCAACGCGCACAGCGCGGCCGTCGACAGCAGCACGCCCGCCCAGGGCAGTCCAAAGACCAGCCTGCCAAGCGCAAGTACCAGGCCCTGGCCGATCGGGTAGATCGAGCTGTAGGTCGGCTTTTGCAGCACGGAAAATGTCTCGAAGAATTGGGGCAACGGATGCGGCGGGTTGGCCAAACGAAAATGCCGCAGCGTGTCGGCAACCAGCAGATGGCCGAACTCGTCGTAAACATCCGGTGCCGGAACCGGATGATGCGGCAAAAGCGCGAGCCGCAGAACGATCGGCAGCACGGCTAGCAGCAGCATGCACCAGCGGGTCTTCCCGGCAACTCTGCGAGCATAAGGCTCTACAAACGGCCGGCAGACCAGCGTTAATAGCAACAGGAGCGCCGCAACCGTGATCTCGAGGAAGTCGCTCGCGCCGAAGCCGATCGGATTACCTAGCGGCTGGAACGAGCGGAACAGTTCGAAGATGAGCACCGGATCTTCTATTGTTACAAGCTGGCGGCATGCTCCGAACGTCCGCTGGTACGATAGCTAGTTCATGGCTATTTCTCCCGGCACGCCGGAAGAACTCGCGGATTGTCTCGCCGAAGCAAACCTGCGGAACCGGCGGATCAGTCTTTGCGGAAATTCAACGAAGGAACGGATGGGCGGACCGATCACCGCATCGGATGCGGCCATCTCGACCAGCGCGTTGAGCGGCGTACTCGAATACAATCCACGCGATCTGACGATCAGCGTCGGCGCGGGCATCACGTATTGCGAATTGACGCATGTGCTGGCGGAGCACCGCCAGATGGTCCCGCTCGATCCTCCCTTCTTCGAGCGCGCCACGGTCGGCGGAACGCTTGCGGCCAACGTCAGCGGTCCCCGAAGGCGCCTTTACGGGAGCGCGCGCGACATGGTGATCGGCATGACCTTCGCCACACTCGAAGGCAAGTTGGTGAAGACCGGCGGGATGGTAGTGAAGAACGTCGCGGGCTTGGACATGGGCAAGCTCATGATCGGATCATTCGGAACCCTGGCAGCGATCGCGACGGTGAACTTCCGGATTCATCCGATGCCGCCCGAGACGCGGAGCTTCACTTGGGAATTTCAGAGGATCGAGGAAGCGCTGGCCGTCCGCGACCAGGTGCTCAAAAGCAGGCTGCAGCCGGCCGCCATCGACATTTTGAAGACTGTGAATTCCTATCAGCTCCTGATGCAGGCCGGAGGCAGCCCGGCGGTGCTAGACCGTTACTCGCGCGAACTCTCGGGCGCGAAAGTGCTCGACGGAACCGAGGAAGAGTCACTGTGGCAGGGTATCCGGGAGCTGACGCCGCGATTTCTACGCGAGAATCCGAACGCCATCGTGGTGCGCGTTTCGTGTCTGCTTTCCGAGATCGGACGCGTGTTGGAGGTGATGCCCGGGCACGCCTTGGCTCGCGCGGGGTCGGGCGTTTGCTACGGTTATTTCCCGGACTCGAATGGACTGCGCCTTCCGCCGCTTGGCCAGACTGTCATCGAGTTTGCGCCGCCGGAATTTCGGGAGCAACACGAACTTTGGCCGGAGCCGGGAGATGACTTTGCAATGATGAAGAAGGTCAAGGATATGTTCGATCCCAGGGGTCTGCTGAACCACGGCAGGTTATATGGCCGCATCTGACGCAGCTGCATTCGACAAGCCGCAACAGGTGGATCTCGACCGCTGCGTGCATTGCGGATTGTGCCTGAATGCGTGCCCCACGTACCGCGAGTTGCACGTGGAGATGGATTCGCCGCGCGGGCGCATCTACCAGATGGTTCAAGTATCGGCGGGCGCGCCCGTCAGCCAATCCTACATCGAACACATTGAGATGTGCCTGGCGTGCCGGGGCTGCGAAAGCGCGTGTCCCTCCGGCGTGCAATATGGACGGCTGGTGGAAGCCGCGCGCGCCGATATCGAGAACCGAGTTCGTCGCCCCTGGCTGGTTCGGAGGCTGCGTTCACTGGTATTTCGGCGGTTGCTGCCTTCGCGGATGAACTTGGAAATCGTCGGCGCGCTCCTCTTTTTCTTTCAGGCGAGCGGTCTGAAACGGCTGGTGGCCATGCTGGGCTTCTTGCCCGAGCGGCTGCGCGAAGTCGAAGGTTTGGCGCCGGAAATCGAGACGCCCTTTTTCTTCGGCTACTACGGCAAGACCCTCCCGGCGCAGGGTGCGCGGCGACACCGCGTGGCATTTCTCGGCGGTTGCGTCGCGAACATCAGCTTCGCGCGGCTGAACGAAGCCACCGTGCGAGTCCTGCAAAAGAATGGTTGCGAAGTTTCGATCCCCGATCGCCAGGGCTGCTGCGGCGCCCTGCACGTCCACGCCGGCATCCGGGACGAAGCGCGCAAGCTGGCGCGCCGCAACATCGATGCGCTCGTCGACGGCGGCTTCGACGCCATCATCACCAATGCGGGAGGCTGCGGGTCCACGTTGAAAGAATACGGGGAACTGTTCGAGCACGATCCGGAGTATTGCGAGAAGGCCCAGCGCTTTTCGGCTGCGGTGAAGGACGTGAACGAGTTTCTGGCATCCATCGACCTGAATCGGGAGATGGCGACACTGCCGATGACGGTGACCTATCAGGACTCCTGTCACCTCGCCCATGGCCAAAGAGTTCGGTCCGCGCCGCGACAACTACTGCAATCCATTCCAGGGCTAGAGCTCAAAGAGATGCAACTGTCCGATCAGTGTTGCGGCAGCGCCGGTATCTACAACGTGGTTCACACCGGCATGGCGATGGCCTTGCTCCGGAAGAAGATGGAGACGGTCAACGCTACTGGCGCGCCGGTCATTGCCGCCGCGAATCCCGGGTGCATGCTGCAAATGCGGGCGGGCGTACGAAAATTCGGCCGTGGGCAACGCGTCGCGCATGTTGTGGAGATTCTGGACGAAGCGTACAGCAAGGCTAAAGGCGCATCGTAAAGACAGCACCACCGTTCGGTCCGTTCACCGCGGTCACCGATCCTCCATGCTGTTCGACGATGGATTGCACCACATACAAGCCCAGGCCCGATATGATCGATTTGGTCGACACGCGCGGCTGAAAGATCCTCGGCAGCAGTTCCGGTGCGATGCCCGGGCCGTCGTCGGTCACGACAATCTGATTACCCTGTGCCTGAACGCGGATATTCTTCGCGCCGGCTTGCGCGGAATTGAGAAACAGGTTAACCAGCACGCGTTCCCAGGCTGCTGCGTCGCCCTTCAACCGGAAATCCGGATCGATCTCGGAGCTGAAGCCGATCTTCGGCCCGTTGGCGCACTCCAGATAGTCCTGGCAGAACTGCGCCGCGTTCTCAATCACCGGCCCGAGTTCAGTGGCGGAGCGGTTGGTTTCCAGAATACTGTGAACGATGCGATGCCCGCGATCCACACTGCGGAGCAGAGTATGGGCCAGCTTCTCCCAGCGTGGATCGTCCTCCAGCAGCTCGGCAGTCTCCGAAATGGTCTGAAACACGTTGTTCAGATCGTGAACCAAGCCTTCCAAGGTCAGGTCAGCGACGGCCATAGCAGGTTTACCCGGTGACTCGATGTAGTGTATCGAAAAACTCAGGAAAAGACACGGAGGCGGACTCGGCATTCTCGATGACACAAGGGCCATCGGCTCCGAGTGCGGCCACCGAAAACGCCATCGCGATGCGGTGATCGCCGAACGAATCCAGCTCGGCGGCGTGGAGCTTCTGGCGGCCGGGAACTTCGAAGCCGTCGTCGTTCACTCGGATCTGGAGGCCCATGCGGCGGAAATTTTCGGTGATGGTGGCGATGCGGTCGGTCTCCTTGACCCTCAATTCCGAAGCATCGCGCACAACCAGACCTTCCTCGCTGACCGCACCCAGCACAGCCAGCACGGGGATTTCATCGATGAGCGCTGCTGTCTGCGCCTTCTCCAGCACGCCGCCGCGAATGCGGGAGTTGCGGACCAGCAGGTTGCCGGACAATTCGCCGCCAGCGGAATTGACATCCAGAATCTTGATCTGCGCGCCCATTGCGGCGAGGAAGTCCAACAATCCCGAACGAGTCGGGTTCATCCCGACTCCATGAATCGTCAGCGCCGCTTCTTTCGCCATCAGTGCGGCCACCAGAAAAAACGCCGCCGAGGACAGATCGCCCGGTACGCGCAGCTCCCGCGCCTGAAGCTGCGGATGGCCGGTCACGGTGATGGAACGCTTCTGGACTTCGACGTCCGCGCCAAACTCCCGCAGCGCCAGCTCGGTATGGTCACGTGTGCGGACGGGCTCGTGCACGGTGGTGCGGCCGTCGGCGTAAAGCCCGGCCAGCAAAACGCAGCTTTTTACCTGGGCACTTGCCACCGGCAGCGTATATTCGATGGGGTGGAGGTTGGCTCCATGAATGACCAACGGCGGAAAGCGCCCATCACGGGCTTCGATGCGTGCGCCCATTTCCTCCAGCGGCTTCATGATGCGCTGCATGGGCCGCCGGGAGAGCGATTCGTCGCCGCCGATCCGGCTCTCGAAGGGTTGCGCGGCCAGAATGCCGGAGAGCATGCGGATGGTAGAGCCGGAATTGCCGGCGTCCAGCATGCCGGCTGGCTCGCGCAGTCCGTCCAGACCATGGCCGTGAACGCAGGTGATTCCATCCCGCTTCTCGACTTCCGCGCCGAGCGCCCGCATGCAGGCGAGCGTGGACTGGCAATCCGCGCCGGTCGAATAATTCGAGATTTTCGAGGCACCTTCCGCGATCGCTGCCAATATCGCGTAACGGTGGGAGATGGATTTATCGCCGGGAAGCTGGATCGAGCCGCTGACAGTACTGGCCGGAGAGATTTGCTCGCGCATGGAAAGCTTGAGTGTAGCGTAATCGGCCCAGAGGAGGCCGTTACACTCCGACAACCTGAAACGCGGCGTGCAGCGCGCTCACCGCCGCGCCGATCACGCCAATCTCGTCGGTGCCGGCAACTACCTCGAACACGTAACTTTGCAACGGGCTCATCTTCACCATTTCGTGCATGTAACGATCCAGAAGATTCAGATCCAGGTGTTTGGAATTGAAGCCCGTGATATAGAACTTGCCTGCTCCGGACAAGTGAATCGAGTTGGCTGTGGCGGCCGCCAACGCCCGATGCCAAAGCTTGAAGAATTCGACACAACGCGGATCGCCCCGGTGCGCGTTCTCGAAGACCTCGTCGGGCTCCATATCCAGAAAACGAAGCCGCATGGCGCGCTGCCCCATGATGCCTTCCAGGTGTCCGACGCCGCCGCATCCACAAAAGCGCTCGCGCGGATCAAGGGAAACCACCATGTGTCCGCCTTCCCACACGCCTTCTCGCTGGGGATAGATGCCGAAGCCAATCCCATGGCCCAGGGTCCAAACGCGGATTAA
The DNA here is from genome assembly GCA_035501155.1 of Bryobacteraceae bacterium. Lineage (GTDB taxonomy): Bacteria > Acidobacteriota > Terriglobia > Bryobacterales > Bryobacteraceae > Palsa-89. Next base: position 249,814 of record DATJWO010000044.1, read on the forward strand.
CCGGTCTAGCTGGCCTCGCGTAGCCGCTAATCCGGCAGCCACCATGTCAGCGTCATTGTAAACGTAGACGGGCGTGCGCATTCCAACCTCGCGCAATGCATCGGAGACAAGGTCTTGAAAATGCGCGCCTTTCAATTGGCGCAAGTTCGGTGACTCTTCGATAAAGCCGTTGTGGATCAGGCCCGGCATTGCGATGCCGATGGCATCCACTGTCCCACCGGATGCGACCGCACGGATCTCCTCGGCAAAACATTGCGCGATTCCAGACGGGGGCATGCTGAGAAGAGGATCGTCGCCCGTTTCCTCGTAGACACGAAGTGGTCCCACCAGCTGGTGGTCTTCGACCAGACCGGTGGCGACTTGCTCGGCAGTGGTGATTCCAATCGCTCGCCGCACGTCAGTACACAGGCTGCCCCGCCCGCGCCTCCATTCTAGAACTTGGCCAACTTGTTGAGACCGTTAAATGCCGCGGCCTTGTAGCATTCCGCCAAGGTTGGGTAGTTGAAAACCGTATCGATGAAGTATTCCACGGACCCGCCCAAAATCATAACCGCCTGACCGATATGAAGCAATTCAGAGGCCCCTTCGCCAATGACATGAACCCCCAGTATCTGCTTCGTTTCGCGATGAAAAATGATCTTCAAACGGCCGGTAGTGTCACCGCGAATCTGTCCGCGCGCGATCTCGCGGTAATAAGCTACGCCCACCTCGTAGGGGACGTCTTCATCGGTCAGTTGGTCTTCGGTTTTGCCGATAAAGGAAATCTCGGGGATCGTGTAGATTCCGTAAGGATAGTTAGCCGGACTCGACACCACCGCTTTGCCGAAAGCTTCCGCCGCGGCGATGCGGCCCTGTTCCATCGAGACCGAAGCCAAGCTGGGAAAACCGATGACATCCCCAACCGCAAAGATGTGCGGCTGCCCCGTGCGGTACTGAGCGTCCACCTTAATGCGGCCGCGCGGATCCGACTGAATGCCGGCTGCGGGAAGATCCAGTTCGTCGACATTGCCCTGACGGCCGACCGCATACAGCAAAGCGTCGCCCGAAACTTTCTTCTTGCTCTCCAGGCAGGCGACTACGTTGCCGTCCTGGGTCTCCTCAACGCTTTCCACCTCTTCGTTCAAGCGCAGCGTGACGCGATGGTCGCGCAGATTGTAGGAAAGGGCCTCCACCATCTCGGCGTCGGCGAACTCTAGCAGACGCGGCCTCTTTTCCACTAGAATCACGCGCACGCCCAGGGTGGCGAACATGCAGGTGTATTCAACGCCAATGACACCGCCACCCACAACGATGAGTGTCTTCGGAATCTCAGGCATGTCCAAGACCTGGTCGCTGTCGATGATGTTTCTCCCATTCAACTTCACTTTGGGAGATGCCGCCGGCTTGGTTCCGGTGGCGATGACGAAAAAATCTCCTGCAAAAGTCTGCTCGCCGCGCGAGTTCACGACGCGGACGGTATGCGGATCAAGAAACTTTGCAACACCGCTGATCAGCTCGATGTTGTTGCGCGACAATTGCGCCTGGATCACGTCTACCTCGGTCTTGATCACATGCTGGACGCGGAATGCCAAGTCAGCCATGGTGATCTTTTCTTTGACCCGATAATTGACGCCGTAGATGTTCTGGTAGTAATAGCCCGAAAGGTGGAGGACGGCTTCACGGAAGGTCTTGCTGGGAATTGTGCCGGTGTTGACACAAACACCGCCCACCACTTCGCGACGCTCGATGAGAGCGACGTTTTTTCCCATCTTCGCGCCTTGAATGGCTGCCCGCTGTCCGGCAGGGCCGGAGCCGATGACGATCAGATCGTAAGATTGCACTGTGAGACTAATTTAGCGCACGTACTTGGATGGCGCATAAAAACACGATCATGCTGACATGTCAATCATGTCAAAACGGGATGCTTGTAGAGCAAGTTTTACCGGGTCAGGGAACCTTCATGCACCCTTTCGCGGAGCCGTCATACGACTAGTTCCTTGATTGGGCTAAGCTTACACCAATGGCGTCCGACGTGCTAAGTTAGCGCCATAGGAGATCGTAATCTATGTCACTTCGTTATTCGCCGGCGCTTCTCGGGGTCCTGACCGTCTGTACGCTCACCAACGTAGGCTGTCTTGCGACGCACAAGCACGTCCGGGAGGCCATCGCCCCGGTACAGGATCAAGCCAACAAGACCCAAGGACAGGTGAACAGCCTCCAAAAAGAGGCCGATGACAGCAAGCAGGCCATTGGGGATCTGGACCGTCAGGTAGCAACCGCCGATGAGAAAGCCACCGAAGCCGGCAAGCGAGCCACGGAAGCGGCTGAATCCGCAGCCAAGGCCAACGCTGCCGCCGCTGATGCCGCCCAAAAGGCGTCTGCCGCCAACACAGCAGCCACGGACGCGCAGCAGGGAGTTTCCCGCGTCGACCAGAACCTGCAAAACGTGGTTTCCAACCTGGACAGCTATAAGCTGGTTTCCACCCAGCCCGTGTACTTCGGCTTCGCCAAAAGCTCATTGTCGAAGGACGAACAAGCCAAGCTCGATGACGCGATCCAAAAGGTGGGCGGAATGAAGAATTACATCATCGAGGTGGAAGGGTACGCCGACCGTACCGGTGATGTCGCTTTCAATCGCGAGCTCAGCCGCAAGCGGGCCGATGCTGTCGTCCATTACTTGAGTGTGGAGCACAACATTCCGCTACGGTCGATTCGTGAACTGGGTGCCGGAAGCGACTTCCCCGAGGCCGATAACCGAACTCGCGAAGCGCGGAAGGAAAACCGCCGGGTGGATGTGAAGATCTACTCACTGGACCTGAATGGCGTTGTTCAGCAAGCCACGGCCAAATCCGAAGTGCAATAAACACTCCTCACTTCAATTCCCTGACGAGCGCGGTTTCTCCGGCCGCGCTCGTTTTCTTTTGGCTGTTGACTTACCGGAAACTCGCGGCGAGATCTCCGGCCAAAACATCCGCCCTTTCAGCCAGGCGCTTGGCGCCTTGAAGGTCGGTCTTGCGGGTGTCCTGGGCTTGCTGCATGAAACTGCGGATTTGTTCGACAAGGCTTTGCTGGTCCCGGCTTAAGGAGCGGTTGCCGATGGAACCCAGGCTGGCCTGAGCGCGGGAAAGGCTTTGATCGATGGCCGTGTTGTATTCCCGCTGCTGATCCTGGGTCAGAATATCGCCCAGCCGGGGCGGCGTCACCGGAGCAGGGGGAGCGGGCACCGTCGACTGAGGGGGCGCGGGCGGGGCTGCCGCCGTACGCGGCTTCTTGGGCTCCGGAGGCCTGTTTACCTGGTACAACTCGGCGGGCGTGCCGACCTGCGGAGGGGCCGGAGTGGGCGCCGCAGGAATTTTGGGGGGCGGTTCCAACTGCGCCGGAGGAGGAACGTGCTGCGCTGCTTTCGGATTCGCCGTTGCCGCAGGCAACGGTGGAAGCGGCGAGGCGACTTTGTGCCTGTGACAAGACGACTCGACCAGGACCAGGACTACCACAATGCACAGAATCCGGAGCATGAGAGATTCAACGAACGGACGAATCAAGAGGTGGTGACGGAGGAAGCGAGAACTGCACCTTGGTAATCAACCATCCTCGGGAAGCGCAAACGGAAAGTGGTGCCTTTCCCCAATTCGCTGACAAAGTCGATTGTACCACTGTGCAGTTGAACCACCCGGAAGGTCATGGCCAAACCGATCCCCGAACCACGTTCTTTAGTAGTGAAATACAAGTGAAAGACCCGGTCCTGAATCTCGGGAGCGATGCCCGGCCCGGCGTCCGAAATGGCAATCTGGCATTCATCGCCGTCCGCCATGGTCCGAAGGCTGAGTCTTCCACCGTTGACCATCGCCTCCAGTCCGTTATTGACAATGTTTAGGATCGCTTGCAGCAGGAGGTCGCGATCGCCATTGATCCACAGCTTGTCCTGAAGAGCGGTATCGATTTCGATACTCTTGGTTTGGGCGTCAATGGCGACAAGTGCCAGGACCTGCTCCACCAGTTCGCTCAAGTCGATGGGTCTGGCCTTCAAATCCACCGGCTTGTTGAAATTCAGGAACGTCTTGACTACCGTGTCCAACCGCTTGATCTCGCGCGTGATGACATCCACTTCCGGTTGCTGCCCATCCAGCTTGCTCTTGAGCACTTCCAGATGCAGGGCCATGGCATTGAGCGGGTTCTTGATTTCGTGGGCCACTCCGCCGGTCAGCCGGCTGATGGCAGCCAGGCGCGTGGAGAGGTCCAACTGGTGTTCGAGCTGGCGCCGGCTCTCGATATCCCGGAGCGTAACCAATGTGCCCATTTCCTCCTGACCGGGACCGCGGCCAAGGACTTCCACGCTGACCAACAGGCGGACCGGCGCGGCGCCGTCGCGGGGAATGGTGACCAACTGGTCGCGGACAGCTTCGTGATTGCGCAAAGCGTTCCCGATGACCCCGCCCAGGGCGGTGGACGGCGGGAAGATCTCCTCGTAGGAACGTCCCGCCAACTCGGCGCGCGTCTGGTCGAGCATGTGCTCGACGGGCTCGCCAGCCATCCTGAGCCGTCCGGTGTTGTCGAACAGAAGCACGCTCTCCTCCAGCCGTAGGAGGAGCTGTTCGATATTGCTTCTGAGTTCGAGAGCGTCCTGTTTGGCGCCGCGGTACTGCTCTCCAAGCAAGGTCAGCTTGGAGTGGACGTCGGCGAACTCGCGCGACTCGCCTCGAGGCTGGCTGACGGATTCAAACTGGCCGGCGCGAATCAGGTCGATGCTGCGGCTGACCCTTTGTAGAGGATCGAGAAGCAGATTCGGCAACACGGAGCCCAGGAAAATCGCGATGAACAGCGACGCGCTAAATGCGAGGGCCAGATTGTTGAATGCGGGCTGGATAGCGTGACGCAACAGAACCGAACGGATGACCACGGTGACCTTGAACAGGACCTGTTTGGTGTCTGCGAAGCCGAGCGGCCGCGTCGTGAGATAGTCCTCGCGCCGCATCATGAGATCCCAAAGAGCGCCGAACCACCAGCCTTGTTGGACGTCGTGCAGATCCTCGGCCGGCAGCATGGTTTGATTCAGCAGCGTCGGGTCGGATGCCGCCAAAACGTGGCCGTGCTCGTCGGTGACCACGATGGCGAGCACCAGCTCGGCGGTGGCGAGCGACCGTTTCAGCATGCTGGTAACGTCGGGGTCGTCACGAACGATTCCGGTCCAGGCGCTCTTCCACTCCTCGACGGAATTGGGATGAAGGCCGCGGACGGCGGTCTGCTGGGTGAGATAGTCGACGAGGTACATCTCCACCTGGTCGGCAATCAGATCGGCACGTCCGGAAGCCGTGCTGAAGGACATGCGCGTGAAGTCGTAGAGGTACAACATCGACATGCCGACGACCACCAGGGTGACCAGCGCCACGATTGCAATCCGGAGCCTCGCCTTGAGTGACATGGCAATCGCGATCCGGAGCTTGACCTTAAAAGACATCTAGGCACTAGTGCCGGTTTCCGACTCTGCGGCGCCGTACTCCTTCAGCTTGTTGAAGAGCGTCTTGAGGCTGATACCCAGGATTTCGGCGGCCCGGGTTTTATTGTTCTTGGTGTATTGCAGGGTGAGCTGGATGAGCGCCCGTTCGGCCTCGCCCACGGTAGTTCCCACAGGCAATCGCACGGCATCCGGTTCCAGTTCCTGGGGCTGCGGCCGCGATCCCGCGGCAACGCCGAAATCGCGTGGGAGATGGTGCATGGTAATCATGCCTTCGCCGGCTAGAATCACCGCTCTTTCCAGAACGTTACGCAACTCGCGAACATTACCCGGCCAGGAATGCCGCCTGAATTGCTCCATGACGTCTGGATGCACATCCACGACACGTGTTTCATGTTTCCTGTTCAGCACTTCGACTAACGCCTTGGTAAGAGCCGGAAGATCGTCTTCCCGCTGACGCAAAGGGGGCAGGCGGATCTCGAATACGTTTAGCCGATAGTACAGATCTTCCCGCAGCTCGCCTTTACGCAGGGCCTCTTCCAGCACTTTGTTGGTAGAGGCGACGACACGCACGTCCACCTCGATTTCGCCCTTTCCGCCCAAGCGACGGACACGGGAATCCTCAAGGACACGCAACAACTTGGCCTGCGTTCCGACAGGCATCTCGGCGAGTTCATCCAGTAGCAGCGTACCGTTTTGAGCCAGCTCGAAACAGCCGGCGCGGCGTTCCACGGCGCCGGTGAACGCGCCTTTTTCGTGCCCGAACAGCTCGCTCTCCATCAAGGTCTCCGGAAGAGCGGCACAATTGATAGCGACAAACGGACCATCCCGCCGGGGGCTCAGGTGATGAATGGCGCGGGCGACCAGTTCCTTGCCGGTCCCGCTTTCGCCGGTGACCAGCACAGCCGCCTTGGACGGCGCGACCTGCCGGATCAGGGAGAAGACTTGCTGCATGGCCGCGCAGGCGCCAACCAGATCCGCCAGAACGCCCTGATAGACCAGTTGGCGCTGGAGACGCTCCGTTTCTTCGGCTTGGCGGCTCTGCGCGGCGGCGCGTTCCAACAGAACCTTGAGCACGCTCGGCTGGATCGGTTTCTCCAAGAACCAGAAGGCGCCGTGATCGAGGGTGGCCTGTAAAGCGGTTTCGATATTCCCAAAGGCCGTCAGCATGATCGTCGGCGGAAGTGCGCCCTGTGCCCCCAGGCGTTTCATCAGCTCGAAGCCATCCATGCGGGGCATCATCAGATCCGTCACCAGGACATGAGCCGGCGTTTGATTCAGTTTCTCGAAGGCATCCTGGCCATCGGCCGCGGTTTCGACCGTGAAGCCCCAGGACTGAACCATCTTTGCCAGTCCGGCCCGCTGGTTTTCTTCGTCGTCCGCAACGAGGACCCGGGTTTGCGATGCGGAGGAGGCGTTTGCCATGTACCTTGATTGTAACGGCGCGGATCGTCCGGCGCATGCGTGCGAAGGACATGCGGGAGCTACCCCTTAGCGCCGTTTCCCGGCGGCCAGCGGGAGCCACACGACCAGCAGAACAATCCCGGCAACCCACAAAGCGCGATTGCGCAATGCGGACACCGCCAGACTCCCAGCCACCGCCCCAAAAAGGAAAGCAAGGCAGATGAAGCCGAACAGCCTGGCCCGCCGCAGCATGCCGGCGTCAGCACCCAGAAACAGCGCTCGAAATCCGGCTTCGGCGAATTGCCGGAGGTTTCCGGTGGTCATTGTGGAGCTGTAAGCCCATTTTTCGACACGTACGAAGGTCGAGCTTTGCAACGCGGCCAGGAAGGAGATGCCGAGGAGCAGCGGGAAATCCGTAACCTTGTCCGGGTACCAGCCCGCCGCAAAGAGGAAGGCGATTTCCGCAGAGAGTGCCGCCATCGCAGGATCGGGGATCGCTCTGCGAACTCGAGGAATCTGCGGAAGCTGGGCGATCGCGACTCCGCAGAGGAACGCCGCAATGGGAAGAGCGTGGCGCAGGCTCTGCCGCCAGTCGCCGCCGGCCGCTGCGACGCCGAGCAGGACCACGTTCGCGGTCATGGCGTTCGCGAACACACGCCCGTGTCCGAAGTAGGTGAAGGCATCCAGAAAACCGCCTACCGCAGCCAGCAGTGCGGCCACCCAGAGTGACGCTTCCGTCGCGAAGGGTGGGGCGACCGGAGTTGATGTGCCGTTGGGCACTCTCCCACCATACCCTTGTTCGTCAAAGACGCGTGCTTAGCCATGGCGCGGCGCGGGTCACGTATCATGAGTAGTGACGTGACAATCACTCTGCCCATGTGGCGTTTGGCGGTACTTGCCGTGGTGTCCCTTACTGGCCTTCTCCCGAGCGCTCTCGCTCAGCGTGAGCTGTCGGGAGTGGCGCAGGCGAAGCTCGCTCTAGACCGGTTGAGCAATACGGGCAGTGTCCTGATGATCGCGGCCCACCCGGATGATGAGAATACGGCGTTGCTGGCATATCTTGCGCGCGGGCGCAAAGTGAGGACCGGCTATCTTTCTCTGACCCGCGGCGAGGGCGGGCAGAATCTGATCGGCGCCGAGCAGGGCGACGCGTTGGGCGTCATCCGCACACAAGAGCTATTGGCGGCACGCCGGATTGACGGGGCGGAACAGTTTTTTACGCGGGCCATCGATTTTGGATTCACCAAAACACCGCAGGAAACCTTCGAGAAATGGGGCCGCGATAAGATTCTCAGCGACGTGGTGTGGGTGATTCGCCGTTTCCAGCCCGACGTTATCATCCTGCGCTTCAGCGGCACCCCGCGTGACGGGCACGGGCATCACCAGGCATCGGCAATTCTGGGCAAGGAAGCATTCTCAGCTGCCGGCGATCCCAAGCGATTTCCGGAGCAATTGCAATGGGTCCAACCCTGGCAGGCGAAACGGCTGCTCTGGAATCCGGCGGCGTTCACGAAAGAGCAGCGGGAAGAAGCCGAGAAGATGCCGCATCACTTCATGGTGGATCCGGGCGAATACGATCCGTTGCTCGGCCATTCCTACAGCGAGATCGCGGGCATGTCGCGCAGCATGCATCGCAGCCAGGGGATGGGAGCGCCGGAGCGGAGAGGATCGGCCAAGGATTATTTGGTGACCGAAGCGGGTCCGCCGGCCGAGCACGACCTGTTTGACGGCATCGACATCACCTGGAACAGCATCGCCGGAGGCGCCGCGGTGGGGCAGGTGCTGGTGGAGGCGGCTCACAATTTTGACGCGAGCGATCCGGCCAGGACAGTGCCGGCGCTGCTGAAGGCGGAGAAACTCATGAGCGCCCTGCAAGGACCTGTGGCGGAGCGGAAACGCAAGGAGTTGGCCGAAGCGATCGTGCTGTGCTCCGGTTTGTGGCTGGACGCCACAGCCGACAAATTCGCGACCGTTCCGGGTGGAACGTTCAAGTTCACTGCGACCGCGATCAACCGCGAACACATGGCGGTTCAGGTGCAGTCGGTCGACATTGACGGCATCGCGCGAGCCGCCACGAAGGACAAGTTCGGGAAAATACTGCCTTGGAACGAGCCGGCGACGTTTGTGTTCACCGTCGCGGTACCGGCCAACCAGCCTTTCTCGCAGCCTTATTGGCTGAGCGAGCCCAAGCAAGGCGACACGTATAACGTACCGAACCAGCCGGAAATCGGCCTCGCCGAAAATCCCCCATTGTTCAACGCGCACTTTCATCTACGGATCGAATCCCAGGATGTCGAGGTGACGCGGCCTGTGCTATATCGCTACATCGAGCGCGCGCAAGGCGAGTTAACGCGAGCGCTGGTTGTGGAGCCAAGAGTCGCGCTGCGATGGTCCGAGGATGCTTTGCTATTTCCCGACGGTTCGCCGAAGACCGTGGAGCTGCAGGTGAAGGCGAATACAGCAGGCGCCTCCGGCCACGTCCGGATTCAAGCACCCAATGGCTGGCGGGTTGCCGATGGCTCCGGAGATTTCAAGCTGGCAGCGGCCGGCGACGAATGCACGCTGTCGTATCAGATCACTCCACCCGCCCAGGATGCCATGGGAACTTTGAGCGCCAGCGTACAGGTTGGCGACCAAGCGAGCGCGGCGTGGGTGGAGACCATCAGTTATCCACATATCCCGGCCCAGGTTCTGCTCCCGCCGGCAATCGCCAGATTAGTGCGGGCCGACGTTCGGCTACTGCCAAAGACCATTGGCTATGTCATGGGCGCGGGCGACGATGTTCCGGAAGCCCTGCGGCAGTTGGGAGCCGATGTCGTGCTCCTGGGTCCAGAGGATCTGGTGGCGGGCGACCTCAGACGCTTCGACGCGATCATTACCGGAGTGCGCGCGTACAACACGCGGGCGGACCTGCGCGCCAATCAGGAGCGTCTCCTGGATTATGTGAAGAACGGGGGCACGGTGGTGGTGCAATACAACGTAGCCGAAGGCGGAGGCGCTTTTGGCGGCGGCAACACAGGAGCGCTCGATCATATCGGTCCCTACCCGATCACAACGGGCCGCGACCGCGTCACGGTGGAAGAAGCACCGGTGAAGTTGCTGGATCCTCGAAGCCCGCTGTTGCAACGGCCCAATGCGATCACGGCTCGCGATTTTGAAGGCTGGATTCAGGAGCGCGGCCTGTATTTCGCGTCTAAGTGGGACGGCCGCTACCGGCCGCTTTTCGAGACGCACGATCCGGGTGAGAAACCGCTGGCGGGAGGAACCCTGTACGCGCGCTATGGCAAGGGCGCTTACGTCTTTACGGCCTTCTCCTGGTTCCGCGAGTTGCCCGCCGGAGTGCCGGGAGCATTCCGCATTTTTGCCAATCTGCTGAGCGCTGGGAAAACGTTGTGAGCGATACCGAAGGTCAAACCGAACGCGCCGCGGTGGAGGAGCCGCCTCCCTTTCTAGGCACGTGGGGCCACGTTTATCTGTTCGTGGTTTGCTATCTGGCGTTCCTCATCGCGATTTTCTTTCTGTTCGCGCGGACCTTTAATTCATGAGGCCACTCGACTGGGTGGTGATGTTTTCCTGGCTGGCGTTCATCGTCAGTTACGGCCTGTATCGCGGGCGCGGCAGTACGACCATGAACAAATACCTGCTGGCCGGAAAGACCATGCCCTGGTACGCAATGGGTCTATCGATCATGGCTACACAGGCCAGCGCGATCACGTTCATCTCGACAACCGGGCAGAGCTACACCGATGGCATGCGCTTCGTGCAGTTCTATTTCGGACTGCCACTGGCGATGGTGATTCTCTCGGCCACAGCCGTTCCCATTTTTCACCGGGCCAACGTCTACACGGCCTACGAATACCTCGAGCAGCGCTTCGATGCCAAGACGCGGGCCGTGGTCAGCGTGATATTTCTGATCCAACGCGGGTTGGCCGCGGGTTTCTCTCTCTACGCGCCCGCGGTGGTGCTCTCGATTATTCTGGGATGGCCCGATCAAGTGACTACCGTCGTGATGGGCGTGCTGGTGATGACTTATATCTCGTTCGGCGGCATTAAGGCGGTGACGTGGGCCGATGTCCAGCAGATGGTTCTCATCATGTGCGGCCTGGTGCTGGCGTTTTTGCTGGCGATCCATCTGTTGCCCGCGAACGTATCCTTCCGGGACGCGGTGTCGCTGGCGGGAGCCGCCGGCAGGCTAAACGCGGTCACATTTAATTTCGATTGGAACGACCGCTATAACGTCTGGAGCGGGGTGATCGGCGGAATGTTCCTGGCGTTGGCCTATTTTGGCTGCGATCAATCGCAGGTGCAGCGCTATCTGACGGGAAAATCGATCGGTCAAAGCCGCCTTAGCTTGATCTTCAACGCCATGGCAAAGATCCCGATGCAGTTCTTCATACTGTTCATCGGAGCCATGGTGTTCGTCTTCTTTATTTTCGAGCGGCCCCCAATGCTGTTTGAGCCCGTGGAGTTGAATCATGTCCGCCAGGACTCGCGTTTCCCGGCGGTCCAGCAGCGCTATCAGCAGGCATTCTCCGAACGAAAAAACGCGGCCCAAGCTTATCTGCAGGCTGAACACGCCGGAGATCCAGCAGCGCGGCAGGCGAGTCTGGCGCGATACCAGAACGCACAGCGCCAGTTGAACGACGCTCACGCGGCGGGCGAGCGCCTGGTCGGCAAAGATTTTGACGATACCAATTACATTTTCCTTTCGTTTGTAACGCGCTACTTACCGGCCGGCGTGGTGGGACTGATCATCGCGGTGATCTTCTCGGCGGCGATGTCGTCGACCTCGGGGGAAATAAACTCTCTTGCAGCCGTGACTGTGATCGACATCTACCGGAGGCACATCAAGCGCGACGCATCGGACCGGCATTACCTGGTGGCTTCGCGAATCGCCACGGTTTTTTGGGGCTGCTACGCCATGACGTTCGCGCAGTTCGGCAGGAACTTCGGCGCATTGATCCAGGCCGTGAACATCGTTGGATCGCTGTTTTATGGCAGTATGCTGGGCGTTTTCGTTCTGGCGTTCTTCTTCAAAAAAGTAGGAGCCACGGGCGCCTTCTACGGCGTACTTGCGGGGGAGGCGGCGATCTTTGCCGCCGATCTGTTCACGAAAATCTCGTTCTTGTGGTTTAACGTGATCGGCTGCGTGGTCGTGGTCGCGGTTGGCGTAGCCCTGTCACGCATGTTCGATCGGGATCGCAAAGCGGAAGCGACGGCGGCCGTGCAAGCCTAGACTCAGCTTAACGTAGCCCTACAGCAACTCGGCCATGCTGAAGAAGAACGGAATTTCCACAGCGGCGGTCTCCGGCGCGTCCGATCCGTGAACCGCATTGCGCTCGATGTTCTTGGCGAATTTCTTGCGAATGGTGCCCTCAGCAGCGTTGGCCGGATTCGTGGCGCCCATCACTTCCCGCCAATGCTTGATGGCGTTTTCGCGTTCCAGAACCAGCAGAACCACTGGGCCTTCGGTCATGAAGGTCACCAATCCGCCAAAGAACGGCTTCTCGCGATGAATGTCGTAGAAACCTTCGGCGTGCTGTTTGGAAAGGCGCGTCATTTTCATGCCGCGAATGCGAAAGCCGGCGTGCTCGATCATGCTCAGGATCTGGCCGGCGTGGCCGGCTCCCACTGCGTCGGGCTTGATGATTGCAAATGTTTGTTCGATTGCCATGGTGAAATTTCGAGTTGCTCCCGCCGGGCACAGATTACAGGCGGCCTTTGACCTTGTCTCCGATTTCAGCGGGAGTGGCGCAGACTGTGATTCCGGCCGCGGCCATCGCCTTCATTTTGTCATCCGCTTTACCGGATCCGCCGGAAATAATCGCGCCGGCATGCCCCATGCGGCGTCCGGGCGGCGCGGTTTGCCCGGCGATAAAACCGACTACGGGCTTCTTGACGTGCTCCCGGATGTAGGCCGCGGCTGTCTCCTCCGCGTTGCCGCCGATTTCGCCGATCATCACGATGGCGTGCGTATCGGAATCGGCGTTGAAGAGCTTCATCGCATCCGTGAACGTGGTGCCGATGATCGGGTCGCCGCCGATGCCGATGCAGGTGGATTGGCCAATGCCCAGCTTGCTGAGCTGCCCGACCGCTTCATACGTTAGTGTGCCCGAACGGGAAACCACGCCCACATGGCCCTGCTTGTGAATGTGCGCCGGCATGATGCCGATCTTGCATTTGCCCGGCGAAATGATGCCCGGGCAGTTGGGGCCGATCAGGCGCGTGGGCCGGCCCTTCAGGAACTCGGCGGCGCGAACCATGTCGGCAGTTGGAATACCTTCCGTGATGCAAACCACGAGCGCGACACCGGCTTCGGCCGCCTCCATGATGGCATCAGCAGCAAACGGCGGCGGGACAAAGATGACCGACGCATTCGCGCCAGTCCGCTGGACGGCTTCCGCAACCGTGTTGAACACCGGGCGGTCCAAATGAGTCTGGCCGCCTTTACCGGGCGTCACGCCGCCAACTACCTGAGTACCGTAATCGATGGAAGCCTGCGCATGGAAGCTAGCTTCCCGGCCCGTGAATCCCTGGAAAACAACGCGCGTGTCTTGATCGACTAGAACGCTCATGCCGCGGCTCCCATTTTCGCGGCGCGAACCACTTTTTCGGCGGCGTCTTTCATTCCGTCAGCGACGGTGAAATTAAATCCGGACGTTTTCAGAATCTCTTGTCCCTTCTCGACGTTGGTTCCTTCCATTCGGACGACGATCGGCACTTTGATGTTCAGCTCACGCGCGGCGTTCACCACGCCGGTGGCCAATACGTCGCATCGCAGGATGCCGCCGAAAATGTTGATGAGAACCGCTTCGACGCCAGCGTCGGAAAGCAGAATCCGGAACGCGTTCTTGATCTGTTCGGCGTTGGCGCCGCCGCCGACGTCCAGAAAGTTGGCCGGACTCCCGCCCGCGTACTTGACGATATCCATGGTGGCCATCGCCAAACCCGCGCCGTTCACCATGCAGGCGATGTTGCCATCCAGCTTGATGTAGTTCAGGCTGAAGCGCGAGGCCTCCACTTCCAGCGGATCTTCTTCGTTGAGGTCGCGCAGCTCCAGCAGGTTCTTGTGGCGGTAAAGCGCGTTGTCGTCCAGCGTGATCTTGGCGTCTAGTGCGTAAACCTTGCCGTCTTTGGTGAGGATGAACGGATTAATCTCCGCGAGCGATGCGTCGGAATCGCTATAAGCGTTGACGAGGGCGGTCATGGCGGAGACTGCAGCATTCACACTAGCGGCAGGAATTCCCATGCCAAAGGCCAGATTGCGGCCTTGGAACGACGCTAGACCGTAGCCGGGCTCGAACGTCTCGCGGAGAATCAGTTCGGGGGTCTTGGCGGCGACCTCTTCGATCTCCATGCCGCCCGCAGCCGACGCCATGAAAACCGGCTTGCCCTGCGCGCGGTCAAGCACGATGCCTAGGTACAACTCGCGGTCAATGGGCAGCGTTTCTTCGACTAGAAGGCGTTGCACGATCCTTCCTTCCGGGCCAGTCTGATGCGTCACCAGCTTCATGCCCAGCATCTTCTTGGCGATCTCGACGGCCTCGGCCGCGTCCTTGGCGACTTTCACGCCGCCGCCTTTGCCGCGCCCGCCGGCGTGGATTTGGGCCTTCACCACCACGCTGCCGCCGATCTTCTTCGCCGCCGCCTCTACTTCGTCGACCGTGAAGGCCACTTCGCCCCGAGGCACAGGGACATCGTACTTGGCCAGGATCGCCTTGGCCTGATATTCGTGAATTTTCATGGGATCAAAGGTCTAGTTTAGCAAGGCGTCTTGGCTTGTGCGCGCCGCAGCTCGAGTTTGGCGACGGCCTCGCCGTGCACTTCGTCGGGCCCGTCGGCCAAGCGCAGCGTTCGCGAGTTGGCCCAAGCCGCAGCGAGAAACGTGTCTTGCGAAACGCCCGCCGCACCGTGGGCCTGAATCGCGCGGTCTAATACGCGCAGCGCGACGTTGGGAGCGATCACTTTGATCATGGCGATCTCGGCACGCGCAGCTTTGTTGCCGGCGGTGTCCATCATGTAGGCGGCCTTCAGCACCAGGAGACGCGCTTGTTCAATCTCGATACGCGAATCGGCGATGTCCTTGCGCAATGCACCTTGTTCAGCCAGCTTCCTTCCGAACGCCACACGCGAGTCCGCTCGGCGGCACATCATTTCCAACGCCCGCTCGGCCACGCCGATCAACCGCATGCAATGGTGGATGCGGCCCGGGCCCAGCCGGCCTTGCGCGATCTCGAAGCCGCGGCCTTCGCCGAGCAACAGGTTCGACGCGGGCACCCGGACGTCCCGAAAGGTTATTTCCGCGTGCCCGTGCGGAGCGTGATCGTAACCGAAGACCGTGAGCAGGCGTTCGATTGTGACGCCGGGTGTGCCCAAGGGAACCAGGATCATCGAGTGCTGCTGGTGCCTCGCAGCGTTGGGGTTGCTCTTGCCCATGAAGATCGCAATCTTGCAGCGTGGATCGCCGCCGCCCGACGACCACCATTTGCGCCCGTTGATGACGTAATGTTCGCCATCCCGCACGACGCTGGCTTCGATGTTCGTGGCATCCGACGACGCCACGGCCGGCTCGGTCATCGCGAAGCAGGAACGGATCTCACCCGCCAGTAATGGCTTGAGCCAAGTCTCCTGCTGCTCCGGCGTCCCATAGCGCGCCAACACTTCCATGTTTCCGGTGTCCGGCGCCGAGCAATTGAACACTTCGGGCGCCCAGTGGACGCGGCCCATGATTTCACACAGCGGCGCGTATTCGAGATTCGTGAGCCCCGCGCCGTCCTCGCTCTCCGGCAGGAAGAGGTTCCACAACCCGGCAGCTTGCGCCTTCGGCTTCAGCTCCTCGATGACAGGCGATGGCCGCCATCGCTGGCCTTGTTGAATCTCCTGTTCGAAGCGCTGCTCGTTCGGGTAGACGTGCTCGTCCATGAAGGCGCCGAGCTTGCTCTGGAGTGTCTTAACTTTGTCGGAGAATTCGAAATCCATGGTTATAGGATGGCGGCTGCCTGTTCGATGAGGCGGTGCACCCGCTGGTCGAAGTGGCGGAAGCGTTCGTCCTGGGTCTGGCCGCGGTGAAACCGGACGTAGATCTGTTGCAACACGACCGCGAGCTTGAACATCGCGAATGCTTCGTAGTAAGTGATCCCAGAGATATCGCGGCCGGTCTTTTGCGCATAGCGCGCGACCAGTTGGTCGCGCGTGAACCAACCCGGCTGCGCGGTCAAAGCCGGCGACGCACCGCCCGGGTCGCTGGGCTGAGACCAATAGCAAAGCATGACGCCGAGATCCACCAACGGGTCGCCCACGGTGGCCATTTCCCAATCCAGCACGGCCGCGATCTGCCCCGGATCGGAAGCGTTCAGCATGACGTTGTCCAATTTGAAATCATTGTGTACCAGCGTGGGCTGCTGCGAAGCGGGCAGCCGCTCCGTGAGCCAGTGAATGACGCGATCCATCTGAGGAAGCTCTTCGGTCTTAGCGCGGTTCCAGCGCTCGAACCAGCCGCGCACCTGCCGCTCCAGAAAGCCTTCCGGCTTGCCGAGCGCGATGAGACCGTGCCGCTGGATGTCGACCGCATGCAGCTCAATGAGGCAGTCGATTAGTGCGCCGCTGACGCGCGCGGGATAGTTTACAAACGCCGCCAACTCCGAGGGAATTCGGTTGCGAACGATGATCCCGCGCCGCCGCTCCATAACGAAGAACACCGCACCGATCACGGACGTCTCTTCGCAAAGATGAAACACCTGCGGGGCCGCCGGGAAGAGCGGATGAACCGCACGCAGCACCCAGTATTCCCGGGCCATGTCGTGGGCTTTGGGCGCGAGCGGTCCCAAGGGAGCGCGGCGCAGAACATATTCTCCCGCCGGCGTTTTCAGCAGATACGTGAGATTGGAATGGCCTCCGGGAAACTGCTCGACGGACAACTCGTCGCCGCCTTCGATCTTGTCGTGGAGGTAACGCGCCAGCGCTTCCCGATCCAATTCCTCTCCGGCGCGAACAGCGGCTGCATCGGCGCTCATCGCGGCGAGTCCTTTCCGAAACGTGCCATCCGTGCATATGATAGTGGGTAATGAGGTGGTATGGAGTCTGGCACGTGGCCGAAGGAGTGGCATTTTCGGTCGTCGTCATCCTCTACATCTGGTTTCGGCCACTGTGGTGGTCCTGGGGCCTTCTGGTCCCGCTCGCGCTGGTGGCGGCTTCGTTTGTCTGGCATTCGGAAACAACGGCGTCGCTGGGATTGAGCCTGACAACGGCCTGGACCGCAATCGTCGCATGGCGATGGTGGCTGTTGGCGTGCCTCATGCCTCCGGTCTTTCTCGCGTGGTGGCAGGCCACTCCGCGCCACGTTGTGTATCGCTGGTTCGGCTACCTGGTCTGGTGCATCGTCCAACAGTTGCTCTTCCAGAACATGGCGTACCGGCGGCTTCGCGAGGGCTTAGGCGCATCGTGGAGCACTTCGGCGTACGCAGGAGTGTTGTTCGGGGCGGCCCATATCCCAAATCCCATTTTGATGCCCGCAACGTTTCTTTGGGGCACTGTTTCCACCCGTTTATTTGAAGCGCGGCGCAGTGTTCCCGTGTTGGGGTTGTACCAGGCTTTACTGTCCGCGTTGCTCTACAGCGCCACGCCCGTGGCTCTGAATGGACAGTTCCGAGTCGGCCCCGGCTACTGGGCTTTGCTGCACCGGTTCGCTGCCTACGTTTTCGCGTGAGTCAGTAGATCCAGGGCATGAGCCGCCACGTGCGGGCGCTATAGGCGTCGTACTCGCTGCCAAACTGCGATTGCAGCAGGCGCTCTTCAGAGCGCATTCGTGCGACGAGTGGCGGAATCAGAAGCGCCGCGAGAAGCACACCCACTCCCGAACGAAACGCCAGCCCCCAGCCGAACGAACTAATCAGCAATCCCAGATAGCTGGGATTGCGGATAACGCGGTAGACACCGGTGGTGACCAGAGTGTGCCCGGGCTGGATTGCCGCCAGTCCGCTAAAACGATCGCCGAGCACAAATACCGGCCAAAGGCGCAACGCGCCGCCGCCCGCCGCGAGGAAGACGCCCAGCCACCGAATCGCGTCGCCGTCGATGATCCAGAAGCCGATGCGATCTGTGTAGGCCGAAAAATATGCCGCCGCGAGGGCGAGTATCGTGAACACTGGCAGGACCCAGCGGTTGCTGCGATCCTCCCGTACTCCTGGACTCAAATTGCCGCCGGCG
This sequence comes from Bryobacteraceae bacterium, assembly GCA_035501155.1. Lineage (GTDB taxonomy): Bacteria > Acidobacteriota > Terriglobia > Bryobacterales > Bryobacteraceae > Palsa-89. The sequence goes on from DATJWO010000044.1 coordinate 267,854, forward strand.
AAAAGCGCGACGATGTCCAGCACGACAAAAACCACTGTCAGCGCGAACAGAGCTGGGTGACTGAAGAACGCCGCAAACCCGTCCCAGCCGAGGATGGCGAGGCCGAGATACACGGCGAGTCCGAGAACGACGGAAACCAATCTGGCGGGAGCGCTCATACAATCAGCATGCAATCGCCGTACGAATAGAAGCGATACCCAGCCGCTACCGCGTGTTCATAAGCGGCGAGCACAAATTCACGCCCGGCAAAAGCGCATGCCAGCATTAACAGACTAGACTCGGGCAGGTGAAAATTCGTGAGCATCGCATTCGTCCGCTGGAATTGAAAACCTGGCCGGATGAACAAATCGGTTTCGCCGCTCTTGCCGAGGCATAGGCTTTCCACGGTGCGCACGCTGGTAGTTCCCACGCAGATGGCGCGCTTCGCGGCGCGGATCTTCGACTCGTTTCCCTCGCTGACATGAAACCGTTCTGCGTGAATCTTTTCACCACGAACGGGCTGGAAGGTTCCCAGACCAACGTGCAAAGTTACATAGGCGATCTCGGCTCCGGCTTGGCGGCAGGCTTCCAGGACTTCCGGCGTGAAGTGAAGGCCCGCGGTTGGCGCCGCGACCGAACCCGTCTCGCGGGCGAAAATAGTCTGGTAGCGCTCCCGGTCGGACGACGTGTCCGCGCGTTTGATATATGGCGGCAGCGGCACGTGGCCGATTTTCTGAAACAGCTCGTATGGATCGCCGTCGTAGTGAAAGCGCAGGGTTCGCTCGCCGAATGTGCCTCTCCCGATCACTTCTGCCTCCACGCCATCGAGGGCAATCCGCTCACCGGTGCGCAGCTTCCGCCCGGGATGCACCAAAGCGGTCCAAGTTTTCGCGTCACTGCTGATGGGTTGTACCAACAACACTTCCACGACTCCGGAAAAGCCAACGCGCTTGCCATATAATCGCGACGGGAACACCTTCGAATCGTTCAGCACCAGGCAGTCACCCGGATGGATGAATGTGGGGAACTCGCGAAACGCGCGATCTTCCCACCACTGCTCTTCGCGATGCAGCACCAACATGCGCGATGCCGCTCTTTCCGCCAACGGTTCTTGGGCGATCGACGAATCCGGCAAGTCATAATGAAATTGCGACAGGTCCAAATTTCACGATAGCAATGCGCATTCTGGGAATCGAGAGCTCGTGCGATGAAACGGCGGCCGCCGTGGTGGAAGACGGCAGGACTATCCTGTCGTCGGTTGTGGCCTCGCAGCTCGACACCCACGGCAAGTACGGCGGCGTCGTGCCAGAGCTGGCATCGCGCGAGCACTTGCGCGCGATCGTCCCGGTGGTTCGCCTCGCGCTACAGGAGGCGCGGACGCACTTCGAAGATCTGGACGCCGTCGCGGTTACGGAGGGCCCAGGTTTGGTGGGCTCTCTGCTTGTCGGCATCACCTACGCGAAAGCCATCTGCTTCGTCCACGGCCTGCCGCTGATCGGCGTGAACCACATCGAAGGGCACATTCACGCCGTCGTGCTGGAATCGGGAGGCAAAGTGGAGCTGCCCGCTTTAGCATTGGTTGTGAGCGGCGGCCATACGCATCTGTTCGAAATTCGCGAGGATTCCTCCTACCGCTTGCTCGGAAAGACACGCGACGATGCCGCCGGCGAGGCGTATGACAAAGTAGCGAAGCTGCTGGGGTTCGGTTATCCGGGCGGCCCGGTGATCGACCGCCTCGCGCCGCATGGCGATCCCCACGGGGTGAAGTTTACGCTGGCACGCATGAAAGGCAATGCCATGGACTTCAGCTTCAGCGGCCTGAAGACGGCGGTGCTCCGTTGGGTGGAGCAGCACGATTTGTCTGATGAGATCGCCACACGCCACAAGCTGCGGAATGCGTCGCTCGAAGACTGGCTACGTGTGACCCCGAAGGCGACGCTGGACCTGCTGGCGTCGTTCCAACACACTGTAATCGAGGAGCTGCTGCGGCGCGTTGCGATGTCCATCGACGATATCGCGGCGCGCTCCCTGGTCATCTCCGGTGGTGTCGCTTCGAATGCGGGCTTACGGGCTGCTGCGCACAACGCCGGGCTCACGTGTCCCGTGTATTTTCCCACGCCCGCTCTTTCCACCGACAACGCTGCCATGATCGCCGCCGCCGCGTTCCCCCAATTTCGCGCCGGAGCGTTCGACGATTTTGCGCTGCGCGCGCAGGCCAATCTCGCTCTCGCATAGGCGCAGCCTCGCGGCGAAACAGCTGAGCGATGTTCTACCATCGAGTTGATGGGTCCCCATGCGGCGCAGGCCGAAGCACCGAAACCGCCAATACCGGGCGTCAAGAATCTGATTGCGGTCGGATCGGGCAAGGGGGGAGTCGGAAAAACCACCGTTGCCGTGAATCTGGCGATCGCGCTTGCGCGGTTGGGCCACCCGGTCGGCCTGTTGGACGCCGACGTATACGGCCCCAACGTACCTCTGATGATGGGCGTTCGCGCGCAGCCGCACTCCATCGGCGAGCGCATCCAGCCCATCGAGAAGAACGGCGTGCGCCTCATGTCCATGGGCTTCCTGAACCCCGGCGACAAGCCGCTGGTCTGGCGCGGCCCGATGTTGCATAGCGTCATCCAACAGTTCCTGCGGAGCGTCGATTGGGGCGAGTTGGACTACCTGATCATCGATCTTCCGCCCGGCACCGGCGACGTGCAGCTTTCGTTGATTCAGACCGCGCCGCTCACCGGCGCCGTCGTAGTAACCACACCGTCCGACGTTTCGCTCGAAGACGCGCGCAAGGCCATCAACATGTTCCAGCAGGTGCGCGTGCCGCTGCTGGGCGTGGTCGAGAACATGAGCTATCTGGAGTGCCCGCATTGCAAGGAACGCATCGACGTCTTCAGCCACGGCGGCGGCAAGAAGACCGCCGACCTGATGAATGTTCAGTTCCTCGGCGAGCTGCCACTGGATCCAGCGGTACGAGTGGGCGGCGACTCTGGTCAGCCCGTGACCCTGAGTGATGCCGGCGCTCCCTTCGTGGCAATCGCGCGCGAAGTGCAACGGCGCGCCACCGAGGAAAGCAGCAAGCGCGGCCCCAGCATCAAAATCGAAGACTAACGGCGTTTCCAGCTGGCCTTTAGAAAGTCGCGCTTCATGCGCGCGATGGCCTCCAGCTGGATCTCCTTGGGGCAAACTGCTTCGCACTCTCCGATGTTCGTGCAGCCGCCGAACCCCTCGGCATTGAACTGCGTCACCATGCTAAGCGCCCGTTTCTCGCGCTCGGGTTGGCCCTGCGGCAAAAGCCCAAGGTGGGTGATCTTGGCAGCCGTGAACAACGCCGCGGACGCATTCGGGCACGCCGCCACGCAGGCTCCGCAACCGATGCACGCTGCGGCGTCCATGGCGCGATCCGAGGCTTCTTTGGGCACAGGAATCGTGTTGCCGTCCGGAGCGCTGCCCGTGGGGATGCTGATGTAGCCACCCGCGGCGATGATGCGATCGAACGCGCTGCGATCCACGACCAGGTCCTTCACAACCGGAAACGCCTTCGCGCGCCAGGGCTCCAGATATAGCTCCGCGCCGTCTTTGAAGTGCCGCAACGTCAACTGGCACACGGTAGTTGCGGGCAGCGGCCCGTGCGCAATACCGTTGATCATGAACCCGCACGAGCCGCAGATCCCCTCGCGGCAGTCGTGCTCAAAAGCGATCGGCTCCTCACCATTGTGAATCAGCTCTTCGTTGACGACGTCCAGCAGTTCCAGCATGGACATATCGCGATTGGCGTCCTTGGCTTCGTAGCGCACCAGCCGGCCCGGTGATGCCGGATTCTTCTGCCGCCAAACGTGCAGCACCAGCCGCATTACTTGTAGCTCCGCTGGCTGGGATGTACGTATTCGAAGAAGAGCGGCTCCTTGTGCAGAGCCGGAGCCTGGTCCGGGCCCCGGTATTCCCAAGCCGCCGCGTAAGCGCATTCTTCGTCGTTGCGCTGCGCCTCGCCATCCGGCGTCTGAAATTCTTCGCGGAAGTGCCCCCCACAGGACTCCCCGCGGTCCAACCCGTCAAGGCACATCAGCTCAGCCAGCTCAAAGAAGTCGGCCACGCGGCCGGCCTTTTCGAGCGACTGGTTCAGGTCTTCGGCGCTGCCAGGAACGTTAACGTCCTTCCAGTACTGCTCGCGTAGCGCGCGAATCTGTTCAATCGCCGACTTCAGCCCACCGGCCGTACGCGACATCCCGCAATCATCCCAGACAATCTTGCCGAGCTGGCGGTGAAACGCGTCCACGGTTTGATGGCCGCGCACGGAAAGCAGACGCTGGGTCATCTCCGCGACGCCTTGCTCCGCGTAGCGGAATTCCGAGTGGCCCGTATCGACTTTCTGGAGCTTCGCCTGCGCCAGGTAACCACCCACTGTGTACGGCAGGATGAAGTAACCGTCTGCAAGGCCCTGCATCAGGGCGCTCGCGCCCAGGCGATTGGCGCCGTGGTCGGAGAAGTTGGCTTCGCCGATCACAAACAGCCCCGGAATCGTACTCATGAGATAGTAATCCACCCACAACCCGCCCATGGTGTAATGAATCGCCGGGTAGATGCGCATCGGAACCTGATAGGGATCTTCGTCCGTGATGCGCTGGTACATTTCGAAGAGATTGCCGTAGCGCTCGCGGATCACGTCCGCGCCCAGGCGTTGAATCGCGTCGGAGAAATCCAAATAAACGCCCAGCCCGGTCTCACCCACGCCCCGGCCTTCGTCGCAAACCGCTTTCGCGTTCCGGGAGGCCACGTCGCGCGGGACCAGGTTGCCGAAGCTCGGATAGCGCCGTTCCAGGTAGTAGTCGCGCTCGCTCTCGGGAATCTCGCGAGGCACGCGCTTGTCGCCGGCCTTCTGCGGCACCCAAATCCGTCCGTCGTTGCGGAGCGACTCGCTCATGAGCGTCAGCTTCGACTGATAGTGCCCCGACACCGGGATGCAGGTAGGGTGAATCTGGGTGAAACACGGATTGGCGAATGCCGCGCCGCGCTTGTACGCCCGCCAGATCGCCGTGCAGTTGGAGCCCTTGGCGTTGGTCGACAGATAGTAAACGTTGCCGTACCCGCCCGTGCCCAGCACCACCGCGTCGCCCACGTGCGACTCGATCCGGCCCGTCACCAGGTTGCGCGTCACGATGCCGCGCGCCTGGCCGTCGATCACCACCAGGTCCAGCATTTCCGTGCGAGGAAACATCGTGACGCGGCCCTCGTGCACCTGGCGTTCCAGCGCCTGATAGGCGCCCAGCAGCAACTGCTGGCCTGTCTGGCCGCGCGCGTAGAAGGTTCGCGACACCTGCGCGCCGCCGAACGACCGATTGGCCAGCGTCCCACCGTATTCGCGCGCGAACGGCACGCCCTGCGCCACGCACTGGTCGATAATGTTCACGCTGATCTGCGCCAGACGGTACACGTTCGCTTCGCGCGAACGGAAATCGCCGCCTTTCACCGTGTCGTAGAACAGGCGGAACACGCTGTCGCCGTCGCTGTGATAATTCTTAGCCGCGTTGATCCCGCCCTGCGCGGCGATGCTGTGGGCACGCCGGGGCGAGTCCTGGAAGCAGAAGCATTTCACGTTGTAGCCCAGTTCACCGAGCGTCGCAGCCGCCGACGCTCCGGCCAGGCCCGAACCCACCACCAGTATCGTGTGCTTGCGTTTATTCGCCGGGTTCACCAGCTTCATCTCGAAGCGGGCATGATCCCAGCGGGTCTCGATCGGGCCGGAAGGAACGCGTGAATCGAGCAGCATCGCTATCTCACCCATCCCGCCAGAACCGATACCGGGATGGAGATATTACCCGCCGCGATCAGAATGGCGGCAGCCGCGGCGCAGCGCTTCAACGCCGGCGTATAGCGCGGATGCGCGAAGCCGACCGATTGGAACATGCTCCAGATGCCGTGATAGAGATGCAGGCACAACAGAACCATAGCCAGGATGTAGAAGGCTGCCACCGGAACCACCTGAAAGCTAGCGACCACGTTGGCGTAAACTCTGCCGGGAACGAAGTGCGGATTGACCGTTCCGAAAGTAAAGTCGAGCAAGTGGTAAATGACGAATGCCAGAATTATCGGTCCGCTCCAGTACATGGTTCGCGAAGCATACGACGATTCGGTGGATTTCTTTTTCTTGTATCCCACCGGTCTGGCGCTGACGTTGCGCACCGCAAGTTGCACCGATGACCAGATGTGCAGCGCCACCATCACTAGCAGAGTGATCCGCACGGTCCACAGCAGGGCCGGCATGGAATGGAGAAATGCCGAGTATTGATTGAGCTTCCGCGGGCCTTCGTAGATTTGCAGGTTCCCGATCAGATGCCCGATCACGAACAGAAACAGGATACACCCGCTCGCGGCCATCACGGCCTTCTTGCCGACTGTCGAAGAGTAAAAACCTGCTGCGCCGCGCCGGGGCAATGGGATCGCTGTCACACTCACTGTCGTCACTTCTAGGTTACTACTGGCGGCCGGCCGCCCTTCGCCTGCGTTGGACATACAGATAAACAAGGTACGCCACCACCAGCACGCCGGCTAGCCAGTAAACCAACTTCAGGTGCTGTTCGATGGCCGCCAAAATCTCCTCCCAGCGTTTGCCGAAGTGATACCCAATAAACACAAACGTGCTCACCCACAGCAGCGCGCCCGCATAGGCGAAGACGGCAAAGGAGCGATACTCCAGCTTGGAAGTGCCGGCCACGATCGCGGTGAAGTGCCGGACGCCAGGGATGAAGTAACCGATCAGCAAAGCCCAATGGCCGATCCGGTCGAACCACATGTGCACTTTGTAGATGTGCTCATCACGCACATGCAGCAGCCGGCCGGCCCGCGAATGCAGAAACTTCCATCCGACCGTTCGGCCGATCAGGTAGCTCACCGTAATGCCGCATGAGCTTCCCGCGAATGCGGTCGCCACCGTGGCGCTCAAGTGCAGATTGCCCTGGTAGGCCAGAAAACCGCAGCCGGTCAGGAGAAACTCGTCCGGAACGGGCAGACCCACGATCCCCAGAACCAGCAGGGAGAAGATCGCGGCATAACCGTAGGTCGAAACCCAGTGCAGGACTGTGGATTCCAATCAACGAGGATAGCGAAGTTGCCGGTGCCTAAACCGGCCTGCGCTCCTACCCGGCCGTCTTGCGGGCCGGCGCGGGCGCAGCACTCTTGCCGGGGACCACCGAGAAGAACTCGATGAAGCGCTTCTTCGACTCGACGGCCTGCGGCACGCGCGCATCCAGCATGGTCTGCGCCAGCACGTTGAATTGCTTGCCCAGATCCGAGTTGGATTCCACCCAGTGGCCGGCAGTCATGGCGCGCTGGACGCCCTGATAGTCGTTGGGGAAAGTCATGTACACGGGTAGGCCCAGCAGCTGCTCAATCTGTTGCGGAGTAATGAGCGGCCGCTTTTGGCAGCGGTTCAACAGAATGCTCACGCGCTCGCCCAGATCCAGCTGCTTCAGGTAAAGATACTTTTCGCGCGCCAGATGCAGGGACGGAATCTCCGGCGTGCAGACCAGAAAGATGCGCTTGGATTCGTGCATGATCTCGAGCGAATAGCGCTCCAGATTGCCCGACATGTCGAAACACAAGGCGCTGTAATTGCGCCGCATGAACTCCATCAAGTGGCGGATCTGCGTGGGCTCGATGCGGAAGTCCGGGTTCAGCTTGCCGGCGTGCAGGACGTCCAGCTTTTCCAGCGTGGTGACCATGGTCGGCCACATGCTCTCGTCCATTTCGAGCGAATGCTCGGCCGCGTCCGTCACGCAGTAGGTGTTGTCCAGCTTCAGCATGAAGCGCATCATGCCGGAATTGAGGTCAAAATCCGAAAGCAGCACGGATTGGTTCGGCACTCTCGACATGGCTACCGCGGTGTTCAACGCGATCGTCGAGGTACCAACTCCCGCCTTGGAGGGCAGGAAACTATATACCTGGTTCGTAGTTTCGATGGAGGGCGGCCGCGCCTGCACCGCTTCCTTCACCCGCAACAGGGCGTCCACCAGCGCCTGCCGGTCGAAAGGCAGCGACGCGAATTCGCGGATCCCCGCCCGCATGATCTCCAAAAGGATCTGTGGGTCTACGGACCGGCTGATGGCCACAATCTGCACACCCGGGGTGTTTTTCTCTACCTCCTTGGCCATATCCAGCGCCTTCGCTGTCGATTCTATACTCAAAAAAATTACTTGGGGAGCATGCGCTCTCAAAAAGCGAACCAGCTCCAGTGTGTTCGGATAGCGATCCAGCGTGCGAGTGACATTCACGATCCCGATTTCACTCAACAACGCTTCGAGACGCTCGCTCAGGTCGACATCCGGACAAACGATGATGCCACGCAACATTGGCAGAAGTCTCCTGAATTTAGGCTAAGGCCGAAATACAGTATCAGCAATTGGTCCTTGGTACTAGTTGATCTGGCGAGTGACCTTAGGCACCAGGAGGATAGATGCCCAATCCTAGGGTAAACACCTCAGGCGGCCGCGCCGGCCCGCTTTCCTGTCTAAATACCCGAGCCGTAGCCCCCGGCTCCATCTTATGATGGAGCTATGAGGCCGTGGGCGTTGCTGTGCCTTGCTGCTGCTGGGCTTTCAGCGCAAGTTATTCCGTTCGAATCCAACGGGCTTCAATACAAGACGCTCACCAAGGGCGGCGTAACGGTGATGTTCGCCTACCTGCCGGCGCGTCTCAAGGAATACTCCATCATGCAGGTTTCTGTCGCGAACGGTTCGCCGGTGTCCTGGATGATCAAGCCCGAGGATTTCAGCTACCGCCAACAGGACGGCATGGTCTGGCAAGCCGCACCCGCGCTTACCGTCGTCTACACCATGCTGTCCAAGGCGGGACGCCGCGACGTCATCAAGCTGGTGACCACTTATGAACGCGGCGTGTATGGCAATGAACACATGCAAACCACCAACGGCTACGAATCCCGTCGTGAAAGCGCCTTGGCCGAAGGCGTATCGTCCCGTTTGAAGGCCGGGGCCGCGGCGTCTGCCATCGCTCTGGTGCCCACCAAGCTGAACCCGGGCGAATCCACCGACGGCGCGGTATTCTTTCCGGACACCGGAAAAGCGCTCGGCCCTGGAACGCTGGTTGTCCACACGGCCGGCGAGATCTATGAGTTCCCGTCCGATGGGGAGCCTTTGCTCGGCAAGTGAAGCCTGGGGCAAGTACCAGTACTTTTAACTCGCTTTCGTCTTCATTTTCGTCCCCAATTGTTCTGACCTTGGTCTCTCGTCCGTGTATACTGTCGAGAACTGAAGTGGTCTAACGGAGGAGAGTACCATTGGCCAAGAAATCAATCCGCTACTCACTAATAGCCGCAGTCGTCTTATCGTTTTCCGCCGTCTCGGCATATGCCCAGTGCACGCTCGGCGGCACCCTGTCCACCTGGAACATCTCCGGTAACGGCAATTGGAGCACTAGCGGGGATTGGAATCCGGCCGGAGCGCCCAACTCCACAGGCACCAACGTCTGCATCACGAATGGCACTAGCACCGTGACGCTGGATATCAGCCCGAGTATCGCGAGCCTGCAGGTGGGAAGCGGCAATACCCTCGCCATCGGGGACAACACGGCTCTGAAGGTGAATGGCTCCAGCATCATCAACAATGGCGCCATCACGCTGAATTCCGCAGGCAAAGCGACATCCCTGGTAATCAACTCCAGCGGGACCGTTACCCTGAGCGGCACCGGCACGGTGACCCTCGGAAACAATACCAACAACCAGATCAATGGCCCAAATGGCGGCACCTTGCTGAACCAGCAGACCATTCAAGGCGCGGGCCAAATGAATGTGAATCTGAACAACCAAGGCACCGTCAACGCGAACGTCAGCCAATCACTGACGCTCGAAGCTTTCAACGGGGTGACGAACACGGGGACGCTGGAGGCGACCAACGGCGGCACGCTGGTGCTGATCGGTGATGGTACGTACAACAACGCCGGCGGAACGATCCTAGCGAACGGATCCGGGTCGGCGGTGAACTTGACAGGCGCGATAGTAACCGGCGGAACG
>DATJWO010000045.1:0-7587 GCA_035501155.1 Bryobacteraceae bacterium
AACTCCTTCTGGCGCGCCTCGGCTAACCGCACGCCGGACTTGATCCGTCCGCCCGCGAATATGGGCTGCGTCAAGGCGCCTCCAAAGCTCCAGAAGCCAGCCGGCCCGGTGAAGAGACTGCTGAGCGCCGCGCTCTGAAATCCGGCGCTCGCCGTCAAAGTAATCTGCGGAAAATAAGCTGCTCTCGCCACGCCGATTTGGGCGTTCGCGGCGATTAGCTCCGCTTCGGCCGCGCGGATATCGGGCCGCCGCTCCAACAGGCGCGAGGGGATACCCGCCGGAACATCCGGCAGATGCGGCTGCTCGGTGAGCTTCAGCCCGCGCGTGATCGGACCGGGATTGTTCCCCAGCAGCGTGCTGATGAAGTTCTCCTGTTGCTGAATGCGCCGTTCGAGATCGGGTATGTTCTCGGCCGCTACGGCGACCAGTTGCTCCGCCTGGCGCACATCGAGCATGTTGGCCGCGCCGCCGGCCGTGAGTTTTCGGGTCAGGTTCAACGAGTCCTGGCGCGAAGCCAGTGTTCGCCGTGCGATTTCCAGTTGAAGGTCGAATGTGCGGAGCTGGAAATAGGCGGCGGAGACATTACTCACCAATGTGCTGATCACCGCCCGCCGCGCCCACTCGGTGGCCAGCAGATTGGCACGCGCTGCCTCGGTCGCGCGGCGATAGCGGCCCCAGAAGTCCGGAGCCCAGGCTAACGATGCTCCCGCGGAGGTCGCGTCAGTCTCGAACTCGCGCAGCGGTTTCTGCCGCTGGTTGCGTTGGTTGAAAGCCGAGGCTCCGGCGCTGACGGCTGGCAACTGGTCAGCCCGCGTGATTCCCAGCTCCGCTTGCGCTTGCAGGATTCTTGCGGCAGCGATCTGAACGTCGTAGTTCCGCGTCAGAGCAATGCGGATCAGGTCCTGGAGCTGCGGGTCCTGAAATACCTCCGACCACTTCTGATCTCCGAACGACTGCGCCTCAGATTGTGCGGGATTCGCTTGCGGCGGCGCTCCCCGGTAGGCGGCCGGAGCGTCGATTTTCGGCCGCTGGTAATTCGGTCCGACGGTGCAGCCAAACATGAACACGGTTCCGAGACAGAGGGAAAGTGCTTTCCTGTTCATGTCAGTCCCCCTCCACGGGAGCCGCATTGGACGAGATTTCAGACGTCTCCCGCCGTTTCCGAAGGCCGGCGATGCGTTCGACGATGACGTACAGCGCCGGGATGATGAAGATGCCGAGGACGGTTGCGGCGAGCATGCCGCCGATTACGGCCGTACCCATGATCTGGCGCGCGACGGAACCCGCGCCGGTCGCGATGAACAACGGCACGCAGCCGAGAATGAATGCGAAGGACGTCATCAGAATGGGGCGAAGCCTCAGCCTGGCTCCTTCGATGGCCGCTTCGATGAGCGGCTTGCCTTTCTCGTACTCGCTTTTGGCGAATTCCACGATCAGAATGGCGTTCTTCGCCGCCAGGCCGATCAGCATCACGAGCCCGATCTGCGAGTAGACGTCGTTTTCGATCTGCACCATAAACGAGGGGAAGATCATGCCCAGCACGGCGCGCCGCAGCCAAAGCAATCCGAACGCGCCGAACACCGCGACGGGCGTGCTCAGCAGGACGCCGAACGGAAGCGACCAACTTTCATAAAGAGCCGCCAGGATGAGGAATACGAACAGCAGCGAGATAGTGAAAATTACCCAGGATGGCAGGCCCTCGCGCGCTTTTTGCTCCTGCCGCGACATACCCATATAGTCGAAGCCCATTTCGGACGGCATGGTTTGTTTGAATACTTCCTCGAGCGCGGCGGTCGCCTGGTCCGAACTGTAGCCCGGCGCCGCATTGCCGATAATCTGCGCCGCCGAGTATTCGTTGAAGCGCATCTTGAATTCGGGGCCGTAGCGCAGCTCAAAGCGCGTCAGCGTGGATAGTGGGACCATCTGACCCTTTTGGTTGCGCACGTAGAACTGTCCGACGTTGTCCAGGCTGGCGCGGTAAGGCGCTTCCGCGCCCACATATACCTGCCATGCGCGGCCGAACTGGTTGAAGTAATTGACGAACTGCCCGCCCATGAACGCCTGAAGCGTGCCATATATGTCTACCAGGTTGATGCCCTGCTTCATTACCTTCTCTTTGTCCACATACACGTATTTTTGCGGCGTGCTGGGTATGTAGGTGGTAGTCACCATCCCGAGTTCGGGACGCTTGCGGGCGGCTTCCAGGAACTCGCTCAGGTTCTTCACCAGAAATTCGGACTCCCGCCCCGAGCGGTCTTCGAGCACAAACTGAAATCCGCCCGAAGTGCCGACTCCGGCAATCGCCGGCGGAGCGAAGGCGAAGACCGTTCCTTGCGGCAGGGTAATCAGCTTCAGGTTCAGCTTCGCCTTGATGACCTGGTACTGCTCTTCGATTTGCTTTCGATCTTGCCACGGCTGCAGGGTGACCCAGAAGAATGCGCTGTAAGTGCTGCGGGTAAGGCTGAGGAGACTGAATCCGACAGCGGTGGTACAGTGCTTCACGCCCGGGGCGCTCATGACGACCTGTTCCACGGCCCGGGCTGCCTCGGCCGTACTCTGAATCGACGAAGCTTCCGGCAATTGCATTTGGACGTACATGTATCCCTGGTCTTCGTCGGGAAGGAAGCTCGTCGGCAACAGCTTCGCAAAGAAGCCGCCCGCGAGGGCGAAACCAGCGAGCGCCACTGCGGCGAAAGCGCTTTTTCGAATCAGGCCGCCCGAGATCCGTAAATAGAAGCTGCTGCCGCGGGCAAAAACACGATTGAACCAGGCGAAGAATTTCGCCATCAGGCCGCGCGTATCCTTTTTGGGCCGCAGCAGCATGGCTCCCAGCGCCGGGCTCAAAGTCAGCGCATTGAACGCGGAAACGAGTACAGAGATGGCGATGGTCAATGCAAACTGCTGATATAGGCGGCCGGTAATGCCAGGGATGAAGACGGTCGGGACGAACACGGCCGAGAGGACCAGAGCGATGCCGATCACCGGACCGGTCAACTCATGCATCGCCTTTCGGGACGCCTCCACCGGGGACAGACCCTCTTCGATATGCCGCTGGATGCCTTCGACCACAACGATGGCATCGTCAACCACCAGGCCGATCGCAAGAACCAACCCAAACAGCGAAAGCGTGTTCACCGAGAAACCAAACAAGGGAAACACGACGAACGTTCCCACCAACGACACAGGAACGGCCAGCATGGGAATAACGGTCGCGCGCCAGTCTTGCAGGAAAACATAGACCACCAGAATCACCAGGGCAAAAGCGATTGCCAGTGTTATGACGATCTCCTCCATGCCCGCCCGTACCGCGTCGGTTGTGTCCAGCGTGATTGCGTAGTCCATGTCCGGCGGAAAGCTCTGCTTCATTTTGGCCAGGAGCTTCCTGACCTCTTTGGCGGCCTGCACCGCGTTGGAACCGGGCAACTGGTAAACACCCATCGCGGCCGTAGGCTTGCCGTCAAGACGGGTGAGAACGTTGTAATCCTGCGACCCCAACTCGACCGAGGCAACATCCTTCACGCGCACCACCCCGCCGTCCGGACTCACCCGCACGACAATGTCGCCGAACTCCTCCGGCGACATAAGCCGGCCCTGGGCGCGCACCGAGTATGTGAACTGTTGATTACCGGCAGTAGGTTCGCCACCTAATTGGCCGGCCGGGTTAACCACATTCTGGGCCGAGACAGCCAGGACGACGTCGCCCACCGTGACGCCCAGCTTCGCCAGCCGATCGGGCTTCACCCAGATCCTCATGGCATATTGCCCGGCATAGATTTGGGTTTGGCCTACGCCATAAGAGCGCGCCAGCGGATCGTTCAGATTGATATAAGCGTAATTGGCCAGGAAGCTCGCATCGTAAGTGCCTTTCGGTGAGTACAACGCGATCACCATCATCGGCGACGTCAGTGACTTCTTCACGTCGATCCCGATGAAATTCACGACGGGAGGAACCTGGCCGTTTGCCAACTGCTGACGCGACTGGGTAAGGATCAAGTCCGTATTCGGATCGGTTTTCAGATCGAAATCGACCATCAGCGCTGTACTCGAGTTGCCGCTCGAGTTCAGCGAATACATGTAATCCATGTTGTCCACACCGTTAATCTGCTGCTCAATCGGGGTGGCTACGGCTTTCTCCATGGTTTCTGCGTCGGCTCCCGGGTTCAACGCGAATACGCGTATTTCGGGAGGAGCGATATCAGGAAACTGCGCGACAGGCAGGTTGATGATGGTGATCGCACCTACGATCACCATCAGAATGGAGATGACGATGGCGACGATCGGACGCCTGATGAAGAAGTTCGACATAGCTTACCGTCCCTTCGCCTGGAGATTTGCCGGCCGCGGAACAACGGGCGTCCCTTCCTTGATGTTCGCCACGCCCTCAACAACCACCTGGTCGGCCGGAGTTAGTCCTTCGTTAATCACCCACATGTCGCCGATCTTCTCCCCCGCCTTGACCGGCCGAATGCTCGTCTTGTGCTCGGGCGTTACCAACGCGACCTGGTAGCCGCCCTGGAGTTCCTTTACCGCGCTTTGCGGCACCAGGAGCGCATGCTTCCTGGTACTGGTCTGGACCCGTACCCGCCCATATTGGCCGGGGCGCAGTACGTCGCCGGGATTTGGAAATGCCGCGACCATACGGATAGTGCCGGTGCTGGTATCCACCTGGCGATCGGTCAGCAGGATCCGGCCCCGGTGCGGATACACTCCGCCGTCGGCCAGGATCAGCTCCGGTGCGGCGCCGAAGAGTTCCATTTCCGGCGCGTTTGAGCTGGCGTGCTTTGCCCGGAGATACTCCTGTTCGCTCACGGCAAAGTACACTTTGATCGGATCGACCTGCGAAACCGAAGTAAGCGGGACGGGAATGGTCGGTCCCACCAGGTTTCCCATTTGGACATTTGCGATTCCGGCGACGCCATCGATCAGCGAAGTAACCGTGGCCCAGCCAAGGTCGAGTTCCGCGCGCTCGACCGCCGCCTTCGAAGCGACGACGGCGGCTTCAGCCGAGACGATCGCCGCCTCAGTGGATTGGACTGCGGCATGGGCAGTTTCGACGGCGGCCTGAGCCGCGCGTTTCGCCTGGATCTCGGTGTCCAACTTCTCTTTAGCAACGGCCTGCTGTTGCACCAGAGGTACGTCGCGTTCCACGTCGTTCGTGGTCTTCGCGAGTTGCGCTTCCGCCTGCGCGAGTTCGCCGTTAGCACGAGCGCGCTCGCCCCTGGCGCGGGCCAGCTCGCCGTTTGCGCGCGCCAGTTCGCCCTTGGCGCGGTCCAGGGCCGCCTGGAATGGCCGCGGATCGATTTGGAACAGAACCTGTCCTTTTCGAACGGCAGCGCCTTCCTTGTATTCCTGCTTGATGATGTATCCGGAAACCTGGGGCCGGATCTCGGCATTGACGTAGCCGTCCAGCGTCGCCACCCATTCGCTGTGCACCGCCACATCCTGTTGGACAGGGGCGGCAACCAGCACCTCGGGATCGGGCAGCTTGATTTGGGCGTTGCCGCCGCCGCATCCGGTCAGCGCAAGGAGGGCAACAATCGCAACAAGGCATGCGAGGAACTCGGGCGCGCGCCCGCTTTCGGACGTTCCCTGATGATGCGAACGTTCAACAGCCTGGATCATGTGTA
The DNA here is from genome assembly GCA_035501155.1 of Bryobacteraceae bacterium. Lineage (GTDB taxonomy): Bacteria > Acidobacteriota > Terriglobia > Bryobacterales > Bryobacteraceae > Palsa-89. Next base: position 5,628 of record DATJWO010000045.1, read on the forward strand.
TATCTCTTTCCACGCTTCCGCGTCGATATTCTTCATCACTTCTCTAACGCTGTTTCGTTGAGGGGAATGTTCAAGCGATCGAGCAGGTAACCGGAAAACGGACCCCTGCCGTGAAAGCGAGCGCCCAGGCGGTGCAGCCAGCACAGGGCGTTCTCCCCTTCGTCATCTGCGAATGTGAGATCCGCGACGTCGATCTCCAGCGGCTCGCGCCACCCGTGTGTTCGCCATACGGCGTTCCTCAATTCGTCCACCCACGGCCCTACCAGCCGCCCCTCGAGTTTTAGGGCGACCTTGTCAGCGGCAATGACGGAGATTCGCAGCACGTCATCCTAAGTGGCACGCAGCCGCCCAAAAAGGCATCGCGCGCAAGTCCTTGAAGCGCTTAGGATTATGCGATATTCGGAGTCGCGCTGCCGAAACTGCTTGACTCAATGCCGACACTGTTTCAATATCGACAGTGAAAGGGATAAATGGGAGACAATTGTCTGAATACTGCAGCGAGTGGCGCCAGGTACCGCACTCTGCTCCGGATTTTCGAGGCCGCGGCCTCCGAGCCGAACCTCAAAGCCGTATTACACAGGAGTTCGCAACTCATCTCCACGGTCCTTTCATTTCGGTTGATGGCGCTGCTGGTCCTGGATGAAAAGCGCGGGGTTGCACGGCTGCAGGCGCTGGAGACGACATCGAAAGAGTTGGCGATCGATCTCGGCGGCGAACTGCCGCTCGAAGGTTCCGCGGCCGGGTTGGCAATCCAAGCACAGCGTCCGGTAATTCTGGAAGAGGGAAGAGCGGAGTTGCAGAGACTTCCGGGCATTGCAGGCTTGCTGGACCAGGAGCCGAGCCTCGGACTCTATGCCTTTCCAGTTTCCACTGCGCGGAGAAAGCTCGGAGCCCTTGTGGTGGGGGCGGAGTCAGGAACGTTCCGTGAAGACGAGGTCGAACTGATCGGCGGTTTGGCCTCCATCCTCGCCGCCACATTGGACGGTTCTCTGGCGCTCGAGGCCGCGGGGGAGTACCAGCGCCAACTCGTGCACGACCGCGACCGGCTCAAGCTGCTGCTGGAGATCAATAACCACACCATGTCGCACCTGGAAATGAATGACTTCTTCCGTGCGGCTTCGTCGTCTATCCGGCGGTTTTTCGGAACTGACGTGACGGGTTTCTGGCTTCTCGACGAGGCGTCGAAACGATTGAACTGCGCGGTATTCGATTTTCCCTCGAGCCGTAAACCGCCGGCTAACGTCGACATTCCAGAGGTCACGGACGAGGTGATGGAAAGGCTACGCGCCCGCGCGCCGGTGGTGGAGACGCTGGCCGATATCGAAGAGCAATTCCCGCCGGCTGTGTGCGCGCCCTTCCGATCGGAATCGATCGTTTGCCTCGTGCATGTTCCACTGGTTGCGCCGCGCGGCCCAATCGCGGCCATGACCCTGGGGAGCCGCCGCGCTAATGCTTTTTCACCGGCGGATCTGGAAGTGTTGACCCAGGTCGCCACCCAGATCGCCCTGGCGCTGGACAATGCGCTTTCCTATGGGCGACTGAACGCCTCTCGGAACCATCTCGAAGATCAGCGTGTGTATCTCGAATCGGAAATCGTTTCGGAGTCCGGGTTCGAGGACATCATTGGCTCGAGTGCGGCTCTGCGTTATGTCCTGAACCAGATACCCATTGTGGCTCCGACCGACTCCACCGTTATCATCCACGGGGAAACGGGGACGGGAAAGGAGTTGATTGCGCGCGCGATTCACAGGCTCAGTTCGCGGTCGAACAATACGTTCGTACGTTTGAATTGCGCGGCGATTCCCTCCGGGCTTCTCGAAAGCGAACTGTTTGGGTATGAGAAAGGAGCATTCACCGGAGCGCTCACCCAAAAGCGCGGCCGATTCGAGCTGGCCGACGAGGGTAGCCTGTTCCTCGACGAGATCGGCGACATCAGCCTCGAGCTTCAGCCGAAGCTCTT
>DATJWO010000046.1:0-71357 GCA_035501155.1 Bryobacteraceae bacterium
GCGGTTCTGGCCAAGTTTGGCCATCTGGAATCGATCCCCGCGGACTGGCAGGAATGGCACGTGAACGCGGCCAACGCCAGTGCCCTCGCACAGACGCTGTCGAGCGAGCGCGACCAGGCGCTGCTATTCCGAACGCTCGCCTCGTTGCGGACCGACATAACCCTCTTCGAGGACGTGGACCAATTGCACTGGGGCGGTCCGACGCCTGGATTTACCGCACTCGCGGAACGATTCGACGCAGCCAAAACCGAGACTAAGCGGCCCCGGAGGCGTTGATTTGAATCCACAGTTCACCTTTGCCCTCTTGTAAACCTCTGTGTCCCGTCCAAAGACCAAACCTGGATTCATCCCGCCCATGTTGCTGATTGCACCGAGCGCCTGCCGGAAGGCCCAAACTGGCTCTACGAGCTGAAGCTCGACGGCTACTGGGCTATCGCCATCAAGACCGCCGGCAAGGTCCAACTTCGCTCACGCAATGACAAGGACTTCAACACCAGGCATCGCAGCCTCGCGGAAGCTCTGGGTCCAATGCCGGACGCAAATCTGATTAGTTCCGTGAAGGAGCAGGGCCTTGAAGGGCTCGTAGTGAAAACGCCGGGACAGCCAGTACGAGCCCGGTGCGCGCTCGGGCACCTGGGCGAAGATGTCGGGCCAATCGGGCTCGGGAATTCGTGATCGGCGGCTACCACGCTATGCCGGAGAACATTCGACGCGCTGATCTTCGGTTACTACGCCGGGCCGAGGTTGCTCTATGTGCGGGAGACGCTCATGCGACGGTTCCAGGGACTTGAGATCACCGAGTGTCCATTTGCCAACTTGCCCGAATTGAGGAGTGGACGTTGGGGTGAAGGACTGACTGCAGCGAAGATGAAGAATTGCCGTTGGCTGAGGCCGTCCTGGTGGGACAGGTCGAGTTCCTGGAGTGGACACCGGACATGCATCTGCGGCATTCGCGGTTTGCCGGATTTGGAGAGCGGATAAGACGCCTTTAGGTAGCGACACTATCGTGTTCGTTGGCTGAAAACTCGACCTCTGGGAAAGCCAGCATATATACTGGCGGATTGAACTGACATGGCTACGAAGGATCAACTTGCGTACACGGCAGAGACGAGAACTGTACAAGATCTTGTCAAGTTATTTCAGAACGAACATCTGAACTTGGAGCCGGAGTTTCAACGCGACTCAGTGTGGTCCGATCGCGACCGCACGAAGCTGATCGATTCCGTTTTCCGAACTGATCCAAAGATGCAGGCGAAGGAATACTTCGAATCTCAACCGTGTGACGTTGGATATATTCACTAACGAACGGGTACAAAATACGGGGCAGTTCGCCCTTCAGGCTCGGCCCTGACGTTAAAGGGGGAATCGATCATCGTGCCGAAGATGGATCCGGATTTGCGGGCGAGTTGGATGTTATGTCTGGTCGGAGGCGTCTGTGCCCAGACCGCGTTGGCCCGGAAGACGAACGGTGCGGCGACGCGCGATAACGAGAGAACCATGATGAGTGAAATCTATCGATTCTGCTACCGCCTCCGGACACCCGCAATAGACCGCTGATGGAAGGCCTCGCGACGCACCTGAACGGGTGCTTTTGAGCTTTGAGCGGCATCGTATTTTCAGGACACTCCGGCTTGCTGAATCAGGCTAGAATGATTCTCTTGCCGAACGCGATTTTACGACAACTTGCGCTGGCAGTTGTTGTCCTGATTACTCCCGAATTGACACTGGCACAGGCCCCATCCGGCGTAATCGAGGGCCAGATAACTGATGCCAGTGGCGCGGCAATTCCGGGCGCCGCAGTGACCATCACCGGATCGAACGGTTCGACTCGAACGTTCGCCGCCGACAAAGAAGGTCGCTATCGGATCGATGGCCTTCCGCCCGCGTCGTACACGGTGCGGATTCAGCGTCCTGGTTTCGCGTTGTTCACGAGCGCGGCGATCGATGTCGGAAGCCAGATTCAAACCGTGAATGCGCGCCTCGAGATCCAGGCGGCGCGAGCCAATGTTACAGTCGCCGACTCCGCGTCGCAGGTGGGAGTCGATCCTTCGCAGAACCTGGGCCAGATTGTTCTCCGCGGCGACGATCTCGATGCGTTTGCCGATGACGCCGAGGACCTGTCCAACGAGCTTCAAATGCTCGCAGGGCCGGCGGTCGGTCCCAACGCGGGACAGATTTTCGTTGATGGCTTCACGGGCGGCATCATGCCGCCGAAAGCGTCCATTCGCGAAATCAGAGTAAACCAGAATCCCTTTGCGGCCGAATATGACCGCGTTGGCTTTGGACGTGTCGAAGTGTTTACGAAGCCCGGCTCCGACCTGTACCATGGGCAGGCGTCATTCGATTTCGGCAACCGGGCGCTGACTGCTCGCAATCCATACCTCACCGGACCCATCGTGCCAAACTACCGGCAGGAGATCTTCGCCGGCAACTTCGCAGGACCCATCCGAAAGAAAGCCAGCTTCTTCATCGACGCGGACCGTCGCATCACCGATGAAAACTCGCTGCTGAATTACACGTCGCTCGACGCTTCATTGAATCCGGTGACGATCAGCAGCGCGTTGGTCGCGCCATCGCGCCGTTTCAGCACCAATCCGCGCTTCGATTACGCCATAGATCCGAACAATACTTTGACGCTCCGCTATTCACTGGCCGAAACCAACGCGCGAAATCAGGGAATCGCCACACAAACTTTCGACGTCGCGTCGCGTGCCTACGCGCAAGACAGCCGTCAGCAGAGTTTTCAAGCCGCCGAATCCGCCGTGCTCGGAACCAGGGCTGTGAACGACATCCGGTTTCAGTACCTGCATAGCCATTTGAGTCAGACAGGCGTCAGTTCGGCTCCCGAACTCGACGTTCAGGGTGCGTTCACGGGCGGCGGAACGTTTCCTCTGAATTACACGGACGATTCGAAGTACGAATTGCAAGAGAACGCCACCGTTGTGAGCGGGGCGAACACCATCAAGTTCGGCGCGCGCCTCAGGGACGACCGGCTCGATCAGCAATCGACCTCGAATTTCAATGGCCGGTTCATCTTCTCGGCGATCCCCGGCGGCGCTTCGGCGCTCGGGGTCTGGCAGCAGAATCAGGTTCTCGCCGCCCAGGGCGTGCCGCAATCTCAAATCGCGGTGTTGGGCTTCGGGCCTTCCGAGTTTCTCCTGACGGCCGGCAGGCCGCGTGCGAGCGTGAACGTGTTCGACTCCGGCCTCTACCTTCAGGATGACTGGCGGATCCGACCGAACTTGTCGCTGAGCGGCGGGCTCCGCTACGAGGTTCAAACGGGAATTTCGGACCACGCCGATTTCGCGCCACGCGTAGGCCTTGCCTGGGCTCCCGCGAAAAGGAATGCGAAAACCGTGATTCGTGCGGGTGCGGGGATCTTCTATGACAGATTCGCCTCGAACCTGCTGCTCAATTCGGTTCTTCTCAACGGCATCAACCAAACGCAATACATTATCCGGAATCCGCTCTTTTATCCGAACGTTCCGGACCCCGCGTCTCTTGCGGTCCTGACTGCCCAACAAGTGGGAACCGCTACTCGCGCGACATACCAGACCGACTCACGGATGCGCTCGCCGGCCATGACTCAAGTGGCCGTGGGCGTCGAACGCCAATTTCCCCGCGGCCTCTCCATGGCGGTCAATTATGCAGGCACGTGGGGAATTCACCAGCTTCTGACACGCGACATCAACGCGCCTCTGCCGACCACGTTCAACAGCGTGGCCGAGGCCATCGGTCCCCGGCCTTTTGGCAACGCAGCGGGAGATATATACCAGTACGAGGGCAGCGGCGTGTTCCGGCAGCACCAGATAATCGTTTCATTCAACGCCAAAATTAACCGCACGATTTCCGTCTTCGGCTACTACCTTTACAACCGTGCCATGAGCGACACGGATGGGGCGGGCACGATGCCGTCGAATCCCTATGATCTTCGAACCGACTACGGCCGCGCCGCGTTTGATTTTCGCCATCGGGCCTTCGTGAGCGCCACGGCAACCCTGCCGTTCAGGATTCGGATGGCTCCGTTCATTTACCTGCAGTCGGGTCTTCCCTATAACCTGACCTCCGGTGTGGACACGAACAACGATGGAAATCCCAACGACGACCGGCCGGCCTTCGCACAGAATCTGTCGCGGGGCAGCGTCATCGACAAACCGGGATTCGGCGTGTTCGATACGGCGCCGGGAACCTTGGCGAATGCGGTGATCGTTCCGCGCAACTATCTGGAGGGTCCAGGCATTCTTTCGCTGACAGTTCGCGTAAGCCGGAGCTGGTCTTTTGGCGAGGTCGGCCGCGGTGGAGGGAACACTGGCGCCGACGAGATCCGCGGCGGCGAAGCAATCCGCAATGGAGGCTTGAGCGGAAGCTCCACTCAATCGGGCCTCGCGAGCGTGTTGGGAGGCGTCGCGACCGCGAGGCGATTCAATTTGACTGCGACTGCGTCGTTCCGGAACGCGCTGAATAATGTGAACCCGGCGACGCCGATCGGTAATCTGAGTTCTCCTTTCTTCGGAAGGTCGGTCGGACTGAATACATTTGGCCCACTTCCCGGGGCTGGCCCGAACGCGGGGGCTGGAAACCGCCATATTGAACTGCAGCTAAGGCTGACGTTCTGAGCCTAGCGGTTCTTATACCTCACTTGCAACGCCTGCGACGACGAACGCCCGGATCGTCAGCGGCCTCCAGTTTCGGTGGTTTGACTGCGCTTTTCTTCCGTCCCCCGCGGATAAGTGATCTCCTCCTGGTTCATTAGTCGTGCGCTTTTATGGAGCGGCACACATAAAAATGTCTATGTTTATACCGTGTCTGCCTGCTCATGGCCAGGCTGCGCCTCAAGCCTCGCCCAACCGTTCTGAAACGACCGTTGACGCTAAAGAGAATAAAGCCATCCTAGAGGTCGGCCCCGCGATAAGCCTACGTGGTAATGCCGGGCCTTGCGAGCGGCAGAATCCGAGCGCTGTTGGCCACGATGGCGAGAACAGCGATGCTCTGGGCAAGCGCACCCGTCAGAGGATCCTAACAGCCCAGAGAATAAACTCGCGGAAATCAAAGGCCGATCGATTCCAGAGGCAATTCTGCGGATCGGCTTCAACGCCAGCGGACCGAATCCTGGAATCTCGGTCGTCACCGAAGGAATGGAACTCAAAGCAGGACCCGAAGGCCAAGAAATCTTACTGCTGTTGAAAAAGCGCGGCCCACGGACACCGGCCGAAATTGCGACGGCGCGACGCTGCTCGACCTCTTGACGCGGATTTGGCACGTATCCGGCACACGAAAAAACAACGACTCGCAAGTAAAACAGAATGAGATGGACTGGTGGACGGCATGGGATTCGAACCCACGACCCCGGCGTTGCGAACGCCGTGCTCTCCCAGCTGAGCTAGCCGCCCACTTCAGACGCTAACCTTATTTTAGCTTAAAGTCCGCTTGGCCCCGCGACCTGCTGCTAAAATCAAATTTCCCCGGCCGACAATGCTAAAACGCATCACCGTGCACGGCGCCCGCCAGCACAACCTCAAAAACATCGACGTGGAGATCCCGCGAAACACCTTCACGGTGATCACAGGACTGAGCGGCTCGGGCAAATCTTCACTGGCGTTCGACACGATCTACGCCGAGGGCCAGCGCCGCTACGTCGAAACGCTCTCGCCTTATGCGCGGCAGTTTTTAGATCAGATGGAGCGGCCCGAAGTCGATTCCATCGACGGCCTCAGTCCGGCGATTTCTATTGAGCAGAAGACTACCAACCGTAGCCCGCGATCCACCGTCGGCACCATTACGGAAATCTACGACTACCTGCGCGTGCTGTATTCGTCTATCGGCGTGCCGCACTGCCCCAACTGCGGCATCGAGATCTCGCGGCAAAGCACCGAGCAGATCCTGCAGCAAATCCTGACGCTGCCGGAAGGCAATCGCATCATGATCCTGGCGCCGATCGTGCGCGGCCGCAAGGGCGAATATAAGAAGGACCTGGAGAAACTTTCACGGCAGGGCTTCGTGCGCGCGCGCGTCGATGGCATCCTGCGCTCGCTCGACGAAGAGATTCCGCTGGACAAGCGCAAGAACCACACCATCGAAATCGTAGTGGACCGCCTGCCGCTCAAGCCCGGCTCGGAGAAGCGCATCGAGGCCTCCATCGAGACGGCGGCCAAGCTGGCCAACGGGCTGGTAACCGTGGCGGTGGTGAACGGCGAAGAGAAGCTGTATTCGCAAAAGCTGGCGTGCCCGAATTGCGGCGCGAGCATTCCGCAGCTCGAACCTCGCTCATTTTCTTTCAACAGCCCGTTCGGCGCGTGCGACACCTGCAACGGGTTGGGCAACACCTGGAGCTTCGATTCGGCGAAAATCATCGTCGATCCATCCAAGCCGCTGCTCGATGGCGGGCTCGGGCCGGGCGCGAGTTCCTCCTACATGCAGCAGCAGCTCACCGACGGCGCCGAGCGCCTGCGCATCAAGATCAACAAGCCTTTCGAGGAGCTGCCGCAGAAAACGCGGGCTCTTCTGCTCGAAGGCGGCAACGGTTTTCCGGGGATACTCCAGATTCTCGGAGAAACGTACGAAGAGGCCAGTGCCGGTTATCGCGAATGGTTGATGGACTACATGTCGCCTTCACTTTGCCCCGCCTGCCACGGCCGGCGTCTCAAGCCTAGCAGCTTGGCGGTGCGCGTAAAGGGCATGGGGCTGGCGGAACTCACGGAAGTGTCCATCGACCGCGCCGTGGCCGCGGTCAAAGCCTGGAAGCTGAATGAACGCGAACACCAGATCGCCGGCCGCGTCATTGAAGAGATTCGCAATCGCCTGGAGTTCCTCACCGCAGTCGGCCTGAACTACTTGAGCCTGGCGCGTTCGGCCACCACGCTTTCCGGCGGCGAAGCGCAGCGCATCCGGCTCGCTACGCAAATCGGATCGAAGCTGCGCGGCGTACTGTACGTGCTGGACGAACCGTCTATCGGGCTGCATCCGCGCGATAACGACCGGCTGCTCGACACGCTTTCTCGCCTGCGCGATCTCGGCAACACCGTGCTGGTGGTGGAGCACGACGCCGAGACCATCGAGCGCGCCGACTACGTCATCGATCTGGGCCCCGGCGCCGGCCGGCTGGGCGGCGAGTTGGTTGCTCAAGGCACTCCGCGCGACATCCAGCGCAACCCCGCCTCGCTGACGGGCCAGTATTTGTCCGGCGCCATGAAAATCGAAGCGCCCTCCGGCCGGCGGCACGGCAACGGGAAGAAGTTGGTTGTCCGTGGAGCGCGCGAACATAACCTGAAGGATGTTGACGTCGAGTTTCCGTTGGGAACGTTCATTGTGGTCACGGGGGTTTCCGGCAGCGGTAAATCGACACTGATCAACGACATTCTCTACCGCGCACTGGCCCGGGAGTTGTACGGCTCCCACGACGCGCCCGGCGAGCACAGCGCCATTGAGGGCCTGGAGCATATCGACAAGGTTGTCGAGATCGATCAGTCGCCGATCGGCCGTACGCCGCGCTCGAACCCCGCCACATACACCGGTGTCTTCACTCCGATCCGCGAACTTTACGCGATGCTGCCCGAATCGCGCGAGCGAGGCTACAAGGCCGGACGGTTCAGCTTCAACGTCAAGGGCGGGCGCTGCGAGGCCTGCCAGGGCGACGGCCTGCGGCGCATCGAGATGAATTTTCTGCCCGACGTCTACGTCACCTGCGACGTCTGCCGCGGCCGCCGCTACAACAGCGAGACGCTGCAAGTGAAGTACAGGGGACTGTCCATCGCCGATCTGCTGGAGTCCACTGTCGAAGACGCCGTTCCGGTGCTCGAGAACATCCCGCAGATTCATGTCAAGTTGCAAACCCTGCACGACGTGGGCCTGGGCTACATCCACCTGGGGCAGTCGTCCACAACGCTTTCCGGCGGCGAGGCGCAGCGCATCAAGCTGGCACGCGAGTTAAGTAAGCGACAAACGGGCCGGACGCTATACATTCTGGACGAGCCCACCACCGGCCTGCATTTCGAGGATGTCCGCCGGTTGCTGGACGTGCTCCAACGCCTGGTGGATCTGGGCAATACTGTCATAGTGATCGAACATCACCTGGATGTCGTGAAGTCGGCCGACTGGATTATCGACATGGGGCCGGAAGGCGGCGAAAAAGGTGGCTACGTCGTGGCGGTGGGAACGCCCGAGCAGATCCTGCGCGTGAAGAAAAGCCACACGGCGCATGCGCTTGAAAAAGTGCTGCGCAATGGAAAGGTCGCATGAGCAAATACGGCCGCGAACCGATGGATTTAAGCGGCCTGCGGACCATCCCGATCGCGGACCGCGGCGGCAAGGTGCGCACCGAGCATTTCGGCCGGCCCTACACGGGCGGCGGCGTTGCGGCCTTACTCGATTCGCTGCCGCACATCCTGGCGGCTGACTCGTTGCGCGCCGTGATCGACGCGATGGTCGAGGCGCGCCGGCGCAAGAGAATGGTCCTCTGGGGGCTCGGCGGCCATGTAATCAAATGCGGCCTCGCACCCGTGCTGATAGACCTGATGCGCCGCGGCTATGCGACCGCCTTCGCCCTCAACGGCGCCGCCGCGATTCACGATTTCGAGATCGCGATCGTCGGCCAGACCAGCGAGGACGTGGAAGCGGTGCTCCCCGACGGCCGTTTCGGCGCCGCTGAAGAAACCGGGCGCGAAATGAACGTCGCGCTGAATTGTCCGGGCGCGCCGGAAGGTTTTGGCGAAGCTCTCGGCCTGCATCTGGAAAAGCTAGCCGATCAGCGCTTCGCCGCCTCCAGCCTGCTGTGCGAGACCTATCGCCGCTCCACGCCGGTGACCGTCCACGTCGCCGTTGGCACCGATACGCCGCACACACATCCCGCCGCGGAAGGCGCTTCCATCGGACGCGCCACGCATCACGATTTCCGTCTGCTCTGTTCGCTGGTGAAAGAGATGCACGATGGCGGCGTCTATTTGAATGTGGGCTCAGCAGTGGTTCTGCCTGAAGTATTTCTGAAGGCCGTTTCCGTCGTACGAAATCTCGGCAACCCGCTCGCCAATTTCACAACGGTTAACTTCGATTTCCTCCAGCACTATCGCCCGAAAGTGAACGTGGTGGAGCGCCCGCACGCGCGCGCCGGCGGACATGGTTACTCCATCACCGGCCATCACGAAATCATGATTCCGCTGCTCGCCGCCGCGTTGATCGAGCGCACAGCATGATTCCCAACGAACCCTTACCAGCCAGCGACCACCAGCCACCGCCCGTCAACTCCCCGTTTTGGTCTTACTCGGATCTATTTCTCTTTATCCTGCTCACGGTCCCGAGCCTGGGAGTCGCCTTCCTCGCAGCCGCGCTGCTATCGCGTTTCACCTCGCTCAGCATCGCGTTCCGCCTGGTTTCCGCGCAAATTCTTTGGTATATCCTCGCCTTCGGATCCCTGAAAGTCCTGCTTCTGCTCCGCTACGGGAAGCCCTTCTGGCGCTCGCTGGATTGGAAGTCGCTCTCCTTCACGGCGGCCGTTGCCAGCCTATTTGCAGGGCCGGTACTCGCGCTGGCCCTGGGAATCGCGGGCGCAGCGCTCCACACGCCGGAGATTCCGCTGCCGTTTCAACAGCTTCTGAAAAGCCCTGCCACCGTTGTTCTGCTGGGATTGCTCGTGGTCTTGATTGGACCGCTGTGCGAAGAACTCGCGTTCCGCGGATTTCTGATGCCTCTGCTCATTCGCAGCATCGGCCCCGCAGCTGGCATCGTACTGACCGGCGTCATCTTTGGCTGCGCGCACGGCTACGAGTATGAATGGTCCTGGCGTTACATGCTGCTGATTTCCGGCGCGGGCTGTGTTTTCGGATGGGCCAAGCAAAAGACCGGATCGACGATCGCCGCCGCTTGCACCCACTCCACCTTCAATCTGATGCAATTCGCCGCCTTTCTCCTGCAGTCGCGAACCCTATGATCGAAACCATCCAATGGACGGACGCCGGCGTGGTCATGATCGATCAAACCCGGCTTCCGCATGAAGAACGCTACGTCACCTGTACCAACTACCGCGAGGTCGCTGAAGCGATCCGCAGTATGGTGATTCGCGGGGCCCCGGCGATTGGCGTGGCGGCCGCCATGGGAATTGCGCTCGGCATGCAGCAGTCGCAGTCGCAGGCTGAGTTCGACGAGATTTGCAAGACGCTCGCGGGTACGCGCCCGACGGCTGTTAACTTGTTTTGGGCCATCGGGCGGATGCGCCGCGTTTACGCGGATCTGTCTGGCCGGGACTTGAACGTAATTCGGGAATGCCTGATCGCCGAGGCCCAACTGATTCGCGAAGAGGACATCGCCATCAACGAGTGCATCGGTAAGAATGGCGCGCCGCTCATCCCAGACGGCAAGACTGTGTTGACCCATTGCAACGCGGGCGCGCTGGCAACCGCTGGCTACGGCACCGCGCTCGGCGTGATTCGGGCCGCCGTCGCCGCCGGCAAGCACATCGATGTTTTCGCCGACGAAACCAGGCCGTTCCTGCAAGGCTCGCGCCTCACCGTCTGGGAGCTGCAGCACGACAACATTCCCGCCACGCTGATCACCGACAACATGGCCGGCCATTTCCTGCATTCCGGCCGCATCGGCTGCGTCATCGTTGGTGCCGATCGCATCGCTGCCAACGGCGACGTCGCCAACAAGATCGGAACCTATTCGGTCGCCGTGCTGGCCAATGAAAACGGTGTGCCATTTTACGTCGCCGCACCCATTTCGACTCTGGACTTGAGTCTAGCGTCGGGCGAACAGATTCCGATCGAGCAACGTGCCGCCACCGAAGTCACTCACGTTCATGGCGTCCCGGTCGCGCCCGAGGGCACGACCGTAGCCAACCCGGCTTTCGACGTCACGCCTAACCGCTACGTCAGCGCCATCATTACCGAACGCGGCGTTGCCCGCGCGCCCTACTCGGAATCCCTAAGAAAGTTGGTAAGTTAGGATTTATGCTTCGTTCCGCATTCTGCCTTCTGCTTTCTGCCTTCAGCGCATTCGCAGCCTCCGGCCAGTACTCTAATCGCCGCGCGCCCGGCTTCGCGCTGCCCGATCCCGAGTACAAGCACTACTACGATCTGCAGGATTACCGCGGCAAAGTGGTTGTCGTCGACATCATGTCCACGCGCTGCCCGCATTGCCTGCTGCTCAGCACCACCCTCGAGAAGGTCAAGTCCCACTATGGCGACAAGGTCGTCGTTCTGGAAGTCGTGCTCCCGCCGGACAACCAATCCACGATCGCGAAATACATCCAGACCAACAAAGTGACTGTGCCGGTGATCGCCGACATGGGTCAGATGACGGCGTCCTATTTCAACGCCAACCCCGCCACCATGCAGCACATTGACGTCCCGCACATGTTCCTGATCGACAGCCGCGGAATGATCCGCAACGATTTCGGCTACGACGACTCCACGCACGCCATCTTCGAAGGCGATGGGCTGTTCAAGGAAATCGACAAGCTGCTGAAGTAAACTGGTTCCGTTCGCCTTACTGACCGGCGATCCAATCCAATCCGCTTTCAAAGAGAGGTCTTGCATGTCTACTGACGACCAGGTTCGCGCGCTCGAAAAGAAGGTTGAAGAGCTCACCGGACGCCTCGCGCGTCTTGAAGACACGCAGGCAGTCCGCGACTTGCAGTTCAAGTACGGTTACTATCTCGACAAGTGCCTGTACGACGAAGTTGTGGACTTGTTCACCGACGATTGTGAGGTCCACTTCATCGGCGGGATATTCCGCGGTAAAGAAAGCGCCCGCCGCCTGTATTGTGGCCGGTTTCGCAAGAACTTCACGGGCGGCCACAACGGCCCGGTGCAAGGCTACCTGTTGGATCACATGATGCTGCAGGACATCATCGACGTTTCGCCCGACGGCAAGCTCGCCTACGCGCGTCTCCGCGTGTTCATGCAGGCCGGACGCCATCACGAGTACACCGACGATACGCATCCGCTGCGCCAATGGTGGGAAGGCTCGCTGTACGAAAACGTCTACGCCAAGGATAACGGTATCTGGAAAATGAAGGTGCTGAACTACCGCCCCGTTTACCACGCCGATTTCGACAAAGGGTGGGCCTTCACCAAGCCGCATTACGTGCCCTTCTATACGGACACTTATCCGACCAATCCCACGGGCCCCGACGAACTTGAACAACCCACGCCGCCGCTATGGCCTGACACCGACGTGTTGCCGTTCCACTATCCGCATCCGGTGACCGGTAGAGAGGTCAAGATCGAGAAACCGCCGGTCATCACCAAAGCAGCCGCAAAGTAGGTCGAGTATGGCCAAGCCGTTTCCCAACACGATGGACTTCGGGGGCTGGAACGCCCCCTCGCGCATTGAGTGCGACATCTACGATCTCGTGGTCGAAGGCAATCTGCCCGAAGAGATTAACGGCAACTGGTACCGCTCCATCCCCGATCCGCAATATTCGCCCATGCTCGGCGACGACACCTACCTGAGCGGCGACGGCATGGTGAGCCTGTTCCGCTTCGAAAACGGCCACGTCGATTTCAAGATGCGCTATGTCAAGACCGAGCGCTGGAAGAACGAGCGCGCGGCACGGCGTTCGCTCTACGGCCTGTATCGCAATCCTTATACGGACGACCCCAGCGTCCAAGGCAAGCCGCGCAATGTGAACAACACCACGCCGGTTTGGCACGCCGGCCGGCTGCTGGCTACGAAGGAAGACAGCCACGCCATGGAAATGGATCCGCACACGCTCGAGACCATCGGTATGTGGGATTACGACGGAAAGCTGAAAAGTCAGACCATGACCGCGCACACCCGTCTCGCACCCGACACCGGCGATCTCTACTTTTTTGGCTACGAGGCCGGCGGCCTGTGCACGCGCGACGTCTCGTTCTGCGTCGCCGACAAGAAAGGCAACCTGGTCCGCGAGGAATGGTTCGAGGCACCGTACGTCGCGCTGATGCACGATTTTGCTGTTACGCGGGAACACGTCGTGTTTCCGGTCTTCCCCATCACCGCGAACCTGGAACGCATCAAGGCCGGCGGCCACCATTGGATCTTCGAGCAGGATAAGGAAAGCTTCATCGGCATTCTGCCCCGCGACGCGCACGTAAAGCACATGCGCTGGTTCCGCGGCCCCGCCCGCTCGTCCTTCCACTTCATGAACGCTTACAGCGAAGGCAACTTTGTCCACCTGTATTTCGGCGTCAGTAAAGTGCCGCCGTTTCCGTTCATGCAGAAGGCGTCGGGGATCAACTTGCGGCCGGATCAGGTGCGCATTGGATTCGTCCGCTGGACCTTCGATCTTTCCAAACCCGGCGACACGTTCGAAGAGCACGTCATCGGCCCCAGCGGCGACATGCCGCGCACCGCGCTGAAAGACCAGATGCGCGACTTCGACATCGGCTACTACCAGACCTTTGATCCAAGGAATGCCCCGCAGGACGGGCCTCCGCCGATCGCCGGACCCGTCGGCGCGGGATTTAACACCATCCTTCGGATGGAGGTGAAAACCGGCAAGCACACGAAACTGTCGCTCGGCCCGACGGTCACTGTGCAGGAGCACGTTCACATTCCGTCGAAGATCCCCGGTCACGAAGGTTACCTGGCGTTTGTCTGCGACATGCACGATCAGCAACTGTCTGAGGTCGCCATCGTCGAGGCGGAGCATATCGAAAAAGGCCCCATCGCGCGGATCAAGATTCCGTTCCGCCTGCGCGTTCAGGTGCATGGCAACTGGGTGCCGGCCGAGGAGCTTTAAATGGGCGACGATTTCGGGGATTTTGGCGACGGCGGCGGTTTCGATGACGACGGCGACGATGGCAACGCGGACGATCAATACGACGATCAAGGCGACGACCAAGACGACGGAGATCAGGACGACGAAGGCGGCGACGACCAGGGTGATGACCAGGACGACGATCAGCAAGACGACGGGCAAGATCAGGACGGCCGGGACGGCGGCGATCAGAACCTCGACGACCTCTTCGCCTCCGACGAAGACCTGCCGCAGGTCGACGACGATGTCTACGCTACGGCCGACGATTTCCCGAACGCCGACGCCTCCGACTTCGAAGACGACACCGGCGACTGGACTCCGGACGATTATCAGGAGTCAGCTCAGAATCTCTTCGGCGATCACGAGTTCTTCGGCGACACGCTGATCCAGCAGAAGACCGACGAAGGTTTTCAGCCCTATCAGGACGCCGGTTTCACCCGAGCCTTCGACCAGATCGCGCCCGGTACGTCCGACACGGTGCAACTTTTCGAGCGCGACGGCCGGCTGTTCGCCTTCGGCTTAGTGTCGCAAGCGGTGCTTGAAATGCTTGCGGCCCGCTACACCGGCATCGATCTGAGCGGCTTGGAAGTAGCGGTCCCGCAAAAGGGCGAGCCGGTTCAGCCGCAGCCGCTGCCCCCCGCGTTTGCCAACGTCGCCGAGCAAGACGCGGTCGACCTGCGCAAATACGCCACACCCATCGGCGACCAAGGCCAAACCGGCCGCTGCTCCGCGTTCGCCTGGACCCATGCCACGGAGATGTCGCGCAGTATCCTCAACGAGGAACCGGTGCGTCTGTCGCCGAACTTTACCATGCTCGAGTTCCAGCGCATGCAAGGCGACGCGCGGGACTACACGTACGCTTACGAGGGTGGCGACGGAACCGTCAGCGGTCCCGATCCCGGCAACGTGCTGGTCGAATACGGAACCTGCCGCCAGGAACTTTGGCCCGACGACCGGCCGCAGCCGGCGGCGCGAGAACCGCAGCTGGAACAAGATGCCGAACGCTACCGGTTAGAAGGCGCCCCGCTGCCCATCGCGCTCGACGACGTCCGCAAGGTTCTGAGCGCTGGTTGCCCCGTACATGTTTCCATGAACACTGGCGCGGCGTTTTCGGGCGTCGGCCGCGACGGCGTCTTCAATGCCGCCGAAGCTCCTTGGGGAAGGCACGGCCGGCACGCCATGCTGATCGTCGGCTATATCGGGAATTTCTTTATCCTGAAAAACTCGTGGGGCACGGACTGGGGCGACAAGGGCTACGGCTATGTCCCGAAAAATGTCCTCGCCGCCTCAGATCCCGAGTTTATTGCCGTACTGTTGAAACGAAACTAAGCCGCTTACGGGCGGTCGTAGTCGTGTTCGTAGTGATCGCGCATGTCGCGCAGCCGGATCAAGTCATCCGATACCGAGGTGCGGACGCGTTCGTAGAGGCGATTGTTGTCGACAATTCTTTGCAAAGAAACAATGGTATCGGTCAGCGTTGAGGGACTGTAGTTTCCGTCGTCCATCTGCTGCTCGAATTCGCTCACTTCATCCCGCGCCCGATCGATCCGGGTCCTGTCCCCGTTGAACCCATCGGCAGTGGCGGCGGCACGGTCCAGGTCTGTTTGAACGCGGGCTAGGAAAGCATCGCGATCTTGAGACCCGGCGAAGGCTCTTGGTGTTTGCTGCGCGCTCGCCGCTGTGGCGAAGAGCAGCAAGCCGGAGCCAACGATGCTACTCAGTATTAGGTGTCTCATGCTCCACTTACCTCCTACCCCAGCGGACGTGGCGCAGCAGGTATGGGATGCCAGACAAACGGTTACTTGGGTACTGAAACCTTGCGTTAACGCCAGCCCATGCGTGCCCGGTAATCCCGCATCTGGAACAAATCGCTGGCCAACATCTCGCGGTCGCGCGGCGGCATCCGGTTGTCGTTCACAACCTTCTGGAGCGCGCCGATGGCATCGTTCAGCTCATGACGGTTCCCGCCGCGTTGAAACTCACCCAGCTCTTCGCGAACCTTGTTGAGGCGATGACGGTCGCCGCCGTTCCAGTAGGACGCCCCTTCGACACGATCCAGGTCGGCGCGCACCCGGTCGAATAGATCGCCGCGCTGAAAATCGCGTGATTCATAGCGTGGCGCGTACTGCGCATATGCCGCCACGCTTGCCAGTCCCGCTCCAAGCAGTGCCACCGTTAGAAGCCTTCTCATGTTCGGCCCTCCACGCCATCTGAGACGCGCCGAGCGACACGGGAAGGTTCACAGCGGCTGATTATTTGTCTTTAATCGAATCGCTACTTGCCGCGTTCAATGCGCATGGCGTAGAAGGACCGCCACACGAACACCACGGAGATCGCCAGGAATATCGCGGCCAGCACGCCGGTGAACACCGAGCCCTGCCCGGCCGTGAGCGAAACCGCCAGTTCCACCGCCAGAAGACCAAACAGGGTGGTGAACTTGATGATCGGATTCAGCGCCACCGACGATGTGTCCTTGAACGGATCGCCAACCGTGTCACCGACCACCGTAGCATCGTGCAACGGAGTGCCTTTTTGCTTCAGCTCGGTCTCCACAATCTTCTTCGCGTTGTCCCAGGCGCCTCCCGCGTTGGCCATGAAGATCGCCTGGTACAAGCCGAATAACGCGATCGAGATCAGGTAGCCGATGAAGTAGTACGGCTCGACGAACGCAAATCCAAGCGTGGCGAAGAACACCGTGATGAAGATGTTCAGCATGCCCTTTTGCGCGTATTGCGTGCAGATTTCCACAACCTTCTTGCTGTCGGTCACCGAAGCTTTCGTCACGCCCTCCAGCTTGATGTTGGCCTTGATGAACTCCACCGCCCGGTAAGCGCCGGTCGTCACTGCCTGAGCCGATGCGCCGGTGAACCAGTAGATCACCGCGCCGCCGGTGATCAGGCCCAGCAGGAAGGGCGCGTGCAGAATGGACAGGTTCGACAGCAACTCGGGCTTCAAACCGTTCGTCAGGGCGACAATAATCGAAAAGATCATCGTCGTGGCGCCCACCACTGCTGTTCCGATCAACACCGGCTTCGCGGTCGCCTTGAATGTGTTGCCTGCACCGTCGTTTTCTTCGAGATTCTCCTTGCCTTTTTCGAAATCCGGCTTAAAGCCGAAATCCTTCTGAATTTCTCCCTCGATCCCGGGCATCTGCTCGATCGTGGAAAGCTCGAACACCGACTGCGCGTTGTCGGTCACCGGACCATAGGAGTCTACGGCGATCGTCACCGGGCCCATGCCCAGGAACCCGAACGCGACCAGACCGAAGGCGAACACCGCCGGCGCCACCATGAGGCCGCCGAGCCCTTGCGTGCTGACGCCGTATCCGATCGCCATCAGAATCATCATCGCCATGCCCAGCCAATACGCGCTGAAGTTGCCCGCAACAAAGCCCGCCAGAATATTCAGCGACGCCCCGCCTTCTTCCGACGCGGTGACCACCTCGCGGACGTGACGCGAGTTCATCGAGGTGAACACTTTCACCAGCTCGGGAATGACCGCACCGGCTAGCGTGCCGCAGGTGATCACGCTGGACAGTTTCCACCACAGCGTCGTGTCGCCGCCGAGATTCGGAATAATCACAGCGGAAACCGCATAGGTTAGAATGATCGAAACGATTGACGTCAGCCAGACCAGCGAGGTTAGCGGCCCCTCAAAATTCATCTTGGCCACATTTGCATAACGGTTTTTCGCCACGATGCCGTTGAGGAAATACGACCCACCGGAGGAAAAAATCATCACTACACGCATCACGAAGATCCACACCAGCAGTTGCACCTGCACCAGCGGACTCTTCACGGCCAGCAGGATGAAAGTGATCAGCGCCACGCCGGTCACGCCGTAAGTCTCAAAGCCATCCGCGCTCGGTCCCACCGAGTCGCCCGCATTGTCGCCAGTGCAATCCGCGATCACGCCCGGGTTGCGCGCGTCATCCTCCTTGATCTTGAACACGATCTTCATCAAGTCCGCGCCGATATCGGCGATCTTGGTGAAAATACCTCCCGCCACGCGCAGCGCCGCCGCGCCCAGCGACTCGCCGATCGCAAATCCGATAAAACAGGGCCCGGCATAATCGCCAGGTATGAAGAGCAGGATGAACAGCATCATGACCAGCTCGATGCTGATCAGCATCATGCCTATGCTCATGCCGGCCTTCAGCGGGATCGAATTGCAGGGGAACGCCTTGCCCGTCAGGCTGGCAAACGCCGTCCGCGAGTTGGCGAACGTGTTCACCCGGATTCCGAACCATGCCACGGTGTAGCTGCCGGCCATGCCGATCAGACTAAAGAGCAGAATGATCGGTAGCGTCACGGCTACCGGTTTGCCCGGCGCCGGCGCCAGCCAGCCAAAATACAGGCCGATCACCACCGCGATGAAAACCCAGAGCAGCAGCAAAAACTTGCCTTGCGTGATTAGGTAAGTCTTACACGTCTCATAAATCAGCTCGGAGATTTCGAGCATGGACTTGTGCACCGGCAGATCGCGCAGTTGCCTGTAGGTCATTAGACCGAACAGCAACCCCAGGGCACACACGATCAATCCCCACATCAGCAGCGACCGGCCGTTGGTCCCGCCCAAAAACGTGGCTTGGCTGAGATCCGGCAACACCAGGTTGGCTTCGCCGGCCGCGCCGCCAGACTCCTGGGCCATGACAGGCAAAGACATGCTCATCAAGATCGTGGCTGCCAGTAGCAGTGGCAGCAGGAACAGCGTGGCGCGCCGGAGTGACGGCACGCGAGGTGTCAGCATTCGGTCGAATCCTCCAGAGAAACTTAGGGGGGTCCCCCGGTTGGGGAGACACCTTACGAAAGACGGGTATTACAGATTGCCTAAATACCTTGGATCACGATACCGCACTGGGCGCGACCGTGCAACCTTAGGCGGGATAGTACCAGGGACCCGCGACCGCTGCGGCATTTCGGGCGGGACGGCCGGCCCCGCCCGAAATCATTGTTAAATCAAGACTTGCCTTGCCTTTCCTGCCGTCCCTCAGTGTCCCGGCTCTGTGAAGTCGATCGTGTAGCCGGCCACCGTCAGGACGCCCGTCCTCGTGCTTTTCGTGGTGTTCACGCCTGCCAGGTACGAAACGGTTCCATTTCCGCTGCCGTTGGTGCCCGAAGTCACGCTCAACCAGGAGGCATTGCTGGATGCCGTCCATTTGCAACCTGAGGTCGTCTTCACGGAGACAGTCCCGCTGTAGCCGTTCGCCGTGGTTGTGATCGCGCCCAAGGAAACCAGGTAGCTGCAACTTACTGGGGCAACGCCGTTTTGATTCACCGTAAAGGTGAGCCCGGCAATCGTCAAAGTCCCTGTGCGGGCCGCGCCGGTATTCGCCGCCGCTTTGTAAGTGACGCTCTTTGAGCCCGTGCCGGACGCGGCCGAGGTAATGCTAATCCAACTGGAATTACTCACGGCCGTCCACGATGCCGTCGAAGGGCTGGCTGTGATGGCAATGCTGCCCGTGCCTCCGGACGCCGCGAAAGTCGCCGACAGGGGGTTCAGCGTGAAGACGGCAGCAGCAGCGGCTTGCGTCACAGTCAGCGTGTGTCCGGCGATGGTGAGCGTGCCCGTACGGGACGTCAGCGCAGTGTTGGAAGCAACGGAAATCCCGACGCTGCCGTTCCCCACGCCCGAACTGCCGCTGGCGATGCTGATCCAGGATGCGTTGGGAGCCGCCGACCACGTACATCCGGACTGCGTCGTGACTGCGTCGGTGAAGCTGCCGCCTGCCGCCGTTGCGCTGATGCCCGCTGCGCCGAGGCTATAGGTGCAGTTCACCGGCGCCGGAATGCTCGCGTCCGTCCAATGGTTGACGAGTAGGCTGGCATCCACGGATCCTAAGCCGCTGGCCGCATCGTATCCGGCGCCCGCAGCGAACCCAGTCAGCCCCGGAACCGAGTTGCTCCCCGAGGTCACGTCGTGAAAGACGCCCGCCCCGCCTTTGGACTGGTTGGTGGCCAGCGCATAGAACGTCGGGTTGGCGCTGCCATGCCGCGCTTGCGTCTTCTGGTTGACCAGAGCCATCAGGCCCGCAAAGGACGGCGTTGCCGCCGAAGTCCCACCGAACACATAGAACGCGCCGTTCATCGCAACCAGGTAGCCATCGTGCACGGCGCTCGTCAACGCGACATCCGGCACGTCTCGATGCCCGTCCGCCGGTACGCCCGGTCCTGCCTGCCAGGAAGGCTTGGCATACACCTGGCTTGCACCGCCGCCACCGGCCCATAGCTCCGAACCTCCCGACGCGGTTCCGCTTTCGTTCCATACCGCCTCGGGAATGTAGCTCAATGCCGAGCCAAACGTGGTGGCGTTGGAATTAGCGGACCAGTAGGCGGTCGGATTCGATGTGTCTTTGAACTGCGTGCCACCGACACAGGTGCTGTAGGGCGACGAGCAAAGCCCGTTGACAGCTTTCCCGCCCGTCGCGCTCGTGGCAGAAGGCGAGTCGCAGCCCGCCGCTCCGTTGTCGCCGGACGCGACAAACACGGTCATGCCCTGCGACGCCGCCTGCTGCCACAGGCTGTTCCAGAACTGATTTCCAGCGCTTCCGAGTGCCGCCTCGCACAAGCCGAAACTCAACGTCACCACCGGCGCGACGTTATGGTTCACGATATATTGCGCTGATAACTCAACCCCGTCGCTCGTGTTGGTGGAAGCCGACACCACAAACTGGATGGACGCCTTTCTCGCTACCGCTCCCGCCCATTCCACATCCAGCGTCGCTTCGCCTTGTTCGTCCGTCGAAACCACCCCCGGGTCCTTTCCGTTCACGATCACCGTGGGATTCGCCGCCGGAAGCCCAAACTGGCTCCGGAACGCCTGAACGTCCGATGCCTTGTAATCGCTGCGTGCCACGACGGCAATGGATTGCCCCGTTCCGTCAATCGACTGCGAGTAGAGCCCGGCCGAATCGTAGATCGTCGCAAAGTCGGCCGGCGCCAGATAGTGGGTTGCTCCGGACGTGTACTCGGGAGCCGGCGCATCCGCGGGGCGAAACTCGCCGTGCATCGGCTTGGACTGAAAGTCATGCAGCGAAACGACGCCGCCGACTACCTCCGCCAGCGCCCGCGGAATCTCCGGGTCGGTCGCGTTCGCATAATGCAGCGTGCCGCGGACGTTGTAAACGTGGACCTCGGCGTGAAAGGCCGATTGCACTTGAGCGGCGGTCCCACTGAACACAATCTGCCGGCGCGAGTTCGAAACCGGCTCGACTTGAAAACCGTGGGATTCCAACCAATCCACCACCCGCTCCACGTCGCGGTCGGAAGCTCCGAACATCCGGCCAAAATCCTCCGGGCTTAGCCATTGATGATACTGGGGCGACTGGCGGTCCTGCTGCGCTTCGAGTAGCGCTTCCAGAGCCTCCTGCTGAGCCGCGCTGGGCTGGAGTAGCAGAACCATCCGATCCATGCGAGTGTCGGCAGCGGCCGGCCCTCGGTCAAACTCGGGCCGCGCCAAAGGATGCACATTGCCTCTGCGCACGACCCGCAAACGTTCGTCTACGGCGCTGGTGATACGGTCCGCAGGCCGTACCGCTGCCAGATCGATCGATTTGCCGCTTGTTAGTACTTGAGCCCGCATCGGCTCATCCAAAACGACCACAGCCGAAAAACCTACAAGGATAGCTAGACAAAGAAAGCTGGATTTCATTTGTCTCTTTTATCGGCACGCCATCGGAGCTCGATCGGAGAATCTTTGCCTGATAGGGTATTTTGGGCAAAGCCTGGACCGGAGGGTTCATTACCGCGTGCTGGTTGTGTCTAGACCACTTCGAAGATGAGGCACTTCAGATAGAGAGTCTCTGGTACTGTGAGCAGCACCGGGTGGTCCTGACTCTGCATGCGGCGCTCCAGCACCCGCAGTTTTCGCCCGGTGTCCAGCGACGCTTCCGCCACCAGTTCCAGCAGCGCCGCTTCGCTCAGGTGATGCGAACAGGAGCAGGTCACCAACACTCCTGCCGGACTGAGCAGCTCGAGCGCCCGCCGGTTAATCTCCCGGTAGCCTCGCACGGCGGCTTCGAGATTTTGACGGGACTTCGCAAACGCGGGTGGATCCAGCACCACCAGGTCAAACCGGCGGCGCGCGCCGGCGTAGCCCGCCAACAGATCGAAGACATCCGCCTCCCGAAATTCCACGTTGGTGATGCCATTGGCGGCCGCATTGCGCCGCGCGATTGCCAGGCTCGCCTCCGAACTGTCCACCGCCTCCACCGATTCGGCGTGAAGTGCCAGGTGCAGAGCGAAGCCGCCCGTCGAGGTGAAACAGTCCAGCACTCGTCCACGTGCGTAGCGGGCCGCTGCCAGGTAGTTCTCCCGCTGGTCCAGAAAAATGCCGGTCTTCTGCCCATGCAGCAGGTCCGCATGAAGCGTGAGACCGTTCATCCGGATGCCCACCATCTCGGGAACCTCGCCCGCCAGCACCCCGGTTTCCAGCGGCAGCGACTCGCGCTTGCGCACCGCCACGTCGTTGCGCTCCACAATGCCGCGCGGTGCGAACAGCTCCTCGATCGAGCTCAGGATCTCGGCCTTGACGCGGTCCATGCCCTGATCCAGGGTTTGCAAGGTGAAGTAGGCGCCGTAGCGGTCGATCACCAGGCCGGGAAGTTGGTCGGCTTCGCCGTAGACCAGCCGGTAGGCTTCCGAATCCTGGACGACCCGTTCCCGGTACGCCTGCGCGGCCGCAATCCGCTGCTGATAGAACGCCCGGTCAATCGTCTCCGCACGCTCGGAGAGCAATCGCAGCGAAATCTGTGAGGAGGCGCTGTAATGCGCGGTCCCCAGCGCAGTGCCTTGCGGGCCGACAACCAACACCGCCTCGCCGGCGCCCGCCTGTCCGCGATCCAACACGTCGCTCGCAAAAATCCAGGGATGGCCGGAGGCGATCCGGGAGGCGCCTTTCCTGGTGACTCGTACGGTGTGCAATTCTCCAGTCTAAGGTGTTAAATCGAGCAATGTAACGTAGCGCGCGGCGGTTTTTCGCGTTAATCTCGACTTAGTCAACTGGTTGCGCTATGAGAACTTTCCTCCTTGGCGGCTTGTTTGTCTCAACGATCGCGTTCGCGCAGACTCCCCAATTCACCATCCAGGACCTGGGGCAGCTCACGGACTTGCCCTACTGCCGGGCCACGGCGATCAGCCAGTCCGGCAACGTCGTGGGCTATTGCCTGCCCGACGCAAACCTGTCCCTGTTGAGTGCCACGGGGAGTCCCCCGGTCGACGCGTTTTTGTATACCAATGGCGCGATGCAGGACTTAAACCTCACCACGTTCCAGACGCCGGTGCCGACCGCCGTCAACGACTCCGGGGTGGTCACCGGAGCATACCTGGACATCAACTTCGCCGCCGGTAGCTCCGCCAACCCATTCGTAGTTCAGAGCGACGGCACGTCTCAACTCCTGGAAGGCAAGCTGGAAGGCCTGCTGCCGCTGGGCTTGAACGACTCTGGCCAGATTATTGGCACTCAGCTGAACATTGCCTCGGGGTTTGATTTCGTTCTCTACAGCCGGGCTCTGCTGACTACTGTCGCCGGCGCCGGCTCCAGCCCAACGATTCTGCCTCCTGCGCCAGGCATCTTCGGAACTCCAACTGCGATCGCGTTCGGCGAGAGTCAGGCCAATAACTGGGTGGCGGGGGCAAGTGTTGGTCCCGGCACGTTCGTTCAGGCCATGCTGTGGAAGAACCAGGTCCCGCAGCTCCTTCCGGTGCTATCCCAGAACGGCGTCCCAATCTATTCGCAAAG
Source organism: Bryobacteraceae bacterium (assembly GCA_035501155.1). Taxonomy (GTDB): domain Bacteria; phylum Acidobacteriota; class Terriglobia; order Bryobacterales; family Bryobacteraceae; genus Palsa-89. Next base: position 23,471 of record DATJWO010000046.1, read on the forward strand.
CCTCGCCACCGCTGTGAACGATTCCGGTATGGCTGCCGGAGTCGCCTTCGACATGGACCTCGATAGCACCACGAACCCCGTGCCCGGCTCCCTCGCCCATGCGGTTCTTTACAGCAATGGAACAGTGACGGACATAGGCACGCTGGAGGGCGACAAAAGCAGCATCGCGCTCGGAATCAATAATTCCGGTTGGGTGGTGGGCTTTAGCGACAACCAGCCTCCGCCTTTGGGTCTCAGCCTGGCGCCACTACTGGCCGCTTCCAAGTCCGGGTTCCATGCGTTTCTATATGCCAACGGCACGATGTACAACCTGGGCCAGCTGATACCGGGCACATCCGGTTGGCAGCTGGTTTGGGCCACCCAGATCAATAACGCGGGTCAGATCGTTGGGACCGGCATTTACCAGGGGCAGGAGCGCGCGTTCCTACTCACGCCTGTGGCGGCGCCCGCGCCTCCGCAAATCACTAGCGTAGTGGGTGCGGCGAACAGCGTGCCGCCGGTCACGGGCGTTTCCACTAACAGTCTCTTTACCTTGTACGGAACCAGCTTCGCGGGCCAGTCCGTGTCGCGCGCCGTAACATCTTCAGACTTGTTGAATAACGGCACAGCGCTTCCCACGAACCTCGCCAGTACTTGCGTCGAAAGCAATGGCACGCGATGGCCTCTGCTATATGTATCGGCTGCGCAGATCAACGCGCTCGCGCCCGGCGTTCCCACCTCGGGAACGGTTCCGGTTTCCGTCGTCGCCAATTGCGACACAGGGAATGACGTGACCTCGGCAGCAGTGAATGTGAACGTGGCGGCCTCCACGCCCGAGTTCCTGTACTTCGTTGCGAATCAGAATGGACAAAACCCGGTGGCGGCGATTGAAAACGCCACTGGTGCTTACGTCGGCACTCCGAGCCTGCTCTCCGGGGCCACTTTCGCCCCCGCCCATCCTGGCGATGTCCTGGCGGCGTTTGGCGTCGGATGGGGCGCTACCGAGTCCACCGATCCCATTGGCACGCTCGCGACCGCCGCGGCCAATGTCATTGGAAACTACTCGCTCACCGTGGGCGGCCAGGACGCCAAGGTGCTGTATGTGGGACTAACGCCAGGCTTCGCCGGCTTGTACCAGGTGGATTTTGTCGTTCCGGCATTGCCGGCGGGCAGCGGGACGGGCCCGTTCAATCAGACGCTGGTCCTGACCGTCAACGGTGTGACGACGCCCACCGGCGGCTACATCACCGTCATGCCGTAGCTTTCAAACGCTCCGTCGCATCGCCTCCAGGCGCGCGATGCGGTCTTCGGTGGAGGGATGCGTCGAAAAGAGCCGCGTCAGACCTGCGGCTGAAAAAGGCTTGACGATAAACAGATGCTGCGTGGCCGGATTCACGTCCGCCATCGGAATCCGCTGCGACCAGGTTTCCAGCTTGCCCAGCGCCGAGATCAGTTCATCCGGATTGTGCGTCACGCGCGCGGATGTTTCGTCCGCGGCGTACTCGCGCGTGCGCGAGATGGCCATCTGGATGAGCATCGCGGCGAACGGCGCCAGGATCAGCATCATCAGTGCGGCGTAGGGATTGCCGCGCTCGTCGTCATCGCGGCTTCCGCCAAACCAGAACGCCATGCGCGCCAGGAACGTAATGGCCGCGGCAATTGTGGCGGCGATCGAGCTGGTCAGGATGTCGCGATTCTTCACGTGCCCCAGCTCGTGCGCGACCACGCCTTCCAGCTCTGAGTCATTCATCAATTGCAAGACACCCGCTGTGAAGGCCACCGACGCGTGTTCCGGATTGCGGCCGGTCGCGAACGCATTGGGCGAGGGATCCTGGATCAGCCAGAGCTTGGGCATCGGCAGGCCCATACGATGCGTCAGGCTCTGGACTAGAGGAAACACGCGCGCATATATGTCGCTATTCTCGGTTGGCGTCACCGGCTGTGCCGAATACATCGACAAGGCCATCTTGTCGGAGAAAAAGTAACCAAAGAAATTCATCGCTACAGCGATGGCCAGCGCGGTGTAGAGCCCGTTGCGCCCGCCGAAAACCTCGCCGCCGGCGAGCAGCAAACCACTCATGACGCCCAGTAGGAGTACGGTCTTCACGCTGTTCATAAATTTTGTTTGGTGCTCACTTCTTTTGATTATCGCAGGCAGGGCGACGGTGGCAGAAAACGGAGTGGGGCGGTACCAAAGACCGCCCCAGCAAAGAGAGGATTAGTTGTTACTGACTTGCACTTTAATGGCTCGCGGTTTGGCGATCTCCTTCTTGGGGAGACTTACCGTCAGGACACCCGCGTTATATTCGGCTTTCACCTTTTCCGGGTCAACCGTGTCCGGCAGGGTGAAATAACGCACGAACGAACCATAGCTGCGCTCCAGACGATGGAAGCCCTTGTCCTTCTCTTCCTTCTCGAAGCGGCGCTCGCCCTTGATGGTCAGAGTGCCGTTCTCCAGCTGAATGTCGATGTCCTTCATCTCCACGCCGGGAACGTCGGCCTTCAGAACTAACTCATTCTCTGTCTCCAGGATATCGACGGCCGGCGTCCAGGGACGAGCCGTAGTCTGATCGCTAAACAGCCGATTGATGCTGTCCTGGAACAGGCGCATTCCGGTGCCGAAGTCCTCTGTGTCGGCGAAAGGCGAGTATTTCACAATAGGCATAAACCTTCGAACCTCCTTGTATGTTACTGTCAACACCAGTATAAAAAGTTAGTGTATGATTGTCAAGTTATATGATGTTAAAAAAATATTGACACGCCTCTATCTACGACCGAAAAGGTCCGCTATACTGTCTTTGGAGACCGTACCCCATAGGACCTCAGGCCCTTGACGTGCTTGACCAAGACCACGGATACTGATTCCATGCTGCAAATGAGTGTCAACAGGGAGTCCAGCAGCGGCCGGCGCACTGGTTTTGCGGCCCACACACTCGCGCAGCTTCCTCAAGGCCAGTCCGGCATCCTCGATCGCCTCGATTTGCCCGAAGACATCGCGCGCCGCCTGATGGAACTCGGCTTCCTGCCAGGCCACTCGATCGTCCCGGCTCGCAGCGCGCCGGGAGGAGAACCCCGCGTTTATCGCGTGGATGGCTCCGAAGTAGCATTGCGCCGCGAAACCGCCTCGCGCATTATCTTGAGGCCGCCCGCCAAGGGCGTGGGGAGAGCCACTGAGCCATGAGCGATTGCCACAGTTGCGAAGGTTGCTCGGTTGCCGTCGCGCCACCGCCGAATGCCAAAGGCACGCGCGCGCACGTGGTGGCGATCATCGGCCCGCCCAACTCCGGCAAATCGACTTTATTCAACCGCCTCACAGGACTGCGCCAGAAAGTCGCCAATTTCCCGGGCGTCACCGTGGAGCAGCGCCTGGGCCGCGCGCGCATGCCGCACCTGGATCGCGAGGTCATTCTCGTCGATCTGCCCGGCGTCTACAGCCTGAATCCGCGCTCGGAAGACGAGCAGGTGACCAATGATGTCTTGCAGGGCACCATGCCCGGTCTTCCCAAGCCCGACGCCGTCCTGCTGATTCTGGACTGCACGAACCTTGGCCGCCACCTGGTGCTGGCCGCGCCGATCCTCAGCCTGAAGTTGCCGACGCTGGTGATCCTGAACATGGCCGACGACCTGCGAAGCCGCGGCGGCCAGGTGGATACCGCCGAACTGGCCAGTGAACTCGGCGCGCCCGTCGCGCTCATCAGCGCCTCCAAGGGCGAAGGCATCGAAAAAGTCTTCCAGTTCATGGAAGGCACCTCGGGAGGAACCACTTCGCTCACGCCGCCCAAAGTGGAACTGCCGGTTTTGCAGGACATCCCGCGCTGCCGCCAGTGGGCGCACCGTGTTGGCGAAGGCGCAGCGTACCACGCCCCTGCACCGCCGATGTGGACGCGGCGGCTGGACGCTATCTTCCTGCAGCCGGTCATGGGCCCATTGATTTTCATCCTGGTGGTCGCCGGAGTTTTTCAAACCATCTTCGCCGGCGCGAAACCGCTCATGGACGGCCTGCAGGATCTCATCACGGATTCCGGGCTGTGGATCGGAAACATTCTGCCTGCCTCCATCTTCCGCTCGCTCCTGGTGGATGGTATTTGGAAGGGTGTCGGCACGGTCATTGTCTTCCTGCCGCAGATTCTGCTGTTGTTCCTCTTCATCGGAGTCCTGGAAGACTCCGGCTATTTGGCGCGCGCCGCCCTCATCGCCGACCGCACCATGGCGAAATTCGGCCTCCAAGGCAAATCGTTCATCCCGCTGATTTCGGCCTACGCCTGCGCGGTGCCGGCTATCATGGCCACGCGCACCATCGAGAACAAGCGCGACCGCCTGGCCACGATCCTGATCGCGCCCTTCATGACCTGTTCGGCGCGACTCCCCATCTACACGCTGATCATCGCTGCCTTCATTCCCAGCCATCCGCTGCTGGGCGGACTGTTCGGTACGCAGGCGGCCTCTCTGCTCGGGCTTTACGTTCTCGGTTTCGCCGCAGCGATCACCACCGCGCGCGTGCTGAAATCCTCCGTGCTCAGGAGCGAGCGCGTTCCGTTCGTTCTCGAAATGCCGCCGTATCGCTGGCCTACTCTGCGGTCTCTGGGACTGCGACTGGTTGACCGTTCCAAGGTCTTCCTGCGCCGCGCTGGCACGGTCATCCTGCTGGTGATCGTTGTGCTGTGGGTGCTCGAAAACCTGCCAGTGAAAAACGGCCAGCCGCCGCCAATCGAAGACAGTTTCGCCGGGATGATCGGCCACGCGGTCGAACCCGCCATCAAGCCGCTCGGCTTCAACTGGAAGATCGGCATCGGCTTGGTCAGCTCCATTGCCGCGCGCGAAGTGATCGTGGGCACGCTCGGTACCATCTACGGCAAGGAAGGCGACGAGAAGTCGAAGGGCCTGCAGCAGGCCGTGCGCGGAGATCTCAGCCCCGGCGGCGCCATCGCGTTGCTGGTGTTCTTCGCCTTCGCCATGCAGTGCATGTCGACGGTCGCCGTGGTGCGCCGCGAAACCGGCGGCTGGCGCTGGCCCGCCATCCAGTTCGCCTACATGACGTTCCTGGCCTACCTGTGCGCGATGATCACCAACCAGGTGGTGCGTTCCGGCATCTTCACCTGATTTCGCTGCGACTTACTCGGCCATAACATCGTCTGTTAGCATAGGACTTCCATGCTTCGCGACGTCATCATTATCGGCTCTGGGTGCGCCGGAAACACGGCTGCCATCTACACTGCGCGCGCCAATCTGAAACCGCTCGTGGTTGCCGGGCACGAGCCGGGCGGCCAGCTTTCGCTCACCACGCTGGTGGAGAATTTCCCGGGATTCCCCGAGGGCATCGACGGCCCGGCGCTGGTGGAGAACATCAAGAAGCAGGCCGAGCATTTTGGCGCCGAGTACTTGCACGGCACGGTCGTGGAAGCGAATCTCTCGCAGCGGCCCTTTCAATTGAAGGTCGACAACGAATGGCACGAAGCGCGGACACTGATCATCGCGTCCGGCGCTTCGGCGCGCTGGCTCAATCTTCCCAACGAGCAGAAGCTCATCGGCCACGGCGTCAGCTCCTGCGCCACTTGCGATGGCTTCTTCTATCGCGGCAAGCAGATCATGGTGATCGGCGGCGGCGACACCGCCATGGAAGAGGCCAATTTTCTGACAAGGTTCGGTGAGAAGGTCGCGCTGGTGCATCGCCGCGATACCTTCCGCGCGTCCCGGATCATGCTGGAGCGCGTGCGCAACAATCCCAAAATCGAGTTGATCACCGACACGGTGGTGGACGACGTCTACGACACGACCAAGAACCTCGTGACCCACGTCAAGCTGCGCAACATCAAGACCGGCCAAACCTGGGAGCGCGACGTGGACGGCTTTTTCGTCGCGATCGGCCATATCCCCAACACCAAGCCGTTCGTGGGCCAGATCGAACTCGATCCGGACGGGTACATCATCTCGAAGGGCGGCGCGCGGACCAGCGTCACGGGTGTTTTTCATGCGGGCGACGTGCAGGACCGGACTTATCGCCAGGCAATCACCGCCGCCGGCGCCGGATGCATGGCCGCCATCGAGGCCGAGCGGTTCCTGGAACACGAAGGGCACTAACCCTTTCACCCTGCTGCAAACGCTCCCTGGCGCGTATACAATCTCTCCATGCGCAAGGTCATCCTCCTGGCCGGCATCACTCTCGACGGCTATCTCGCCCGAGCCGACGACAGCATCGACTATCTCGAGATGACCAAAGAAGGCGAGAAGGACCTCACCGCCCTCTTCGCGTCCGCCGACACCCTCATCATGGGCCGTAAGACCTTCGACGTCTCGCTGAAGCTGGGGGGCGGGACCTACCAGCCGCCCGGCCCCAAGACCGAAACCTTCGTCTTCACCCGGTCGCAACCGCCCGGCGAGCGCGGTGGCGTCACCTTCACCCGCCAATCTCCGTCAGCGTTGCTCAAGCGACTCCGCGCCCGCCGCGGTAAGCACATCCTCCACATGGGCGGCGGCGAACTGGCGCGCAGCTTCCTCAAAGCCGACCTCATTGATGAACTCGCTCTCGGCGTCGTCCCCATCCTGCTCGGCTCGGGCATCCCGCTCTTCCCCGCCGGCTTCCCGCAGCGCGACTTCACTTTGGTGGAAAATAGAACTTATTCGAAAAGTCAGATCTATCTGACTTACCGGCGCATCCGCTCGAAGGCGAAGCGCAAAGGACGGAAAGCATGACACGGACATTCTGTTTCGCAGCAAGCCTGGGACTGGCGGCGGTCGCCGCGCTCGCCCAGACCGGCACTCCGACGGGCGCGATCAGTGGCAAGGTTTATGATTCCATCGGCGATCCGGTCGAAAAAGCCACCGTACAAGCCAAGAACGCGCAAACCGGCGCGACGTTCAAGGCCGTCAGTTCGAACGATGGCAAATACACGATCGAGCGCGTGCCCGCCGGCGTCTACGATGTCTCATCCGCAGTCCCCGCGCTGATGCCTTTCGCACGGAAGGACGTCGATGTGAAAGCGTCGGAAACCGCGACGCTCGACATCCACTTCAAGGACACCACGCAGCTCAATACTCTGGGCGAAGATCGCGAGCACGCTCTCGCCGACATGAAGCGCCATGTGACCGACACCAGTCCGGCGCCGCGCACCGCTGACGGGCATCCCGACCTGTCGGGCGTCTGGTGGCGGCCCAACACCGTCGATCCCGGCCACCCCGAGTTCCTGCCCGCAGCGATGGCGATCACCAAGCAACGCCTCGCAGAGAACGGCAAAAGCAGCCCGCAGGCGCACTGTCTGCCTTCCGGCCCCTTGCGCTATGGCCCGCTCTGGGAGTTCGTCCAGAGCAAGGATTTCCTGGTTTATATCTCGGATGACGAAAGCCCGGGCTTCCATCAGATTTATATCGACGGCCGCGGACATCCCGCCGATCCGAACCCCGCCTGGTACGGCCATTCCATCGGCCATTGGGACGGCGACACGCTGGTGGTGGATCGCGTGGCCTTCGACCCGCGCGTCTGGCTGGATCAAGCGTCGCACCCGCACTCCGACATGCTTCACATCGTCGAGCGCTACCACCGCCGCGACGTCGGGCACATGGAGATCGAAACCACAGTCGACGATCCGGGCGTCTTAGCCAAGCCCTGGACCGTCAAAAGCGAGGCCGACCTGGCGCACGAAGAAATCCTCGAGTTCATCTGCCAGGAAAACAATCGCGACATCACGCATCTGGTGGGCAAGTAAACGCAGGCCCTATGATCGAAACCGACGTCCTGATCGTCGGCAGCGGGCCTGCCGGATCTTCCGCCGGCCTGATGCTGAGCACCTACGGGATCCCCAACCTCATCGTCACCAAGTACGGCTGGCTGGCCGACACGCCTCGCGCGCATCTCACCAATCAACGAACGATGGAAATTCTGCGCGATTTAGGCATCGAGGCCGAGGCCGTCGCCCAGGCCACGCCGCAACACCTGTTGGGCCACACCGCCTTCTGCACCAGTCTCGCGGGCGAGGAACTGGGCCGCCTCCAGACTTTCGGAACCGACCCGCGGAGCCGGGCGAATCATCAGCTCGCCAGTCCCTGCTCCACCTGCGATCTGCCGCAAAACCTACTCGAACCGATCCTACTCGGCGCTGCCGCCACGCGCGGCACCAAGGTCCGGTTTGACACCGAGTATCTTTCGTCACAACAGGACGCCGACGGCGTTACGGCCGAGCTTCGCGACCGCGTCTCCGGCCAGAGCTATCGAATCCGTGCCAAGTATTTGCTCGGCGCTGACGGCAGCCGCAGCAAAGTCGCCGAGGATGCGAGCTTGCCCATGGAAGGAAAGATGGGCGTGGCGGGCAGCATCAATATCGTCTTCCGGGCCGACCTGGCGAAGTACGTGGAGTACCGTCCTAGCGTCCTGTATTGGGTGCTGCAGCCCGGTTCGGACATCGGCGGCGTCGGCATGGGCGTCATCCGGATGGTGCGCCCCTGGCACGAGTGGCTGGCGATCTGGGGCTACGACATCAATGCCGGAGAACCACAGCTCGACGACGCTGCCGCGGAAGGAATCGTCCGCAACCTCATCGGCGATCCCGACGTGCCCATTCAAATCCGGTCGACGTCGCTATGGACCGTGAACGACCTGTATGCCACGCGCTACTCGAATGGCCGCGTGTTCTGCATGGGAGACGCGGTGCACCGGCACCCGCCCATGAACGGTCTCGGCTCCAACACCTCGATTCAGGATTCGTACAATCTCGCCTGGAAGCTGGCGCTGGTGCTGAAGGGCAAAGCCAGCCCATCGCTGCTCGATACGTATAACGAAGAACGGGCGCCCATTGGGCGGCAGATCGTCAAGCGCGCGAACAAGAGCATCGAAGAGACCGGTCCCATTTTCGAAGCCTTGGGACTGCACGATACCACGGAAGCCGCGCAAATGCGGCGCAACATGGAAGCGCGCAAGGCCAACACGCCGGACGCCGCGATCCAGCGCGAAAAGCTGCGTAAGGCAATCGCGCATAAATGCTATGAGTTCAATACACACGGCGTGGAGATGAACCAGCGCTACTGTTCGGCCGCGGTGGTTCCCGACGGTACGCCGGAGCCGCTCTTCGATCGCGATGCGGAGCTCCATTACCATCCCACCACGTGGCCCGGCGCGCGCCTGCCGCATGTCTGGCTGCAAAAAAACGGCCGGCCGATATCCACGCTGGACGTTGCCGGCAAGGGCCGTTTCGCAGTCCTCACCGGTATCGGCGGCGAAGGATGGGTGGAAGCGGCGCGGAAAGTTTCCGCAACTTACGGAGTGGAAATCGCGGCTGTTGTCATCGGACCTGGACGCGATCTGACGGATCTCTACGGCGAATGGGCCAACGCGAGAGAGATTGCCGAGTCGGGTTGCGTGTTGGTAAGGCCGGATGCCCATGTTGGATGGCGTGCAGCCGAATGCGGGGACGAGGAAAATCGCCTCGCGGAAGCGGTGGGTCGCATCCTGGGCCGTTAGCGCGGGACCCGCCTCTTTGGTTCGCGCTTCCGCGCAAAGCTGCGGGCAGCCATCTCGAGGCCCACGCGGTCGATCTGCTCCAGCGCGCGGCACTGCTCATCGGGCAACCCGGCGCGCGCAGCTTCATCGTAAGGCGCATCCAGAAATCGCCGCCGCGCTTCCGCATCCACGTAAATCTTGGCAAGGAATCGTTCCAACGCCGGAGAATTCATGCTGCCGCCTTCTCCGCCCGGCCGCGCGCCATCGCCCGCCGCGCGCGATCCAGTTGCGCAAGCAAATGCGCCATCGCCGGGTACGATCCGTCGCGTTCCAAGATCACCGTCAGCGGATTCGGACACCGCCGCGCCAGTTCCGTCAGCAAATCGTAAACCGGATCGGGCGGATCGTGGAGATGATCGTCCAGCAGCCGCCGGTTCGCCTCGCCATCTTCGATCCACTTCCCGCCCGCGATGTGCACCTGATGCACTCGGTCCAGCCGCAGCCGCGCAAGCGATTTTTCCGCCAGCGCGCCAAAGTTCACGGAATTCGCGTATAGATTGTGCAGGTCCAACAACAGGCGCGCGCCCGATGTGTCTAGCGTCTGATTGATCCACTCAGGCTCGTCGAGATCGCTCGCCGGCGGATCGATCAGCGTCGCGATGTTCTCCACCAGCGGCAGGCTTCCCACCACCGCCCGCGCCCGGTCCAGATTGGCCGCCGTGCTATCGATGGTCGCCCGGGTTCGCGGCGGCGCGGCCAGATGACCAATCTCGATCCCGCCCGCCCGAACAAACGCAAGATGTTCCGACCAGCATTCCGGCCGCACTCTCTCGACTAACCGCGCCATCTTGGCCAGCCGCTTTTCATCAACGCGCACCGTCGAGGCAAGCCCCAGCCCGACTCCGTGCAGCACTACCGGCCGCTGCGCCGCCAATGTCTGAATCGCGCGAGCGCGCGCCGCCGAATCGAAGTAATCGTCCGCGATCACTTCCAACACATCAATCTCGTCGAGATGCGCGAAGATTCCAGCAGCCAGCTCCGGACGCCAGCCCAATCCCACACGGTCCATCATGTTTTTAGCTCCCGCACCCGCCACACCCGCCTCCGCAACCACCGCCTCCACATCCGCTGCCGCACGATGACCCGCATGACGAACCGCAGCCGCTACTCGCCGATTTCGCCGCGCGCGGATAGAGCGTCCGAACGTGCGGAAAGACGGCCGCCGGCATCGCCGCCACTCCAAACACGGCGGCCAGCATGAGTACGTCGCTCGCGTCCGCGCCCGGCGTGAAGAGCGACGCCCGGTCTTTCAGTCCGGTGAACAGCGTCCGCAGACTTGCAACCATCGCCGCACCGCGTCGTGTCAACCGCGGCTTCGCCACCTTGAACGCAACAACCGCGAACGCAATCGCCAGTACGAAGAGAAACCCGATGTTCGTCCTTCCGCGTGCGAGGGCGACTAGAATCTTGATGATCGCAACCGCCCACATCCCCGCAATCGCCACCACGAGCCGCAACGTCTGCGCGCTCTTGGTTGAAAGGCCGGGAACCAGGTCCAGTTGAGCGAGGCTACGCTCGTACGCCTTGGTGTCGCGGTCGAATTCGCGTGCTTTGAAGACCAGCACCGCCTCGGCGGGCTGGGCGAAGAAATTACAGAGATGCTGTTCCAGCGGAAGGCGCAACATGGAAGGCGGCCGTTCCCGCACCGCCGATACTTTCGTCCCGGAAGCCTGCAGGAAACCCCGATCGATCAGCGAAACGGTGGCCACGCGCAGGACCTCGTTCTGACCGCCGCGCAGATAAGCGATCTGGTAAGGATCCGACAGGTCCATCTGCGGTGGATCGGAAGGCTGCCCCGCGTAGCGCAGCAGATACAGAATGAACAGCACCACCGCGCCCAGCGCGATGTAGAACACCAGGAACTCCGGCCCGCGCAGATCGAACGGCGACGGCATGTTCAATCGAGCGCATCGGCGCGCGTGCGCAGCCGCGCCGCCAATTCGATCATATGGAACAGCGTCGCATCCGCTGCGTACGCGGAAAGCGTCCGCGTTTCGCGAGCCTCCGAAATGCGGGCCAGTACTTCGTCCCAGCCAGGCTCTCCGAATCCCTGCACAAATTGGATCAGCGCTTCCTTGGGTGGGAGTTGGGGCTTAGCTTCCAGCTCCAGCAGCGTCGCCGCGCAAGAACGCAGCGGGCCCGCCGAGTCCGCCACCAGTTCGGAGACGCGCTCCGGCGTTGTACCGCGCTCTACGTAGGCTTCGCGCAGCCGCAGAGTCAGGTTCAGCAGCACTTGTTTCACGCGTAAGAGCACCGCCGCCCGCGGGATCGTCGATGCTTCAAAAGGATCGGCGCCGTACAGCACGCGGTGGCGCCGTGCAATATCGGAAAATTTCTGCCCGAACAGCTCCTGCGCCTGCCCGACTTCCGATTCGAGCAGAAACATTGCCGTCATTCGAATTGCCGCACGCGCCACCCCGAATGGTCCGCGGATCGCATCCGCCTTCGCCGCATCGAACGACGACAACACCAGCAGCAAATTCACGTCCGAAGCCGCACGCAGACGGGCCTCCGCGCCGCTGCCGTAAAGGATGATGGACTTGAGATTCGCGCCGAACGCCTGCAACGCCGAACGCGTGAAATCGGCCAGCACCCTTGCGACGTTCTCCGGAAGTCCCTCCAGCTCCTTCGGAGCGATCATGGTTAAATCTCCGGATCAGATCTCCGGATAAAACTCGAAGAACGCGTCCAGCGACTGCAGCAGTTGCTTGCGGATCTCGTCCTCTCCGCCTTCGATCAGGTGCATGGTCACATGCGCCTTCTTGCCGCTTTTCAGCGTGACCTCCGCGTCATCCACTTTGTCGAGTTCGTCCGCGGGAAGCAGCCGCATGCCGTACACCAGCGCCAGTTTGGCCATGCCCCATTCTAGCCGGACGTTCACCGGCAGTCCGCTAAGGCTGGCGGCTCAACGGCGGCGTGATCCCGTTCAGCCGCAGATACACCACCAATTGCCCATAGGTGTCCTGGCTGTGCGTCATTAGAAAATAGAGGATGCGCTGCCGGGTTGCCATTGGTCCCATGAAAAACGGCGAGTCAACACGCGTGCCGAGTCCCTGGTCGCCGAATTCTCTGATGACCGTGACGCCATACTCGCCCACCTTCTGCAGCGCGGCCATCGCCTCCGTCTTCGACGTGGCTTTATCGTCAATCGTGGGCGCAGGCGCCTTGGCTCCAAGAGTTTTTAGCAAACTGAGGTTCACTTGGGCCACGTGCATCACACGTTCGCCGAAGCTCTGTTCCTCCGGGACCGGTTTGAAGGCATATTTGTCCGGCGGCATCGCGCCGGCGAGCATATAAAGCACCACGTTGTTGCGCTGCCAGTCGTTCTGAATCTCGCAGGTGAGGGTTGAACACGGTCCCAGGAAGCTGGGCGTGCCTTTCGCGGCCGCCTGCGGGGCTTGCCCCTGTGCCGCAGCCAGGCCCGCGATCATCGTCAATACCGCCAATCCTCTCGTGAGTGACATATTGCATAGTCTAACCCGCGGTGGATGCGGTGTTATTTGGCGCCGGGTTCATATTGCATCGCGCCCGCGACGTTGCCCTCCGGATCAGTGAAGTAAACGCCTGTACCCACGGTAGGGATGTGGAATTTCTCCATGCTGATCTTGCCGCCGTTGGCGTTGATGGCTCGGATGATCTGATCGATGTTGGAGACTCCGATGGTGCATTCATAGCCCACCATTCGCGAGCCTTTGATCAGTTCGCGGCGCTGCTCCAGCAGCCCACCAACCCCTGGATCGCTCTCGTCTCCGGTTTGAATCAGATAGAAATTCGGCGGACCCCACGGTTCAAAGCGCCATCCAAAGGTCTGTTCGTAAAAGCGGCGCGCGCGCGCCACGTCGTCAGCATTGATCGCGAATCGGGCAAGGTTATTCGGCATAGGGGCGAGTATACGGTACAGCGGCACTGGCCGTCTTGCGATAAAGTGACAAGAAATGTCGCCGGCCCGCCAGCGCCTCAGTGTCGAGCAGGAAGCGTTCCTGGAAGTGCGCTCGCTCGCGACCACCTATAGCAGCGGCTTCGTGATCGAGCCGCATACCCATCCCTGGCGCCAGCTCCTGTACGCCTCCACCGGTGCGATGACGGTGAACGCGGGACGGTCGACGTGGATGATCCCGCCCGGCAAGGCGGTGCTGATTCCGGCCGGTTGCACGCACTCCATCCGGATGTGGGGCAGCGTCGCGATGCGTTCGCTGTACTTTCCATCCGATTTGGAAAACTCCGCGCTCGCTGCCGCTGGCTGCCGCGTTCTTTCCGTGACGCCGCTGCTGCGTGAGCTGATCCTACGTGTGATCGAACTGGCGGCGCTCGATGCGCGGGTGCCTTCGCACCAGCGTCTGCTTGACCTGTTGCTGGATGAGATGGACGTGCCCACCGTGACGCCGTGGATGCTGCCGCTGCCGGCCGATGCGCGCGCCATCGCGGTCGCGGAGCACGTGATGGCGTGCCCGTCTTCCGACGACTCGTTGCAGGACCTGGCCCGCCGCTTCGCAGTCGGCCGCCGTACTCTGGAACGCCTGTTCCGCGACGAAACCGGCCTCAGCTTCGGGCTGTGGCGCCAAAAGGTCCGCCTGCTGGATTCAATCCGGCTCCTGGCCGAAGGAAAATCGGTGACCGATGCCGCACTCGACACCGGCTACTCGAGCGTCAGCGCGTTCATCGCGGCCTTCAAGAATACTTTCGGCTGCACGCCAAGCCGGTTGTGAGGTGGTAGGGACGGGCAGATTCGAACTGCCGACCTGTCGCTTAGGAGGCGACCGCTCTATCCATCTGAGCTACGTCCCCAGTACAACTCGATTCTAGCAACGGCTCACGCCGTCATGATCGCTGTGATGGTCGTTCGATCCACTACCTTCTGATACGCGTCCAGCATCCCCTCGATCGGCACCACCGTCGTGGCGAGCGACTTCGCGTCGTACTGCCCGGCATCCAGCATCTCGACGAAACGCGGGATGTCGCGCATTGGATTCGCTCCGCCCGCCTGCCCCGCGTGATGCGTGCGGCCGCCGATCGAAAAGAACACCGCTGGCAGCGTGATATTGCCCGTCGGCAAACTTGTCGTCACCACATGCCCGCCGGGGGCGCACATCAAGTACGCCTGCTGCATTGGCAGGATGCCCGTCGGATCCGGGCCTTCCTCCAGCTTCGGCTTCGCGCGATCGGCGCCCACGGCCTCCACGACGAAGTCCGCGCCCGCGCCGCCCAATAGCCCGCCCGCGTCACGGCCGCCAGCCCACAGCCGAGCGTTCGGTCCTTTTGATAGCTCGCGCACCTTCTGGACCAGTCCGTCGCCCTCGGCGTTGGGATCCAGTACATGCGTTGCGCCGACTTTGAGAGCCACCTCGCGCCGCACGCGAATCGGATCGATGGCGATGATCACCGACGCACCGGCAATGCGCGCGCCTTGCACCGCGCTTAGCCCCAACGGTCCCGCGCCAACCACCGCGACCGTCGAACTAGGCTCGATTGTGGCGAGCGATTGCGCCGTCGTGCAGCCGAGCCCCGCGACGCTAACGCAGCTGCACACCATGTCGAGTTCCACCGCCGGCGCTTTGGTGAAGATGGGCACCACCCATTCTTCGAACGTCACCATCAGCTCGGCCAGTCCGCCGATGTGCGAGTTCATGTACACAGGAGTGCCGTCGCGCATATCCGCCACCGGAACCAAGTCATTGGGACCTTGCCGGCCGAGAAACTGGCACATGTCCGCGCGCCCGCGTAGGCATTGGTAGCAAGATCCGCATTGCGGCGTTCCCGAAACGCATACGCGGTCGCCGACCTGGACGCGCCGGACTTCTGGTCCGACCGCCTCCACGATGCCAACGCCCCCATGGCCCTGAATCAGAGCCATGCGGGATAGCGCGAGAAATGCCTCGGGAATTTTGCGAGGCGGCGCGTTCTTCTCGGCGGCGGGCATCCCCGACGGCGGCAATCCGAGTACATCCGTCGACACGGAGTAGCACAGGTTCGTGGCTTCGGTTCGTACCACCACCTGCCGCCCGGTGATGGGACGCAGGGTCAGTTCTTGTAGTGTGGTCCTGCCAGGTCCCGTCCCGCGCGAGACCCATCCGCGGAATCGACGCGCAGTCTGGGCGCGCAGCGGCACTTGCGGCGCCAGCGCGACGCCCGCCGCGGCTGCTCCCGCTTGGATCAACTGTCTGCGCGAGCGCTTGTTGTTTTCCGTTGCCATGGCAAACTCCGCCTACCACTCTACCAGCGCTTGAGGCCCTTGTGTCCGATGTCTTTGCGGTAGTGCATGCCATCGAAATGGATGGGGCGGATCGCTTCGTAAGTGCGGTGGATTGCTTCGGCCAGCGTGCGTCCGCTCGAAGTCACGCCGAGCACGCGACCGCCAGCGGTCCTCAGAACATTGTTGTCTGATTTTGTTCCGGCCTGAAACACCATCGCATCGCCCACCCGATTCAGTCCCGTGATTGGATCGCCGGTTCGCACCGATCCGGGATATCCCGCCGCGGCCACAACCACGCACACCGATGGATCCGCGTGCCAGTTCAAAGGCGATTCGTCCAGCGCTCCGTGTGCCGCTGCGAACAGCGGTTCCACAAAATCCGACTCCATGCGATGCATCAGCACTTGAGTCTCGGGATCGCCGAGCCGCGCGTTGAACTCCAGCACTTTCGGTCCTTGCGCCGTCATCATCAAGCCCGCGTACAGAAAGCCTGTAAACGGCACACCTTCGCCGCGCATATTCTGAACCGCGGGGCGAATAATGCGCGCCATCACATCGGCCTTTTGATAATCATCCAGGATCCGCCCGTCGCAATACGCACCCATCCCGCCGGTGTTCGGCCCCGTATCGCCATCGTGAACGGTCTTATGGTCCTGCGTCGGCTCCAGCGGTAGGATGTTGACGCCATCGCTCAAGACGATAAAGCTCACCTCCTCGCCTCGGAGAAACTCTTCAATGACGAGACTAGATCCGGGTTGCATTAGCTGCTGGACGGCGCTTTCCGCATCTTCCGGTGTTTCGGCGATGATCACGCCCTTGCCCGCCGCCAGGCCGTCGGCTTTGAGAACAACTGGGAAATCGAATTCGTCGAGCGCAGCACGAGCTTCATCGACGCTGCTCACTGTTGTAAATCGGGCCGTCGGGATCCCCGCCCGCATCATGAACTCTTTCGCGAAAGTCTTGCTGGCCTCTAAACGCGCCGCGGCTGCCGTTGGACCCACAATTCTCCGTCCGGCCGCCCGAAACTGATCCACGATCCCGGCGGCCAACGGCGCTTCTGGACCCACCACGGTCAGGTCGGCATCGATGGATTCCGCGGCCGCCAGGTAGTCCGAAGTCGCCAGGCACTTCGCCACCTGTGCAATCCCCGGATTTCCGGGCGCGGCGTATAGAACGGACGTCTTGGGGCTTTGCGCAAGCTTCCAGCACAAAGCGTGTTCGCGGCCTCCAGAGCCAATCACGAGGATCTTCATTCGAGTAAATGCAAAAGCTAACACACGCACGAACCCGTATGCCACACTAAGTACTGAACTGCCGTGAAGTCATCGCGATATGACGTCGTTGTCGTTGGCGCCGGACACGCCGGCTGCGAGGCCGCGCGCGCGTGCGCCCGCATGGGCCTGCGCACTGCGATGATCACGATGAATCTCGACCTGATCGCGCAGATGTCCTGCAATCCCGCTATCGGCGGCATCGCCAAAGGCCACTTGGTGCGCGAGATCGACGCACTCGGCGGCGTGATGGGCGAAGTGACGGACGCGGTGGGCATCCAGTTCCGGCTCTTGAACACCAGTCGCGGCCCAGCCGTCTGGTCGCCGCGCGCGCAATGCGACAAGAAACAGTACCGCATCAAGATGCGCGAGATGCTGGAGCGTGAGCCGAACCTGCGGATTCTTCAAGCCGAAGTGGCGCAACTAGTGATCGAAAATGCCCGGGTGACGGGCGTTCACCTGCGCGACGGCAGAACAATCGCAAGCGATTCTGTTGTGGTCACCACGGGGACGTTCCTCAATGGCCTCGCGCACGTCGGCGAGATGAAGTATAGCTGCGGCCGAAACGGCGAGGCGCCTTCGAATCTGCTGGGCGATCAACTCCGGACCCTGGGCCTTGCCTGGACGCGCCTCAAGACCGGCACTCCTCCTCGCTTGGATGGCCGCACGATCGACTGGGAGCGCTTCGAGCCGCAGCACGGCGACCTGGAACCAACTCCTTTCTCTTTTCTTACTAACAAGATAGAGCGGGAACAGATAAACTGTTATATATCGTACACTACGGAGAAGACGCTACAGATTCTCAAGGATAGCATCGCCCGCTCCCCTCTCTACAGCGGCCAGATCGAAGGCATCGGCCCGCGCTATTGCCCATCTATCGAAGATAAAGTAGTCAAGTTCCCCGATAAGGATCGGCATCAACTCTTTCTGGAGCCCGAAGGCCTGGACACCAACGAAGTCTACGTCAACGGTATGTCCACTAGCATGCCCATCGACGTTCAGGCGGCTGTAGTGGCCTCCATACCGGGTCTGGAAAATGCCGAGATGATCCGGCCAGGGTACGCGATTGAATACGACGCGATCGATCCTCGCGAGCTTCAGCGAAGCCTGGAAGTGAAGTCGATCGCAGGGCTTTTTCTTGCCGGACAGATCAATGGGACATCGGGCTACGAAGAAGCCGCGTGCCAGGGCCTGATCGCCGGGATCAATGCCGCGCGTCGGATTGGCCGCCTCGATCCCGTGGTGATCGGCCGGACTGAAGGGTACACTGGAATTCTCATCGACGATCTGATCAGCAAAGGCGCCGACGAGCCCTATCGCATGTTCACATCGCGCGCCGAATTCCGTCTGCACCTGCGAATCGACAACGCGGATGAGCGGCTTACGCCCTTGGGCCGGGAAGTCGGCTTGGTCAGCGAGGAGCGCTGGAGCCTCTATCAGCGCAAACAGGAGCAGAAGTATGAGCTAACCCGGATGCTCGGAACTACGCGAAATGGTTCGGCCGACGATCGCCCTACGCTATGGCAATGGCTGAAGCGCCCTGAGGCGAAGATCGCGACGCTTGCGCAGCAAATCCGGGAGACGCTACGCTGTGATCCAGTCCACGGCCTGCTGGCAACCGTTGAGACCGAGGCCAAATATTCGGGATACATCGCCCAACAAGAGCGACAAATCGAGCGTCTGCGCGACTCCGAGCGTCGACGTATTCCCGCTGAGTTCGAGTTTGCCGGAATTCCTGGTCTTTCGATCGAAGTCAGGCAGAAACTGGAACGTGTGCGCCCGCAAACCTTGGGACAAGCGGGGCGGATTCCCGGCGTCACTCCCGCCGCGATTGCGGTCTTGGACATTTACCTCAGCCTCGGTGCCCACGCCTGAGTCCCGGCCGGTCCCGGCCTGGTTTGCCCAGCTCCTGACGCAAGAGCTTAAACTCTGGGTCAGCCTCTCGGGCGAACAAATCAGTCAGCTTTACCAGCATTATGCTCTCCTGGTTGAATGGAACAAGAAGATCAGCCTAACGTCCGTAAGGCCGGGACCGGAAATGGTCATCCGGCACTACTGCGAGTCACTGTTCTTTGGCGCCCATCTGCCGTTTGCGGACGCTAGAGCATCAATCCTGGACATTGGTTCGGGGGCAGGCTTCCCGGGTGTGCCCATGGCGGTCCTCCGGCCAGATTGGCGTTTGGAGTTGATAGAATCCGTTCAGAGGAAAGCCGTGTTTCTACGCGAAGCCACGCGGCATCTTAGCAACACCCGCGTCCTGGCGAAGCGGGCAGAGGACATAATGGATCGAGGGGATTGGATCGTTTCTCGGGCGGTAGATCCGCGCGACGTCCTGCAGAAGCTACCGCGCCTGGCTCCTCGAGTGGGGCTGATGCTAGGCGAAGATGATTTTTCGGAGCTTCAGAAGCTTTCGGACATTGCATGGGCTAGTCCGGTTCGGTTACCTTGGGGAGACCGAAGATTGTGCGTCTACGGGGAGTTTGTTCCACGTGAAACATGATCTATTGGTTCCACGTGGAACATGGCAAAAGTTATAGCCATCGCAAACCAGAAAGGCGGCGTCGGCAAAACCACGACCGCCATCAATCTCAGCGCGTCGTTGGCTGCAAACGACCTCCGCGTTTTACTCATCGATTCCGACCCACAGGGAAATGCGACGACAGGACTTGGCGTCGCAAAAACCGGCGATCGTCCAACCCTTTATGAGGTTCTGCTCGGCGACGCCGACATCGCATCCGCGATCCTCCACACCGAGGTGGAAGGCCTGGATCTTCTCCCCTCGGACAAAAATCTTGTGGCCGCGAACCTGGAGTTGGTCGATATTCCCCAGCGCGAATCAAGGCTCCGCGAGAGAATCGAACCCATTCGCGATCGTTACAACTTCGTCCTGATCGATTGCCCTCCAGCCCTGGACCTGCTGACTCTGAATGCGATGGTCGCTGCGGATTCCGTCCTTGTTCCCATTCAATGCGAGTTCTTCGCCCTCGAAGGTATCTCGCAGTTGTTGGATACGGTGGAACGCGTCCGCACAGGTTTCGATCGCGAACTCAAGGTGGAAGGCGTCCTGCTGACGATGTACGACGACCGTACCAATCTAACGCGCCAAGTTGAGCAAGATCTCCGCAGCTTCTTTGAGAACACTGTCTTTGCGACGGTAATTCCTCGCAGTATCCGCTTGGCAGAAGCCCCCAGTTACGGTAAGCCCATTCTCATTTATGACGTCCGCTCACGTGGCGCCGAAAGCTATATCCAGCTCGCAAAGGAGATCCTGGCCCGTGGACAAACTGCAGGACAAACAACGTAAGGCGCTCGGCAGGGGTCTCTCGGCCCTCCTACCACAGAAGCCTTCGGCTGCTCCTACCCCGATCGCGACGGAACAATCCGTCCCGGTTTCGCGCGTGTCCACAATTGCGATATCTGAGATCCAGCCAAATCCATTGCAGCCCCGGAGCGTCTTTGAAGCTTCACGCCTGGAAGAACTCGCTAACTCAATAGAAACACATGGGATAATACAGCCATTGCTGGTTCGGCGCAAGGGATCTGGCTTTGAGCTCATCGCAGGCGAGCGTCGGCTTCGTGCAGCGAAACTCGCGGGGTTAGCCGAAGTCCCGGCGATCGTTCAAGACTACGCGGACGACCGGATCCTGGAAATCGCACTGATCGAAAACATCCAGCGCGAAGACCTGAATCCGATCGAAACTGCGCAAGCGCTGGACCGGCTTAGCCGTGAGATGAATCTGAGCCACGACGAAATCGCCGCGCGGACCGGCAAGGATCGGACCACAATCACTAACATGATCCGGCTCCTTCGCCTGCCCAAGGATGTTCAGCTCCTGGTCGCCGAGCGACGGCTCTCTATGGGCCACGCACGTGCCATCCTGGGCCTTGCGACACCGGAATTGCAAACTCAGCTCGCCGAGAAAGCAGCCGCCCAGGGCTATTCGGTCCGCCAAGTGGAGCGGCTCGTCAAGAAGGTCAATGAACCCAGAGAGCCCTCCGAGAAGCCACTGCAGGATCCCAACATCAAGGCCGCTGTCGGGGAACTGGAGAGTGCGCTCGGAACCAGAGTTCGCATCGTGGAGAAATCGGATCAGCAAGGCCGGATCGAAATCGAATACTACTCCCAGGAAGAGCTGAACCGCATTTACGAGTGGATCGTGTCCCCTGCCCGCAAGGACTGATGGTGCCGGCGGCAGGACTCGAACCTGCGACCTGCGGATTATGAGACCGCCGCTCTAACCACCTGAGCTACACCGGCAAAGTATTGCTTTTTTCAGGTTAGGCAGAGCGGGCGGGACATGTCAACTCGAAGATATTTAATCATTAAATCCGAAATTGTATACTTGACAAACCTTAGCCTCAAGTATGTTATTTACATTACATGCTTGGAGCTAAGCCAGCCTCACGTGAATCTTACTAGTGTGCTGGGAGCGCGTCTGCCGTGGGAACACTCGATAACACGGTGTTCCACACTGGGGGCAGATCGCCTCCCAGCACCAGTGATTCTACGCCGGTTTCGTTTCTGGGACGATCCCAACATTACGTGATTTTCGCTGCTTGAGCAATTTGTGGGCCGCATGTTTCAGCGGCCCCTTAGCTTTGATTTGCTTTACCGCGCTCAGCAATGCTCTACACTGCGATGCTAGGCTACGCTGTGCTTTGGATCGAACTCCCTTAGTGTAGCCGAATCGGCGTAAAATGAAAACAGCCGGACCGTGAATCCGGCTGTTCTTAATCTTGGTGGGCGATCTCCATTTCAAGGTAACACGGAGGTGTGCCCAAATGCGAACGACCTGCCGATGCGCGATGATCCTGGCTATGGTGATTTCTGCTATAGCTGCGCAAGATGGATCGAAACGCGATGCCAAGATTACGATCACCGTGGGGCCAAGCGATTCCCCGCTCAACGCTGCGTCTTGCAAAGAGTCTTCCTACGGAAATTTACACAACGGCGACCGCACCAAATTGACACCGGGAGAGATCGGCGAGTACGTAGCGCGTGTAATTAAAGAAGGAAACATCCTTACCATCTACCCCGAGAGCAAGGACGGCATCTTTGTCTACGCACGGTGTCCCAACAGCGAACCTAAGGCGTCTCAGTGATGCTTTTGACGCTTGGCTTCTCGAACTTGGCGCAGACTTCGAACGGCGGCGGTGCCGTAAAGTCGGCTGGGGATTGGTAAGCGACAGCAAAACCTTCTCCGGCTGCATTGATGGTGGCAACTGAATATCTACCAGCTACTGCATTCGCAGGAATCAGCACAGTGACAGTGAAGACCCTAGGAGAAGATGGATGCTCCGAAGGGCTACCAAATCTATTGAGGTGATCCGATGTCTGTGATGCGTCGGTGGTAACCAATACATTCACGTTCGTAATGGTGTTCGCGTATCTTCCTTCCATCGTAATGGTGAACGTCGGACCCTTTCCTGGTGCGTAGCACGGCTTAGTGGTTGATTGAGCAAGCGCCGTCGAGCAGGCGGCGATTCCCGCCAGCGCGAACAGCGCCTTCGTAAAACAAGCAATTGGTTTCATGTTGTCTCCTTATGAGCACACTTTCCCTGTTGCATTCCCGGCAGGTTTTGTTTTACGATTGGGGTGGCTACCAACCATCCCATCGCTTGCAACCCGAGGTGAACAAGGCCTCGGGCCTCCCGGCAGCTACAACAAATCAGCTAATAAATGTTCGATTCACTGACACTGCATCATTGTAGCATTTAGACCGAAATAGGCCACTAAATTTTGCCGTGAAATGGTAGTCTAAAAGTGTCCGGCCATGGCGGAATTGGCAGACGCGCCGGGTTGTATGGCGGCCTAGAATTGCTGGGCCACGATGCATCCCGGTGCCGAGTCAAATCGGCGTGGGGGTTCAAGGCCCGCTGGCCGGACCACTACTTTAAGCGGTACCTTCCAGGGCCCATGCGAACAAACAACTCAGTGTAGCCTCCCGGATTGCCGACCCGATGTTTTGGAAGGAAGGTGCCAGCCCAATGGATCGCAAGCACCGCGTTGACTTCGGACGGCGAGAATATCGAGCCGAGTTTACCGCTTTTTGCGGCTTCTCGTATTCTTCGAATCGTCTCGCGTTCCACTTGATGAAATTCCTGCCTTCTTCGGTTGCTTCGGTTCTGGCTTGATCTTCAGGATATCCGTGACTGCTTCGTCAAAGGTTAACGGGCGCAAAGACAGTTGGCGCTCTTTTTTGTTCACAGTATCATTGTATTGCGCCCGTAGCTCAGGTGTATAGAGCAGTTCTATCGCAAGAACAGGTCGTGGGTTAGAATCCCACCGGGCGCATACAGGACTATCTTGTCACCAACTCTGTGATCGTGTTATACTTCAATCGCGATAGAACTGCGAATGCCTTGAGCGGGGTGTAAATCCTGATCGGTTCGCACGGCTAGTCTTGTGGGTCTAGACCTTGAAATCTTGTACTCATACTAGCCGGGTTCAAGCCTGCAATGGCCTACCGATCCTCCGAAGCATTTCGTAGCACGTCACGTACTCCACGCCAAACTGCTTGCACACGTTAGGGACCTTCAGTTTTTTTGAGTCGGCTCCTACGAGTTTCTCGTGAGTGACCACAATCCCCTCTGTAGCGGCAGCGCAAGCAACTACCCAGAGGTCCGCTCCTTTGAGAAATAGGGCGACTTCCGCGGAAGGGAATTTGCCCTTATCGATGATGTCGTCGGCAATCGTCGAAAAGTAGTTTTGCATCCGCTCATCTGGCTCAACGAACAACTCTCCGCTGCGTTTTTTTGTGTTCGCCCAATCCGCCAGATCGTCGGCCCCGGTAGCTAGTTCGTTATATACCATCATCGGAGATCGTACGATACCTTTTGCGACACCCTCCGAGATTACGTCCCAGAAGCCAGGAGCAATATCGAACGCATAGTAGAGATTCTTGGCTTGCAGAAACACATTACTATCAAGCCAAAAGGTGGGCATCCTATTGCGCTTTCCCCTCCGCGTAAGCGATCACTTTGGCGACCGTTGGAACTTTGACATTTAGTAATTGGGCCGCTTCGCGGTATAACGCGTGACCGTCATTGACGGCCCCGATGACGGTCCGTGTGAATGTTGCGCTATTCCGCACGAAGAGTGTTGGGAAAAAGTTTCCTCCCTCGCGCTCCTCTTCTTGCAACCTGTATTGGCCTTCGACGGTTTTATATTCGCGTAGGAATGCTTCCCGATCAATCTTTCCAAGATCAAAGCCACGCCTCAGTGCAACAAGACGGCTCACCTTGAAGTGGCGGGAGACGACTTGGATATTCATTTCCACGGACAACTGTTGATCCCAATGGCTCTTGAACTCTTCAGAGGGAACCAATACCTCTGCCGCTATGTGATCACAGAGTACTTCCACCCGGCTGTCCAAGACGTCGGTGATCCGATTCATCTTTTCGTCAGAGACGCCACTTTGACCAATCCAGATATGTGCTAGTTCGTGAGCCAGGGTGAATATCTGCGCTGCGCGCGCATCCGCTCCATTTACAAATATAAGAGGAGCAAACTCATCGTTGATCGTAAATCCACGGAACTCTTCCGGTTTCAGTCTGCGATGGGGATTACCTCCAACAATTCCGCTCTTGAGAACCAGAATGCCGATTGCTTCGGATCTCTTGACGATCTCGCTCAGAAATCCTTCCCAGTTCGACGCTTCTCCCCTGACCGCTGTACTTATGCCGATTGTTTCTCGGATGCTACGGGCGATACGGATGGAATCCGTAGAATCCCTGAACTGTCCTACAAATGGTACACGCGCTCGGTTCTCCTCGCGAAGAAACTCGCGGTACCATTGCTGCTTGATGATCGCATCGTTCAATACGTCAATCAAGTCCGCAGAAGGCATCGAGCCTTTGAACTGGGTGCCCGATCTGAAATCAGCTATGGGCAACGTCTCGTTTGGAGGTTCGGATAAAAACAAATAACCGAATGGTATGTGTAATGCTCCAGCAACATGTTCTGCTTGCCGTATAGAGGGTCGCCTGTCTCCCTGTTCCCACGCTGTAAGACGATCAGGCCGCGTATTGACTCGCTGCGCTAGTTCATCCACGGACAGACCAGAGCGTTGCCGCGCCCAGCGCAATACGCTAGGACTAATGAATGCTGGTGTTGCGCTCATTGTGCTATCCTCCGTTCAGGAGGTGCATCCAGAGACGCACTCATACTGTATTGCTCTCGCGAGGCGTTCGCAGCGCCACAGAGAGCACTAGGCACCCAACCAAAGATTTCTAAAAAGCCGTGATTCGCAGTCACGGCTTTTTGTTTTCTATGCACTCATTCCGGGTGATTCCCGGTATAGCAATCTCTTTCCTTCAACCTGCTTGATGGCCAGATCGCGGCGTTCCACGTCCGTCATCTTCCGGGTATTGTATCGGAAGTCGAACTCGCTCAGGTAACGGTGCAGGTGGCGCTTGCCAACGTGATGGTAGACACCGTTCACGCCGCGCTTCAAGATGCCGAAGAAGCCTTCGATGGAATTCGTGGAGATCATCACGCCGTCCTCGTAGCGGACGTACTCGCCCGCGCTGTGGTTCACCATGTCGTGACGGTATTCTTTGTGGGTGAACTTCAACGCCGTTCCGCTGTCGGTCATGACGTGCGCGGACTCATCGACCATCTGGCGAACGACAGGTTTCAGGGTCTTGGCAGTGACCTTTTCCACGTGCATGGATTGAACCCGACCGCCGCGCTGGAGGACGCTGACGACCGCTTCCTTGCCTTCAAAAGGGGCAGGCCGATCCTGTTCACGCTCTCCGGGCTTCGTCGCGTGCGGGAAGCGGTTGCGCCGCTTGCCGCCGACATAGGTTTCGTCGATTTCGATTGTGCCAGTGAGCTTTGATGATAACGGCTCCTGCGCCATAGCCCAACGAATCCGATGCGCCATGAACCATGCGCTTTTGTAGGTCACGCCAAGCATGCGGTGAAGTTGATGGGCGCTCATGCCCTTCTTGCTGGCGCACAGAAGATGGAAGGCGTAGAGCCACTTGTTCAGCGGGATGTGGCTGTCTTCCATGATCGTGCCGACCGTGACGCTGAATTGCTGTCCGCAAGGCTTGCATTTCCACACGCCCTTTCGGGCGTGGGTCTTCTTGCCTTCCTTCGGCTCCAGCTTCGTAGCGTTGTTTTCCGCCTCGCAGTGCGGACATACCGGGCCGTTCGGCCAGCGCTTCGCTTCTAGGAATTGGCGTGCCTTTTCTTCATCTTGGAAGTGAGGAGCAACTAGGTCTGCCATGCTTCAATTATGCGCCGGACCATCCTGGTTTGTCAAGTATATAATTTCGATTAAATCCCTTGACAGCGAGTGACATTAGAGTTACTTAATAACTAGGAGCTGAGGACGAAGTTGGCTCAGCGGAGTGGAGAAAGACCTAAGGAGGTCCTATCGACAGCGATTACCTTTCGGGGCGGCTACCAGCTTCCTCGACATGCGAGGCTTAGGGCGGACAAAGCAGGGTGAGAAAAAGTTGGCCTCACCGGCTAGCGGCGGTTTCACCGCACTCCAGAAGCCCGAGTCCGTAGAGCGGGGGTTGGCGGCCGTCCCGAACTCACTTCAGGCCTTTATTTGACAGTCGGTTTTTCCCTCCAGTAGATTCGAGTTAGTGCCGCGACCCATTATTGAGTTCCGGGGTGTCTCGAAGAGCTATCCGATCTACTCCTCCCCAAGCGCGCGGCTCAAGGAACTTCTCTGCCTGAATCGCATCTCCTTCCATCGCGACTTCGCCGCACTCCAGGACGTCAGTTTCGAGATCTTTCCCGGCGAAACCTTCTGCATCGTGGGTGAAAACGGCTCCGGCAAAAGCACTCTGCTGCAGATCGTCGCCGGCATCTTGTATCCAACGCACGGCGAAGTCAGCGTGAACGGGCGCGTCGCGGCGCTGCTGGAACTCGGGACTGGCTTCAACCCGGAGTTCACCGGCCGGCAAAATGTCTATTTGAACGCCGCGATCCTGGGCCTCTCGCGCAAAGAAATCGATGCCAGGTTCAGCCTGATTGAGGAGTTCGCCGAGATCGGCGAGTTCATCGATCAACCCGTGAAAACATATTCGAGCGGCATGGCCATCCGGCTGGCCTTCGCAGTGGCAATTCATGTCGACCCGGAAATCCTGCTGGTCGACGAAGCGTTGGCTGTAGGCGACATCTACTTCCGCCAGCGCTGCCTCCGCAAAGTTCACGAGCTGCGCGCCGCCGGCGTTACGATCCTATTCGTCTCACATGCTGTCTCCGAAGTGAAGGCCATTGGCGATCGCGCCCTGTGGCTCGACTCCGGCCGCGCGCGCGAACTCGGCGGCACCGACGCCGTCGTCACCAAGTACATGGCCGCGATGGCCGAGAAAGACAACGTCTATCTTCAAGCGGCGCACCAGAAGGAGCAGAGCATAGAGCACGCGCCGGTGCTGGCGCCTGAAATTGCCGACTCGATTCCCAACATCGACCACCGCTTCGGCGACGGCCGCGCCGAAGTAATCGGCATCGCCGTTCTGGACCCCGCAGGCTCACCGGTTTACGTCCTGGAGCCGTCTTCGTCCATCGTAGTTCGCATCAGCGTCCGCGCACATGAAAACATCACACTACCGATCGTCGGCTTCATGATGCGCAATCACATTGGGCTGGATTTCGCCGGCACCAACACCGCGCGCGAAGGCTACGACCTGCCGCCGATGTCCGCAGGCGACGTCTACACCGTGGACTTTCATCTCCAGATTCCCGAACTGTATCCTTCGGCTTTCTCTTTCTCGCCCGCTATCGCCGATGGAACGCTGCACGCCTACCGCACCTGCGACTGGATCGACAACGCGATCGTTCTCCAGATGAGTCCCACCGAAGGCCAGATCTACGGGCACGTCCACTTGCCCTGCCGCGTCGAGGTGAACCGGCCGCTGGTCGAACGCGCCGCGGCCTTGTCTCACGCGGAGCCGAACGTTGGTTGAGTTTACAGGCGAGCGCGTCATTCCCGGCCAAGTGACCGACGATCTCTGGAGCGAGCACCTCGCGCGCTATGCCTACGCGCGCCGCTACACGGAACGCAAACGCGTTCTCGACGCCGGATGCGGAACCGGCTACGGCTCGGCGGAATTGGCCCTCTCGGCCGGCAGCGTCACGGGCGTAGACATTTCAGACGACGCGATCGCGTTTGCCCGCTCGAATTACCGGCTTCCCGGCCTCCGCTTCGCTGTATCGTCCTGCACGGCAATGCCGTTCGCGGGAAACAGTTTCGATATCGTCGTCGGCTTCGAAGTAATCGAACATCTCACGAAATATCGTGCGTTCCTGGATGAGTGCGCTCGCGTGCTGACGCATTCCGGCCTGTTCATCGTCTCCTCACCCAACAAACGCTACTACACCGAATCGCGCGGCGGCGCGGGACCCAATCCCTATCACGAGCACGAGTTCGAGCCGGACGAATTCTTCCGCGAACTGGAACGCGTCTTCCAACACGTGCGCATCGTGGAACAGAATCGCGTGGAGGCTTTCGCGTTTCATCCCGCCGTCGGATTCGGAACAGCGGACGCGCGCATCGACGCGAGCGAGAGCGCCGAGCACGCGCACTTCCTGATCGGTCTCTGCTCCTTCTCGGCGCCGCCGGATCCGAAGCCTTTTATCTATGTGCCCACTGCCGCCAATCTTTTGCGCGAGCGCGAACAGCACATCCGGCTCCTCGAACATCAACTCCATGAGGCGCGGACAGAGCGCGATTCGGTCCTCGCCCTTTACCGCCGCCAAACCGATGAAATGGAGGAACGCAATCGCTGGGCGGAGCGGCTCAATGATGATTTGAAGGCCGCCGGCGAGCGCATCGCCGCTTTGCAAATCGAGGCAGCCGAACTGGCTCGCGGTTACCAGGCCCAGCTTTCGAAGCTCGAAGAAGAGGATCGCATCAAAACCGAGTGGGCGCGCAAGACCTCGGCCGAACTCGCCGCCAAATGCCAGGAACTGGCCGATTGCGTGAAGCTGCTCGACACCGCCGAAGCCTCCGTCCGCGAGCGCACGCTCTGGGCGCAGACGGCCGAGGCGCAGCGCGAGCACCTGGCCGCGCAATTGGACATCGTGCGTTCGTCTCGCTGGCTCAAGTTGAGCCGAAGAGTCGGGCTCGGCCCTATAGTAGAAAAGCCCTGACGCGGTGCGAACGTTACTCATCATTCTCTGGCGCTTCCTCAAGTCTCTGCCGCAGGTGTTGCTGTTTCCTTTTCTGCTGTTGTTGGCGATGGCCGCGCTCGCCGTCTCCGACCTCGCAACGGCCTTCCGCCAGAAACGACTTCCGCCGAACAGCCGTCCGTCCAATACTTCGGCGAGTGTCGTCATCCCCAACTGGAACGGCCGGGATCTGCTCTCCAAGTACCTGCCGTCGGTGATCGAAGCCATGGCCGGCCATCCGGACAACGAAGTGATCGTGGTCGACAACGGCTCGGAAGACGGCAGCGCGCAGTTCATCCGTGAGAACTTTCCTTCCGTCCATCTGGTCGCGCTGGATCGCAACCTGGGTTTCGGCGGCGGCTCCAACGCGGGTTTCCGCACGGCCAAGAACGAGATCGTCGTGCTGCTGAACAGCGACATGCGAGTCGAACCGGATTTTCTTGCGCCGCTGCTCGCCGGCTTCAGCGACGAAACCGTCTTCTCAGTCGCTTGCCAAATATTCTTCAGCGATCCGAACCGCATTCGCGAGGAGACCGGACTCACGCAATCCTGGTGGGAGAACGGAGCGCTGCGCGTGCGGCATCGCGCGGATGCAGCCATTCAATCGCTCTATCCCTGCGCCTACGGCGGCGGCGGTTCCTGCGCGTATGACCGCCGGAAGTTTCTCGAACTCGGCGGATTCGACGAGTTGCTACGACCCTTCTACCTCGAAGACACCGACCTCGGCTACCTGGCGTGGAAGCGCGGCTGGAAGGTTCTGTATCAGCCGAAAAGCGTCGTCTATCACGAGCACCGCGGCACCATCGGAAAGCGCTTCACGCCCGCGCAGATCGATGCGGTTCTCAAGAAGAACTTCGTTCTGTTTTGCTGGAAGAACATCCACGAGTGGCGGCGACTTGGCTCGCACTTCTTCTTCGCCTATGCCGGCGCCTTAGTCGGAGTGTTCTTCGGCGATTCGCCCGAGCGCGCCAATTTCGCAGGACTCTGGCGTGCCTTCCGGCAGCTTCCGGCAGCGATGGGCTCACGCACGCGGGCACGGGCCCTGGCCACCATCGACGACACGGAGGCGTTCCGCAGACCGTTGGGCGGCTATTTCCGCGACCGCTTCGCCGTCACCCCGAAAGATCCCGAGCGCCTTAGCGTGCTCTTCGTTTCGCCTTATCCGATCTGCCCGCCCATCCATGGCGGCGGCGTCTTCATGTACCAAACCGTCATGGAGCTGATTCCACGCACCGAACTGCACCTGCTGATCATGCTCGATTACGCTTGGCAGCGCCCGCCGCACGTAGAACTTGAACAAGTGACTGCATCGGTAGATTATCTGGTGCGCACCGAAGGCAATCTGAAAGAGCTCGGCTCTATTCTTCCGAACGCAGTGCGCGAATGCGCGAACCCGGACCTCGAGTGGATGCTGCATCGCGAGATCTACCTGCGCAACGTCGATGTCGTTCAACTGGAATACACGTCGCTCAGCCAGTATTGGTGCGACTTCCAACAAATCGCGTGCCTGCTCTTCGAACATGACATCTACTTTCAATCCATCGCACGCGCGCTCGGCGGCATGCGCGGGGCCGTCAAGAGCGTGAAGGCCGCTTACGAATACCTTCGCGCGCTGCGTTTCGAGCTGCGGATGCTGCCGCGCTTCGACCGCGTGCAAGTGTGCAGCACGGCCAATGCCGGCTACCTGCTCTCGTACCTGCCGCGCCTGAAGGACCGCATCGACGACAACCGCGCGGGCATCGCCACGGCGCGCTACGAATTCCGGCCGGGCGACCGCGAGCCGCAGACGATGCTGTTCCTCGGCAGCTTCCGCCATTTGCCCAATCAGGAAGGCCTGGCGTGGTTCACGCGCAAAGTGCTGCCGCGCGTGCTGGAACGCTCGCCCAACGCGAGATTGGTGATCGTAGGCGCCGAGCCACCGCCGCGGCACTCGCTGCCGCATCTTCCCGGCAACATTGAACTCCGCGGCTTCGTCGAGGATGTTCGCGAACCGCTCTCTCGCTACTCGCTGTTCGTCTGCCCGATTCTCAGCGGATCGGGAATGCGCGTGAAGCTGCTGGAAGCGTTCGCCGCGGGCATCCCTGTCGTCTCGACGCACCTGGGCGCTGAAGGCTTGGCGGAAAAGGACGGCGAGATCTGTGCGCTGGCCGACGACCCGGCCGCGTTCGCCGAGCGCATCCTCGAACTGTTCCACGATCCCGCAACCGCGCGTCAAATGGCCTGCCGGGCGCGCGAGCACGTAGTCTCCACGCGCGACATGCGGGTCCTCACGGAACGCCTGGTGGAAAGCTACCATGCGGTGGTTCGCCAAAAGCGAGGGCGAGTTCCTTTATAGCCCTTCTAGTACTCAGAAGGCGTTTCTTTTATTGATTCCGCAGCGCCATCGACGCTGTTCGGCAGTATAATGAGGCTCCCTTAGAAATCTCAAACGCTAGTGCTTTGGAGGCCAGAGGAGATGCTAGGCATATCGTTGTCATACTTGCTGAAGCATTCGGTGACGGCGGTCGCGGACCCGGTCGAAGTCTGGATCAAATTCGAAGAGAAATACGCGGACTGGAGCGCGGGCCGCCCGCCGGCTTCGTATCCATACGAATCCGACGCGGACTGGGAGCCTCGGCTGCACCGGCATTTCGGCCTCGATTGGCCCTGTCCGTCGACTGCGGAATTCGGGGCGCTTTTCCCTCAGGTGATGCAAGAGCTGGAAGGAGCGGGTATCCGTCCGGGTCCGGGGAGCTTCCGCACATGGAATGACGGTGATGCGGGACTGACGCGCGCGATCTGGTGTCTGGTTCGCCATTTGAAGCCACAGCGCGTGGTGGAAACCGGCGTGGCGCACGGCGTCACTTCACGCGTGATTCTGGATGCGCTCGAAAGGAACGAACAGGGTCATCTCTGGAGCATCGATCTTCCGCCTTTGGAACGGGATTGGCGAAAGCAAGTCGGAGTGGCGGTGGGCAGCGGTCACAAAGATCGATGGTCTTACATCAAGGGCTCCAGCCGGCGGCGCCTTCCCGGTCTTTTTTCTCAACTCGGCCAAATCGACCTGTTCATTCACGACAGCCTGCATAGCGAGCGCAACGTGCTTTTCGAGCTCGAGCGCGCCTGGGCGGCCGTAAGACCCGGCGGCGCAATTGTGGTGGATGACGTCGACGTCAATGGCGCGTTCCGGGTTTTCACTGGAACGATGCCGCGCGATCAGTTCCTGGTTTGTGACGCCGAGCCGGTTATGCCCGATCTGCGGCGGTTCAACAAAAGGGGCCTGTTCGGAATCATTTTTAAAGACTAATTCGCTGAACCGGCCGGCCGGGCGCAACGTACTCCCTCTAGCAACCTAGATCAGGAGCGACGCATGCACTTGGGAAGCGATGTCCGCTCAGCATTCCGCACATTGCGGCGCGATCCGGGCCTCAGCGCCATCGCGATCGCCACGCTCGCCTTGGGCATTGGCGCGAATACGGCCATCTTCAGCGTCTTCGACGGAATCCTACTGCGTCCGCTGGGCTACGGCGACGAATCGCGCCTGGTTGCCATTCACGAAGTGGTGCCCATGTTCAGCCGGATCGCACCGCGCCTCCCAGTGAACGCGATGCACTTCGAGGATTGGCGCAGGAACGTTCACGCGTTCGGACAAATCGCACTGATCAGCGGCATCACGCTGAATCTCACAGCCGCGGGCGAGCCCGAGCGCGTGGCGGCGGCGCGCGTTTCTCCCAGTCTCTTTCCGATGCTGCACGCGTCCGCCGAATTGGGCCGCACATTCCTGGACGAAGAGGACCAGCCCGGCCGCGACGACGTCGTTGTGCTGAGCCACGCATTTTGGCAGCGCCGCTTCGCTTCCGATCCGAACATTCTCAGCCGCAAGATTCAACTCGATGGCCGGCCCTACCGCGTCATCGGAGTGCTCTCCCCCGCCTTCCATTTCCCGAAACTCAGCCAGCTCTTCGCGATGAACGTGGCCGAAGAAGCGCCGGAATTGTGGAAACCGTTCGCGCTCCGGCCGCAGGAACGGGACCCGTTGGGCGATTTCAATTTTGTCTGCATCGCGCGGCTGCGGCCGGGCGTTTCGCTGAGCCAGGCGCTGGGAGAGCTGAACGCGGCACAAGCGCGGCTGGCCAGCCAGGCGCCGGCGAAGATCGAATTCCAAGCCGCTCTGGTTCCGCTACACGATCAGATCACCAGCCGCTCACGCAACGGCTTGCAGCTGGTGCTGGCCGCAGTGGGGCTGGTGCTACTGATCGGCTGCGTCAATATCGCGAATCTGCTGCTGGCGCGCACCGCATCCCGGCGCCGCGAACTCGCGATCCGTTCGGCGCTTGGCGCAGGCCAAGGGCGGCTGGTGCGGCAGTTGCTCGCCGAAAGTCTCCTGCTGGGAGGTATCGGCGGCAGCCTGGGGGTGCTGTTCGCATACGGCGCGCTGCGCGCGATCCTGGCTCACGCGCCGGCGAATCTACCGCGCCTGGACGAAGTGCACGTCAATCTTCCGGTTTTGTTCTTCGCGACGGCGATCTCTCTCGTGGCCGGGCTCGCCTGCGGCTGGCTGCCCGCGCTGCGTTTTGCACGAATCGACCCTCAAGAGGCTCTGCAATCGGGCGCGCGAGGAAGCACGGAAGGGCGCGGCGCCGCGAAGCTCAGGTCGTTGCTGGTGAGCCTGGAGGTGGGACTCAGCATGCTCTGCCTGATCGCCGGCGGCCTGCTGCTGCGCAGCTACGCAAAGCTGCTTTCCACCGACAAAGGATTCGTGGTCCAGCGCATCGTCACCGTCGATTTGAATCTGCCGCGGGCCCGCTATGCGGAGCTACTTCAGCAGACGCGCTTCTCCGAATCGCTGCTGGATTCCGTGCGCAAGCTGCCCGGTGTGATGTCCCTGGGCGTTTCCAACATGCTGCCGCTCACCGCCGAAGGCAACAACAACCTGCTCATGCTGGAGGGAGCTCAAGTTCCTCTGATGGAACGGCCCGTGGCCGACATTCGCGATGTCAATCCCGAGTTCTTTCGGACCATGGGCATCCCGCTGCTCAAAGGCCGGATCTTTGAAGACACCGATCGCAACCGCCAGCTTGCGTTGGTTTCGGCGCTGACCGCGCAAAAGCTCTGGCCTGGGCAGGATCCATTGGGCAAGCGATTCAAAATCGGTGATCCGAGCGAGCCGTACCTGGAGGTGGCCGGCGTAGTGGGCGACGTGAGGGGGGCGGCGCTCGACAAACCGCCATTCCTGACGATTTATCGTCCTTATTGGGAGGGCGGCGAAATGCGCCGTGCCGTAACGCTCGCGGTTCGAACTACCGGAGATCCCCTCTCCGTTACCGGAGCGATCCGAGGCGCGATTCACCGCATCGATCCTGAACTGCCGGTTCCACAATTCCAGACCATGGAACAGATTCTCGACGATTCCGTGGCGCAGCAACGTTTCCAGATGAGCCTGATCCTGCTGTTCGCGGCGGCGGCCCTGCTGCTGGCCAGCCTGGGCATCTACGGCGTCGTTTCGTATTCGGTCACGCTGCGGACCAATGAAATGGGCATTCGCATGGCGCTGGGCGCGCAGGGCGCGGACGTTTTGCGAATGGTCCTAAGGCAATCCATGGCGCCGGTCGCGTTCGGGCTGGCAGGCGGTTTCGTCGTCTGGCTGGCGGCCGGGCGGTTGTTGGCGTCGTTGCTCTACGGTGTCACGCCGTTGGATCTCTTGACCATCGGCATTGCCATGTCGACGCTGGCGGCCGTCGCCGCCCTCGCCAGTTTCATTCCCGCCCGGCGCGCCGTTCGAGTGGATCCGTCCACCGCGTTGCGCTACGAATAACGCGGTATAACATCAACATGTCCCGAATCTCGCTTCTCGTGTTGTCCGCTCTCTCGCTCAGTGTGCTGCCCGCGCAGCAGCCCAGAAATTTCCCGCAGCCCGGACCCGCCAAGGAGGTAACCATCACAGCGATCCCCGGCGTAGTTGCTGCGGGCGCGAAGTGGACTGAAGTCTGGCACGGCACCGCGACCGCCGACGGTATGGTCGGCTTCGAGGGCGGCATTCTGTTCGCGCAGGAACAGAGCAACCACATCAACCGGCTCGACAAGAACGACAAATTCTCGGTCTACTTGACCAACCCGCACGGGCCGGGCGCGATCGCGATCTCCCCGAAGGGCGTGATTCTCGTGGTCGAGCGTACCTGCACCGATCCGGGCGGCCACATGGGCACCAAGCCGGAAGATTGCAAGGAGCCGACCGACGTCGCGGCTCTGACGCCCGAGCGCAAAGTAATCGCCGATAGTGTCGACGGCAAAGGACTGGGGCGCGTCAACGATCTCGTTACCGACAAGAGAGGCGACATCTATTTCACCAGCGGCGGCGCGTTCCATGTCAGCCCCGACGGCAAGGTGACCGCCTTCGGCCAGGATCTGCGCACCAACGGAATCATGCTCAGCCGCGACGAGAAGACGCTGTACATCACCAACCGCGAGGTGATCGTCGCTTTCGACATCCAGCCCGATGGTTCGGTGACGAATGAGCACCAATTCGGCAAGCTGGAAGGCGGGGGCAACGGTGACGGGATGGAGATCGACGCGGCCGGCCGGCTGTATGTCACCAGTCCCTCGGGCGTCCAGGTACTGGGCCCGGATGGGAAATACCTCGGCTTGATTCCCACGCCGCGCAACGCCATCACGGTGACGTTCTCCGGCCCCGGCAAAAAGACGCTGTACGTGGGCTGCATGGGCGCGGCTGGTCCGGACGGACAAAACATCACCACACCGCCGGGCGTGCGGAATGTCGCGATGACCGTTTATAAAGTCCCGATGCAGGCGCAAGGGTTCAAAGGCCGCGTAAAATAGCAAGCACGGGGTCATGCGCTTTCTCGCGTTGTTTGCAATGTTGTCCGCCTCTCTGGCGGCCGCGGAAAATCCCGCCGCTCAATTGTGGAAGGATCTTCAGGCCAAACGGCAGAAGCTGTCGACGTTCCACGAGGAGTTCGAGGTTTCGCGCACTGTCAAGCTGGCGAACGGCGACCAGGACTCGAAGTGGCAGACCTTCTTGGATCAGTCCCAGGAACGCTGGCGCGAGAGCACGCGCTCGGGATCCGGGGAGCGCATCCGAATCTTCGATGGCGCGGACCTTTTCCTGATCGAAGATCGAGAGAACGAATACGTGCGGCTGAAGCGCCCGTCCAGGAATGAGGTTCCCGCGCCATCGCCGTACGAGCTAGCCAACCCTGATTGGTCGAAAGCTCTGGAGGTGGAGCGCCGGCCCTGCGGCCTGGAAGGAAGCGATCATGTGTGCGTGATCGTGGAAGTGCCAGTCAAGGCCGGATCTGTTCGCCTGAGTCCCGGCCTCGATCTCACGCCGGTTTTCGAAGGCGTGGAGCGGGCCATGCTGGATATCGAAGACGGCCTGATGATTTCGCGCCGGGCGGTGCTCTCGGTTGGGGACGGGCGAACGGCGTACCAAGCCGACACCGTGTACGTGCTCAAGCGGTTGACGTACGGCGGAACAGCGGACGCGAGCCTATTTGAACGGCCCTCGGGAAACGTGCGCGAAGCATCGCGTCCGTAAGGACGGGCAGCGGCCAGCTCTATTCGGCCTTCTTTTCGGTCTTGTCTGTCAGGTCGTCCCTTAGCTGCTTGACCACTTTTCCGGCGGTCTTCTCCATTTCGCCGGGAGTGGAATCCTTGGGCCGCTGATAGGCTGACCATAAGACGGAGCGCGACCCGCGATCGACCAGGAAGAAGTTGCCCTTGCCGCGGCCGAACGTCGAGACATGTGGCGCGCCGCTCAGATCGACATCGCTCAGCTTGTCCTTGGTTTTCGCCTTGCCGTCGTCGGTGCTGCTTTCCTCATCTTTCTTTTTGGCTTCCGCAGGGGGTTTGGGAGGGGGATAGATCGTGTCCAGCTGGCTTTCGAAGGCCTGGCCGACATGGTCGGTCAGGATCGCGTCGGCTTTCTGCGGATCGGTCACCACGTCGAAGACATGAAACTTGGTGAGTTGGTTGGCGAGGAACTGATCCATGCCGCCGCCCATCGCCAGGATGTAAACGCGGCTCACCTGATGGAGTTGCGGATTCGCGGCGGCCATGATGAGAGCCGCGCCGAGTGCCAGGAGGGAAAACAACTTCATGAGAATATGGTACCAGCGCCGCCGAGGCAGGATTGAGCCGCAACGGGGCCGGCGCCCAGCCTTAACGTGTATAAATCGCAGCGGATCACAGTAATCACTCCCTGTCTGAACGAGGAGCAGGGAATCGAGCAGGTGCTCCGGCGGATGCCGGATTTTGTGGATCAGGTGATTGTCGTGGACAACGGGTCGACGGACCGAACGTCGGAAGTGGCGCGGTCGTTCGGCGCCGAAGTGATCCGCGAGCCGGTCCGCGGCTATGGCCGCAGCTACAAGCGCGGATTCGCCGACGCCACCGGCGACATCATCATCACACTGGACGGCGATCACAGCTATCCGCCGGACGCGATCTCCTATTTGCTGGAAGCGTTGCTGCACCTGGATGTCGACTTTCTGAACGCCTCGCGGTTCCCGGTGCGCGATCCCAAGGCGATGAGCTTCAAACACAAGGTGGGCAACTGGATTCTGTCGCTGGCGATGTCGATTCTGTATTTCCGCTGGGTGCGTGATTCGCAGTCCGGCATGTGGGTTTTCCGCCGCTCTATTCTGAAGGACATGCACCTGGAGTCGGACAGCATGGCCTTCTCCGAGGAGATCAAGATCGAGGCGTTGAAAAATTCGCGCATCCGATTCGCCGAGATTTCCATTCTGTACACCTCGCGGATGGGCGAAATCAAGCTGAATCCCTGGCGCGACGGGTTCTACAATCTGTATTTTCTAGTGAAGAAGCGCTTTTCCGGGCGCCCGCGCACATGAACCGGTGACCCCCATGCATCGCGTGACGATGATCATTCCGAATTGGAACGGGGCGGCGCTTCTGGCCAGTCTGCTGGACGGTCTGAAGCGGCAAACGCACCCGATCGAACGCGTCATCGTGGTGGACAACGGCAGCACCGATGATTCCGCGGCAGTAGCGGAGCGCGCGGGCGCTCAGGTAATCGCGCTGGGGACGAACGCTGGTTTCGCCGCAGCCGTAAACCGTGGGATTCGCGCGGCCGGCACCGAGTGGATCGGCATTTTGAATAATGATGTGTCGCTGCCCGAGAATTGGCTGGCGTTGCTGATGGACCGGCTGGCCTCCTCAGACGCGTGGTTCGCAACGGGCAAGCTGCTGGATGCCGGCTCACCCGATCGCATCGACGGCTGTTTCGACGAAATCTCGCGCGGGGCATGCGCGTGGCGGTGCGGACATGGGCGGCCGGATTCGCCGCTTTGGAACCAAGCCCGCGAAATCCGCTTTCCCCCATTCACGGCCGCTGTGTTTCGCGCCGGGCTGTTCGAGCGGGTCGGCCTTCTGGATGAGCGGTTCGAATCCTATCTAGAAGACGTCGACTTCGGGCTGCGCTCAGCGGCGGCCGGATTCGCAGGGCTTTATGTCCCGGAAGCATCGGCCTGGCACCGCGGCAGCGCGACTTTGGGCCGCTGGCATCCGGATACGGTGCGCCGGATCGCGCGTAACCAGCTGTTAATAGTTGCGAAACACTATCCGGCTAGATGGATCTTACGCTATGGCTGGCCGGTTTTCATCGCCCAGACACTATGGGGACTTACCGCCCTGCGGCATCGGTGTTTTGTAGCTTACCTCACAGGCAAGTGCGAAGGCCTACGCCAGTTCCATCAATTGCGCGGCGAACGCCGAGCCGGCTTAGGTGCCATCCTCGAACAGAGCGAAAACGAAATTCTGGAACTCCAGAGATCTACAGGCTTCGACCTGTACTGGAGACTGTACTTTGCCTTAACATGAGCCGCACGGGCGTTGTGATCGTCACTTACAACTCGGCGAATGTGATCGCCCGGTGCCTGAATTCTTGCGCCCAGCTGCCGGTTGTAGTTGTAGATAATCAGTCACGCGACTCTACTTGCGCATCCGTCCAACATAGATCAGGCGTCAAATTGATCGCTAACTCTAGTAACTGCGGGTTCGCGCAAGCCGTCAACCAGGGGGTGGCGGCTCTGGACACCGAGTTAGTGCTGCTCCTGAACCCGGACACTGAACTGGAAGGCGGGATTGAGCAGCTCGAGTCTGCCTGCCTGCGTCCGGGCGTGGGCGTGGCTGCGGGCCGGCTGGTGGATGAGCGCGGGCAGGTCCAGGCGGGTTTCACATTACGCCGTTTTCCCTCGCCGCTCACTTTGATCTTCGAGGTTCTGGGTCTGAACCGGCTGCTGCCGTGGACGCCGGTCAACCGCCGCTACCGCTGCCTGGATCTGGACCTTTCCGTGCCCGCGGAAGTGGAGCAACCGGCTGGCGCGTTTCTCATGTTCCGTCGCGAAGTGTGGCACCGGTTGGGCGGTTTTGACACACGCTTCCATCCGCTGTGGTTCGAGGACGTGGATTTTTGCCGCCGCGCGCACGATCTGGGCGTGAAGATTCAATACGTCCCGCAAGTTACTGCGCGTCATCAAGGTGGCCATAGTATTGCAGGGTTGGAGTGGTCCTGCCGGGAGGTGTACTGGTATGTTAGCCTGCTAAAGTACACCTCGAAGCACTTTCGCTCGTACGCTTATCGCGGGGTGAGCGCGGCAGTGTTGCTCGGTTCCGTGTTTCGAACAGCCGTGGAGATGGTACGGCGAAGAAGTTTCAGGCCAATTAAGGTCTACGCGAATATAGGTCGGCTCGCGGGACGCAGTCTGATCTCCGGCCGTTTCGGAGAAGCAAACGGTTTTAGTAGCTATAGCAAGGCCGAAGGGTAAGACAGGTTTTCAACAAATCATAGAATCGAGACACGACCCACATACATGCCGATTCACGATCGGGTTTCCGTAACAATCGTCACTTACAACAGCGGCCGGTTTATTAAGCGATGCCTGGAGTCCGTGCTGGCTCAGCGCTATGCCAACAAGGAAATCATTATCATCGACAACGCCTCCACCGACGGTACAATCGACATCCTGGAGCAGTTTGAGGACCGCTGCCGGGTCATCTACAACGACGAGAACATCGGATTCGCCGCCGCGCAGAATCAAGCCATCGCACTGAGCACCGGAGAGTGGGTCCTGACTCTGAATCCGGACGTCCTGTTGTTGCCGAACTTCATCCAGGCTCTGGTGGATGCCGGCCAGATCGATCCCAAGATCGGGACGGTGTGCGGAAAGCTGCTGGCAATTCGCGCCAGTTTCGACCTGCCGGAGAAGCCGCTGGTGGATTCCACCGGCATTTACTTCACGCCCATGTTGCGCCACCTGGACCGTGGCAGCCAGGAAGTGGATAACGGGCATTACCTCAACCACGAATTTGTTTTCGGGGCCACGGCGGCTGCAGCGCTGTACCGCCGCAGCATGATCGACGATATCTCCATCGATGACGAGTTCTTCGATCCGGACTTTTTCGTGTACCGTGAAGACGCCGACGTTGCCTGGCGGGCGCAACTGATGGCTTGGCGCTGCATTTATACGCCGCACGCGCGCGGCTATCACGTGCGCAACGTGCTGCCGGGAAATCGCCGCGCTTTGCCGCCGGTGATCAACATGCACTCAGTGAAGAACCGCTTCCTGATGCGCATGAAGAATATCACCGGCGATTTGTACCGGCGTAACTGGTTCTCGATCACGGTGCGCGACATCATCGTGGTGTCCTGCTGCCTGCTGCGCGAACAGACCTCGTTGAAGGCCTTCTGGTACGTGATCCGTAATTGGAAGCGCGTGATGGCCAAGCGGCGCATCATCATGAGCCGCAAGCGCGTAGATGACGCCTACATTGCGAACTGGTTCCGCTACGATCCGGTAAGCGCTCCGGCGGCGAAGTCGAAGGCGGCCAGCAGCCGCGCTCTGGCTCGATCAAAAGCAGTGGGCAGGCAGTAGCAGCAGCGGAGGCGGAACGCGGCGCGCATTGCGATTCTCGGGACGCGGGGAATACCGGCCCGCTACGGCGGGTTTGAAACCTTCGCCGAAGAACTCTCCACTCGACTGGTCGATCGCGGGCATCAGGTAACCGTATATTGCCGCGAGCGTCATTCGGAACCCACCTATCGCGGCGTTGCGCTGATTTACTTACCCACCTGGCGGCATAAATATTTCGACACGATCGTTCATACCTTCTTCTGCACGCTCCACCTGATTTTTCATCGCTGCGACGTCGCGCTGTATTGCAACGCCGCGAACGCGGTTTTCACGCTCTGGCCGCGCCTGGCCGGCATGCCAACGGCCCTCAACGTCGACGGACTGGAGCGCAAGCGCAAAAAGTGGAACCGTCTGGCGCGCACGTGGTACCTGGTGTCGGAATGGCTGGCCACCTTCTGTCCCTCGGCCATCGTGACGGACGCGGCCAAAATCGCCGAATATTATTTGCAGCGCTACAAAAAACAGTCGGAATTTATCCCCTATGGCGCGGAAATCGGCCCGGTCTCAAGCGACGAAGTTCTGAAGCAACTGGGCCTCGAGCGCGGCGAATATTTTCTTTACATCAGCCGGATGGAGCCGGAGAACAACGCGCTGGCGGTGCGGGAAGCGTTTGAAAAGATCGCGACCTCGAAGAAGCTGGCGTTGATTGGCGATGCGCCATACGCCGCCGAATACATCCAGCGCGTGCGCGACACACGCGATCCACGCGTCGTGATGCCGGGCGCGATCTATGGCGCGGGCTATCACGAATTGCAGTCGCACTGCTTCGCTTATATCCACGCCACCGAAGTCGGCGGCACGCACCCGGCCTTGATCGAAGCCATGGGCCGCGGCGCGGTCGTGCTCTTTTTGAACACGCCGGAAAACGCCGAGGTCGCCGGCGGCGCGGGGATCCCGTTTGAAGCCGGCAATCTGACTGAGAAGCTGAGAGACGTCCTGGCAATGCCGGACCACGAACGCGCCGGCTGGAGCCGCCGGGCCACGGAGCGGGTCCGCGAACGGTATAGCTGGGACGCCGTCACGGACCGGTACGAGGCGCTGCTTCTCCAGCTGGTTCGCTGACCGATTGTCACGCTGGCCCGCCGTTTGCATCTCGGCTGGTAAATGAGACTTACAGCCGTCCTGCTGCTGGCCACTGGACCAACGCTTTTAGCCCAATCCGCTCTATCACTTGCGGACGCGGTGAAGATGGGTCTCGAGAAGCACCCGGCCATCGAGGCCAGTGCGGCGTCGAAGCGCGCCGCCGATACCCGGATCGAAGGCGCGCGCAGCGGATATCTGCCGAAACTGAACTACTCGGAATCCTACCAGCGCAGCGATAATCCGGTCTTTGTTTTCGGTTCTTTGCTGGAGCAGCACCAGTTCACACAAGATAATTTCAACCTGGGAACTCTGAATCGGCCTAATTTTCTCAATAACTTCCAGTCGCAAGTGGGCGTCAGCCAGACGGTGTACGATGCGGGCGCCACGAAATCCCAGGTGTGGGCGGCGAGGCTCGGCAGCCAGCTCGCCGGCGAGGACGAGCGACGGGCACGCATGAATGTCATCGCCGGGGTAGCCAGTGCGTATTTTGGCGCAATACTCGCAAAGGAGCGCCTCGCGGTGGCGCAAGAATCGGTGAAGTCGGCCGAAGCCGATCTTACTACGGCTCAGACCGTTCGGCAGGCCGGCCTGTCCACCGACGCCGATGTGTTGTCGGTCCGCGTACACTTGGCCGACATGCGCGAGCGCGAGATCCAGGCGCGCTACGCGGTCAGCACCGCGCAGTCCGCGCTCGACGATGCGCTGGGGCAGCCGCTGGATGCGACACACGATTTGTCGACGCCGCTCAGCGCCGCGAAACTCAGCAACGCGGATCTGGCGGGGCTGGGCAAGATGTCCGTCCAGGAGCGCGCGGAAGCTCGCCAGGCGGCGCTTCAGGTTACTGTCAACGAAGCGGAATCTTCGGTAGCGCGGTCGGCTCTTTTTCCGCGCGTTTCCGTGCGTGGCGCGTTCGAAGCCGACAGGCAGACGTTCGCAACCAAGGGCGGCGCCAACTGGCTGGTGGGCGTGTCGCTGGATTGGAACGTGTTCAACGGTTTCGCGGACCGCTCCCGGCGCGAGGAGGCCGAGCAGCGGATCGCCGCCGCGCGGGCGCAGCAGAAGCAGACCGATTCGACGGTCCAGCTCCAGGTCCGCCGCGCTTATGCGGATTGGCAAGCCGCCCAGGAACGCATTGGCGTCGCTGAGGCCGCAGTGGCGCAGGCCAAAGAGAGCCT
Source organism: Bryobacteraceae bacterium (assembly GCA_035501155.1). Taxonomy (GTDB): domain Bacteria; phylum Acidobacteriota; class Terriglobia; order Bryobacterales; family Bryobacteraceae; genus Palsa-89. The sequence continues at coordinate 66,722 of DATJWO010000046.1, forward strand.
CCGGATCACGCGCAACCGCTATCAGACCGGGCTCACCACCGTGACCGAACTGCTCAGAAACGAAACCGCGACGCTCGAAACCCAGACCAATCGGCTGGAGGCGATTTATCAGCAGCGCGTGGCCGCGACGGCTCTGGAGCTGGCCGCGGGAACCCTATCAGGAGACTCCGATGCTCTCAAGTAAATCTCTAGCCGCCACTGTGGCGGCGTACTTCTTCCTGGGAGCGTGCCATGAGGCTCCGCGCAAGGCAGAAGCCATCGTGTCCCAACCCGTGGCGGCGAATACAGTGGCCGCGGCCGCAGTGGAATGGCCGTCGATTTCCGAAGCGGTTGGCACCGTGCGGGCCCGTACCTCCACAGTGATCTCCAGCAAGGTGATGGGCTACGTGCGCGAGGTGAAGGTGCGGGTAGGCGACACGGTGAAGTCTGGTGAGTTGCTGGTTACAGTTGATTCACGCGATCTGGACGCGACCTGGAAGCAGGCGCAGGCCGCGCGGCAGGAAGCTGTCGACGCGGGCCAGGAGGTGACCAACGCGGTGGCGTCCGCGCAGGCCAATTTGGATTTCGCCAAGGCGACTTTCCGGCGCATGGACGATCTTTACCAGAAAAAGTCCATCTCCGATCAGGAATACGACGAAGCGACGTCGAAGCTGAAAGTGGCGCAAGCGGCCTATGACATGAGCGTGTCCAGGCGGGCGCAGCTCGGCGCCAAACTCCGCCAGGCCGACGAAGCCGTCAACGCCGCGGCGGTGATGCGCGGCTACAGCGAGATTCGCGCTCCGTTCGCCGGCATCGTCACCGAGAAGCCGGTGGATCCTGGCGTTCTGGCCACTCCCGGCGCGCCGCTGATGACCCTCGAACAATCCGGCGCGCTGCGGCTGGAGGTTCCAGTGGACGAATCATTCTTGGCCGATACGCGCGTTGGACAGCCGGTCACCGTGCGGTTCGATTCACTGAATCGGACCATTGAGGCGCGAGTATCCGAGATTGTGCCCTCGGTGGATCCGGCGTCGCGGGCGTTTCTGGTGAAGATCGATCTGCCCGGGATTCCAAATTTGCGGTCGGGCGTCTACGGAAAAGCGCAGTTCTCGCGTGGAACGCGACGCGTCATCGCGGTGCCAGCAGCCGCGGTCACTGAACAGGGTCAAGTGCAATCCGTGATGGTAGATGACGGCGGCATCGCACGCACGCGCCTGGTGACCACAGGCCAGAAGCAAGGCGATCGAGTGGAGATTCTGTCGGGGCTGAACGTGGGCGAGTTGGTGATCTCACCGCGCCCGCTGACATTAGGCGACGGGGCACGCCTGGAGGCGCGGCCGTGAACGACGAGCGCGGGAACCCAAAGCTCGGGATCGCGGGCCGGGTCGCGCACACCTGGATCAATTCCAAGCTGACGCCGCTGTTTCTGGGCGCGTCGCTACTGATCGGTCTGTTCTCCATCTGGCGCCTGCCGCGCGAAGAAGAGCCGCAGATCATCGTGCCGATGATCGATGTCATGGTGTCGATGCCGGGCGCGTCGTCGCGCGAAGTGGAAGAGCGCGTCACCAAGCCGATGGAGAAACTGCTGTGGGAGATCCCGGGCGTCGAGTACATCTATTCGACCTCCAGCCCGGGCCAGTCGCTGGCGATCGTGCGCTTCAAAGTGGGCGAGGACGAAGAGAAGAGCATCGTCAGGCTGAATCAGAAGATGTACGCTAACTTCGACCTCATTCCACCGGGCGCGTCGCAGCCGCTCATCAAGCCGCGGTCGATCGACGACGTGCCGATTCTCGCGCTGACGTTTTCGAGCAGCCGCTACGACGGATTCCAGCTTCGCCGTCTGGCCGCGCAGGTGGACGACACGGTGAAGCAGGTGAACAACGTGTCGGCGGTGAGCCTCATCGGCGGGCAGCGCCGCGAGATGCGGGTGGCGATGGACGAGTCGAAGCTGGCGGCTTATTCGCTGTCGCCGCTGCAGGTGTTCAACGCACTGGCGGCTTCCAATCGCAGGCTTTCGTCCGGCAAATTCTCGAATGACAATCACGAATTTCTGGTGGAGACGGGCGAGCTACTGCGCTGCGCCGACGACGTGAGCCACGTGGTAGTGGGAGTCGCCAACGGCAAACCGGTGTTTGTGCGGGATGTCGCCACAGTTGCGGACTCGGGCGAGGAACCGTCGGAATACGTGCAGTTCGCCTCGGGAGGCTCTGGCGCTTCGTTTCAACCGGCGGTGACGCTGGCGATATCCAAGCGCAAGGGAGCCAACGCCATCGACGTCGCGCACGACGTGCTGGAGCGCGTGGACCGCTTGAAAGGAAGCCTGATTCCTTCCGACGTCCAGGTCACCACGACGCGCAATTACGGGGAGACGGCGGCCGAAAAATCGAACGAGCTGCTGTGGCACATGGGCATCGCGGTGATTTCGGTGAGCCTGCTCATCGCGCTGACGCTGGGTTTTCGCGAGTCCCTTATCGTTTTCGTTGCGATTCCAGTGACTCTGGCGCTCACGCTCACCGTGTTTTATCTGTACGGCTATACGCTGAATCGCATCACGCTGTTTGCGCTGATCTTCTCGATCGGCATTTTGGTGGACGACGCGATTGTGGTGGTGGAGAATATCGCGCGGCATTGGCGATTGCCGCAGAACCGCGGCCTTTCGACCAGCGAAGTGGCCGTGCGGGCCGTGGATGAAGTCGGCAATCCGACCATCCTCGCCACGCTGACCGTGATCGCTGCGATTCTGCCCATGGCCTTCGTGGGCGGCCTGATGGGGCCCTACATGCGGCCGATCCCAGTTGGCGCTTCGGCCGCGATGGTCTTCTCGATCATGGTGGCCTTCATGGTGACGCCGTGGGCCGCGATCCGTATCCTGAATCCGGCAGCGCACGAACACCTGGAAGGCGCACGCGAAGACCGGCTGACGCGCCTGTATCGCTGGGTGATGGGCGGGCTGCTGCACAAGCCGGTGCCGCGCTGGGGGTTTCTTGGTAGCGTCGTCGTGCTGCTGCTCGGCTCCATGGCGCTGGTCTACATCGGCTTCGTCAAGGTGAAGATGCTGCCGTTCGACAACAAGAGCGAGTTCCAGGTGATCGTCGACACGCCGGAGGGCACCACGCTCGAGGAAACCGCGCGCGTTACGCGGCAGTTGGCCGATCAAATCCTGCGCCAACCCGAAGTGATCAACCTGCAGACTTACGCCGGCACCGCGTCGCCCTACAACTTCAACGGCCTAGTGCGGCACTACTACATGCGATCGGGCTCGAACATCGCCGACATCCAGGTGAATCTGCTGCCGAAAGGCGACCGCGACCGGCAGAGCCACGAGATCGCCAAATTGGTGCGCACGGCTTTGCAGCCTATCGCCAATCGCAACCAAGCGCGCATCAAGGTGGCCGAGGTTCCGCCCGGCCCGCCGGTGCTGGAGACGCTAGTGGCCGAAGTCTACGGCCCCGACGAAAACCAACGGATTGCCCTCGCCCGCCAGGTTCGCGACCTGTTCGGCAGGACGGACGGCGTTGTCGACGTGGACTGGTATGTGGAGCACGACCGGCCGAAGGTCCAATTCCGCGTGGATGAAGAGAAGGCCTCGCTGCACGGCATCACCGAGGATCAGGTGGCGCGCGTGCTGCGCATGGCCTCGGCCGGCGATTCGCCCGGGCTGTTGCACGTCGATTCCGAGAAAGAAGACATTCCCATCAACGTCCAACTCGCCCGGCCCGAGCGGTCGTCCATCGATGGCCTGGAAAATCTGAGGATCGCCGGCCGCGATGGCACGCTGGTGCCGCTGCGCGAGCTGGTGTCCGAACGCACCGTCACCGAAGACAAGAGCATCTACCACAAGAACCTGATGCCGGTGACCTACGTGACCGGCGATGTGGCGGGTGCGATGGAAAGCCCGGTGTACGCCATCTTAAAGCTAGGGCCAGAAATCTCAAAGATCAAGATTCCGGAAGGATACGAGATCGAGCAGTACACTTCGCATCAGCCCACCGACGCGTCCAAGTACGCGCTCAAATGGGATGGCGAGTGGCACATCACTTACGAAGTGTTTCGTGACCTGGGTGTGGCCTTCGGCGCGGTGCTGATCCTGATCTACATCCTGGTGGTGGGTTGGTTCCGTTCATTCCTGACGCCGATCGTGATCATGGCGGCGATTCCGTTCTCGCTAGTCGGCATTCTGCCGGCGCATGGGCTGCTGCACGCGTTTTTCACGGCGACCTCCATGATCGGCTTCATCGCGGGCGCGGGCATTGTGGTGCGGAATTCGATCATCCTGGTGGATTTCGTCGAGCTGCGGCGCAAGGAGGGGATGGCGCTCGACCAGGCCGTGATCGATGCAGGCGCGGTGCGCTTCCGGCCCATGATGCTGACCGCGGCGGCCGTGGTGGTTGGCTCGTCGGTGATTCTGTTCGACCCGATTTTCCAAGGCCTGGCCATCGCGCTCATGGCCGGGGAAATCGCATCGCTGCTGCTGTCGCGTATGACAGTGCCGGTGCTGTACTTCATCGCGAATTATAGGAGGACTGTATGACATTGGACCGTTATCTGCGGCTGCTGGCCGGGACGGTGGTGCTGCTGAGCCTGGCGTTGGGCTACTTTGTGAGTGAGTATTGGTATCTGCTGACGGCCTTCGTGGGCCTGAACCTATTCCAATCGG
>DATJWO010000047.1:0-49433 GCA_035501155.1 Bryobacteraceae bacterium
GCGGTTCTGGCCAAGTTTGGCCATCTGGAATCGATCCCCGCGGACTGGCAGGAATGGCACGTGAACGCGGCCAACGCCAGTGCCCTCGCACAGACGCTGTCGAGCGAGCGCGACCAGGCGCTGCTATTCCGAACGCTCGCCACGTTGCGGACCGACATAACCCTCTTCGAGGACGTTGACCAATTGCACTGGGGCGGTCCGACCCCTGGATTTACCGCACTCGCGGAACGATTCGACGCAGCCAAAACCGAGACTAAGCGGCCCCGGAGGCGTTGATTTGAATCCACAGTTCACCTTTGCCATCATGTAGACCTCTGTGCCCCGTGCGAAGACCAAAGCGGGATTCATCCAGCCCATGCTGTTGGCGCGCACCGAACGCCTGCCGGAAGGCCCAAACTGGCTCTACGAGCTGACACTGGATGGCTTCCGGGCGATCGCGGCGAAGGCGGAGGGCCGCGTGCATTTGTGGTCTCGGAACGAGAAGGGCTTCGGCCGGAGGTATCCGAGCATCCTGAAGGCTCTGGCGAATCTTCCCGACAACACCGTCGTTGATGGCGAGATCGTTGCGCTCGACGAAGCCGGAAAGCCATCGTTCACCGCACTCCAAAACCATGGCTCAACTAAGGCCGCCATCGTTTACTACGTGTTCGATGTGATGGTGCTAGCCGGCCGGGACCTATGCGCGGAGAGGCTGGACCGCCGGAAGCAATTGCTAGCAGAAAAGGTCCTCCCCCATCTCAGCGATCCCATCCGGCCGTCGCCAGAGCTGCCAGGCACATTTGACGAGTTGGTCCACGCCGTGCGTGTCCAGAGCTTTGAGGGCCTCGTCGCGAAGCGCCGGGACAGCCGGTACGAGCCCGGCCAGCGCTCCGGCGCCTGGGCCAAGATGCGGGTCAATCGTAGCCAAGAATTCGTGATCGGCGGCTACACGCTGGGTGGAAGGACCTTCGACGCGTTGATCATCGGTTACTTCGACGGCCCGCGGTTGCTCTATGCCGCGCGCACGCGCAGTGGATTTACGCCGGCCCTGCGGGAGACGCTCATGCGGACGTTCCGGGGACTGGAGACCAGCGAGTGCCCGTTTGCCAACTTGCCCGAGGCGCGGGCTGGGCGATGGGGCGAGGGACTCACCGCGGAGAAAATGAAAAACTGCCGGTGGGTGAAGCCGATGTTTGTGGGCCAGTTTGAATTTTTGGAATGGACGCCGGACAAGCACCTCAGGCATTCGCGTTTTGTGGCGCTGACGGAGAGGGGTAACGCCCGCAAACCGAGGCCCGAAAGCTGATCGTATTGTCGGTTTGAGACCGCCCGGCGCCACCGGGGTCGCGCTGTCAAACCTCCCTCCGAGCCTGGCCAATGTACGACATGGCGACTAGAACCGTCAACTTGAATGATTCCGGTGGCCGACCGTGCGCTTGGAGGAGCAGTTGTGTCCCCGGATACCCGTCGGAGACTCCATGTCGCGCCCGACTTACATTAAGCAGGCGTCAATGCTGTACCGAGATCAGAGCTCCTGATTGTGTAGCGGCGCCCGCATATGTCGCCTGGATCGGGTCGTCCCCACTTGGCGCTGATGGCGGTACGACAATATTGAACTGATAGAGCCCGGGAGCCACAACGCCGGCAAATTGGACTTCGGCGGGGATGCCGGAGATTGTGAAGACTGGCAGTGGGGGCGGAAGGGTCCCACTCTGAGAAGCCGAACGATTCGTCAGGGGAGGAATGGTTTGGCCGAACCCGCCGGCGTAAACGGTGATCGGTTCTCCCGGGCTGGCTGGCGTCGTTGTGCCCGGATAAAGGCTCAGCGGGCCGAGATAGTTGCCTGCCGCGTGAGTAGCGGCCACGTACTGACTTCCGGAAAACAGGAAGAAGGCAGGTGCAACTGCCTGCATCGGAATCCACAGCGGTGTGCTAGCCACGCCACTGCTCGTCACGGTGATCTGCACGGTTCCTTGGCTACTGTCCAGCGGCGTCAGAACGTTGACCTGCGTCGGACTGATGTATTCGACGAATGCCGCCTTGCCATTTACTGACACGCTCACTCCGTCCAGTTGTACCGGCATCTGGCCGTTGATAAAATCCGAATGCTGCCATTGCCGCGTGGTTGCCGAAAGGCGGACTCCATAGATGGCGAGCCAGGTGTTTGGCGCGGTGACCTGTGCCCCTCCCGCGATGGTGCTCACGAGTGAAATCTCCGGGCCGCTTTGCGCAGCCGCGCCGGCTTGAGTCACGCTCACGATGTAGCCGGCCACGCTCACCCAGCTCTGGCGCTGCGGTCCCGCGTTCGTGGCGATGGTGAGAGACGCGGCGCCATTACCGTTGGCGGAGGATGGGGTAACGGTAATCCAGTCGGTTGGAGAGAATGTCGCCCAATCGCATCCCGCAGCCACGGTCACTGGAATCGATTGGTTGCCGCCGGAAGCATCGACGCTGATTGAAAGGTCCGCGGCAGGCACGGATGCGAGGCAACTGGCGGTGCCGGGGCCGCCGAACACCAGGTCGCCCCAGGAGGTGAAGTCATCGGTGTTGTTACCGAGCGTGTCCGTGATCAACTCAATGAGAACCGTCTGGCCAGCCCAAGGCGAAAGGTCGATGGCGCCCGGTTGCCAGGACGGAGGCACGTTGACGTTGCGCTGCCAGAGAATGACGCCGTTGACGCGCAGGGACATGAGATATCCCTGAGCGTAGGGCGGCGACACGTGATCCCAGAAACCGGCGCTGAAGGAAAAATTCAGCGGCGAAGCGGGCAGATGCAGCAGCCAGGAGAGGATGGTCTGGCCGTTGGGCGGGCCGAAGGCGTTGAGCGCCGGCTTGGTGACCCCGCCGGAAGACACGGGTCCGATGGTTCCGGTTCCGCTATAGGCGGGAGGGCCTACTTGCGCCAGGGACGAATTCGAACCTTGCGCGAGCGTGAACGGAAGGTTCAGCAGGCTTTGACCGGATGCGGTTTGAGTGGGCTGTCCAGTGAGGAGCAAGATGATTCCGCCGGGCGAGAGATTATTCACCGTAATGTTGCCGGCACTTACGGCGACGGTGCCGCCGGTAGTGATGGCGTTGGACGCCGAAAGCCCCTGCGGCACGCTAATCCCGATTCCGCTGAGGGTACCGGCGGACGGTGGGGCCAACTGGAGGGCGCTCCACCCTCCGCCCGCAAAACCGAGATCTCCGGAAGGCCCGGGATTGCTGATAAAGCGAATTCTCACTGTGGCGCCGGCCCAGGATGCGGTGTCCACGGAGCCGGACTGCCACGCTCCGGTGGAAACATCCTGCTGCCAGACAATGGCGCCGTTGATTTCGACTTTGAAGGTCATGGGACCCTGCCGCTGCCCGAGGTCGAAATCGGCAATGCCGGCGGCGAAGGAGAGTTGGCCTCCGCTCTGCGGGATGGGCACGCTGTATTGGACGAACGTTTCGCCGCCGATCTGCGCCTGCCACGGCGGTTGGCACAAGATGGCTTGCCGGGAGACGCCGCCCACGGTCATGGTGGTCAAGGTGGCGGTGGCGCCGTTGGCGAGCGGGTAGTCGGCGCCGTTGTAGGTCACTCCGGCGTTGGCCAGCCAAAGATTGGCGAAGAAATCGAAGCCCGTTTGCGAGGCGGGCGGTAACACCTGGAAATAGGCAAACTGCGGCGTTACCAGTGTGCCGATCCCGAGACCTAAGGTGGCGCCGGGCGGCAAAGCAGTGATGTGCGTTAAGCCGGCGGGCCTGGGGATGGTATCGAGCCAATACTGATTGGCGGGGTTGAGCCCAAGCGTGACCGTTCCATTGTATGCAGGCCAGTTGGGAACCGAGAGCGAAGAATCGATCTGGTTGACTCCGTGAACGCGTGTGTACAGAACGCTAGAAGCGCCGGATTGCTGCTGGCTAAGCTGCACGATGGTGCCGGTGTCGGTCAGAGTTGCGGTGACGCCGCCGGCTGCCTGGTATTTCACCACCGCGCCATTCCACGGAGTGTCCCACGCGGGGGACAGATTATATTTTTGAAATGCGGCGATGACGCGGAAGAAACGAGCGATGTCCGGCTGGGCGTAGTTTGCGATTTCCGTGCGGAAGGTGGGCAGCACGGCCTGGCCTTCGTATTGCGAAACGTTGGGAACGAAGCCGGCGGTATCCGGGTTGGTGGTGCCGAGGTGCCAGTAGCGCGTGACGTTGGACAGCGCGTAAGCCGACACAGGTGCGGGCGGCGTAGTGGCCGGGCTCAGGCCCGACCCCAGAGTGGACCAATAGAGCGGCTGGGAGAAACTCGCCCAGGGGGAAATGGCGTCGAAACCCTGTTCCGTTCCGAGCACCAGACCGGGGAAGGCGGCCAGCAGGTCCTGTTCCAGTTGGGCGAGCCCCTGGTTGTAGTTCATGCCGCTGATCAGACCGTTGCCGTCATTGTAGGAAACAGTAGCATCCAGATGGATGGCGTCGGGCTGGAGGGTCTGGATGGCAGGGGCGATCCGGGTGCGGAAAAGCTGCCGCCATGCCGCAGCCGCGGGGGTCACGAAGGCGAAGCGGTTGGGCGTGGACGCCGGAAGGTTCAGGTTCCAGCCCTGCGGCGCGAGTGTGAGGGGATCCTTGACCTGGTATTGCTGCACGGAAGCGAAGTCGGGGCTGGTGAGCGAAACGCCGACAGAGTCGGTGTGCAGCATGACGCGAAAGCCGAGCGTGTGAGCATAGGCGATGAAAGCAGGTACGGAGGGGTCCCAATTGTAGTCGGGATAACCGACGTCATACCGGTTGGATCGCCAGGCGACCAGATAGAGGAGGGTTTGGGAGGGGTTTACCACGGCGGCGAGGGAATCGAGGGTGGATGTTTGGTAAGGCGTCGCGTCCTGATATTCGACGACGGTACGGATATTGTTCACCCATGCCCTGGCGCCGGTGAGGGGCGCCGCTGGAACAGCGGCGTTGTGCCAATCGCGATAAATCCGCGCGCCGGCCTGCCACTCGCCTGAATACGCCGCCAGTCTCCATTCGATGGGGCCGGCCTCGGTGGCGGTGCTCCACGGGCCTGGCGCCTCGACCTGAATGGCCGCGTTCGCGGTCTGCTGTAGATTGGGAGAGATGAGAAGGTTCTTGCAGAGCGATTTGGCGTCGGTGGAGTAGACATTCACGCCGCCGAGTTTGCCCTGAAAGAGGAGAAACGGCGCCTCCCATTGATCGTGGTAGAAGGTGTAACTGCCGGCGCTCAGGCTGGAACCGTTCAGAGTCAGTCCGCCCGAGGCTGGAAGCACGAATTCTCCAGCCGACATATCGAACCCCGTGAGTCCCCAGACGAGGCGCTCCAAACCGCCCTGCTTCGCCTGGCCATCGAAGCCGATGACGACCTGCTGGCCGGTGGGATCGGTACTGACTTTGACGGTGACGGTGCGGTTGGAATCGGTGAAGGTAAGACTCGCCGAAGAGCCGTTCGAATCGACGGTCCACGACCCGGCAGGAGCAAGCGACGCGCCCGGCGGGTTTACGAGTTGAAGATCGAGCTGGCTTGACGGCGAAGCGTTCCGCAAGTATGACTCTCCTGTAACCACGTTCGTTATGCCCACGATATCAGCGCCATTGAAGATGACCTGAAGAGTCCCCGTGGTAACAGTCAGGGTTACGCCTTGAGCACTCACCGTCGCGCCCAAGGCCGTCACCACGCTTGCCCACAGGACACCTACAACCCGGAACCACAGCCGCATACTACCCCCTTTGAATGGGTATATAGCACAGTTTCGAACTGCTCCTACCGGGGGGCTCGACGAATTTGCACGAGGCGCAAGCAACCGGTCGGCGATTTCCGCCACCGGACTCCTTGAAAGACTTCGATCGCCAGCATGGCGTCGTTCTGACTCGACAAGACGAAAGCGTCCGGACGCCGTTGTGTTGTTCGCGTCGGACGAAGGCGAAGCAGAATCGTTGGCCTACGAGCAATCCGTCTTGACTCACGGCGAAGATGCTGCGAGAACGACGGGATGGTTCGGCAGCCTGCTGTTCAAAACGGCGATCTCCGGTCTCGAATTGGCGTCAATTCCAGCAGACATCTCCAATCAGCAAGTCGCGAAGTCGAATCAACCCGTCGTGATGTGGGACGCGAAGACCCTGAAAACGATCAAGACCATTGACGTCCAAGGCCGCCCGGATGCCATTCTGTTCGATCCATCTACAGAACGTGTCTTTATCTTCAGCCATGTCACTCCGAATTCAACCGTAATCGACGCAGTGAGTGGCTCTGTTCTGGGCACGATTGATCTGGGCGGCGAGCCAGAGCAGGCCGCCACGGATCGGAAAGGGCACGTTTACGTCGATGTCAGAGACAAGAACGACATCGCCGTCATTGACGCGAAGGCTCTCACCGTCGCCGCGCGGTATAGCGTGGCGCCTAAAGGTGGACGGTGTTCCGGACTGGCGATCGACGTGAAGAACGAAATTTTATTCGCGGGCTGCCGGGCGCCGCAGATGATGGTGATTCTCAGTGCCACCGATGGAAAGATCCTGGATGCTCTTCCGATTGGATCCACCGCCGATTCCACCATTATCAACCCGGAAACGAATGAAGCTTATAGCGCGCAGATCGATGGGACGCTTACCGTTATTAAGGAAACTAGTCCCACCAGCTTCGTCAAGGAGCAGACCGAGCAAACGAGGGAAAGTGCCAAACAGATGGTATCGGACAGCAAAACAAACCGCATCCTGCTGCTCGCTGCGGATTTTCTACCTCCTACCGGGCCGCCGAGGGCGGGAGTGGCTGGGTATGGAGGAAAGATGGTGCCTGATTCGTTTTCAATTCTCGTGGTTACGAAGTAACTAAGTCGGTCGAGGAAGTATCACCCTCCGCACAGCCGCGTAAAGGCGAGTTTATTGCAAATGGTCGTCCGCTGCGAGAACCTCGCGGACTTTCGCAGCCAGATCGTCGGGCGTGTACGGCTTCGGAATGAAAGCGACGCCTTGCTCCAGGACGCCGCGGTGTGCGATTGCGGCCTGCGTGTACCCGGATGTGTATAGCACCTTTAGCTGAGGACGCTGAGCCTTGAGGCGCTCAGCGACTTGCCGGCCGTTCATGCCGGGCAGGACGACATCGGTCACGAGGACATGAATCTCTTCCGGGTAGCTGGTGGAGATCTGCAAAGCATCGTCGCCATTGGCGGCCTTCAGGATGCTGTAACCGAGGGAACCGAGGAGTTCGGTGGCCAGCTCGCGCACATCTTCCTCGTCTTCGAGCAGCAGAAGCGTCTCGTTGCCGTTCAATTCGGCGGGAGCATGCTGGGAGATGTCGCCGGGTGCGGCCGTGGCGTCCGTTCGCGGCCAATAAATCCGGAACGTGGTGCCTTGCCCGGGTTCGCTGTAGACCCAAATCCAACCGCCGCCTTGCTTGACGATCCCGTAAACCATCGATAGGCCCAGACCGGTGCCTTCACCGAGCGGCTTGGTGGTGTAGAACGGTTCGAAAATGTGCTGGCGCATCTCGTCGTCCATGCCGACGCCGGAGTCGGTTACCGCGAGAAGGACGTAGGAGCCGGCCGGGACCTCGCGGCGCTCCGTGCCTTTGATCTCCACGTTCGCGGTCTCGATCGTCACTCTGCCCCCGTCCGGCATCGCGTCGCGGGCGTTTACCAGCAGATTCATGAGCACTTGGTGAATCTGACCGGAATCGGCCATGATCTGCCCCAGCGAAGGCGCCAGAGCAACATTCAACTTGATGTCTTCGCCAATCAGCCGGCTGAGCATTTCCCAGCAGTCCCGTACCAGGCTGTTCAGATCCACGGGCTTGGGTTGAATAATCTGCTTGCGGCTGAAGGCCAGCAGCTGTTGAGTCAGCTGCGCGGCTTTTTCGCCGGCCCTGCGTACCTGTTCCACTTGATGACGGATCGGATCGCCGGAGGTCAGGCGGCGCAAGAGAAGGTCGCCGTAGCCGTTGATGACAGTCAGCAGGTTATTGAAGTCATGCGCCACGCCGCCCGCCAGCCGGCCCACCGCTTCCAGCTTCTGTGACTGCAGTAACTGAATCTCCACGCGTTTCTTTTCGCTGATGTCGCGATAGATGCAGAACATCGCCCGGCGATCTTCGCGGAGAATCACAGGGGACACCAGGACGGAGACGTCGACCAGACAGCCGTCTTTGCTTTTTCGATTGGTGTCGATCGACGCCACTTTACCCCGGCCGGCTTCCTGGTTGAGCGCGACGCTCTCCGTTTCCTTGCCCTCGGGAACGATAAACGCGTCGAGCGGCTTTCCGTAGATTTCCTCGGGTGCATAGCCGAACAGGCGCGTGAACTCCCGATTGATGCGCTGCACCACCATGTTCGGATCAACGATCGCGATGGCTTCCGGCGCGCTTTCGATCAGTTGTTCCAGAAACGCCTTTTGAACGAGGAGGTCTTCCTTGGCGGATTCGATGCTCAACTTGTGTTGCCGGAGCGATTCCAGGCTCCGGAACTGCCGGTATTCACTTAACCCGAGACGCGCGGCAAAGCAGAGGATGGAAGCAGCCAGGAGCGCATAGCGTAACAAGCGAAATTCTTCGTGAAGTTGCGCCACCTGCAGAAGCACGATCAGAGGAGCCAACGCAAACGTGGCGTTGGTCAACAGCCTGTTACTGAGTGTTTTGGGCCCGACTTCGGCGCTAGCCGCGTCTGCGCCCCCACGCTGGAAACAGCCAGCCCACAGCCCGATTGCCACCGCCGGCACAATCCACGCCAGATCGAAAAAGGATCCCGACGAAATCCTCCGCGTCAGCAGATAGTAGGCCGCCGAGCCCTCACCGATCAAGAACCAGAGCAGATAAACCGTCAAGCCCCGATATAAGGCGCGAACTCTGGGTTGCCGGGCACGGTATGTCTGCACTACAGCTAATGCGATCAACACCACCCGCGGAGGTAGTACAGCCCAAAGGACGCCTAACAGCGTGGCCGGATGATCCGGAGAATGCTGGGGAATATAGCCGATCAACAGGTATACCAGGAAGAACACGATGGCGACTTGAACCAGATCCACCGCGGTTCCGAAATCAGGACTCGACGAATTCTCTTCCAGGTCAAGAAACAAAGCCAGTGTGAGGAACAGTGTTCTGACAAACGGAAGATATTGCCCCATCGTCATCGCCATCGGCCACTCGTGGCGCCAGCCTTCCAGGTAGCCCCACCACAGATCGCCGGCGGCTTGGCTTGCGATCGCGAGCCCCACCAGCTGCCAGAAAAGTCGGCTCACGCCGCTCGCGCGGCCAGCGGCGCGCCAGCATAACGCGGCGCTCAGCGCGCTGACCACGGCCTGCAGTGCTTCCGACAGTAGAGCGCCATGCGCCGTAGGCCCGAATCCGATCGCCAGGCCGATCTGGACCGCCACCGGGATCGCGCCCCACACGAGTAGCTTGCATGGAATCGGCAGGGGTGCCCGCCAGCCGTCGGCCATAGTAGCGCCTGCTTTGCTGGTGCTCGCATTCCTGGGCACGGATCCGGACAACAATATCGCGCGATTTTCTTGCATTGCTTTGCGATTGAGTCCCTCGCGAGAGGGCCCCGTCAGAGCTTTTCTCTTTTATCGTCCTCGGAGGATAGCGTGCATTAGATCTAGGGAGAAATACCGGGGTTAAGATTCAGTAAACTCCTCCGGTCCCCGTTTGGACTACTCTTTCTTCGAGTATAGGTCCCGTCAGCGGCCACTCACGAGTCGTTTCAAAAAACTTTATGGATTCTTTAAGTTCAATTTTCAAACCTATGCCGATGGCTAAGCATTAAGGGAAAGTACTCAGGAACACAGGCAAGGAGAAGCGTTGATGAAGCACCGAAAACTGGCAACTCAGATCTGGACCATCGTGGCTTTAAGCTGGCTGGTCGGGGGAGGCGCGGCCGCGTTCTTGTTCTATCGTTTAGAACACATTGTTGCCGCTTACGAGCAGCTCTTTACCAGGGAAACGCAACAACAGGACATGAGCCGTCAGATGCAGGTTGTGTTCAAGAAGCAGGTCCAGGAATGGAAGGATATTCTGATCCGCGGCGGGGATCCGGCTGCGTTGAAGAAATACACTGAGCAATTCCACCAGGATGAGACGACTGTGCGTGATCTGGCCAACAAATTAGCGAGCCAGGTCCCCGATCTGGACGCGCGAGCCACTTTGATCGACTTCAGCACATCCCACCAGGAGCTTGGCAAAGCCTACGCTGCGGGTCTAGAGAAATTCGTCAAATCCCGGGGAAAGAATCAGCACGAAGTCGACCAGATGGTAAAAGGCAAAGATCGGCCTCCGACGGACCTGATTGACAAAGTAGTGGAGCAACTGGGCAAACGCACGGTGTCCCAACGTGCCGCCATCAGCAATAGTTTATGGCTGTTCGGCCTTGGCGTCGCACTGGGTTTCGGGACTGTCATGACCTTGTCGATCTTCATGGTTCGGCGCTTGAACAGTTTGGTACAGGCCACGGTAGTGGAGATCGGTGAGGGCACTGAGCAGGTCGCCAGCGCGGCGGCTCAGGTGTCAGCGGTGAGCCAGGTACTGGCGCAAGGTACTTCCGAGCAGGCTGCCTCTTTGCAGCAGACCTCCGCATCGACCGAAGAGATTACTTCCATCACCCGCAAGAACGCGGACAACGCCCGGGTTGCCTCCGATCTCATGGCCGCGGTGGACTCCGGAGTCGCCAAAGCCAATGTGACACTCACCGAGATGGTCGCGTCGATGGGAGAAATCAATGCCTCCAGCGACAAAATTTCCAAAATTATCAAGGTCATCGACGAAATTGCCTTCCAGACCAATATCCTGGCTCTGAACGCAGCGGTGGAAGCGGCCCGGGCCGGAGAGGCGGGAATGGGATTCGCCGTTGTGGCCGATGAAGTTCGCAATCTGGCGCAGCGCAGCGCGCAGGCCGCGAAGGACACCGCGGATTTGATCGAGGAGTCGATCCAGCGGTCCCAGGATGGAAGCAAGAAGTTAGATCGCGTTTCCGAAGCGATTGGCGCCATCACCGAGAGCACTGCCAAGGCCAAGAACCTGATCGAAGAAGTCAGCCTGGGCGGGTCCGAGCAGAGCCGCGGCATCCAACAGATCGCCACCGCGGTTGCGCAGATGGAACAGGTGACGCAGAAAGCCGCTGCCAGCTCCGAAGAAAGCGCCGCCGCCGGCGAAGAACTAACCGCTCAGGCCGAAAGCCTCCGCAACCTGGTATCTCAGCTTCGCGCTCTGGTGGACGATCGCACTGCCGCGGGACTCAACAGTCCGGCGGCAATTTGACACTAATCGGATACTGAATCGGCGCGCGAGGGGTGTAAGCAGAATCACAAACAGATGTGCTAGTGTTGCACTAAGTATCTACAAATTTGGCTTAAAAGCTCCTTGGCATGACCCGAACTGGCAGATTTGCCGCCCCGGCGCCTCGTATCGGTTTCGAGATTCTCGTTCTCCTGCTACTGGCAGCTTGCGAAGTCGCTTTCGGGTATTGGTTCTACGTCGGGCAAAAGCGCGCCATTGAGCTGAACGTCCACGAACACCTGCGGGAAGTCACCGAACTCAAGGTCTCGGAAATCGCCGCTTGGCGGGCGGAGCGGTTGGGAGACGCCCAACTGGCGCAGACTATCGTCCGGCAGTACCCCGCCGCTCAACAGCTGCTACTAAGTAAAAGCAATCCGGCAATTAGCAAAGAACTCTCGGTGTGGCTTGACTCGTTGCGGCGAAGCTACGATTACGCAAGTGTCGCTTTAACGAGTTTAGGCGGCAAGTTCTACCTGGTGAGCGGTCAGCTTCTGGGACCTTCGGAGGCTTATGCGGAGTTTGCCCGGAAAACGGCCGAATCCGGAGGAATCGAGATTCGCGAATTCCCTCGGGTTGCCGCCCCGGACAAGCCGCATTTCGTTTTGGCCGCAGGGCTGACGGATCAGCAGGGGCGGCATATTGGCGCGCTGCTGATGGGTATCGATCCTGCCGCTTATCTCTACCCCGTCGTTCTGCACTGGCCCTCTCCCACTCGGACCGGCCAAGTCGTTCTCCTGCAGCGGGACCAAACAGGCGCGATTTTCCTTAGCGAACTGGAGGGCGTCCCTGGCGCCGCCATGAAACTCCACCGTGACCTCGCAAACAAGTCGTCCATATCGGTGCGAGCGGTTTTGGGCGAGACGGCGGTGGATGGCCGGATCGGGACCGGGGAAAAGGTGGAAGGCGCAGCCCGGCAAGTTCCGGGATCCAACTGGTTCGTTCTCGCGACCATGCACGCCGACGAAGCCTATGAGCGGCTGGGTCAAATCAGCACCGGGCTCGGGATCGTGGGAGCGCTGCTCCTTTTGCTCTCGGCGGCGGGCATTGAAGTGATCCGCCGGCGCCAGCTCTCCAACTTCTACCGCCAGCAGTATCAGGCCGAGATCGAAAAGAAGGCTCTCCTGGGCCATTACGATTACATGACCCGCTACGCGAACGACGCAATCGTCTTAATCGATGAGAACCACCGCGTCGTGGAAGTGAACGACCGGGCTACCGACTACTACGGCTACTCGCGTGAAGAGCTTCTCAGAATGAAAACGGATCAATTGCGGGTCCCCGAAACGCGCGGCACGGGCGACAAAGTCTGGGCCGTGCTGCGCGCCCAGAAAAGTTTGGTCTATGAAACGGAGAGCCTCCGTAAAGACGGCACCCGCTTTCCAGCCGAAATCAGCGCCCGTTTGATCCAGGTGGAGGGGAAAGACTTTGTTCAGGCTATCGTCCGCGACATTACCGACCGGAAGCAGGCCGAAGAACAGATCCGGCGGTTGAATCGTCTTTATCATGTCCTGAGCCACTGCGGAGAGGCGATCATTCACGCACAATCGGAGAGCGATCTGTTTGATCGTGTCTGCCGCATCGCGACGGAGCAGGGCGGCTTCCGGTTGGCCTATGTGGGTCTAATCGATCCGGCTACGCAGCAAATTCGCCCGGTTGCCCGCGCGGGCGAAAGCACGGAATATCTGGATCGCCTCGCCGTTACGGTTCGCGAGGAGCCGTTGGGAATGGGGCCAGCCGGCAGAAGCGTACGCCAGGATTCTGTACAGGTGTGCAACGACATCCGCCAGGATCCCAGCATGGCTCCATGGAAAGACGCGGCGGAAAAATTTGGTTTGCGCTCCACCATCTCTCTACCGTTGCGGCGGGGCGGCAAGGTAGTGGCTCAAATATCGCTCTATTCCGCGGAACCGCAGTTTTTCAGCAAGGAGGAACTCGCGCTCGCGGGCGAAATCGCCGACAGCGTCTCCTTCGCCCTGGACGCGCAGGAGCGAGACCGTCTGCGGCGCCAGGCCGAGGCCGACTTGCACACCAGCCGCGAGCGCCTGGAACTGGTTCTGGACGCCGCTGACGAGGGTTATTGGGACTGGGACCTCATCACTGGCGAAGGCCACCTGAGCCCTCGCCATAACACTATGTTGGGCTACGATCCCGGCCAAGCCCCCGCTACCTATGCAACGTTCCCATCGCTGGTCCACCCGGATGATCTGCACATTGTTACCGCCGCGAGAGAATCGCTCCGCAAGCAGGATACGTTCGCTTTTGAAGTTCGGGTGCGCGCCAAGGCAGGGAACTACCTTTGGTGCCTGTGCCGTGGAAAGGTGGCGGCGCGGGGCGAAGACGGCCAGCCCGTGCGAATTGTCGGCGCGAATACCGACGTCACGGCGCGGAAGAAACTGGAAGATCAATTCCTGCAGGCGCAGAAGCTGGAAAGCGTTGGCAGGCTGGCGGGCGGCGTCGCCCACGACTTCAATAACCTCCTGACGGTCATCAACGGCTACAGCGACCTGTTGATCAGCCGGCTCGAGAAACAGAATCCGCTCAGGAACATGGTGGAACAGATCCGGAAGGCTGGCTTATCGGCGGCCAGCCTCACCCAGCAGCTCCTCACCTTCAGCCGCTTGCACTTCGCCGAACCCAAGCCCACTGGTCTCAACGCCGTCGTCGATGAATCCAAGAAGATGCTAGGGCGTCTGGTGGGCGAGGATGTCGAAGTGGTCACAGCGCTCCACGCCAGACCGGATAAGGTCCTGGTGGATCGCAACCAGATTCATCAGTGCGTGATGAACCTTGTGGTGAACGCACGCGACGCCATGCCGGAAGGCGGCAAGGTTCTCATCGAGACCGCCAACGTCGACGTGCCCACGGGCGAGCTCGAAGCAGAGTCCAGCGTTCCTTCCGGTTCCTACGTGCTCCTTACGGTCACCGACAACGGCACCGGGATGGATCGGGAAACCCGCCGCCATATCTTTGAGCCGTTCTTCACCACCAAGGAAAAGGGCAAAGGCACCGGTTTGGGTCTCTCCACGGTTTACGGCATCGTCCAGCAGTGCAACGGATTCATTCACGTGAACAGCGAACCCGGCCGGGGCAGCTCATTCAAGCTCTTCCTGCCTCGCACGGACGTGGATGCGGAGTTGGAGCCCGAGACGCGTTCCTCGCACCACGCGGGCGGATCTGAGACCGTACTGGTAGTCGAAGACCAAGAAGAGGTCCGGGATTTCCTCGCGCAGGCCTTGGCCGGATTTGGTTATTCGGTGCTGCGCGCGGGCAGCGGCTCCGAGGCGATCCTGCTGGAGCAACGGCACCCTGGGCCGATTCACCTGCTGCTGACCGACGTGGTGATGCCCGGAATGAACGGTAAAGATCTGGCGCAACGCATGAAGCCGCTTCGGCCGACGATGAAGGTGCTCTTCATGTCCGGCTATGCCGGCGACGTGATCGGCAATCTCGCGGCGCTCGAGCCGGGCATGGGCCATATTCAAAAGCCATTCACTCTGGAAGCGCTCGCGGACAAGATCCAGGAGGTGCTTGCCTCGGAGTCCGCCGCCGCGCGTAGCGTCCTGGTGGTCGACGATCAGGAAAGTATTCGGGAGCTGTTTCAGGGCGTCCTCGGCAAAACCTACAAAGTGATTCTGGCGAATGACGGCAAGGAGGCCCTGGCGATCCTCAATCGCGAACCAGTGGACCTGGTGATCACCGATGTCGTCATGCCCAACGCGGAAGGACTGGAGACCATTCAGGCCATCCGCGGCCTGCGCTCGAACGTCAGGATCATTGCCATGTCCGGGGCCTTCGGCGGGCGTTTCTTAAAACACGCGCAGTTGCTGGGCGCTGATGCCACTTTGTCGAAGCCAATCACTCCGGAAGCCTTGTTCGAGACCGTGCGAGCCGTCCTCAGCGCGTCGAATTAGCCGGTCCAGGGCACGGCAGCGCTGTTCTTAATTCATTCTTAACCAACTTCCTGGAGGAACGCGCCGATACGTACTCGTCGGCTCCCTGATAGAGCCGACCGGAGGAGACGCCCCTTGTATCGTGCGTGGAAGAAGTTGGCTGCTGTCCTTGTTTGCGCGATCCCTTGCATCGTGTGCGCCCAGGACCAAGGCCCGGGTCCGGCCCCGGCGTCACACTTCATCGACGATCAATTGTCTGCGTGGATGCACTTCCACATCACCGAGCGCATCCGTGGTGAGTACATCGCCGGCGAGGGTTTTCAGTCGATAACCGACCGCTATCTGCTCAACCTCTTGCAGTTGAACATGAAGCTACAACCGGTATCCTGGCTCAGCTTCGCGTTCCAGGCGCAGGATGCTCGCGTGTTCGGCCAGAACACACGGCCGGCCCCGACGTCGCAAAAGGATGCCATCAACCTGAGCGTCGGTTACATCCAACTCGGCGGCGACGAACTGCCGGTCACTCTGACTGCGGGACGGCAGAACCTGGATTTCGGCGACGGCCGCCTGGTATCCGATCAGGAATGGTCCAACGTCGGCTTGTCGTTCGACGCCGCGCGGCTTACTTTGCGCCGCGCATCGCTGAAGCTGGATCTATTCAGCGGCGTTTCAGTTAAGGTGAATCCACTGGGGTTCGACCTGCCGACTCCGGGCGAACACTTCGACGGGGCGTACGGGTCTCTAGGCGGACTCGTCCCGAATGCGTCCATCGAGCCCTACCTGTTCTGGCATCTGGAGCACAACTGGTGGAACGCGGCCCGTAATTCCGGCAAACTCGACGAAAAGACCATCGGCCTCCGCTGGACCGGGAAGTTGCCTTTAGGCCTCGACTACACTTCCGAGATCGCGGGCCAGACTGGTTCCGCCGCCGGCGATCGCATCGCTGCTTGGATGGGCCACTGGGAAGCCGGGGAGACTCTGCTTAACGCACCCCATGTGCTGCGATTGTTCGTCGAGTACAACCGTGCCTCCGGCGACGCGAATCCCCACGACGGCGTCCAGGCCACCTTCGATCCACTCTTTGAGAATCCTCACGGCGAATACGGCCTGACGGATCTGTTCGCCTCCAGCAACCTCGCTCACTTGTGCTCCGGCTTTCAGTACCGGCTGCGGCCGGGTCTGACGCTTTCAGCAGCCTATAACCGCTACTGGTTGGCCACCAGCCACGATGGACTGTACGTTCAGGGCGTAATCGTCGCACAAAGCCTGAACGGTGCCGCAGGCGCGAATGTCGGGTCGGAGCCTGATGTCGAGGCCCGATGGAGGATATCGCGCTCGACGCAACTCACGGCCGGTTACGGACACCTCTTCCCCGGGGAGTTCCTCCACCGAACGACGGACGGTTTTCCGTACAACCTGATCTTCCTGAACGTGACCGAGCAATTTTGAAAGTGGGCCGAACGCGTCGCGGATCTTTACTGTTTCTTTATCGGCTTTGCGCTTACCCGAGCAGCATTGCCCACCGATGAACTACCTAGACGATCGCTGAAAAACACCTTGGAGAACTTGGATGAAGTCGCAAATGACGATTGGCAAGAGATTCATATTGACCGCCGGGCTGTTGCTGGCCCTGGCCACTGTTCTTGGCGTGGGCGCGTTCCTTTCGATCCGCACGCTGAGCAAGTCTGTTGACACGATTGTGAACGACCCGCTGCCGGGCGTTTACCGGATCTCGCGGGTGGATTCACTGGTGTGGCAGTATCGCGGCGACGCCTGGAAGTACATGGGCACGTCGCGCGCCGACGTGAAGCGGGACGCAGATAACAGCCGGCCGAAAATCAAAGCCCAGATCGAACAGTTTCTCAAGGACTACGAGGCTACCATCTCGACCGAGGAAGACCGTGCTCTATTCGCAAAAGTTCGTCCGCAATACCAGCGCTACACCGAACTGGTGGAGCAAGAAGTGTTGCCGCTGATCCGGTCGGGCCGGTCGAAACAGGCCGAGGCAAAGTATGTCCAGGACGCTCAGCCGGTCCAACAGGCTCTGGCACAGGCACTGGCAGCAGAGGTTGATTTCAACCGGAAGAACAGCGAAGTCGACGCCGCGGATGCGCAGAGCTCCGCTGCGCACGGCCGCTGGCTGATTGTCGTTCTATTGATCACAGCCATGGTCTCCGGCGCAGCTCTGGTCTATTTCATTGTTCGAAGTCTGAACGCCGTCCTCACGCGCGCCGCCTCTGATCTTTCCTCGGGTGCCGAGCAGGTGGCCAGCGCCGCCGGCCAGGTATCCTCCAGCAGTTCCTCGCTGGCGCAAGGCTCCTCCGAGCAAGCAGCTTCGTTGGAAGAAACTTCCGCCGCCGCTGAAGAAATCAATTCGATGGCTCTCAAGAACGCCGAAAACTCCCGCGTGGCCGCGGACCTGGTGGCTCAATCCCAGCAGAAGTTCAGCGAAACCAACATGGCTTTGGAGCAAATGGTGCTGGCGATGAGTGAGATCAACACGTCGAGCGAAAAAATCTCCAAAATCATCAAGGTCATCGACGAGATCGCGTTCCAAACCAATATTCTCGCTTTGAATGCCGCTGTGGAAGCCGCTCGAGCCGGCGAAGCGGGTATGGGTTTTGCGGTTGTGGCCGACGAAGTTCGCAATCTGGCCCAGCGCTGCTCACAGGCCGCCAAGGACACCACCGCGCTGATCGAGGAGTCCATCTCCAGGTCCAACGACGGCAGAGTCAAAGTAGATCACGTAGCGGCCGGCATCCGCGATATTACCTCGCAGTCCGCCCAGGTCAGGACGCTGGTCGACGAAGTCAACATCGGCAGCCAGGAGCAAGCGCGGGGCATGGAGCAGGTTGCTAAAGCTGTGACCCAGATGGAACAGGTCACGCAGTCGGCCGCGGCTAATGCCGAAGAGAGCGCCGCGGCGGCTGAGGAGTTGAATGCACAGTCGGAAACTCTGCTCGACATCGTGGAGCAGCTCGGCACATTGGTCGGTGGCGACCACGGTGGAAACGGCCGGGCGCGCCGTCCGTCTACTCCGGCGCGGCGTTCAAAAACGCCTGTAGCATGAGGCTGGCTGCGACACGATCTTTACTGTTTCTTTATCGGCGGTTCGCTCACCCAGAGCGAACCATCCACCGATCAACTACTGAGAAGAACAACCTAGCGAGGAGACTCGATGATTACGCAAATGACAATCGGCAAGAAACTGTACTTGAGTTTTGGGGCGGCCCTGGCGTTGACCCTCATCATCAGCTTTCTTGCACTGCATAGCATTGGCAAGCTCGGGAGCACCATGCAGTCCGTGATCGCTCTCGATGCCAGAAAGCAGTTCTTAGCCGGCGAAGCGGACGTGGTGCTCTCCGACTTCTTGGCCGAGGAGCGCGGCATCATCCGCGCCGCTGAAACGCACGACAAGCCGAGCCTTGCGAAATACATTAAGGACTTCCAGGACAGCGCGGACCGGATGAAAAAGCGGCTGGATGAGTTCAAGCCGCTCGTCTACACCGAGGAAGGACAGCGCGCGCTCGATCAGGTTCAGGCTGGTGTGCAGTCCGTTCTTTCCGCCCACGAAGAGTTCCTGCGATCGGCTCAAAGCGGCGACTCACGAGGGGCTTCTGCGTTTCTTCGGGATAAGCTGGCTCCGCAGTTGGAATCCACCAACGCCAGCGCCGAGAAGCTGGTCGAATATCAAGCCGAGCAAATGAAGAGCAAGCAGAAAGAAGCTGAGGCGTCGGTTTCCGAAACCCGTTGGCTGACGGCCGTGATGATCGGGCTTTCGTTCCTGGTCGGGCTGGTGGTTGTGTTCATCGTGCGCCAAATTAACCGCAGCCTCCACAGGACCGTCACGTCACTCAGCGAGAGCGCGGAGCAGGTGGCCAGCGCCGCTTCACAGGTCTCCTCCTCCAGCCAGTCGCTGGCGCAGGGGTCCTCCGAGCAGGCGGCGTCGCTCGAAGAGACCTCCGCCTCCAGCGAAGAGATCAACTCCATGGCTCGCAAGAACAGCGAGAACTCTCGCGGAGCCGCCGGCCTGGTGGAACAATCCCAGCAGAATTTCGCGCAAGCTCGGCAGTCGCTCGATCAGATGGTCACTGCCATGACCGAAATTAACGCCCAAAGCGACAAGATTTCCAAGATCATCAAGGTTATTGACGAAATCGCATTCCAGACCAACATTCTCGCGCTGAACGCCGCGGTCGAAGCCGCTCGCGCCGGCGAGGCCGGCATGGGATTCGCCGTCGTCGCCGACGAAGTCCGCAACCTGGCGCAGCGTTGCGCCCAAGCGGCCAAGGACACTGCTGGCTTGATCGAGGAGTCCATCAGCAAATCCACCGAGGGCAAGAACAAGGTGGATCACGTATCCGCCGCCATCCTGGTCATTGCGGAAGAGTCGGCCAAGGTCAAGACCCTGGTGGATGAGGTGAACCTGGGCAGTCAGGAACAGGCGCGCGGCATCGAGCAGGTGGGCAAGGCCATTGCTCAGATGGAGCAAGTGACGCAGTCTACTGCTGCTAACGCGGAAGAAAGCGCCGCGGCCGCTGAGGAGCTGACCGCTCAGTCCGGCGCTTTGCTCGAGATCGTCGAGCAACTCGGCGCAATGGTCGGCAGCCACATCAAACGTGCGCGGACCAGTCGCCATGCAGGTGCGAAACGGCAAAGGGCCAGTCATCCGGCTACCGCGGTCAAGACCCCCGTGCCGGCCACTAAGCCGGCTCTTGCCAAGCCAGGACCTGAAATGCATAAAGATGCCTTCCCCATGGACGAAGAGTTCAAAGAGTTCTGACGGCCGGGTTGACATCAGAAGGAAGTTCGCAAAAGGAGCAATGAACATGAGCACGACCCTAACGACGAGCAGCGCTGAGATGGCTGTTACGAAGGCAGACGAGCGCGCCGGAAAGTATCTGACGTTTCATCTGGGCACCGAGGAATTCGGCATCCGCGTCATGCAGGTGCGGGAAATCATCGGCATTCAGGACATCACCCGCGTACCGCAAACGCCGGGCTATGTGAAGGGGGTCATCAACCTGCGCGGAAAAGTCACGCCGGTGATCTGCCTGCGCCAGAAGTTCGGGATGCCGGAAGTGGAGTACACGCAGCGCACCTGCATCATTGTTGTTCAGATCGCGAGCGAAGCCGGCCCGGTTATTCTCGGCGCGGTCGTGGACGGCGTCTCCGAAGTGGTGACACTGTCCGCCGCCGACATCGAGAACACGCCGGACTTCGGCAGCACCGTCGACACTCCCTATATCCTCGGCATGGCGAAGAGTAAGGGCCGGGTGCGAATCCTGCTGGACATCGATTCGGCTTTAAGTGCACACGACCTGCGCGGGCTGGAAGGCCTGGCCAAGTCGCTGTAAGCGCGGCCTGCCACCAAACCGGCCGCGGCGGTAGAGCGCCTGTGGCGGAAAGGACGATGAATTTGCCGCAACACGACAATTCCGACCCCACCTTTGCTTTGCGTCAGCAGATCGACGCTTTGGCAATGGCTCTCATGTTTCAGGACAACGATTCCGGCGCGTCTCAATCCGAAGAATCATTGATTACCACGCTCTCCGGGATTTGCGATCAGGCCGAAGCCGCCGGCGTCGAAAGCGTTGCCCGCATTGCTTCTCAAATCAAGGTCGAACTGCGCGGCAAAGGCAGCCGGCCGGCCGGTCGGGAGCATCTGCGGGCATCCATGCAGACCGCCATCACCCAACTGCAAGATGCCCTGGAGTTGACCGAACCGGCCCCGGACCGCGCGAGCGTCGGTGAACCCTCAAGTCAATCCGTGGCCCTTCCGCCGAACTTCGATCTGGAATTGTTCGGGGACTTTCTGATGGAGTCCCGCGAACACCTATCGAACATTGAGACCCAGTTGCTGGCCTTGGAGCAGGACCCCAACAACCACGACGCGGTGCACACCATCTTCCGCGGGTTTCACACCATTAAGGGCCTGGCCGGATTCCTCGAGTTCGCCGCCATCCAAGGCGTGGCGCACGAGGTAGAGACCGCGTTGGACCTGGCAAGAAACGACAAGCTGGCCATCACGCCATCGGTGATCGACGTTGTACTGGCTGCGACCGACTATCTGAAAACCGAACTGCAGAATTCGGAAACCGCGGTGCGCAGCGGCTCGGCACTTCAATCCGCCAGCTGTGCGGATCTTCTGCGGCGCATTCAGGCGTTGGTATCGGACGACTCAGCAGCGATGGCGCCGGTGCCGGTGCCAGAACCTGCCCGCTCAATGGAAGCCCCATCGCCAGCCGCAGTTCCTTCGCCAGCGCCTGCCCCCTCCGCGGCCCCCGCGGAAGGCAAGAAGCAAACCGGCTCGGAATCGCGCGCGGTGAAGGTGGACACTGCGAAGCTCGACTTCCTGGTCGACATGGTCGGCGAAATGGTCATTGCTCAGAGCCTGCTGCGCCACGACACCACGCTGATAAACCCGCGCGTGCAGCGCAATCTGGTGCAACTCAGCCGCATCACCGGCGAAGTTCAGAAGACCGCCATGTCCATGCGCATGGTCCCCATCGGACAGCTGTTCAGCCGCATGGCCCGCCTGGTTCGGGACCTGAGCCGCAAGGAAGGCAAACAGGCCGAGCTGATCGTCCAGGGCGAGGACACCGAACTCGACCGGACCATCGTCGAGGATCTGGCCGATCCTCTGATGCACATGGTCCGAAACTCCGCTGATCACGGCATCGAGCCGGTCGAAGATCGTCTCAAAGCCGGCAAGAACCCCACCGGCCGCATCAGCCTGAAAGCCTATCATCAGGCTGGTTTCATCACCATCGAAGTGTCCGACGATGGCCGCGGCCTGGACCGCGAAAAGATTCTCAACAAGGCCCGCAAGAACGGCCTCGTCGTCGCCGAGGATCCCACCGACCGCGAAGTCTTCAATCTGATCTTCGAGCCGGGTTTTTCAACGGCCGAGCAGGTGACCGATATCTCCGGCCGGGGAGTTGGCATGGACGTGGTCCGCAAGCAGGTTCAGAAGATGCGGGGCCGCATCGATATCCAGTCCCAAATCGGCCTCGGCACTACCTTCTTTATCAAGCTTCCGCTCACGCTCGCCATCATCGACGGTTTCGTGGTGGGCGTGGGCACAGAGCGCTACGTCGTTCCCATCTTCGCGGTGCGGGAAATGTTCCGGGCCGCCGCCGAAAACATCAAGACGGTGCATGGCCGGGCGGAGATGGTTCTGGTCCGCGGAAGTTTGTTGCCAATCGTCCGTTTGCATGAGCGATTTGATATCGAGCCCAAGTCCACGGATGTCTGCCAAGGCCTGCTGATAATCGCCGAGACCAGCGGCAGGGCGTTCTGCTTGCTCGTGGATGAGTTTATCGGCAAGCAGGAAGTGGTTATCAAGGCCCTGGGCGACCGCTTCAAGGATGTCTCCGGCGTCGCGGGCGGCGCCATCCTGGGCGATGGGCGAGTGGGCCTGATCCTGGACATGGACGCCTTAGCTGGGGAAAAGACGCATGCCTGATTGGACATCGTCTCAGCCGGTTCTAACCACCAAGCAGTTCTACAAGATTCAGACGCTGGTATACGAGAAGTGCGGCATCGATCTGAAGAACGGCAAAGAAGAGCTGGTCAAGGCGCGGCTGGGCAAAGAGCTGCGCAAACGGAATCTCTCGTCTTTTGACGGCTACATACAGGAAGTAGAGAACGACCGGACCGGCGAGTCTCTCATCCAGCTCATCAACGCGCTCTCCACGAACTTCACCCACTTTTTCCGCGAACCGAAGCATTTCGAGATACTCCGCAAGCAAGTCGCGCCGCTCTGGAACCGCCAGAAACGCGCCGATCTTTGGTGCGCCGCCGCGGCCACCGGAGAGGAGCCGTACAGCATTCTCTTGAGCCTCTTGGAGGAACTGGGTTCCAGCGCCTCCATCCGGCTCTTGGCCAGCGATATCTCGACACAGGCTCTGGCCACCGCGCAATCCGGGATCTATCAGGAGGAGCGGATGTCGGAGATCCCACTAGCCATGCGCTCGAAGTACTTTCTGCGTGGCGTGAAGAACGGCGAGGTGTTGTATCGCGTGAAGCCGGAAGTTCGCCAGTTGCTGGAACTTCGCCGCATCAATCTGATCGAGCCGATTTCGCACTCCCGCCAGTTCCAAACCATCTTTTGCCGCAACGTCATGATCTATTTCGACAAGCCCACTCAGGAAAAAGTCGTCCGGCAGCTTTCCGAATGGCTGGAGCCCGGCGGTTATCTTTTCGTCGGCCATGCGGAGAGCCTCAACGGGGTGCGGCACTCGCTCCAATACGTCGCGCCGGCCGTCTACCGGAAGCCTGCTTCAGCCACTGCTCAACCCGAAGGTCGGGTGAGATGATGGCCCACGTTGTCGGCATCTCCGATTGTGCGGTGACCAATGATCCGGAC
Organism: Bryobacteraceae bacterium; assembly: GCA_035501155.1. Classification (GTDB taxonomy): domain Bacteria; phylum Acidobacteriota; class Terriglobia; order Bryobacterales; family Bryobacteraceae; genus Palsa-89. The sequence goes on from DATJWO010000047.1 coordinate 23,465, forward strand.
GGGTCGCTCATCACCTACGCGCTCGGTTCGTGCATCGCCATCGCCATTCACGATCGCATCGCCAACGTTGCCGGACTACTCCACTTCATGCTGCCGGATTCGTCCATGAACCGTTCCAAGGCCGAGAACAATCCTTATGTGTTCGCCGACACCGGAATCCCGCGGCTGTTTCAACAAGCCTACCAGCGTGGCGCCGATAAACGCCGGCTATCGGTATATCTACTGGGCGGCGCGCAGGTAGTGAACACCAGCGAGGACTTCAACATCGGCAAGCGCAATCACCTGGCGGCCCGCAAGATCCTCTGGAAGGCGGGCGTTATGGTGCACGGCGAAACGGTGGGTGGCAACATGGCCCGCACCGTCCGGTTGGAGAACGGGACCGGCAAAGTCTTCTGGCGCGGGCCGGGCGAACCCGAAAAGGAAATGACGCCTGCTCAAAAAGGAGTCAAGTGATGGCGTTCCGCGTACTGATCGTGGACGATTCGCCGGTGATGCGGACCTTCATCCGGCGGGTCATGCATACATCCGGTTTCGACATGAGCGAGTGTTTCCAAGCCTCCAACGGTGAGGAGGCGCTGGAACTGCTCGCCCGCGAATGGGTCGACGTTGTGTTAACGGACATCAACATGCCGAAGATGAACGGCGAGGAACTGGTCCGCTCGATGGAATCCCGCAATCTGACGGTCCCGGTGGTTGTGATCTCTACCGATGCCACCGAGGCGCGCGTGCAGCAGATGCTAGCGCTGGGAGCGAGAGGCTATGTCAAGAAGCCCTTCGCTCCCGAGTCGCTCCGCGAAGAGCTGGAGCGCGTGCTGGGAGAAGCCAATGTCTGAACTGCATCAAGCGCTGATCGACGCTACCGACGAAGTGTTGTCCACTATGTTTTTCACGATGCTGGACGCGCCTCCGGAGTCCGCCGGAGACGCCGGTTGCACGCGCGTCAAGATCGAGTTTCGGGGGCACTGGACCGGCGCGCTGTCGCTGTGCTCGTCGCCGGAGGCCAGCGCGGAAATGACCGCCAACTTCCTCGGCCTCGATAGGCCGGAAGAGGCCGTCACGCAGGAGCAAGAGGCGGTAGCCAAAGAACTGGCCAACATGATCTGCGGCGCGGTTCTCAGCCGGTTGAAGAGCACTGAAGTCTTCGAGCTTCTTTCGCCCGAACTGGCGGAATCGCCAGAACTCGGAGAGCCCTCCGCGCCGGAAACCCTGTTTGCCGAACAGACCTTTGGCGTGGGCGCCGGCTTCCTCCGGCTCCAATTCCGGTTGGACGCACGTGCATGAGCGCCGCACGCAAAATTCGCGTGCTGGTGGTGGACGACTCGGCCATCGTTCGCAAAGTGCTCTCTGAATCGCTGGCCAACCACGCGGACATCGAAGTCGTGGGAACCGCGCCGGACCCCTTCATCGCACGGGACAAGATTCTGGCCCTCGCTCCCGATGTCGTGACGCTGGACATCGAGATGCCGCGCATGGATGGTCTGACGTTTCTCAAGAAGATCATGCGGCATCATCCGCTGCCGGTCATTGTGATCAGCTCGCTCGGCCAGGCTTCCAGCCGCGCCGCCATCGAAGCTCTCGCGAACGGGGCAGTGGACGTCTTGTGCAAGCCCGGAGGTCCCTACTCGGTGGGCGAGCTCTCGCGAATCCTGGCAGATAAAGTTCGCGCCGCGGCGTCCGCCAGAATCAAAAGATTGAGCGCCGCCAGCCTACCCGGGGCAGCGGCGGCCTCACCTCCGTCCCGCGAACACCACGGCCTCCGGCAATCGACGGTTGTCGCCATTGGAGCTTCCACGGGCGGAACCGAGGCAATCGCGGCCGTGCTCCGGGAGATCCCGCCCAGTGCGCCCGGCATCGTCGTGACGCAGCATATTCCCGCCGGGTTCTCGCTGGCATTTGCAAACCGGCTCAACCAGCTTTGTGAGATCGAGGTCAAGGAGGCCGTGGACGGGGATGAAGTAAGGCCCGGACTTGCATTGATCGCACCCGGAAACTTCCACATGTTCTTACGGAAGTCCGGTTACGGGTACTCGGTGGCCGTAAAGAACGGCCCAAGAGTTTGTTACCAGCGGCCTTCGGTCGACGTCCTGTTCACTTCCGTCGCCGAGGTCGCCGCGCCCGACGCCATAGGTGTGATTCTGACCGGCATGGGCTCCGACGGCGCCGAAGGCCTCCTCAAAATGAAAGGCGCCGGCGCGCACACCATTGCGCAGGACGAGGCCAGCTGCGTGGTGTTTGGAATGCCGCGCGAAGCGATTCGCAACGGGTCAGTCAACGAAGTTGTGCCGCTTCCGCAAATCGCTGGTACGATTCTTCGCGCGCTCAGCCGGGCGTAGAGCGCGCCGACAGCTCATCGCTCGACTCCAACAGGCGCCGCACTTTGGTTGCCAGATCCTCGGGCGAAACAGGCTTCTGCACAAACGCGAACCGTGACGCAGGCAGCCCCAGCGGCCTTACCTGCTCGGCCGAGTAGCCGGAAACCAGCAAGACACGAAGGCCTGGACGCTCGGCCTCGAGCGCCTCGGCCAATTCCCGGCCGGACATGCCCGGCATCATCATATCCGTGATCAGCAAATCCAGGCCACCCTGATGCTGGCGCGAAACAGCCAGGGCTTCTTCACACGAGCCGGCCTCGTTGACGCTGTATCCGTAGGAGCGCAAGCACTCGGCCAGGAACCCGCGAACCTCTGGCTGATCGTCCACCAAAAGGACAGTTTCCGTTCCACCCCTGACAGGCTGCTCCAGCGGCGGAATGCTGGTGTCAGAGACCGCGTCGATACTTGGGAAATAGATGGAGAAACGCGCGCCTTTTCCCGGTTCGCTCTGCACGCGTATCGAACCGTGGGTTTGCTTCACGATGCCGTAAACGGTGGCCAGCCCGAGTCCAGTGCCCTGGCCCACCTCCTTGGTGGTGAAGAAGGGCTCAAATACGTGCTGCAGCGTCTCGGCATCCATGCCGGTCCCGGTATCCTCCACGGCCAACAGCACATAGCGGCCGGGCGGCAGCTCCGGATCGCGCTCGGGATCATCCCCGCGGCACTCCCCACTCACGGTTGCGATGGTGACCGTCCCTCCATCCGGCATGGCATCCCGAGCATTGATCACCAGATTCAGGAGCACCTGCTGCATCTGGCCGGAGTCCGCCAGAACGGCGCCCTCGGACGGGTCCAGCCGAACGATCATGTGCACGTCAGGTCCCAGCAAGCGGCGGAGCATCGGTTCCGATTCCTGGATGAGTTCGTTCAGGACCAGGGGTGAGGATGAAACCACCTGTTTACGGCTGAATGCGAGCAATTCGCGCGAAAGATCAGCTGCCCTCTGGCCCGCCTTGCGGATCTGCTGCAGCGGTTCTTGCAGCCCGTTTTGCGAGCCCCCTTCCGATTCCAGACGCCGCAGGAGCAGCTGGCTGTAGCCATTGATAACGGTCAGCAGATTGTTGAAGTCGTGGGCGACGCCACCGGCCATGCGGCCCAAACTTTCCATGCGTTGGGCGTGCCGGTAACGTTCTTCCAACTCCCAGCGTTCGGTAATGTCCTCCAGCGCGGCGACGACGTTCTCTACTTCCCCACTGGGCCCCAGAATCGGTGCGGCGCTGACAGACAGGTATTTTCGCTTGCCCGATGGAGTCTGCACCACGTAATTTACATTACTGACCGGCTGGCCGGTATTGAGCACGCGGTAAAAGGGGCGCTCCTCGAGGGGGAAAGGATTCCCGGAAAAGTCTGTGACCTCCCAATCCGGTGAAGTCATGCCGCGCTTCAGCAGCTCCGAGGGCGATGTTTCCAAAAGGCTTGCCGCGAACGAATTGGCGAAGACGATTCGGCCCGACCGGTCGAACATGGTGATGCCCACCGGCACAGTTTCCGTAAGCCGGTGCAAACGTTCTTCCGACCGTCTCAGTTCTTCTTCGGCAGCGCGCTTCTCGGTAATGTCGCGGAACCCGCCAACGGTTCCGATCGGCTCGCCGGAGGCATTACGCAACGTCGTGATGGCGGCGTCGACATTACGGGCCTCTCCGGCAGAATTGAGCCAGACTAACTCGCCCTCCCAACGGCCGGTCCGTGCCAATTCTGCGCGGAAACGGTCTCGTGGAATGGTGCCCTGAGCAAAGGGGACCGCCTCGTCGAGGCGCTTTCCAAGCGCATCCTTTTCCGGCCGCCCGAGCAGGCGTTCCGCAGCCGCATTCCAAAAGGTGACGACGCGGTTGTTGTCGGCCGCGATGACGGGATCGGCAGCCTGTCCGATGAGCTGCGCCTGATAAGCAATGCGCTCTTCGGCTTGCCGCAGCGCGGCGAGCTGTTCCTGAGATTGATCCAGAGCGACGCGTAGCCGGCTCACGGCTAAGTACATAGACGGCGCGGCCAGTGCGAACGCAATGGCATCCACCGACCAGTTACTGAGGGTTGAGCCTGGGAACAAGACGATGAGATGTCCGCCCCTGGCAGCGAAAATAGTGGTTCCAAGATCCACCGCGAGGCACACCACCGAGGTCGATAACGCGGCATTCCTTCCCAACAGCACGGCCGCCACGACGGCAACCGCGAGTTGCAGGATAGGAGCCGACCCATCGACGCCGCGGCCCAAAACCGCCAGCACGATTGTGATCCCGGCTTCAGAAATTACGAAAGACCAGGCTGCCGCAATCGGTTTTCCCCGGCGCAGGAGCACCGCGGGGAGAAGCAGCGTAAATAAGGCGAACGCAAGGCCAATCCAGGCGGCGCCTAACTTGTTGGCAGCAAGGAACGGCACTTCCACGACGGCGATAAACAAGACCCACACAAACTGCCATCCGAGAACAGCGCGGAGCAGCGAGCCGGTCAGAGCCTCGCGGGAATGGGAGGCTGCATTGGGTTCGTTTCGCCAAATGCTCGATGTGGGCAAAGCGTTACCTATTATCGCGCGTCCGTGGTGGTTCAACCGAGCAATCCTGGCTCCAGAACGGCGCAGCTCACGCCACGATTCTCATATCTTACTCATTCTATTAATAAAATCCCAGGGAGCGGGGCTGTCGACGGCCCTGAACCCACGAATTGCGCCAAGACAACGCGCAAACGAAATTATCATCTGTCTCATTGAATCGTACGGCTTTGGACGTTATCATGTTTGTCACAGTTAGAGGGCGGTTTTTTGTTTCATGGATGAAGACGTAAGGCTCCTGGCCATCGACGATGACCCGCTCATCCTGGACCTCGTCGAAACGGCGCTGACACAGCCCGGCCTGCACATTCAAAAGGAATCCGATCCGGCGCGGGGGCTGGAAATCGTCCGGCGCACTAATCCGGATATCGTGATTCTGGATCTGGTCATGCCCAATCTGAACGGTTTGGAGCTGTTGGACCAGATTGTGGAATGGAATCCTGGAATCGATGTGGTTCTGTTGACGGGCCACTACTCCACCGAGAGCGCGGTGGAAGCGCTTCGGCGGGGCGCCTGCGATTATCTGACCAAGCCTTTCGACATAGACGTTTTTTGCGAGCGGATCGGCTCTTTGATACGAGCCGCAAAAACTCGCGGGCGCGCCTCGGAGTTGCAAGGCGAGCTGTCGGAAGCTTCGCAATTGGCTGGAATGGTCGGTTCCAGTCCCGCAGTTGTCGAGGTGTTCGCGATGCTGCAGCGAATTGCGCCGCACTTCCGGACGGTTCTGATTACGGGGCAAACCGGCACGGGCAAGCAACTCGCGGCCGAGGTCTTACAAAGTCTCAGCCCGGCTCGCAAAGGGCCTTTCATAACGTGCAACTGCGCGACGATCGTTGAGACGCTGTTTGAGAGTGAGCTGTTCGGGCATCTGCGAGGATCCTTCACCGGCGCGGTGCAGGACCGTATCGGCGTGTTTGAAGCAGCCAACAACGGCACCTTGTTCCTGGACGAGGTCGGCGAGATTCCTGTGTCTGTCCAGGCCAAACTTCTCCGTGCGCTGCAGAACCAGGAAATCCAACGCGTGGGTTCGCCAAGAACCTACAAGATCGACGTTCGAGTGATCGCCGCCACCAATCGGGACTTGCGCGCGATGGTTCGCGAGAAGCAGTTTCGCGAGGACCTTTACTATCGCCTGGCGATGGTGGATGTCACGCTCCCCACTTTGGCCGAACGCCAGGAAGACTTGCCCCTGTTGGAGCGTCACTTCGTGAAGAAGTTCGCGCGGCAGTACAACAAGCCAGTGAAAGGGCTGACACGTCGGGCGCAGTCGGTTCTCTCGCGGCACTCCTGGCCCGGTAACGTGCGGGAACTGGAGAACGTAATCGGGCGGGCGTGCATGATGACGCAGAGCGACATGATCGATGTGCGCGACCTGCCAGAGTACATGCGTTGCGAGAAGCGCGAAGAAAACAGCGGCTGGGCTCCCGGCCTTACGACGCTGGCCGAGGCCGAGCGCAGTTATGTCGAACACGTTCTGGAGGAGGTTGGCGGCAATAAGCAACAGGCCGCGGCGATCCTCGGCATCGGCAGAGCGACGCTCTATCGGATTCTCAACCGCGAGATCACCGATCACGCCGCACAAGGCTAGCAAAAGCTCTCACTGTCTCGCTAACCGGGCGTCCGTCTCAGATTGAGACAGGCGCTAAGCGGGCCGCGGAACCATGGGCGGCGCACTCCAATCCGCATCTGTGGTCCTCCTCACTAATTCGCTTGTTCAATTTCTACGGTTTACGAAAGCTGAGCCATCCTTGCCTGATCCTGATCGGGGGACCACACGTTGGCGGTATGGTTGCATTTGCTGTTGGGAACAAAATGAACCCAACACACCCATCAGTCCTTAGCTCAGACCAAGACACGCCAGTGCAAAGTGCCGCAGCGCCGGACCATCCTTTCGTGGAGGTATTGGAACTGTACGCCACCAACGATATGGGGCCGCGAAGGAAGAAGAAAGTGGCCCAGCACCTGGAACAATGCGCCGAGTGCAGAACGCAACTCGCGCAGATCCGGGATTTGAGGCGAAGGCTTCGAGATCTGCTGCGCTCGGCGCTGGTGGCGAGGTAGCAAGAATGGCATTCAAGATCCTTTTAGTGGATGGCCACAAAGTGCTGCGGGACGGCCTGAAGGCAATCTTGAGCCGTGATCCGGAGTTCCAGGTCACCGGGGAGACGGAAAGCGGACTGGAAGCGGTCCAGATCTGCAAGGCCGAGCGCCCGGACATCGTCATTATGGAGATCGGGCTGCCCGACCTGAACGGCATTGAAGCCACGGCCGAGATCTTGCGCCACTCGCCGGAAACCCGGGTCATGATTCTGACCATGCTCGAGGACGAGCTTACGATGCTCAACTCAATCCGATGCGGCGTGCGTGGCTTCGTCTTGAAGAAAGTGTCCGGCGAAGGATTGCGCGAGGCCTTGAGAACGGTGATCAAGGGCGGCTTCTACCTAAGCCCCGAAGTTTCCCACCGCCTGGTTGAGCGCATGCAAAACGGAGCAGTGGACGACCGGCCCGCAGCGTCGCGAACCAAAGCGCTCTCGCCGCGCGAACTGCAGGTGCTGCGGCTGATCGCCGAAGGCAACACCAGTAAGGAGATCGCGCAATTGCTGTCTCTCAGCCTGGAGACCATTCGCACGTACAGGAAAACTATGATGAAGAAGCTGGGCGTCGGGAACGTGGCCGGCTTGACGCAAGTCGCGTTGAGCGTCGGACTCACGCAGGGCGGAACGGCAAGCTACGGTCTAAGAGCGGAAGCCGACTCTGTCCGGTTCGACGCGCGCCCGTTCCAAGCACCGGAGATGGCGTCCGGCATGAGCGTAGAGTGATTCTCGCGGAGGAACAGGGGAAAGGAGCATCGTGATAGCGCTTTCAAGCCAATTGACGGCGAGTAAGGAGCCGAAAATCCTGGTTGTGGAGGACGAACAGATTGTCGCGGAGTCCGTCCAGGACTGGCTCCAGAGCTTGGGATACAAGACCAGCGTCGCTCCGGGCGGGCTGCAGGCCCTGGACAAGGTGAGAGAGCTTCCGCCGGACTTAATTTTGATGGACATCGAGCTTGGCGGCGAGCAGGATGGAATCTCCACGCTGGGGCTCATCCGGGAATTCACCAACGCCCCGGTGGTGTTTCTTACTGGACTGTCCGATCACGACACGATCACGCGCGTAGCCAGGGCCGCACCTTCCGGTTATCTACTGAAGCCGTTCTCGCTGGAGCAACTCGCCGTCGTCGTCAAGCTCGCGTTGTTCGAGAAGCCCGCGCCGGAACTGGCGTCAATCCTACGAGTCCAAGACCTGGAGATCGACACGGCCCGGCACCGCGTGTCGCGCGGCGGCCTGGAGATCCGGCTCACGAAGAAGGAATTCCAGATTCTGACCTGCCTGGCGGAGGCCGGCGGAGCGACTTTGAGCCCGGAGACGATTCTGACGAAGGCCTGGGGACATCAGTACGTGCACTACATTCAGACCGTGCGGGTGCATGTGGCCAACCTGCGCCAGAAGATCGAGCCGATGCCGAATCTGCCCAGGTACATCGAAACGGTCCCCGGAGTGGGCTATCGCTTGATCGAGTCCACACCGGCTTAGCTGGTCTGACCTTCCGCTCGTTTGCCGGCGATGCGGTCGACTTCGGCGACCAGGTGATCCATGTCGATGGGCTTGGTTAGAGTGGCGCTTGCGCCCAACAGCCGGGCGGCCCTGAGGACGCTTTCGTCGAACGCGCCAGAAATCGCGACGACAGCGGCGGCCCGATCGGTGTGCACGAACGCCCGGATTAATTCGATGCCGTCCATGTCTGGCATTGCCAGGTCCGTAATCAGGATGTCGATGCGCTGGCGTTGCTGGATTGCGAGGGCTTGGTTGCCTTGGGCGGCTTCCATTACCCGATATCCGGCTGCTTCCAGGACTTCCCGAAGCAGTTCTCGGAATGCCGGCTCGTCGTCCACAATCAGGATGGTCTGTGCGTCCCCGGAAACGTGCGCTTGGCACGGATTGCCCGTCTGCGGGAGATAAATCCGGAAGACGGTTCCCTCACCCAGCTCGCTGGTACACTGGATCGCGCCGCCGCTTTGAGAGACGATCCCGTGCACCGTTGCGAGGCCAAGACCCGCGCCGCTTCCGGAAGCCTTGGTGGTAAAGAACGGTTCGAAGATGTGCTTCTGGGTTTCGCGGTCCATGCCGGCGCCAGTGTCGCTCAGCGTCAGGAGAACGCAGTCGCCAAGTGGAAGATCCGGACCCGCTGCCGCCGGACGCCCGGTCAGCTTGATGTTCTCCGTCTTGATCGTGAAGATCCCCCCTTTCGGCATGGCATCCCGGGCGTTCATCGCCAGGCTCAGGATCGCCTGGCTGATTTGTTTCGGGTCCGCCAGCGTCAGCCCAAGCGACGGCTCCAGAATGAACTTTAGTTCCACCGTCTCCTCCAGGACTTGCCGGAGCACCGGAGTGAGATCCTGGACGAGCGAGTTCAGATTCGCTGGCTGGACGTCCATCACCTGCTTCCGGCTGAAGGCCAACAATTGCCGTGTCAAACCAGCTGCTTTCTCCCCGGCGCGCTTGATTTGTGCTGCTTTCGCCCAGATCGAAGTGCCTTCCCGGGATTCTTTGAGCAGGAGCTCGGCGTATCCATTGATGACCGTGAGCAGGTTGTTGAAGTCGTGGGCGATTCCGCCCGCCAGCCGCCCGACGCTTTCCAGCTTCAAGGACTGACAGGCTTCCTCTTCTTGTTGGCGTTGCAGCGTCACGTCTTGCGCGACGCCGACGGTGCGAGTGATTTGCCCCTGGTCGTTATAAAACGCCAAGCCAAAGGTGGCCACATGATGCACGCTGCCGTCTGGCCACACCACGCGATACTCGGTAGCGATCTCCGGCCACATCTGTTGGATGGCGGCCGCGTACCTCTTTTGAAAATCCGCGCGATCCTCAGGATGAACCAGGGCAACCACTTCATCAATGGATGCGCCCAGGCCACCCCGGTAAGGACGTCCATAGATTTCGCACGTGCGTTGGTCCCAGAACGACTCGTGTTCTACTGCATCCCAGGCCCACACACCCAGGCGGGCGCTCTTCAACGCGAGGCTGCGCCGCTGGTTGGCATCTAGACTTGTGATGCTGGATGCGTTGCCGGCTATATCGAGATCATCCATCGCTAGTCCACAGCCCGAGTTTGGAGCCGGATGCTTACGACTCGGCGACCAATATCCCGGTCTTGGCGGATCCATTCGCGCTGTGGCGGGGGCCCAGGGAGATTTTTACTTCCACCAGCCCCCCTTCACAGTCGAACGGCACCGTGGTCCAGAGTTGACCGTTCAAATTGCGGGCCCGCACGTTTCGTCCATAAATGACGGTGGGGGTGCTGAGACCTAACGGGCCCAAGAGTTGTTCGGCTGCGTCTTTGAAGTTACCGATGATCATGTTGGTGATCTCGCCGACCGCGTCCAGAACCTCTTCGTTGACTGCAGCGTATTCCGCCATCAGCATACGGGAGCTGATTCGGCAAGCCATCTCCGAGTTGCAGCAAACGCTGCCGGTGCCGATCCATTCGCCGACAAAGCCGATCAACGACACCACGTTCCCATCGGCGCTCTCGATATTCGGGTGCTGGACCGCGTCTCCGGCGGAAACGGCCATGCCCAGCATCACTGAAAAAACCTTCTCCGTGTTTTCAATCAACAGGGACGAGATATCCGCGGGTGTAATCGTGTTTGTCATAAAGTTCCGTGACTTAGTTCTTCGTGAAGACAACCCAGCACCTTCTCTTTGATCTGCTCGGCGGTGAACGGCTTGCGCACGTATCCGCGAGCGCCAAGCTGAACGGCCTCCAGAACCTTGGCCTGGCTGCCCTCAGTCGTGATCATGATCACGGGCAGTTGGCTCCAGTCCGGATTCGTCCGCAGGTGCGTCAGCAGTTGCAAGCCGTCCATATTCGGCATATTGATGTCGGAGAGAATCAATCCGACCTTGTTGGACTCCAAGGCCTTTAAGGCCTCCACACCATCGCCGGCTTCCAGCACTTTTCCAATCGGCAGGTCCGTCTGGGCAAGAACACGAAGCAGAATCTTGCGGATGGCTGCGGAATCATCAACGATCAAGATGTCCAGGGGCAAAGAAAGTCCTTCCTAAGCCTTCGTGCGGCAGGTCCGAGGCTCTACGACCGCGAAGCGGCAACAGCTCTCGTCGCCCAGCGCCTGCAGCTACTGGCTTTAGCCCTTAATCGTCGACGCGCGGGTGGGTGTTGAGGAAGATTGCCTTAAAGTTCGTGTATAGGGCAAGCGCGCACGGAATCTGCCTTGATTTGAAACGCTTGTCTCAGTTCGCGCCGCTAGCGAAGCCGATTCGGGCGCGGCGGAGCAGAATTCGCACGCGAAGAGTGGCGGTTGGGACAGCGCTTCTTTGGCGGCATACGTGCAACGCAAGTGAATCCAACAATGTCGCGCGCTGACATGAGCTGCGGTGAGGTGACTTCTGGAACTCGCGTCCACTCCTTGGATCGCGAAATCAGCAGTGATTGCGTGAGCGCCGACATTTCGAGATCCGGAGTACAAATTCGCTGCGGGGCGGCGTTCCCTGCCGGGAGCGTGGTACGCTTTGCGCTCGGCTCACTGTTGCTTACGGGCGAGGTTCGCCAGTGCCGGCCGGTTGAAGGCGGGATGTACGACACCGCGCTCCGGGTTCTATCCGCGCAATCGGTGGAATCCGCGATCAGCTTCGAGTACGTCTCACACTTCGCGCCGCTAGCTCCGGGAGGGCGGCTGTGACGCAGCAGACTCTGCCATTCGCCGGCGAACCGTGCTCTTCCCAAGCGGCCAGTCAAAGGCCGCGAATCCTGGTCGTCGAGGATGAGCAGGGGATTCGCGAGTTGTTGGTCGAGATTCTGAATGGGCAGAACTGCGAAACGGAGGTCGCGGCAACCGGCCTGGAGGCCCTGCACCAACTGAAGAGTAACGCCTACGACCTGGTGTTGTTAGATCTCAACATGCCCGTGGTGACCGGGCTGGAGCTCTTGCGGTCCGGCAAAGGGGATTGGCGAGACACGGGCTTTATCGTGCTCACCGGCTGCGGCGAGATCAGCACGGCCGTGGAGGCGATGCGGCTGGGCGCTCTGGATTACGTACGCAAACCGTTTACGCCCGACGAGATCATCTCCGCCGTGCATAAGGCGCGAGCGCAGGTGGCCCAGCGCACCGAAGACAGCCGACGCAAGCTGGAATCGCTGGTGTCCTACCAATTCGAGCAGTTGGCCAGCGCGGAGGCGGAGCTTGCGCGGAACTCCGAAGCAGCGCTGGAGGCTCTGGTGGCGGCGCTAGATGCGCGGGAATGCGAGACGCAGAATCATTCCAAGCGAGTCAGCGAATACGCCGCCTACCTTGCTTCCGCGATGGGCATGCCGCCGGCACAGATCGATGTGGTGCGGCGCGCCGGAATGCTGCACGACATCGGCAAGATTGGCGTGTCCGACCGGATTCTTCTCAAGAAGGGTCCTTTATCCAAGAGCGAGTGGGCGCTGATGAAGGCCCATCCCGAGATCGGACAGCGGATTCTTCAGACGCTGCCTTCGCTGGAGCGCGAGTCGGAAATTGTGCTCACGCATCACGAGCGATGCGACGGCACCGGTTATCCGCACAAGCTCCGGGGAGCGCAGATTCCGTTCGGATCGCGGATTTTCTCCGTGGTCGATTCTTTCGACGCGATGACATCAGACCGCCCCTACCGGCTCGCCATGCCGTTTGAGGCGGCTGCTGAGGAAATCTTACGATGTAGCGGATCGCAGTTCGACCCGGATGTCGTTCGCGTGTTCGAGCGGATTCCGCTTGAGACCTGGGCCGGCATGCGCGCACGCAGCATCAAACGGGGAGTCCGTCCGGCTCTGGCCGACCGGCAGCAAGAACGTCTGCTCGCCTAGATCCTTTTTCGCGAACTTTACGAAAACTTTATCGATTTTGATTTCGCAGCGTCTAAGGGGCGATGCGGTGGAGACGATAGATAGTGAGCATGAAGTACTCCACTCAGCAAAATCGGTCCGCGGGGACGCTGGCGGACGAGGCATAGATGGCTGCCGCGACAGCCTCGGCGACGGCATTAACCGGAGTGCAGAAGGCCGCGATCCTGATGGTCACGCTCGGCTCGGGTGTCAGTGGACCCGTGCTCAAGCGGATGACCGAGCAGGAAGTGGACGCTATCACCGGTGCGATTGCCAAGCTGGATGCGGTCACCAGCCAGCAAGTGGAAGCCGTGCTGGAGGAGGCGAACCGTTCCAGCAAAGCTCCTTTCACGCGCGGCGGATTAGACTACGTTCGCAAAATGCTGGCGGAAGCATTTGGACCAGAGACCGCGATGCGCGTGCTGGACCGGCTGGTTAAGTCCATGGATCAGGAATCGGTCGACTTCGGAAGTCTTCGCAAGGTGGACCCGCTGCAGCTTGCGAAGTTCATCCAGGACGAACATCCGCAGACCATCGCGCTGGTGCTCTCTCACCTGGATCCGTCGCAAGCAGCGGCGTTGCTGAACTCGCTGCCGCTGGAGGTTCGGGCGGATGTCTCAATTCGTATGGCCGATCTGGACCGGATTTCGCCGGAAAGCGTCCGGGTGATTGCCTCCGTGATCGGACAGAAACTTAAAAACCTGGGAGATCTGAGCCGCGAAGCGCGTGGAGGGGTTCGAGCGGTGGCGGACATGTTCAACCGGCTGGAGCCGAATAGCTGCGCGCAATTGATGGACGCCATCGAAAGGAACGAACCTGCGCTTTTCGAAAAGATCCGCCGGTACATGTTCGTTTTCGAGGATCTGTTGGCGGTGGACGCGGCCGGGATGCGCGAGATCCTTTCCAAAACCGACCGCAAGCTACTGGTCACCGCGCTCAAAGGCACCAGCGAAGAGCTGCGGCAGCACTTCTTCGCCTCTCTGTCGCAGCGCGGCGCCGAGATGCTGGATGAAGACCTGGCATCGCTCGGGCCGGTGAAATTAAAAGAGGTAGACGCCGCTCAACAGGCCGTGATTACGGTTGCGCGGGAGCTGGAGAAGGACGGCGTGATTAGCCTGAAGAATTCCGGCGCCGACCAGTATGTGGTCTAACGCCTGACGGAGAAGACAATGGATAAAGCCAACGCGGGGCCGTCGCTCGACCGGATGCAGTCCTTGCTGGACGTACCTCTGGGATTGCGGGCGGAACTGGATCAGAGGTTGATGACTTTTGGCGAACTCCTCGAGTTGAACGCCGGCAGCGTTATCCGGTTGTCGCGTCCCACGGGCGAAAACATCGATATTTACGCGGGCGAAATGTTGATCGGTTGGGGCGAGATACTGCTGATCGACGGAAACGTGGCGGTGCGTGTGGCGGATCTGAGAGATGCCTCAGGCCCTGAGGGAGCGGAGACTCGCATCGTACGAACCACATGAGAGGAGCCGCATGATGAGCACGCATGACCGTGGAGTGGAGACGTTCTTGAAAGCGTGGGCGGCGGAATTGAGCCGCTCGGTGGAGATGTTCCGGGGCGACCAGGCCGCCGCATCCTGGGCTTTGCTGAAGGGCGATCGTCCGGATTCTCTGCTTGGTGCCGCGGACCCCGTGCTGTGGTGGCGGCAGCAGTTCGATTCCGGCGGCACCCATACGCTCTGGATCGGCGTGCCGGAACAAACCTGGCTCGAATTGACGGCGGGACTCGGAAGCAATCCGGAGGACCGGCGCAATCTCTTTTTGGAAATGCTAGGGCCGTCCCTCCAGGGAGTGGCTCACGTTCTTAGCGGAGGCTCGCCAACGCCGGTGGTCTGCAAGGATGGATCCGAAGAGAAGAACCGGCCCAGCGGCACGCGGTCCTGGGGCGCTTTGACGATTACAATTAACGGGCGCGCATTAGCGCCCCTGGCGGCCGGTCTGGAGCCAGCGTTTGCCAACTGGGTCGCATCCTCCGAAGACGAAGAGAATATGGAAAGCTCGCCCGTGAACGCCGCTGAGACTAGCAAGGAATCCAGAGCTTTGCTCGAGCGGCTGATCGAACTGGAACTGCCGATTTCCATTGTCTTGGGACGCGCAGTGCTTCCCATCCGCGACGTGTTGAAGCTGTCCGCGGGATCGCTGGTGGATTTGGACCGTCGTGTTGGCGACCCGGTGGAAGTGGTGGTGCATAACGTCGTGGTCGCGCGCGGGGAAGTGGTGGCGGTGAAGGGGAATTACGGAGTTCGCGTCAAGGAAGTTATCAGCCGCAAAGACCGGATTGCTTTGCAGGCCTCGGCTGGGTTTGAAGGCGCGCTGACGCCGGCGCGCTAATGGGGCTGCTCATCAAGCCCAACCCAGGCAGCGTGGCAGCAGGACGGAGAAACCAATGAAGCGGGAGTTATCGCAGCAGGAGATTGATGCGGTCTTCCAAGGTACGAACGAGTCCGCCAAGGAAGCGGACACGGCGGCGGTTCCGTTCGACTTTGGCAGGCTGGACAAGATCCCGAAGTCGCAGCTTCGCGCCATTCACCAGCTGCATGAAAACTTCGTTCGCACTCTGGTATCGAGCCTGTCGGCTTATCTGCGCTCCTATATCACGCTGAACCTCGTCAGCCTGGAGCAGATTTCGTATGCGGAGTTTCTGGACGGCGTCGCATCGCCCACCTGCATCGCCTACATCGGACTATTGCCCTACGACGAAGCTGCGGTGCTGGAACTGAGCCCGTCGCTCGCCTTCGCGCTGGTGGAGGTTCTGTTGGGCGGCAACGGACAAAGCCTCAGCAACATCAAGCGCAAGATCACGGAGATCGAAAAAGGCCTTTTGCAGAATCTCCTGCGCGTGATCATGCAGGACCTAAACGAAGCCTGGAAGAGCATATCCGAGATCAACTTTGAGGTGCAGTCCCTGGCCAGTGAACCGCAACTCCTGCACGTCCTTGCGCCGAGCGAGGCTGTAGTGGCGATCGCCATTGAAGGCCGTCTGGGCGCCAGCGCGGGAATGCTCAATCTGGCGATTCCTTCCATCTTCTTTAAGCGGCTGCGGCACCGGTTCGAGCAACAATTGCGGCAGGTTCGCCGCTCCGAATCGACGCTGCACGACCAGGCGCACATGGCGCAATTGATCGAAGATTGCACGGTAGTCCTGGAGACCCGTCTGGAGGCGTCGACAATTTCAGCCGGCACGCTGCTAACTATGAACGTAGGTGACGTGCTGGACCTGGACTGCCCGCTGCATCGCCAGATGAGCGTACGAGTGAACGGAAAGCCCAAGTTCCGCGCCAGCATGGCCACCGCCGGTGACCGGCTCGCCGTTCAAATCGCGGGTCCCTATCAGCAGGAACGCCGTGGGGTACCTGCTCCGCGGAGAAGTTCCGAAGCACAAAGCCCGCCTTCGAACTCTGCAAGCCGGGCCGAGGATGGGCCCCCACCTCCGGTGAATCGAACTACCGGGGTGCTCAACCTGGCTGAGGCGGTAGCTCATGCTGCAGCTGTGTCAGAGCAGTAAACAACGTCCCGCTGGATGAACCGGCGTAAGCGAAATCCACCGCTCCACCAGTTATCCGCGCCGCGCCGGATAGACGATCCTGATCGTGAGCGACTCATTGAGGCCACCCACCGAAGAGACCGCCCCGCGGATAAATATCCTGGCGACTCTGAAGACGCTGAGTCGCGACCTGCCGGGTCTCATTCACCGATTCCGGAGGCCGCGACCACGCGGTCGAGGTCGCCGCGCTCGCCGAGTTCCGACGATGCGGACTTGCGGAGGTCGCTTTTGGACCGGCGATCCAACTGACCATCCGCGTCAAGCAGCCCGAAACCGAGCATACCGTTAGCGTGGGGAAGCTATAGAGCTGGCTCGACGATGGAGGAGCCAAGAGCCCCAACGAGCAAGTCGCGAAGTCGAAGCTGAAGGAGATTTTGAGAGAGTAGGTCAGATCGAGAAATACCCTTACCAAACCGCGGTCCCTTATCGAGCGGCAACAATGCGCTGCACTGTCATGGGAGATACGCTCAATTCGGCCGCGATCCTGCGTACACTCAGACCTTCGCGGCGAAGCCGGCGAGCCTTCTCCAACTTCGCCCCGATTAGCTTCCGGGGGCGTCCAAGGTGCTCCGTCTTGCCTTGGCGCTTCAGACGGGCGATCGCCGCGATGGCCCGCTCTGATCGGCGCACACGCTCCTGTTTAGCGATAACCGCGAGGATTGCGATCACGGCGTCCTTGAAGAGCCCGGTTGAGTCCAGGTATTCTTCCGTATAGCTGCGCCAGTTCACGCCCGCTGCCGTCAGCCGTTCCAGGTGCGCTAGTGTGGCCGAGACGCCTTCTCTGCTGAACCGATCGAGTGACCAGAACAGCACTAGGTCGAACTTCCGGGCTCTCCCATCGGCAAACATGCGCTGAAAGTGCGGCCGGCGCGAGTGGCCGCCTGTCTCGTGATCCACGTATTCACCGATGATCTCCCAACCCTGCTTTGCGCAGTATTCCCGTAGCGCAATCAGTTGGTTCTCGGTGTCCTGGCGCCCATCCTTTGTGCTGACGCGGGCATAGAGAGCGACTCTTTCGATCTGGGCGATGCGTTTCATGGCAGCCATGATCGTATCATTAAGTGCACGCTTTGATACAGAAATACTTGCTGGCTAAACGCTCTGTTTTCAGCGTCGCAGCGCTCGGGTTGCGGAAATGCTTTTTGATACACCTGCCGAGGGGTGAACCCGATGACCGCAAGGCTCAGGCGTTGGCGCCGACAGTTGGCGATCAGTGCGACGCGCTTCACTCGCCGGCCGTGGCTCCTCAACTGTGCTATCAGTGATATTCATGGCATCGGAAGAAGAGCTGAAGGCGGAGATTGAGCGGCTTCGCGCGGAGAATGAATCACTCAAGAAGCCCGCACGCGGCCAGATGTCACTGAAGGTGAGCGAAAAGGGCGCGCTCTCGGTCTATGGGCTCGGACGTTTTCCGGTCACACTCTATCGAGAACAGTGGGAGAAGCTTCTGGGAATGGCGGATGAAATCCGAAAGTTCATCCGAGAGAATGACCAGGCTCTGAAGAAAAAGGAATGATGCTGGAGTTGGGCCGACACCGCCGTGGTGTCCAAGCCTCTACCTGTATTAGATCACCTTGCCGGGCGCTCTCCGCGCACGGAGGGAATCGGGAGGCACGCATCTGCCACGCCAGGTCAGGTCCGGGAATCGTATCTTTCTAAACACGGTTCGGTGCGCACCGCTTGAGGATGATTTTCCAGCCATTCCGAACCTCGGTCGCTGCCCTGACGATGCTTGCGACCTCAGCGGCGTCCACGCGTTCCTCGAAGATACGTAGGGCGCGACCGTATTCCTCCGCGAGCGCGCGTCGCTCAGCAGGGTTCTTGCCGCGTTCGAGCACGCACGCGTACCCTTCGCACGAGTACACAAAGGTTTCCCACTTCCGATACTCAATATCGAGGAGCCACTCCTTCCTTCGAGTCTCGCGTAGGCGACGCTAGCACGCTTGCAGTTATGAAAGAATATTCGCGGCCTCGTGAGCGATGAAGTCGGCGAAAGGGTGACGACTCGATCTTTTTATACGCCGACAAAAACGCTGTCGAGGGGGCGCGTGGACAGGACGCTCGCGATCCAACCACCGCCGAGTCCGATGCCGAGCAGCAGCACTGCGTTCATGGGCCGCAGCAGAGTGTTCAATTGAATCGACTTCGGCAGGAACCGCGCATGCGCGATGATCACAGCCGAGCCGAGTAGCCCATCCAATACGGGCACGTTCCTTGCGGGGCGATTCGCCGCCCCGCAAGAAGAGCAAACGCACGCGCCACCGCGATTCCCAACCTTCTACTTTTGACTTGGCCGTGACAAGAAATGACGCCGTTTTGATCATTCGATTGCGCGAAACTGTGATATCTTTAGCCGAGCGTAGTCTGCGTGCCCGGGGGTGGGGTGTTCCCCGGGGCAGCAGGTTGGAAACCCATATAGGGGACTTGAACATGCACTTCGTTCGCGCTTTGACGCTATGCTTCCTGGTATCCGCTGCCGTTTGGGGACAAACCTCTCAAATTGGAGGAACCGTAAAAGATTCAACTGGATCAGTGGTTCCCGGCGCCGAAGTGAAAGCTACACAAACCGCAACCGGCGTCGTCCGCACGGTGACCAGTGGCGCTGATGGCGGCTTCGTGCTGCCCAACCTTCCGATCGGCCCTTATATGCTCGAAGTGACCAAAGAGGGCTTCACGAAATTCGTACAAACGGGCATTGTTCTCGAAGTCGGCACTTCGTCGTCAATCAATGTCACGATCAGCGTCGGCGCGGTTAACGAGCAGGTGGTCGTCCAGGCGAACGCGCTGCAGGTAGAGACACGCGACAGCGGGGTCGGCCAGGTGGTGGACACGCAGCGGGTGCTTGAGATGCCGCTGAATGGGCGTGAACCTCACGAGTTGATTTTCCTCGCCGGCATGGCCAATTATCCGGGGCAAACGAGTCTGCAGAGCGTGCGGAATTACCCGACCGTTGTGGTTTCCATTGCGGGCGGCGCGCCGGACGCGGTCGCATACTTATTGGACGGTTCGATATATCAGGACCCGTATAACAACCTCAGCCTTCCGCTGCCATTCCCGGACGCACTCCAGGAATTCAAGGTCGAAACCAGCGGGGTGCAGCCGCAGTATGGGTACCACTCTACAGGGACTGTCAACGCGGTGACCAAGTCCGGTACCAATCAGTTCCACGGCGATGCGTTCGAGTTTCTGCGCAATGGCGACCTGAACGCCCGTGATTTTTTCGCAAAGAAGCGCGACACCCTGAAACGTAACCAGTACGGGGGCACGGTGGGCGGTCCGATCAAAAAAGACAAGCTGTTCTTCTTTGGCGGGTTCCAACGGACCGATCTGAGGTCCGATTCGGCGCAGAACACGGCGTTCATTCCGACACAGGCGATGGTTAACGGTGATTTCACGGCAGTCACACTTCCCGCCTGCAACGGTGGCAAGCAAATTAACCTGCCGGCGTCGCTCGGCTTCAACAACAATACGATCAGCCCATCACTGCTGAACCCTGTTGCGCTCAATATTCTCAAGACCATGCCGGTGACGAGCGATCCCTGCGGACGTGTGCTCTACGGCCTCGCGGCGATCCAGGACGAAAATCTGGGGGTGGCAAAGGTCGATTATCAGATCAGCTCGAAGCAGTCGATCTTCGGCCGCTACACGGTGGGGCAACTGAACGTAGGCTCCACTTTTGATGGCAAGGATCCCTTGTCACTTAACACCTTCGGAGTGCACGATCTCGATTACTCGATCACGTTGGGACACACGTGGGTTCCGTCGTCAAACTGGGTCAATGCGTTCCGGATTGGCGGCTCGCGCACAAATGTCGCCAAGATCCCGGATAACTATGCATCTTGGACATCGCTTGGCGCGAATATTTCTCCGCTTGCCGGAAACGTGATCGCAATCACGGCCACGCCGGAGTTCTCCATCGGGGGCGTATCAGCCGCACCCGGAGCCTCCCATAATGGCCCACTGCTGTCGTTGTATGACGACGTGAGCTGGATTAAGGGAAGCCATCAGATTATGTTCGGCGGCAGCATTTACCGGCAGATGCTGGACTACTACTCCGGACCAAACGCAATCGGTACGCCCGTGTTCGACGGTTCGATTGCTGGTGCGGGTGGGGGCGCCAGTGTGCTGGCTGATTTCATGCTGGGCCGTCCGGCGAGCTTCTCGCAGGGCACACTCTACGGTTTCTACAGCCGGCAGTATTACATATCGCTGTACATCCAGGATTCCTGGAAGATGAACTCGCGCGTAACCCTGAACTACGGCCTCCGTTGGGAGCCCTCTACGCCTGTGTACCAGAAGACTGTGGCGCAGGACGAGCATTTCGATCAGAATTTGTTTAATCAGGGGATCAAGAGCAGCTATTACACGAACGCTCCCGTCGGCCTGGTGGTGTCCGGCGATCCGCAGTATAGCTGTGGCAATTACTTCTACTGCCCGCAGTGGGCGAAATTCTTCCCGCGCGTCGGAGTGGCAATTGACCCGACGGGTAGCGGCAAGATGACGATCCGGGCGGCGTACGGAATGTTCGGCGACCGTCCGAACATGCTGGCGCTAAGTCAGGAGCAGTTCAGCCCCCCCTTTGGGAACTTGATATCCGTGTCGGGATCGAACCTCACCAATCCGTGGACGACGTTTGCAGGACTGCCAGGCTTCTCGCCGGCGGGAGAGAATCCGATGGCACAACTGGCGGCGGCGAACTCTTTCGGGCACCAGGCGACGACCATCCCGTTTCCGACAGGCGGCAGCTACGTAACGACGCCTCTGACCGCCTGGAAAGCGCAGTATGTGAACGAGTGGAATCTCAGCATTCAGCGACAGTTCGGGGCGGGCTGGCTGGCGAGCGTGAACTATCTCGGCACAAGCACCATCCACCTGATCAGCGGTGAAAACATCAACGCACCGGTGCTGGTTCCGAACACAGCCGGAACTCCGCTCGGCACCTGCCCGCCGAAAGTTACCGTTGGTTGCAACTCGACGACTAACTACAACCAACGCAGACCGCTTTACCTACAAAATCCGGCGACCGGTGTTTACTATGCGGGGATCGGCTTCGTGGATCCGGGCGGTAATGCTGAATATGAAGGCCTGAACCTCACGGCGCAGAAGCGCGTGGGCAGTGGCCTAAACGTTCTGGCGAATTACACGTGGTCTCACTGCATCAGCGATCCCTGGAACAACAATCCGACAAACGGGGGCGTAGCGCCGCCCGGCAATCGGCGACAGTGGCGCGCCAACTGCGTGGGCATCGACGTCCGGCAGAACTTCAACCTCAGCGCCGTGTATAACACGCCGAGTTTCAGCAATAAGGCGGCTCGACTGCTGGCGACCAACTGGCAACTGGCTCCGATCTTGAGCATCCGATCGGCGCAGGAGTTCTCCGTGCTGGCCGGCCCGGATCGCGCTCTGACCAGTGTTGCGGGGCAACCGGCGCAGTATCTGGGCGGTAACCCGTACAACGCAAATCAGACGGTTGATCACTGGCTGAACACCTCTGCTTTCGCTCTTCCAGCGCTGGGCACCTACGGTAATCTCGGGCTGAACAACTTGAAAGGGCCGGGGGTGTTCCAGCTGAATCTGGCGCTATCGCGGAATTTCAAGATTCACGAAAACCTGACGTTTCAGATCCGCGCCGAGGCGTTCAACCTGCCGAACCACCTGAACCCCTACGCGCCTGGCAATGGACCGATCGGCGGGGCGAGCGCTTCACAGAACTTCAACGCCTCCAACTTCGGTCAGATCACGAATGATATTAGCGGCAATAACGGCCTGCAATCGGGCGATTATCGCGTTGTGCAACTGGCCGCAAAATTCATCTTCTGACCAGACCGTCGCCTAATGCGTAGCGAGAGAGCCTGACCTGTTGGACCTCGCTTCTGCTTTCAACTCATTGGCCGAGAGATACGTTCATGCGGGGCACGGGCTGAGAAATGCACGAAGTCTTTGGGCGATTATGTGACGCGGTTTCCTGTCGGCAGGTGATGCCGCTGTTGCGTTTACTTTTCGCGACGAATCAATTGCGGATGCTGATTAGGGTTCGCAAAGCATCCATCCGCCCACCGGGCGCACCAATGAGTAATCCGTCCGGGAAGCGCCGGTACCGCCGAATCTTCTTGTACGTTTCCTGGTACGACATTGAGTTCAGTCCCAAGCCGGCGATGTATTGCAGCCTCATGTTCATGTCGTCATTAACCCTGACATCTGTCAACATGGCTTTGAGGTCTGTCGCACGGCCAGTGTAGGTAGCCAAAAATTCAACTGCTGAGTGGAATCCCACATCGGATATTGAAGCCAGTACCGCGGCATAGTCAGGCCGGTCCAGTCGGGCCTGCACGGAATCTACGTTGACCGGAAACGGCGGCGCTTGCCCGAGCAACACCAGGTCATAGCCATCTCCTTTGAAGTTATTGCTCCAGATCGTGCCTTCGGGAAATACAGCGAAGAACGTGGCCAGTTCGGTGCGGATCGTTTCCGGATCGCTGTCGTAGATCGGCAGCCACTGCGCAACGACCCCGCCCGGATTCAGATGACGTTTTACCAGCTCGTAGTACTCCTTCGAGTACAGAACGGACGTGCCTTTGACCCAGGGGTGGATCGGGTCCGTGGTAATGAGGTCGAACATCCCGCGGGTCTTGAACAGGAAATGCCGCGCGTCGTCGTAGACCATTTCTGTGCGCCTGTCGTGCAGCACATTGTAGTTTTCTTTTGCGAAGTATTTTGTTGAAGCCGGTGGTACAAACGGCTCGAGCTCGCAGATCACTAGTTTGCGAACGTCCGGATATCGCGTAAGAGACCCCGCGGTTATGCCTGCCCCGAACCCGACCACCAGAACTGATCTCGGCGATGGATGTACAAGCGCCGGCAGGTGACCCATCATGCGTTCGAGGCGCATGTCGAGAATAGCAGTTGATGCCTCCGCCTTGCCGCTGACGTAAAAGTGCCGTTGGCCGGCCCGCTCGGCAATCACCACCGACGAGTTGATTCCCTCACCTCGAAACAATACGGTCGTCGGGTTCGCGCGGTCATAAAGATCGAATGCGCGAATAACGGGGGCGATTCTTCTGCCGTATGCGATGGCTTGCCACGGCACGTCCTCGACTGTAGCTGCAAGGCCCCATCCGGCCAGCAGAACGCCTGCGGCAGCCGCGATCGAGATTACGCTGCGGGAAGCAAACTTGACCGTGGCCGCTCCAGCAATTACGGTTGAGATCGCAGCGAAAGCTATCAGAATCCTTTGCGAATTTCGTGAGCCAATCGCAGGAATTAGCCAAAGACTGAAAGCAAGAGACCCGATTATCGATCCGGCAGTGTTGATTGCATAGATGCGGCCGGCGGTCCGCGCGGCGTCTGCCGCCGGGGTGCTGATGGAAGCCAGCGCCAGCGGAAAACTTGCGCCCCAGAATAGTGTCGCTGGCAGAATAGCCCATACGGTCCTTACCACGTCCAGCTGAAAATTAAACACCGGATTGAGCGATAACCACGGATCCACCGGCCAGTAAGGCAGCGAACTGGAGATGGCGTATGCGGTCCAGGCAAGTGTAAGGGCCAGCATAAGTTGACATCCGGCGAGCTGCGCGCGTGGGTTTGACGAGCGGCGCACCAGCGATGATCCGGCGCTACTCCCGGCCCATAGCCCAGCCAGAAAGACGGCGAGGATTATCGAAAACGTGTAAACTGTGGGGCCAAGTAACAACGAAAGCAGACGCGTCCATAGCACTTCTGCGCCTAGCGCTGTGAGACCAGACAAACCGATCGCGGTGTAAACGAGGATTGCTTTCGTGCTCAGGCGATGAAATGCGGGGCTGTCGTTCCCGGCCGGTAATGAATGTGGGGCGATTCTTGCGAGAATCAGGGCCCCTGCCGCGACCAGGCCATTTATCGCAACTGCAGCGTACGTTGCGACCGCCATGTCGTAAACCCGGAGCAGGTAAAATCCGGTTGTCAGGCATCCCACGATGGCGCCTGCGATGTTGGCGCTGTAGAGAAAGCCTGTCCGCGAGACGCCCGACGGCGATGTACCAGCCCAGCGGGCAATCACAGGAAGCGTGGCTCCCATTAATAAGGTTGGCGGGATCAGACAAACTCCGGCAATCATCGCCCGCGTCATCAGGTTCGCGGGCATCGCCGCGTAGAGCCGTGTCACAAAAGGGACACCGATCAATGACAATACTCCAAGAACACCGATTGCCGCTTCCAGCGCCGCATAGATTCGCAAGGCTTGAAGATCCAGGCGGACGAATCTTGAAACCAGTGCGCTCCCCGCGCACAAACCGCCCATGTACGCAGCGAGCAGAAGGCCCAGAGATACCGCCGATGAGCCTATGACCAGTTGCAGCAATTGCAGCCAGAGAATCTCATAGATCAGTGCTGCACAGCCGCTGCCGGCCATCAAAAGTATGAGGCAGATGAAAGTCCGATTCGTTTGCCTCCCTCCATCCATGGTGGAGCGATCGGCAGGAATTCTTTGTTGAGTACCCGCGGCCATGATTCAACGGTACACGCAAGGGCCCATCAAAACAATGCGCTCCTGAAAACCATCCCAGTACGTTCCGTCAGGGCAAACTCTTGTACGTGCTCCCACGAGGCCAAGCCTCGTTTTGACGGCACCATAAAAAGGCTCCCTTTCCGCCAATTGTTCCCTCAGGCATAATCGCGGCACAATTGCCTTGCAATTTCTCCGAACCGATCGATGTGACGACCGCAACCCGGTCAGGAGAAACACAGATGATCAACGATTCAATCGAGAGCAGCGTGGCAGCGCAGCCCGAGCTGGCCAAGCCGAAGGGCAAGCCCAGGGCCACGAAGAAGAACAAGCCCACGAAGAGGGCGAGCCCGGCCAAGAAGGCGGGAGGCAAGCCGAAAGAAGACCGCGCCAACAAGAAGGCCGAAGTGATCACCATGATGAAGCGACGCCAGGGCGCGACGTTGGCCGAAATCATGAAGACCACGGGCTGGCAGGCGCACACAGTGCGCGGCTTCGTCAGCATCCTGGGCAGCAAGGGAGGGGAGAAGATCGAGTCGTCCAAGAACGCCGCGGGCGAACGGACCAGCTTCATTTCCTCGCTGACTTCGTTGTAGCGCCGGCCCATGAAGCGCTTGATGGAGTAGATGGTGTTTTCCGGGTTGGTCACCGACTGGCGCTTGGCCGTTGTTCCAATACGACGTCGCCACGGACGGCCGATTTCTGATCGACCAAGCTCTGGGTACCGCCTCCCCTCCGCTCTTGACGTTGGTGACGAATTGGACCTCCGGTTTGAACAAGTAAAAGAGAACTTCACGGCCAGGAGCGGGCGGATGGTGATCTTCTTTTTGCCATGCTGAGAACCCAGACCGGTACGGAGGCGGATTAACGACACCCGCAGAGCGCCAGTGATACGATGAACATTCGCTGAATTACGGTCAATGCGTAGAGTAAGGCGGCGCGCAATGTTCAGTCGCGTCGCGGCAACGGCTCAACAAACCATCTAAGCGCGTTCCATCTTTGGGAGGGCACCAAGATCCCGGGTTTCTTCGGCACCCGTAAGTACTTCCGTCCCCATGCGTGGGCCATCGCGGGCTTGATCGCCCTGTTTGCGTGCGGCGGGCCTCACGCTCTC
>DATJWO010000048.1:0-18557 GCA_035501155.1 Bryobacteraceae bacterium
CGCTCGTCCATTGCGTCGGAGGGCCGCTTCTTCGCGCCGACCGGCGATTCGCGCATCAGCATCTTCGACGCCGTCGAAGGGGCGCAACAGTTGGCTGGTCTCGCGTTGGTGCTAGCCAATGGCCGGTGCATCGAGAGTGGAGTTTCGGGGCGGCCGCCCGTTCCAAAAAGCCTCCGTAGTTCGCGCGATCCAGGAAACGAATCTACAGTGTTTGACTCAAAGTGATTCACTCTTTCAGGACCACCAGGTTTTGGAGCGTTGCGATATTGCTCGTGAAGAAGGCCGAGGATATTCAATCCGAATCTCATGTTCAATGTGAAAGAGCGGCGGCTCGCTATTTGCCCTTCATGTGCGGAATGTCCCGGTTGTTCTCATTGCAGACCTGCTCGGTAAGCTCTGCGTCTGCCAACAACGTAACGGGTTGCACGTAGGTCCACGGCTTGGTGTATGCGCCCGGATCTTCAATCGTGGAGGTGATGTCCATGTGCCCGAAGTCCTTCCGGTGGAAGCGTTCGATTACATGAAGAGCCTCGGTTGAGGGCCTACCCAACTGGTCAAGCCAGGCCTTGCCGTTGAAGCCTGAGGACTCGACAACCAGCGTGTCTCCATCCCATTTCGCCAGGGAATATCCATACCACTGCGGATTGGCATCTTGGATGGGTTTCCGTCCATCCATGAACAACTGGCGGAACTGGCCGAACGCCTCGTAAAGAATCACGACCTCGTTGGGCTCTTGAAAGATCTTGTACGGCTCCGGCGCAGAATTGATCTTTGGCACGCCTTGGGGCAGGCAGTTGGCATCCGGGTCGGTGGCCGATACCGCGCCGGTCTTGCGCTCATCGTAGACCTTCTGTGCCCACGGCGTCATGGACACCTCGTCCGGCTTGAGGCCAACGGTCGCATCTCGAACCTTTGGCGGTTCGGGCATCCAGATTCCAGTCAGATCCGGCTTTCCGTCGGCTCGGCGAGGAGCGGGTGCGCTTAGGTCCGGCTTGCCATTGGGTAGCCGGGGAATCCCTTGATCGACGACCTTCCACTGGGCCGGCAGGGTGGAACATGCGGCGGCAAGCAGGATTGCACAAACGGATGTATATCTCACAAGGCGTGCCTCCTTCGGTTACCGAAGGATTATATCGATGTGCACACGGAGATGGGGAGGCTTCCGCCCTGCGGATCACACGAGGTTTCAGGCACACAGTACCTGGAAAGCCGAGCCTGATCCGAAATCGGACGCTGGAGCCTACTCCGGCTTGTTCTTTTTCCCGGCGGCCTGCCGCATCGTATTCCGCGCCCAATCGCCAAGAGACCACTCGTCGTATATGCTGATCTGATGTGGGAGAACATTACCGATGAAACGTTTTGAGACCGAAGGGGCTGCAGTTCACAAGCTGGTCTGTCCGAGAGCGCTCCTGACGGCGTGCGTTCTTATTTTGGCTGCCCGAATCGCATCGAGCGCGCCTCCGTCGTCAGCGGAGCATCCTGTCGTGTCGGCAGTTTCTCCCTATATCGACGCCCACACCCACTTTGACGAGCGCGATCCTGAGGGCTCGGTCCGTGCGGTCATTCAAGCATTCCAGCGAGAGAACATGGTTAGAGCAGTTCTCCTGATCCTGCCCGATTCGGTGAGCCCATCAGGAGCACTACACGCGGCAGGTATTCTTGCGGTTGCGAACAAGTATCCCCGGAGACTTGCAGTGCTCGCGGGAGGCGAGACCCTGAACCCAATGATCCAGCAATCGGTGCGCTCGGGCGATGCCGGCGCGGCGATCCAGAGCAAATTCCGCAAACGGGCAGAGGAACTGCTACACATGGGAGCAGCGGGCTTTGGCGAGATGGCTGCGGAACATTTTGCGGGCGCTACTCCTTATCAATTCGCGGCGCCCGACCATCCTCTTTTTCTATTGCTCGCCGACATTGCCGCGCAGCACGATGTGCCGATTGATCTGCACATGGAAGCTGTTCCACGCGCAATGCCGCTCCCGCGGGATTTGAAGTCCCCTCCCAATCCCCCGCAGCTTCATGAGAACATCTCGGCATTTGAACGTCTGTTGGCCCATAATCCGCGCGCGAAGATCATCTGGGCGCACTTAGGATCGGATGGGACCGGCTATCGCACACCGGATCTATGCCGCCGCCTGCTTCAGAAACATTCAAACCTCTTCATGGAAATTAAGCTGGACCCGAAGGCCCCAGGCAAGAACTATCTGATGGCCGGTGAGAAGATCAAACCGGAGTGGTTGAAGCTCTTTGAGGATTTTCCAGGCCGATTCATCATCGGGAGCGACCAGCATTACCCTGAGCCGAATGGCCCTCAGCGTTGGCAAGAAGTTGTCCTTTTGTTCAATCAGCTTCCAGCAAATTTGAGGAAGAGCATCGGGACAGAAAATGCCGCTCACATTTATGACGCGAGGATTAGTATGGGTGCGAACCATTGAGCCGGCCACGATGCTAAGGTCTAACAGGACTGCGTTCTGGATCAGGACTTAACGGGTGGCCAACTCCCGCATTCGAATCACGAGAGGAGCTAATGTAGAATTCCTCCAAATGCGCGCAAGAGCCAGTCCCAAACGTTGCTGGTGAATGGAAGGTGGTGGTCCAACCGGCTGAGCGACCGTCTCCGCACGCCTTGGCCACTCATCGGTGCGCACGGCCGCCGTCATCTACAGCCACGCGCTCTACGGGCTGGGTGATGCTCTTGACGAATTCGTGCAGGAACAGCAGATGATCTCGGCCGTATCGCACGCGCGAAAAAACATCTGCGTTCGGCCAACTTCCGACAAGCGGGCTTAGGTTCGTGTCGCCTTAATCCGAGCGAAAGCGATTTCGAAAGTCCTACGAGTGTGAGAAAAATCGAGAACACTTTCGTTAGGATGTTGGCCAGCGCCTCTCATCATGCGCGTGGCTTCAGATTACCGCCATCTTCCGCCGCCCCGGAATTGGCGGGGTGACAGCATGTGGCCCATGGGGACCCGATTCGCTCGTCGCGGTCGCGCGTGTGCCGCAGAAGAAGTGCCGGTGGCGGATGCGATCGAAATCAGCGATTCAAAGGTATCCGAATCAGGCCCCACGATTTCGAGCGCTGCGTCTCCGGGCACCAGTCCGTCGGGGACCTTGAAATTGATCTGGTACAAGCCCGCGAATCCCGGCGCAAGCCCGGAGAAGGTTACAGTCGCCTGGGGGTAATTACCGGCGCTATCCAATAGGAAGACCAGTGGCGTGAGCGTGGTGTTAGCCGGCGGCACAGGCGCCGCCACGCCATCGGCGATCGGCGGGCTGACCGCGCCCATGCCGGTCAGGTAAACTGCGACCGTCTCACCAATCTGCGCGGGGCTTGCCAGGGATACCAGCGAATAGTCGGGATGGAGCGCCGCAGCGTAGCCGATGCCTCCTACGGGGTTGTTCGTAAACACGCCGATGGAGGTCGAGCCTACAGATTGCGTGACGACGTTGGAGTTCATGCCGTTGTTGACTACTTGAATCTGTGCCAGCGATTCCGTAGCGTAGGGCACGATGACCGAGATCTGGTTGGGACTTACGTAATAGATTGGCGCTGGCCGCTGATTAATCAGCACTTGCACTCCGTTCAGAGCGGTTGGAAAAGGCACGGCTGCAGCGGCGACACCGGATGACAGTCCCGAGCCATACAGGGTGAGGAATTCTCCGGGGACCACCTGTGCCGTGAAAGGAGCCGAGCTGGCGGCGTTCACCACGCCAACTGGACTTAGGTACACTCCGGGGCCGGTGAGGGCGGGCGCTTGCAGCGCCACGTTCAGGCTCAAATATGGGCCCAGGCCGCTCCCAATGCGGATGGTTCCGTCCGGGCTGCTGATGTAGTGCTGCGCGAAAAAGAAGTCGTCCGAACTGCCGTCGTTGTTGAGCGTGTACGAGTCGTAGTACGTGAAGTCGCGTGCACCGCCATAGAGAAGCACGGAATTCAGGCGCTGATGACCCACGATATTGGTCGAAAAAGCCTGCAGGGACCCGTAGTAACTGTCTAGCAATGTGTAGCCGAAGGAGACGGTTCCTTCATTGAGGTCCAAACCAGCCTGGTAGTAAAGCCCGTCGTAATTGGATGGATTGTTCGTCGCTCCACGCACGCCGACGAAAATGTCGAAGCCCGTGCTGGACCCTCCGAAGACGAGGTTCCCGTCGGGTGAAACATAGAGCGTCTCCGTGCCGCCGATCAGCGTCGTGCTCGTGGCCTGACCGCCGAAATTGAGCTGTGCGGCGCCGTTGCTAAAGGAGTAGCTGACATTCGTCAGGTCTTGGGCGGTCGACGTCGAGTCAGTGGCGAGATACTCGGTCGCGCTGACATTTCCGATGCCGCCTTGCCCGTTCGCGGTCATTGTGAAGAGCGCGTCTCCGGGGAAGGTGGGATCCAGATAGGCGACTGTGTAAGTCCCCTTGAGCGTGCCGTTCGACGCAGCTGTGGAACCGACCGGAGCCGCGATGAGCAGGTCGTTGTAGCCCGTCATGTTGTCGGTGGTGCTGCCGATAAAAATCCCGTGCGACACCAATCCGGCGATGTGATCCGTGCTGAACTCCGGATCAATTCCTGTGATGTAACCCAATCCACTAGCGGCGATCACATAGCTGCCGTTCGTGTTGAAGTTCTTAGGCGTAGTGGAATTGGCGGCGGTGTCCAGCATCGAACCGGTGAAGCTGTAGCTGCCCTTACCGTCGAATGTGATTGTGCCTTGGATGTTGATCGCGCCTCCGAGGGCGCCGGACTCATCCGCCACGAAGTAGAAAACCTGACGGAGATAGTAGACGCCCTTCAGGAGCCCATTGCCGCTCGAATCGAGAGCGGGCTGGGCGGAAGACTGCAAAGCGGAAGCAACGAAGAGAAATAACGAAAGAGCGATCTTTAGTCGCATACGAGGTGGCCAAATCCCTCTGTGACGTTGACACGTCCAGGGCGCCCGGGGGCGCCCTTCCATTCCGCAGACTACACTATTAGAACACGAACCCCGGCCAGCGCAACCCCCTAGGTGTGCTGCAGACCAGCGGGCCTACGCTCCGGAAGCCTCTGCTTCTCGACCTTCATTCTGACCGGACCTGCGGGTTGTAGAGTCAGGGTGGGCCAGGGCGAAACCGGCCCCTGGTCGACGTGCCTCAGACGGAATCGCTGGGCGATAGTGGCGAGAATGAGTATGGCCTCAGCCACGGCGAAAGATTCACCGATACATCCCCGCGAACCGCCCCCGAACGGAAAATAGGCGAAGCGGGGAAGTTGCGCCAGGAGGCCGGTTGCCCAGCGGTCGGGCTGGAACGCCAAAGGGTCCATGAAGTAGCGCGGATCACGGTGCATCACCCATTGCGACATTGTGACCGAAGTTCCGCGCGGTACCGAGAACTCGCCGATCATGCAGTCTTCGACGGCAAGGCGGGGAGTGGTCCAAGCGGGCGGATAAAGACGCAGGACCTCCAGCAAGACGCGGTGTATATATGGCAGACGCGGCACGTCATCGAGTGTGGCGGGCCGATCGCCGATGGTTCCGGCAATCTCAGATGCCATAAGCGCTTCCACTTCGGGATGTTGCGACAGCAGGTACCAGGCCCAGCTGAGCGAGACCGCGGTGGTCTCATGCCCGGCCACGAGGAGTGTCATTACTTCATCCCGCAACTCCTGCTCGGTCAAGGCCGTGCTGGGGTCGGCCGGATACAAAAGGTTCGAAAGGAGATCGTCAGCCCGCTGGGCAGACGAGCGTCGTTCCCGGATAATTCGCGCGACGATTCCTTCCAAGCGCTGAAGTGCGCGCTTCATACGTATGTTGCCGGGAGTGGGGAAGCCGGATGGAATCAGAAGGCCTGTGTCTAACTGCGCCCGAAACTGCTCCAGAACTGTGTGAAGGCAATGTCCCACTTCTTCGCCGTCCGCCTCTACGTCGATCCCGAGCAAGCTGCGCGCCACGATCCTCACGGTGAGATCGTTCATCGCGGCGTGGATATCGAGCGTATCTCCATCGCGCCAACATCCCGCCATGCGCTGTGTACACTCCACGGTGGTTTGTGCAAATGCCGGCAAGCGGTCTCGGCGGAATCCCGGTTGATTCAGTTTTCGCAGGCGAATCCAGCGAGCGCCCTCGCTGGTGAAGAGTCCCTGGCCGAGGAGGGGCGCACTCGCGCGCATGGTTCTCCCCTTGACGAACTGGCGGCCGTGCGCCGCAAGCACGCGCTCGATGTACTCGGGGCGGCTGACGAGATAGACCGGCACTCGCAGGATGCGAAAGCATGCCACGTCCCCGTACATGCTGGCGCAGTGTGTTAGGAATGCCAGCGGATCCCGGCGGAACTCGGGAAGATTTCCCAGTAGCCAGTGCGGTTTCGGTCCGGGAGGTACGCGATTGGACGGGATGGCGGTCTCCTGCTGCTTCGTGTCAGGCGACTGCAGTCGTCGCTTTGCCCGCAATCACTCCCGCGAGTTCGGCAATCGTGGGTTTGTTGAAGATTTCGGCCACGGGAACTTCGACTCCAGATTGGGCGCTCAAACGAGCCGCCAACTTTGCCGCCAGTAACGAGTGGCCTCCAATGTCGAAGAAGTTTTCGTTGAGTCCAATCGGATGGATGCCCAGCACTTCTTCCCAGATTGCGGCGACTCGGAGCTCCAGATCGCTGGAAAGCGCCAGCGAATCGAGATGGCCGTTTCTTGGCACCGGCATGGGGTCTGGAAGCGCCGCATGATCCATCTTGCCGGTAGGTGTGACGGGCAGAACATTCAGGAAAACCCAGTGCCTGGGGACCATGAATCGTGGCAGCCGTTGCGACAAGAAATGGGAGGCATCCTCGGCAGTCAGGGCGGTTCCAGCGTGGAGCGTACACCAGGCAACGAGACTGTCGCCTGCGACAGTGCGGACACCGACCACTGCTTCGCGAACCGACTTGTGCAGGCGCAAACATGATTCGACCTCCGCCGGTTCGATGCGAAAACCACGGAGCTTCATCTGCCGGTCTGCGCGTCCCAAGATCTCGATGTTGCCATCCGGCCGGAAGCGGCCCAAGTCGCCGGTGCGGTAAATGCGGGCGCCGGTATCGGGCAGGAACGGATTGGCCCCAAATCGTTCGCCGGTCAGCTCCGGCTGATTCCAGTAGCCGCGCGCAACACCGTCACCGCCCACGAATATCTCGCCGGGAACGCCCGGCGGCACAGGCTGCCGGCACCTGTCCAGAATGTACACCTGCGTGTTTCCGATGGGTCGGCCGACCGGCGGCATGGCGTATTCACCGGCGTGCACGTCCGGCAAACAGGTCGCGTCAATGGACGTTTCCGTGCAGCCGTACAGTTGATGGACTGCGGCGCTTGAGTTCCGCCGGAGTTCTTCTACAAGTTGATTATCTAAAGCCTCACCACCACAGAATACGTGCCGCAGTGAGTCGCATCCGTGCAGCGCCTGCTGATCGATTAGCGTGCGCAGGAACGACGGAACACCCTGGATTACGCTGACACGATGCTTGTGAATGGTTCTGCTGACGAACTCGCCGTCGGAGGCGCGACCTTCGGGAATCACAATGGCAGCGCCGGCCGAAAGTGGCCCGAAGATTTCCCACACCGAGGGGTCGAAACTCAATGAGGTGGATTGCAGCACAGCATCGGACGAATCCAATGGAAACGCGTTCTGGCGCCACAGAATCTGGTTGCAGATCGAGCGGTGTTCGATCATGACGCCCTTGGGTTGTCCCGTCGAGCCGGACGTGTACATTATGTACGCGAGGTCGGCGGGTCGCACGGAGGCGACCGGAGCAGTTACAGACTCCGAATTGGCGAACTGCTCAATGTCTACCTCCAGCACAGCGGCGGCGAATTGCAGGCGCAAAACAGGTGCGAGGTTCGGCTCGGTCAGCAGCAGATCGGGGGCGGAATCCCGCAGCAGGAATGCCAGTCGCTGCTCGGGATACGCCGGGTCGATGGGAACGAATGCGCCGCCCGCCTTGAGTACTGCCAGAATTCCAGTGACCGCGAGCGGAGACCGTGCCGCGCAGACTGCGACTCGCGACTCGCGTTGTACGCCACGGCTCTGAAGCAGCCTCGCCCCATGGTTGGCGGCGCGGTCCAGTTGAGCGTAGCTTAAGGACAGCGATTCGCCGATCACTGCGATAGCGTCGGGCGTGCGCCGTGCCTGTTCCTCGAAAAGATAGTGGAGACAAGTGTCGTTCCGCCAGGTGACCGGTGCTGAATTCCAGTCGACAAGCACCTGCCGCCGCTCGGCTTGGGGCAGAATAGGCAGTTCTCGAACGGGCGAGTCCAGCCGGGCGGGAATCGACGCCAGCAGCTCCCGCAGATGGCCGCTGATGCGTTCGATCGTGGGGGCGTCGAAGATGTCGGTGTTATATTCGATGGCCGCTTCCAGGCGCACTGTATCGATGAGTAACACCAGATCGAAGGTGGTACTGCGATTGCCGATGTACTCCGGGAGCATCCTCAACCCGGGAAACTCCACGTGTTCCAGGGCGATTCGGTGCACTACCAGCAGCACTTGAAAGATAGGGAGCAGGCTGGGGTCACGTTCGGGCGCGACGGTCTCCACTACCTTTTCCCAGGTCACGTCCTGATGTTCATATGCGCCAAGCACCGTATCGCGGACCTGGCGCAGCAATTCGCGGAAGGTCATGTCACCGGAAACGCGCGTGCGCATGGCGAGTGTGTTGACGAGGCAACCGACACGGTCCATGGCCTCTTCGCGGGCGCGTGTGGCGACTGGCGCGCCCACGCAAAAGTCGTCTTGTCCGGAATAACGGTGAAGGAGGACGGCAAAGGCCGACAGCAGCGTCATGAACAGCGTTGCCCCATCGGCGCGGCCGCACCGCTCAAGACTGCTGAGAAGTTCTTTATCGAGGGTGAACTCCACACGCGCTCCGCGGAAGCTGCGTTCCGGAGGATGCGGACGATCGGTGGGAAGCCGTAGGCGTGGTGTCCCGGCAAGCTGCTGCTTCCAGTACGCGAGTTGGTCCGATGCGTTCTGGGAACCTTGCTGGGCCACGATGAAGTCGGCGTATCCAGGCGCAGGCGACGGCAGCGCGGCGGGCAGCCCGTTCATCAGCCGTTGATAAATCAGGGCAGTGTCGCGTGCGATCACAGGCACCGACCAGGCATCGGCAAGCAGGTGATGGATCGTGACTAACAGGAAGTGCTCCCGCGATGAGAGGCGAAGGAGCTTCGCGCGGATCAATGGGCCCCGGCCGAGATCGAACGGAAGTTCCGCTTCCGCGATCTTGATGCGCTGCAATTCGGCCTCGCGCTGATCGGCCGTCAACGGCGCCAGATCGATTTCCGGCATTGACACTTCAATACGCGGAGCGATCCGCTGTACAACTTCGCCGGCATCGAGGGTGAAGCTGACGCGGAGCGCTTCATGACGCATGGCCACTTCCGTCAGAGCGCGCTGGAGCACGCCGGTGTTCAGGTCTCCGGAGAAGCGGACGGCCAGCGGAATATTATAGACAGGGCTCGAAGCGTGCAATTGTTGCAAGAACCAAAGACGCCGTTGTTCGAAGGCCAGTGGCAGCCTGCGTTCGCGGGAGTTGTCCCGCGGCGTCGTGTTCCGGGGACTTTGCACTGCTTCGCCTTCGATCCCGGTAAGAATCAAGTCAGCCAAGCCGCGAACCGTGACGCCCTGTAACAGGCGCGTAGCCGCGATCCGAATGCCCAAGTCCGTGTGGAACAACGTTTGCAGCTCGACCGCCATGAGAGAGTCGAGTCCGAGATTGGGAAGCGGGACGCCGGCATCGATCTTAGATTCCGGTTGCGTCAGAACTTTGGCCACCTGTTGCAGGACATAAGCGAGGACGGCTTCCTGCCGGGTCGAGGAATCCGCTTCTCGCAGCGCGGCCAACGCGGAGCCTGGCTCAGCGGCCCCGCGCAAGGCAAGATCCGTCTCCGAAATGACCGGCAATGCGGAGAAGCGCCGCCGCGAGGCGGCAGGGAACGCCCGCCGGAATTGACTCCAGTCCATGCGTCCCGCGATGGCATGTGGCTGGTCGCTCCGCAGCAGGATTTCCAGAGTCTCCAGAGCCTCCGGCAAGGTGATGCAACCCACGCCCA
The DNA here is from genome assembly GCA_035501155.1 of Bryobacteraceae bacterium. GTDB lineage: Bacteria > Acidobacteriota > Terriglobia > Bryobacterales > Bryobacteraceae > Palsa-89. Next base: position 10,040 of record DATJWO010000048.1, read on the forward strand.
CGCGCTCCAGGTAGCGTTGTACTTCGGGCTGCCGAGAGACGTAGCCGGTGCCCGCGAGAGCCCCCCAACACAACGAAAGGCCTGCCAGACCACGTCCCTGGCGATTTCGAGCCAATCCGTCGAGGAACGCGTTGGCGGCCGCGTAGCTGCCTTGCATGGGTGTTCCCACGATGGATGCGGCTGAGGAAAACAAGACAAAGCAATCCAGGTTGTCCGCCTCGGTGAGGCGATCCAGAAGCCATGCTCCGGCTACTTTCGTAGTCAGGACACGGCGCCAGTGCTCCGGCGTCAAGTCCAGCAGGGCGCCGTCTTGAAGGGTCATGGCAGCATGAAAGATTCCGCGCAGAGGAGGCATTTCGGAGCGAATCGTGGAAAGAATCCGCGTCAGTTCCTCTTCCGAGGAAACGTCGCCTGCCAGGACTCGCAGAGTCGCACCCGAGGCGAGCAGATCCTGATAGTCGGCTTCGTTCTCCGCGGCAGGAACTCCGCGCCGCCCCATCAAGGCGAGATGTCGCGCCCCCTCGGAAACCATCCACCTCGCCACGCCGAGGCCGAAGCCGCCCAGGCCGCCGGTGATGAGATAAGTCGCGTCCCCGCGAAAGAGCCACTGAGCCCGTGTCGGCTTGACCCGGTACTCCGCCTCATGCGCGGTGAGCACAATCTTGCCCACGTGCTTTGCCTGGGACATGTAGCGGAATGCCGCCGGCGCCTCGGTCAACGCGAAATCCGTGCGCGGAAGCGGCGTGTACCTGCCGTCCCGGAAGCCTTCCATCACCTCGGCGGCCAATTTTCCGACATTTTCCGTGCGTTCGCAGAACATGCGGTTCAGATCCACCGTGAAGAACGACAGGGTCTTCTCGAATGGCAGAAGTCCGATGTGGGAGTTGTCCAGGAGGTCGCGTTTACCCAACTCCACAAATCGGCCGCCGGACCGCAGGATCGAGAGACCTTTGGAAATCGCCTCGCCCGGCAGAGTGTTTAATATGACGTCGATCCCTTCTCCGGCCGTGATGGCCCCGATTTCATCGGCAAATGAGAGGGACCGGGAGTCCATCACATGAGCAATGCCGAGCGAACGAAGTAGTGCGCGCTTCTCCGGGCTGCCTGCTGTTGCAAAAATCTCCGCTCCTGCCGCGCGGCAAAATTGAAGCGCAGCCAGGCCGACTCCGCCGGTCGCTGAATGAACCAGGACGCGCTCGCCAGCCACGACACTCGCCAACTGGCCCAGTCCGTGTTGCACGGTCGTGAAAGCGGCCAGCGTGGCCGCCGCATCTTCAAAACTCAGCCAGTCTGGCTTGTGCACGGCGGCTGCGGCGCGGACGATGGAGTGCGAGCCAAACGCCCCATGCGTTACGGCCAGCACCTCGTCCCCCGGGACAAAATTCCGGACCGATGCTCCCACTTCCAAAACAACGCCGGCACATTCGAATCCCAGAGGAAGATGGCTGTCGATGGCTGGTTCGCTGACCGGCAGCAAGCCTAGGGCCAGCATGACGTCGCGGAAGTTCAGCCCGGCGGCGCTCACTTTGACGAGCAGCTCATGCGGCCGGGGCCGAGCCGGACGTATCTCACGCAGCGAGAGAGAATCGAGAGAGCCCACCTTTCCGACCTCGAGCCTTATCTGGCCGTCCGCGACTGCAACGACTCGCTCTGCTTCGCGGCGAAACTCATCGGGCGCAGCCGGTTCCACCCGGCTCGCATAGCACCTGCTACCCCGGACTGCCAGTTCATCTTCGGGGTCGTTGTTCAGGATACAATCGAGCAGCAATTCAATTTCCGACGGATCGCAGCCGGGACTAAGATCAGCGAGATGGCAGTGGGCATTGGGGAACTCCGCGCTTAATACGCGGCCCATGCCCCACAGGCCGGACTGCGGCGCATTTGGCAACCGTTCTTCCGGGTCCACTGCCTGAGCGCCGGCGGTTAGCAGCCAAATGGAAGGCAACTCATCACGTTGGGCCGTGAGTCCGCGTATTAGATCAACAATCCCCGCGTAGGTGTTGGTTTGAAATTGCACCAATTCGGCGGCGGAGAAGCTTTCCAGGGCGGGCTGATCCAAGCTCGAAAGATGAATCACACCTGCCCAGGAGCGAGTAGCAAGGTCTGGCGGAAGCCCACTCTCCACGAGGACAGGCAAGTCCCCGCGCCGCTGCAGGGCTTCTGCGATCCTTGTTCCTACGCCGCTCCGGTCCGCCAGGATGAGCCATTCTCTGCTTTCGACCCGGGGCCGCCGGGCTGTGATCACTGCCTCAGTGGCCTGGCCTTCGCATTCGAGCTCCGGCAAGGCTGCAATGTCATCGAATCCCTCGTCACGCAGAATGCTTATCCATTGATCCCGGGTGAGGAGAGGATGGTGGACCCGAATGTCACGGTCGGTGAATCGCCACCATCCCTGGAAAAGTCCGAACACGAGGTCCGTCCAGGAAATGGGCCGGATTGCTTCGAGAAGGATCAGCAGCCCGCCGGGAGCCAACAGGCTCCGGGCATGCCGAATGGCTTGCCGCACATCCGCAGTGGCGTGCAGAACGTCGGCTGCGATGATTACATCGAATCCGCCGTGAGTAAAGACGCCTTCGGACTGCCCAGTTTCGATATCGAAAAGAGCGAAGTGCAGATCGGGCTTCCCCGTAAAGCGTTCTTGGGCGCGGGAGAGGAAAAATCGGGACACATCTGTAAACACGAACTGCGCGGAATCTTCGGGAAGCTTGGACAGCACGTGAGCCGTCGTGCCGCCCGTGCCCGCGCCAACTTCAAGAATCCGCACTTTCGCGGCCCCGGGTCTTTCGCTCGCCAAAGAGGCCACCACTTGGGCCAGACCCTGGTTGTAGTACGAGAACACCGGGCTCTCTTGATAGAAATTGCCGAGGCACTCGATGCCATCTGGGCCGAACAGGAGTTCTTGCGCCTCGAGCTTGCCGGTGAGCACCGGATCCAGTGACTCGCCGCAGCGAGATACCAGATCCACCATTCCGGCCCAGGCTGGACTGGTTTCGCGCAATGCCGCCGCGATCCGGCGGCAGGCTTCAAGGTCGAGCAGCGGGCCGGGTGTGCCGCGCTCAATCTCCATCAAACGTGCAAAGTAGGCATGATGGCGCGGAACAACGCCTAGTTGTTCCGGCAAGTCTAGCGCGCCCGTCTCGGAGGGCGGCCCGGCAGCCTCACGCAAGCGGTTCACTGCAGCGCGAATAAACGCCGCGGTCAATGCATTGAGCGACTCCTCAATGCGCGGGTAGTACTCGCCAATACCTGTTGCTGAAGCGACTGCGGGCGCCGCCTGGATCGCCGCGGCCATCGCGTTCGCCGTGGTCAAGCTGGACCGGCGCTCAGATGAATGTTCCCGCCAGGTCACCCGGTACAGCAACTCGCCGTTATCTTTGGATGAGGAGGATGCACCAACCAGCAAACACCGCAGACGCTCGATGGCAGCAACCACGCGCCCTTCATCGTCTAGAAGCTGAATATCGCCTTCGAAGAAATCTTTCCCTCGATGCCGCAGTCCGGCGTGGACCCACAAGCTCGTGCCCACGGGCCCATACCACTTCAGTGCCGCAATGGAGGCCGGCAGAAGAGTGCCGTTCCCGCTTAGACGACTGTCCGCCTTGATTGCTCCGGCGAGTATCTGAAACGCGGAGTCCAATAGGCCAGGGTGGATGTGATAACTGCCGGCGTCGCCGGCCAACCTGATTCGCCCAAGCGCCTCGTCGCGCCCTTTCCACACGGCTTCGACGCCGCGGAACACGCCAGCATATTTGAGGCCCCTGCTTCGGTACCACTCATACCAATCAGAGACTGAGATCTCGACGTTACAGCGTCGCCGGAGTGCTTCCAAATCAACGGCTGCCGACGTTACCGAGGCCTCCCTTTTGCGTACACGCCCCGCGGCGTACAGCGTCCAGGAGGAACTATGTTGGGGCGCTGAGAAAATCTCGAAGGCTCCGTTCGCATCGCACGTCCACTGGATGACCGAAGCCCGGTTCTCTGGCAGAACAAGCATCTTGCGAAATTCGATCTGCTCGATATCGGCTCCAACTCCGGGCCAGAGATGATTGGCCGCGGCAAGGGTTGCCTCCACATAGGCGGCAGCCGGGAACACTGTGGCGTCATGGACGACGTGGCCGTCCAGGTAGTCCAAACGACGATCCGCCAGGTCTGCGTGCCAACATGGACGCGCCGAGAGGATTCGTAATCCGATTAACGGATGGCTGCTATCCATACCGGTGGGCGGGTCTGTCCCGGCGTCCTCCGCGACGTAGCCTGTTCCGAAGGATTCCCGCTGCCAAGGGTATAACGGCAGTGCGACACAACTTCCGCGTTCGTGGAATACGCTTCGCCAATCAATGCGGCGGCCGTGGGTGTGCAGTGTGGCAGCGGCGCGCAGCATCGTCTCGCGGTCATTCTCGCCGTACCTCAGGGAGTGCAAGATCGTCCCTTTGCTGAGACTTTGGGTTAGAGACTCGGCGATCGGCGCCTTCAGCGAGGAGTGCGGTCCGATCTCCAGGAAGACTTCGACACCATCCTCGATGAGCAACTCCACGGCACGCGCAAACTGAACCGGCTTGCGAAATTCATTCCACCAATGATCGGCCGCCAACGGAACGTCATGGACCCAATCGCCGAGTGCCGTCGAGACCATCGGAATGTCTGGCCGCCGGGGAGCGAGCGGGCGCAGGCTGTCGAGCAATTCCTCTCGGAGCGGATCAAGGACCAGACTGTGATAGGGTACGGCCGTAGCCACGAAGCGCGAGAACACTTGCTGCTTCTCAAGATCGCCCGCGAGTTTGGACAGCGCCTCCAGATCGCCGGAAAAAGTGACGGATGCCGGGCTATTTACAGCCGCCAAGACAATGGGTGAATCATATTCAGCGAGCTGCCGCACAGCCTCCTTTGCCGAAATCGAGGCGACCAGCATCCCGCCTTTCCCGCTCACCCGCTGCGCGAGCCGCCCACGGTGATAGGCCAGCCGCAAGCCGTCTTCGAGACTCAGGGCGCCCGCCGCATAGGCAGCGGCCACCTCGCCGACGCTATGGCCTGCGACTGCATCAGGGACAATCCCCCAGGACTTCCAGAGCTCAGTGAGCCCTGCCTGGAGAGCAAAGTTGGTGACCTGCGCGACAGAAGGTTCTCCGGCATTCGACGCAGTTTCGTCATCAAAGACCTCCAACAGCGACCACCGCGACCAGGATCTCAGCAAAGCGTCGCATTCCCGAAGGACTTCGCGAAAAACTGGTTCACATTTCAACAACTCCTTGCCCATTCCGGCCCGCTGCAATCCCATTCCGGAGTACACAAAAGCCACTTTCGGAACACCGTCGTGAGGGACCGATCCGGTGATGACATTGGCGGCGCCTTGTTCCAGCTTGGTGATGAACTCCTGCCGATTGCCGGCGATCACCGCCAGGCGGTGTTGATGGGGCGTTCGGCGAACCGCCGAGGTATAACATATATCCTCGATGGCGGCCGTGGATTCCCGCAGAAACGCCAAGTGGCGCCGTGTTGCATCGGTAAGGCCTTCCGGCGTCTTGGCAGACAGCAGCAGGACGCAGGGAGTTGAATGCCCGTGCGATGGCCCCGCCGGTATCTCCTCTTCCTGCGGCGCTTCTTCCAGCAAAACGTGTGCGTTGGCTCCCCCTACTCCGAAGGAATTCACGGCAGCCCTGGCAGGATGAGTTGCGGATGGCCACGGCTCCAGAGCAGTCGCCACGCGGAGCCGCATCTGCTCCCACGAGATCGCGGGGTTTGGCTCCTGGAAGTGCAGGCTGGGCGGTATCGTGCGATGCTTCAGAGCAAGTGTGGCCTTTATCAAGCCGGCGATACCTGCCGCGGCCTCCAAGTGTCCGATGTTGGTCTTGACAGAACCGATCACGCAAGCGTCCCCACGGCTCCGTTCACCGAAGACCTCGCCGATCGCTGCCGCCTCTACGGGATCGCCGGTCGGCGTGCCCGTGCCGTGCGCCTCAACGTATTGAACCTGCCCCGGCGTCAACCCAGCCTCGTGCAGCGCCTGCCGGATCATCGACGCCTGCGCATCCCCACTGGGCACCGTGATACCCACGGTGCGACCGTCCTGGTTGATGGCCGTACCGCGCACTACGGCATAGATCCGATCCCGGTCCCGCCGAGCCTGGGCCAACGGTTTCAGGAGCACGATGCCGGCACCCTCGCCGCGCACATATCCGTCGGCTCTCGCATCGAACGCTTTGGATCGCCCGTCTGGCGCGAGCATGGACGCCTTTGCCATGGTGATGGCGGTTTCGGGAGCGAGGAACAGGTTGACGCCTCCGGCAAGAGCCAAATCGCACTCCCCGGCCATGAGACTGCGGCAAGCCAGATGGATAGCGGTCAGGGACGAAGAGCAAGCCGTGTCGATGGCCATGCTCGGCCCGCGAAGATCAAACAGATAAGACAGTCGATTCGCAGCAATGCTGGCAGCCGTTCCAGTCAGGCTGTGCGATTCGATCCGATTGCGGTTCGCCTCATACACCAGCATGCTTGCGAAATCGTGGCTTGAGATCCCGATATAGACTCCGGCCCGCGTCCCGGCGATTTGCTCGGCCGGTATTCCCCCATCCTCGAGCGCTTCCCAGGCCACTTCGGCCAGCAAGCGTTGTTGAGGGTCCATGTGCGAGGCTTCCCGCCAGGAAATGCCGAAGAACGATGCGTCGAAACGGTCTACGTCATCGATAATGCCGGCGCGTTGGACGTAGGACCGGCCCGGACGGAACCGGTCCGGATCGAAGAACCTCCCAAGATCGAAACGGTCATCCGGGATCTCGCCAATCGCGTCGGTCCCGTTGCAGAGCAGACTCCAGAACTGCTCCGGCGAGTTCGCACGACCGGGAAAGCGGCAACCGATGCCTACAATGGCGACACAAATACCTGCCGGCTCATTTGTCATTTCCGGTTCACGCTGTACTGCCCGCCAGGCTGAATCCTTTAGAACCGGAAGAACAGTCTCCGGTTGGCTTCCTCGGCAAAACCGCCAAATACGAAGTGCGCCGCCAAGGGACTTGCACTGGTGAGCGTTCCTTCGCCGGTTGCTTCCATGCGGAAGCCAGATCCAATCCGTCCCAACGCGTAGCTCTTTCCGCCTAGCATGAAAACGGTAGAACCTTGTTGGGTCGCCTGGGTAGTGGCGTGAATAATTCCCATGCCCGGACTCTGCTGGCTGATTGGCGTCTGCACGTTCAAGACCGTCTGTACGCGGTTATGAAACGTGGCCACGACGTCGCCCTGGGCGAACGTGTCTGGCTTGGTGAAATCCCTCGCGGTGGGAAACTCCGCGAAGTACACGCTCATGGTTTCGTCTTGGACGCCGACGATGACATTCGCGTTCACAAACCGGTGCGTAAACGTCAACGTTGTGACGATGGTAAATCGTGCGTTGGTTTCATTGGGTGACTGCCCCGCGCCGTTCGTGAACAACGAAGTGTCGTCGATCCCATCGATGTGACTCAAATAGCCGTAGGTCGAAGCGCTGTCTCCATTTTGGTCTCCGCGTGCGATGAATTCGAACGCAGGGCCGCTTGGGTTGGACGCCACATAGGTAACGCCTTGTGCATCCAACAGGCTCACCCCTAGGGCCAAGTAAAGGTAAACCCACTGTTTGGTGGCTATCATAGGTGTTCGAGTTTACCAGAAGGTTCGGTGAGGCACAAGAGGTGGCAGGAACAGAGGTGGCATGAACGAAGAGGTCGTTAGCACGTTAGTTGTCCGGTCCAGGCCGGGCGGATGCCCGTCCGAGAAACGGATCGGATAATGAAACTACAGGATGTGATTTTGAAGGCCTTAGCCAAGAAGCCGACCCGGACCGAAGCGGCCGAAATTGCCGGAATGAGCGTGCAGCCCGGCCTCGCTACCGTCCTCGCAGCGCGGGTTTCACTGACTTTGAACGACGGTTTCTAGGCCTTCCAAAAGCTTGTAGTTTTGGGAGGAGTCTAACGGATCAAACAAACCTAGCGGATCTCGCTTTCCTGGTTAGATCGCTCGGTAGGCTTTTTGGAAGGATGGTCCAAGAGGCAAGTGGCTTCCGCAAGTCGTAGCCGCGACGGCGGCTTCTCGCTTATGTGCGTTCCGTGAGCGGCATTCCCAGGAGGAATCCCTTGCCGTTTCAGGCCGGCCCGCAGGGACCGACCCCGAGCTTTGCTCCGGGTACCGCGTATTTCGCCCGGAGCGTTGGTTGGCGGCCGGTCCTTGCGACGGTTGGCGACTTTGTCTAGGTGATCCTATGCCCCGCATTTCGGGCACTTGGAAGTGGGGCCGGAAGCACATGGCGTAGCTCAGCCTGGGACACCAGTGATACGATAAACATCGCAGAATTACGGTCAATGCGTAGAGTAAGGCGGCGCGGAATGTTCAGTCGCGTCGCGGCAACGGCTCGACAAACCATCTAAGCGCGTTCCATCTTTGGGAGGGCACCAAGATCCCGGGTTTCTTCGGCACCCGTAAGTACTTCCGTCCCCATGCGTGGGCCATCGCGGGCTTGATCGCCCTGTTTGCGTGCGGCGGGCCTCACGCTCTC
>DATJWO010000049.1:0-4265 GCA_035501155.1 Bryobacteraceae bacterium
ATTCTAGCCCGGCTGGCGGATTCGGAGGGCGGCGGCCAAAGGAGACCGCCGCTGAATGGCGAAATCCCGAAGAAAGCGCCGAAGCGAGTTCTGGCACTACCGGATCTCGAACAGTCGAGAGCGGCGCCCGCCTGGCCACGAAGCTGTCCACGCAACGCATCCGCGACTGCTACGTAACACTCGCTTCGATTCCTTGCAGCGCCTCGAGCGCGCCTCTGAAAGACACGATCAGGACGGGCAGGGCACCTCCTGATCTGCACTCATCCAGCCGAGACCGCGCAAATACCGACTTCAGCATGACGTGCTGCTGGGCAAGGACTTGCCTGAGGGCGGTAAGACATGGCGCCCCGAATCGGACGCGTCACTGGATCGTCATGCTGACAAGCGCGCTGTTGATCCACGCTGCGGCCACCTGAATGGTGGCCACTCCTTTTGCCGCATCCGGAGGCACCCGAAAGTTCACTTGATAACCTTCCACCGAGCCTGGGTAGCCGACTGCACCCAGCACCTCGGCGGATTTCCCATTCACCTTCACCTCGACGGGCGAATTGACGGCGGCCAAGGGACTCGACGGGAAGGGCTGCCCAGGATCGACTGCGGGCACGGTCGGGCCAAGCCCGGTAGCAAACAGAGATAAGACTTCGCCCGCCGCAGCCGGCTTGGACGCCGTAACAAGAGAGAAGTCTTCCGAATGCGTCACGGCCGGTCCGCCGGGAGTGATCACGATTTGCGGTGCTGACATCGGGATCAAATAAATTATATACCGTTGTGTTGAGCCCCCATTGATGCGGCGATTCGCGGCGTCCTCAGTCATGGAGGCTGACCGTGCAAAAACCACTCCCGGCGGATTGGCCGCCACCCCTATCTGCCCCCGAGCGCCCAGAAAGGCTCCCGTACCACCTGTAATCACGAAATTAAACCCTCCCGTCATACTCGCGGGAGATCCTGGCGGCGGAGCGCCACCGCCGAGTCCCTGGGCCATGATGGTCCCGATCGGCGTCCCGTCGCTCTTCAAGATTTCGAAGGTGGCCACGCCCACTGCATTTCGCATAGTGTCGCTGATTGCCTGGCCGGGGGTGGGAGCCGTTCTGAGATTGATGTTCACGTCGGTGCGAGTATGGTTCCCCATCACACTCTGGCCATTGACGGCCACAATGTCGGCGACGCCAAAGAGCCGGGTAAAGATTTTTCCCGGCAGGGCTCCGGTGGTAACGTTGGGATCGGTCGCAAACTTGGAAAGGTCGGAGGTGTCTTCAAAATACAGAACATTGTTTGCTACGTCGATCTGCAGAATCGAAGGCGGCGCGACTTGCGCCACCCCCAGTTGAGAACACGCCAGGGCGCAGAGTGCCGTAGCAAAAGCCGTCTTCCAATACGGCAGTAGTATGTTCTGCCCTCTTCCCATGGTGTTCGGTTTAGTTGTGTTTTTCATGTCCGCTCCTTAAGTGGAACTTCGTTTTGTTTTTTCTATGAGGCGTCCGGTCCGAATCCTGCTCGCCTGCCCCGAATAAGGAAACGTGGCGCTAAAGGTTACAGCGACCGGAGCAAAAGGCGTAAAATAGGCCCTGCACCCCAGTCGAGATGCCAAACTGCCCTCAGTGCGAAGCGGAGTTGGGGCCAGGCGATCCCGCGGGATTATGCCCGAACTGTCTGATCCGGGGCGCTTTCGATAGTTCAATTGGCGCGGACGAATCCAGAACTCAGACCATCGATACAGCGACAGGTGCAGCCGGTGATGACGACTTCGGCCGATATCGAATCCTTCGACCTCAAGGCGAAGGCGGTATGGGCACTGTTTATCTAGCCGAACAGCTCGAGCCCATTCGCAGGCGCGTGGCTCTCAAGGTTGTGAAGCTCGGGATGGATACCGCCCAAATCCTGGCCCGCTTCAGCAACGAGCGCCAGGCGCTCGCCATGATGGACCACCCGAACATCGCCCAAATCTTCGACGCCGGCGCGACCGCCGGAGGGCGCCCGTACTTCGTGATGGAGTACATCGCGGGCGCACCCATCACCCAGTACTGCGATAGCAAGCGGACGACCACCAAGGAGCGGCTCGCATTATTCCTCGCAGTCTGCCGCGCGGTGCAACATGCGCACCAGAAGGGTGTGATCCACCGTGACCTCAAGCCATCGAATGTGCTGGTCGCGGAGCAGGACGGCGCTCCGGTCCCTAAAGTGATCGATTTCGGCATCGCGAAGGCCACCGACAAGTGGGCCGTAGAGAACACGCTGCTCACGCAGTTCGGCCAGATCGTCGGGACACCAGAGTACGCCAGCCCGGAGCAGGCAGACACGATGACGGGAGAGATCGATGAGGCCTCCGATGTCTATTCGCTCGGCGTGCTCTTGTACGAGCTGCTGATCGGAGCCGTGCCGTTCGATACGGCCACCCTGCGGAATGCCGGTTTGGCAGAAATGCTGCGAATGATTCGAGAGGACGAAGCGCCGTCGCTACCCCGAAAGCTGGCGTCGCTGGGCGCGGCGGCGAGCGATATTGCCGCGCGGCGCCAGACAGATCCGGTTTCGCTGCGCCGCCTGGTGGACGGCGACTTGAACTCGATCGCGATGAAGGCGCTGGAGAAGGCGCGCGACCGGCGGTATCCTTCGGCGGCTGAGTTGGCGGCCGATATTCAAAGGCATATGGAGCACCGGCCAGTGTTGGCGTCGCCTCCGAGCGTGCTATATCGGGGGCGCAAGTTTCTCCGCAGGCACAGACCGGCCGCCCTGGCAATAGCCGCGGGAACCGTATTCCTCGTCTTGAGCGGGGTGACGGCCTGGTCGCTTTCGCAGCGCGAGCGGCGACCCCAGCTGACTGACAAGGATACGCTGATCCTGGCGGATTTCGAGAACAAGACCGGCGATCCGGTTTTTGACGAGACGCTGCGCCAGGGGCTGGCGGCACAGTTGGAACAATCCCCATTCCTGAGCCTGATTTCCGATCAGCGTATTCGCAAGACGTTGGCGCTGATGAAGCGATCACCGGATGCAAAACTCACGCCGGAAGTCGCTCAGGAGGTTTGCGCACGGAGCGGCGGCGCGGCCGTGCTGCAGGGTTCTCTTGCAGCCGTCGGCAGCCGGTATGTATTGGGTTTCCGCGCGAAGAACTGCCGGAACGGGGACATTCTCGATGAAGAACAGGTCCAGGTGTCCAAGAAAGAAGAGGTTCTGAACGCGCTCAGCCAGATCGCCGCCAAATTCCGAAGACGCGCCGGCGAGTCACTGGCGATGGTGAAGGAACATGAAATCCCATTGATCGAGGCGACGACGGCTTCGCTCGAAGCGCTGCAAGCGTTCAGCGAGGCTCAGGCGGTGAACGTTTCGAAGGGGAGTGCGGCGGCGGTTCCGCTGTTTCAGCGCGCCGTCGAGCTGGACCCGAGTTTCGCGCTGGCGTCCGGCCAGTTGGGTGGCGCATACAGCGTGATCGGCGAATCGGTCCTGGCCGCGGACAGTCTGAAGAAAGCTTACGTTATGCGGAATCACGCCAGCGATCCGGAGAACTTTTTCATCTCCCTCAACTATGAGCAGGCGGTGACCGGCAATCTCGAGAAGGCGGCCCAGATTGGCGAGTTGTGGGCACAAACCTATCCACGCGATGTGCGGGCCCACACGCGTTTGTCAGTTGTCTTGCGGGGTACGGGACATCATGACAGGTCGCTGGAGGAAGCGTCGAAGGCGATCGCCATCGATCCGGATGTTGTCTACAGCTACATTAGTCAGGCGAGATCCTACCTGATTCTGGATCGCCTGGAAGAGGCCGGGCAAACATTTGTTGCGGCCTCCGACCACAAACTCGACGCCCCGAACCTCTTGCTCATGCGCTACTACGTCGCCTTCTTAAGAGGAGACGCCACCGCCATGGAACGCCAGGTTACCCTTGCCCAAGAGCGGCGCGACAGCGACGACTGGATGACGCACTCGCAGGCTCGTGTGGCAGCCTACTCGGGGCGTCTGCAACTCGCACGACGCCTGTCCCGGCACGCCGTTGACCTGGCCCGGCAGTCCGGCCAGCGTGAGAAAGCGGCCACATTCGAGGGCGCGGCCGCCCTCTACGAAAGCCTCCTCGGGAGTGCGGCGGAGGCGAAGGCGCGGGCAAAGGCCGCTCTGGAGGTATCCCAAGGCCACGATGCGGAATATGCCGTGGCCCTTGCGCTCGCGGAGCTTGGAGATACCGGGCAGTCACAGAAACTGGCAAGCGATCTGAATCGGCGGTTTCCCGAAGACACGTTGGTTCAATTCCAATACCTACCGGTGCTTCGCGCGCT
>DATJWO010000050.1:0-2126 GCA_035501155.1 Bryobacteraceae bacterium
TCTCGTTGCCGGCCTGGTCGTGCTGCCCGCCGCGTGGCTGGTGATGGGCGCCGGAGTCAGTCCGAGCCTGGGCCACCTGCTGGAGATGCTTCTGATTGCGCTGCTGGTGGCACTGTTTTCCGCCGCCGGCGGGCTGGCGCTGGGTTGCAGCATCGGGCAGACGCAGGTCGGTCTGATGTTCAGCCTGGTGCTTGCGCCGATGATGATGTTCGGCTGTGCGTACTATCCCTGGCAGGCGCTCGATCCGTTTCCGGTCTTGAAATACGCCGTGCTCATCAACCCGCTGGTTTACGCGAGCGAAGGGCTGCGCGGAGCATTGGTGCCCTCGGTTCCGCACATCAATACGCTATTGGTGATCGCCGTGCTGGCGCTGATCGATTTCAGCCTGCTGTACCTGGGTCTGCGGAAGTTTCACAGTAAGGCGCTGAGTTAAACCTCACTTTGCCGTCTTGTTCATCAACGCCTTCACTTCGTCGGGGATCTCGAACCTCTCCTTCGGGATCTCCGCGTTGTACTGCACGTTCTCCACTGTCATTACCAGTTCCACGGTGGCCACGTGCGTCACCATCTTGTGGGCCACGGTGATGTCGCCTTCCTTGCGATAGTCGCTGAATGCCGAGTCCGACTGGATCTCGCCCATCGGGCTCTTGGACGTCAGCGCCATTTTCGTCAGCAGTCCGCTTTGTTTGTCGTACCATTTCGTGATCGGCGAACCTGTCTTGGGAGTGAGCACCACCTTGTAGCAGTCCTTGCCGTCGATTTGCTCCACACCGGCCGTCTCTGCCGACTTGTACAAATCGCGCCAGGTGAAATCGGGATTGAACTTGGATTGCAGCAGGCTCTCGGCTCTTTCGTCGCCTTCCTTGATGCGCGGGCCCTGCATGGCCGACATGCCCCAGGCCACTTCGCCGTTCGAGCCCTCCTGAATCTTGCCGATTCCCTCGAGCACGATTTCCGTGTATCGTTTGTCCGGTTCGAGCGCGTAGCCAGTCAACTTGCCTTTGAGGCCCATCGCCTTGAATTCCATGGTTCCCGTGGTGATCTCGCTGTGGAGTTTAGAGTAGGCCGCCTTGCCGCCCGTGACTTCAATGTACCGATCGAGCACGGCTTCGCCTTTGGGCAGGTCGTCCGCCGCGCAGAGCGCCCCGGCCGCGGCCGCCAACACCACTCCGATTCGAAAACTGCGTTTGCTTCTCATCCTGACTCCTGACTTCTGACTTCTGACTACTTATTTCTGTCTCCCGATCCACTCGATCGCCGCTTCCAGCACCGGATCTTTGCCCTCGAGCAGTTGCTTCCGGGTGAGCCGCACTTCCTCATCCGGGATCACGCCGATTCCTTCGAGTGGCTTGCCGCCCTGCGAAACATAGTTGGCGATGGCGTATTGGAATCCGTCGCCGTTGGGCAGCCGTTCGATGACCGAAGGCAGCGCCGCGCCGGCGGTGCGCGTGCCGAAGATGCGGGCGCGCTTCACGTCCTTCAAGCCTCCCGCGAAGATTTCAGCGGTGGAAGCCGAGCTGCCGTCCACCAGCACCGCCAGGGGGCCGCGAAATGGCTGCGGCCTCGGGAAGATGACAAAATTGACGGTCAGTCCGCGCAGGGTTTCAGTTCCCAACTGCACGCCCGACCGATCCATGAACCACCCGGCGACCCCCATCGCCAGCCCGCCAATTCCTCCCGGATTTCCGCGCACGTCGATCACGAAGCCCTTGCAGTCCTGACAGCCTTTCATCGCCTCCGCCATGGTCGCGGCCAGCGGCTCCGGCTCCATGAACATGTTGAATCGCACGTACCCGACATCCGGCCGAGCTCTCCGCCATTCCGACCATACGAACTGCGGCGGCAGGTTGCCCAGGCGCGTGAGTTTGCCGCGGGGGCGCGCACGGGCCAGATCCAGCGAGACTTTCTTGTCGGCGGCGTCCAAAAAGTCCACGTGCACCAGCGAGTCGGTTGGGCCTTGCAGGCGCGAAAGCACCGCCCGCGACAGCCGGAGATCGAGCAGTGTCGAATCCTTGAACTGCTTGCTGATTCGGGCGATCACCGGCGCCACTTCGATCTTTCCGACGTGGGTGATGATCCAACCCGGTTTGATGTCGTGCGCCGCGGCGGGCGAGCCCGGCTCGACG
>DATJWO010000051.1:0-3610 GCA_035501155.1 Bryobacteraceae bacterium
CAGCTTCGAGAATATGTGGGCCCGCGGAACGTGGACAGATTACCGCGCTTCGCCTCGTTCGACCTTCAGGTTACCAAGGAAGTCCGGTTACCGGGTTTCGGCAAGGGCCGGAAGGCGAAGGTAGGCTTCGGCGTATTCAACCTATTCAATCACTTCAACCCGAGGGACGTACAGAACGATCTGGACAGTTACCGCTTCGGGTCACTCTTTAACTCACCGCCCCGGACGTTCCGAGGAAAGTTCGTCCTGGGTTTTTGAAGGGAAAGCAATGTCAAAAGTCAAACAGTGCCTGATTTTGGCCGCCGGAAACGGCAGTCGCATGCGGAGGGTGTCGGGCATCCTGCCCAAACCGCTGGTGGAGTTTCGAGGCAGACCCATCCTGGAACATGTGATTGACCGGGCCCGGGAGGCGGGGATCGAGGAATTCGTGATCGTGGTCGGGTATCGCGGCGATCTGATTCGAGAGTGGTTTGAGAGCCGGTGGAATAGGAGCGCGTCCATTACCTTGGTGGAGAATCCGGAGTATCACAAGCACAACGGCATTTCCGCGTTGAAAGCCAGAAACGCGCTTCGCGGCAACTTCCTCCTGTTGATGGCGGACCATCTCTTCGAGCCGGCGACGGCGAGGAAACTGATGCGTGAGCGGCTCGCGCCGCGAGAAGTCGTGCTTGCCGTCGACCCCGGCGTCGAGCGCATCTTCGATATCGACGATGCGACCAAGGTCCTGCGCAGAGGCGCCTCGATTGTCGACATCGGCAAGGAGATCGCGGAGTACGACGCGCTGGATACTGGCATGTTCCTTTGTAGCCAGTCGCTGTTCGACGATCTCGAGTCTGCCAGCCGGGACGGCAACTGTTCGCTCTCCGACGGCATGCGCCGTCTGGCGAGCGACGGCCGGCTTCGCGCGATGGAGATTGGCGACGCGCAGTGGCATGATGTGGATACGCCGGAGGCGCTGGCTTACGCCGGGGACAATCTCGTGTATGCCTGAGACAAGGTCCAGCAGCAAGCAGTGGGGCCGTCTGGTGGTGGTGCTATGCGGCCTTTTGCTCTTGGCGCACCTGGTGCGGCGCGCGGGTCCCGCGAGGATCGTAGAAGGGATCGCCGCGGTCGGTTGGGGCGTGGTCCTGGTGATCGGTCTGGCAGGGGTGTCTCACCTGGTGCGGACCTGGGCGTGGCGACTCACACTGCTTGACGATAGACATCACGCCTCGTTTCGCCGCATGCTCGCGTTGCGTCTGACATCGGAGGCCGCGGGACAGGTCGGGGTGTTTGGCCAGGTGTTCGGCGATACGTGGCGCGTCGCGGGGCTGGGTGCGGAACTGCCGATAGCGAGCCGGGTGAGCTCGGTGGCGTTGGATCGGGCGTTGTTCACTCTAACCAGCGCTCTGGTGACCATCGCGGGTGTAATTGCCGTGGCGTTCCTGCTACCGCTGCCGCATAGGACGGCGCTTTACGCAGATAGCTTCGTTCTTGTTCTCGTGGGGCTGATCGGGTTGGCTGTGATTGCGGTGCGGCGACGGTGGGCGGTGCTCGCAGGTCCCGCTCGCGCGGTGGGCCGGATCAAGTTCGCCCGACGCTGGGTCGATGGCAAGCTGTCCACAATTGTCTCGGTGGAAAACAGGCTGCTCGACTTCTTTCACCACGCACGCGGGGCGTTCTGGGGTAGTCTCGCGCTCAATCTGGGCGGGCAGCTGGCAGCGGTGCTGGAGGTCTATCTCATCTTACGGTTCATGAGCGTGCACACCGGACTCTTTGCGGCCCTCGCAATCGAAGGACTCACCAAGCTGGTGAACGTAATCGGAATATTCAATCCGGGAAATATCGGCACGTATGAAGGTGGAAACATACTCCTGGCGCGAATGCTCGGCATCGGCGGAGCGGCAGGACTGACGTTGGGACTGGTCCGCCGGATTCGGGCACTGTTTTGGGCGGCCGTTGGCGTCTTGTGTCTCGTGAAACTACCCCAGCCGGCCCGCGGCGATGAGTCCCCGACGGGCCACGAAGACAAGCCCGCCGGCGACCTCCATACCGCGATCATTCTTGCGCACGGACTTCCGATGGATTCGCTTCTGGCGCGGGTCGGCGAGCTTCCGATCCTGCTGCGCGCGATTCTGGGCGCGCAAAAGGCCGGCGCGTCGAGGATCGTGGCGATCGTGGACGGGGCGAGGGCGCACCGCATTCAGGAAGAACTGGCGCGTACGCGACGTTTACCGGAGGCCGTCGAATGGCGCCCGCCGGTCGCGGGCGAAATCGGGCCGATCCTGCGGAGTGTCGCCGACTCTGAAGAGCGCATTGTGCTGATCGTGGCGGACCGAATCTACCATCCATCTTTGCACCGGCGCGCCGCGGAGTGGGCGGGGCGCTCTGCTTTGGCGCTGACTACCGATGGGCTGCCTGTTGGCATTTATGGGTTGAACGGGACCAGGGTTTGCCCTTCGGGAACTCGGACGATCGAGGAGTTGCATGACTCGCTCGTGTCGATACGCACCGTCGAGTGCGAGTCGGTACCGGGCAACCTTTGGCAGAGCGTCGCCACGGCCGAGGATCGCGTGCTGGCTGAGAAGAAGCTCGACGAATGGCTGGTCAAGCCGACCGACGGGGTTTTCGCGAGAATGAACCGGCGGGTGTCGATCCCCATCAGCCGGCAGCTTATCAAGTTCCCAGTGACACCGAACATGGTGAGTCTGTTCACTCTCGGTGTCAGCTTTCTGGCAGGCGCGTTCTTCGCGTTTGGCGGCCGCGGGAACATGCTACTTGGCGCCATGCTGTCGGTCTTCGCGAGCATTCTGGATGGATGCGACGGCGAGGTCGCTCGGCTGACGTTCCAGGAGTCCGCATTCGGTTGCTGGCTGGAGACGGTTTGCGACTACCTTTACTATGTCTTCATCTTTGCGGGAATGATGATTGGGCTGTTGGGCAGAGGGCCGGTCTACATGATCTGGGGCAGCGTGCTCTTTTTTGGGGCGGTCGCCAGCTTTCTGACCACGGCTATGCAACGGCGCAGGCTGGCGGGTGCCCGCCCCGAACAGTATTTGAAGATCTGGCAAGGGCAGGCATCGAAACGCCGGTCCAATCCGTTTCTGTACCTCGGACGCCATACGGAATTCCTGATCCGGCGATGCTGCATGCCGTACCTGTTCCTGGGCTTTGCGCTTTTCGGCGCCACACATTTGGCTTTCATCGGCGCTGCGGTGGGCGCCAACATCGTCTGGCCGATTGCGCTTTACTCGTATTTCCAGTTCAACCCGGTCCGGGCGGCCCCATGAAAGACTTGGCGATCAGGCCATGGTCGCGAGAGTTTATTCGCATTGTGAGCTGGAATATCGAACGCGGTTTGCAGTTTCCGAGAATTCTCGAATTTTTGCGGACGATCGAGGCAGACTTGATCCTGCTCCAGGAGGTGGACCTGAACGCGCGGCGGACGCACTTTTCCGATATCGCGAGCGAGTTGGCGCAAGCTCTCAATATGAACTTTGTTTTTGGAAAGGAATTCCAGGAACTCAGTGAGGGTTCCCAAGCCTTTCCCGCGTTTCAAGGCCAGGCGACGCTGTCTCCGTGGCCGCTCTCGAGGGGCAGGATGATTCAATTTCGCGACCAGTCCAACTTT